>JADYXR010000144.1 GCA_021772095.1 Candidatus Obscuribacter sp. | reverse complement strand
TATCTTTCTTCATTGGCGTATCTCCTTTCTTTGTCGTTATTGAAAGAATACGCCACCTTATTCAATTACTCAAAACACAACATCTGGCAAAAACTCAGAGAATCAGAGACTTAAGGAAATCGGTTCACCTATTCGTCAAACATACGATCTCGAACGGGCGCAGCCAATCTGGGGCGAAGTCGCAAAGTCAGCGAAGTCCGGCTACCAGCTTCCCGATCTGTTTATCACCGACGACATCAGTGAAATTGCAGTTCCCACTCAAAACGCGATGGTCGATAACACAGACTTTTTGTTGGCTCAGGAATTGATTTCCGACCTGGTGCCACCACGCCGTTACCGCAGTTAGTTGTTTCTGCCCTTGCAAACTTGGGCTTAATATCACAGAGTGAAAATCATACGGCCTGCGAGGTAGTGATATCGCAGGTCTACTAGGTTATGATCGTTTTTGCTGGACAGGTTAGCGCGAACTAACATATTTGCCTTAAAGCAACTCGACTGTGCATTTGCACAGAAACCGCCTATTAACAGCTATTTGCCTGATGCAATTCGAGCGTGAGATGTAGTTAAGTTAGTTACACCTAAATCCACAATTTTTTTCAGGAAGTTCTACAAAGAAACCAGCTACAAGAACTCTCAGCTCATAGCCTTTAACCTCTCGCGAGGAAGGAGAAACAATGTCCAGCCTCAATCTGCCTCAGCGCCTTCTCGACATCGATGAACAACAACTTCCAGCTGAGTGCCGCGAGAAAATCGCTCACATGGTTGGACTCGGTTATCGGCGCTCCCACATGATGATCAGCTCTCAGTTCGACGTTCACATCAGCGAAGAACTGGCGATGCTCGATTCCGGCGAGTGGGAAGACGAAGTTCAAAACGACGAGAAGTAATAACGCCTTCTGTTAGCCGATTAATTCGACTATCGGTAGCGTATTAAAACGAACCTGCTTCCCGAATCACTTCGATTTCGGTAAGCCTAACCACGAAGAAAGGAGAATAGCCATGTCCAGTCTGAATCTGCCTCAGGCTCTGGTCGACATCGACCAGAGCAAGTTGTCGGCTTCGGTACGTGAGAAGGTGAACCACCTGGTCAGCCTCGGTCACAACCGTGCGCACCTGATGGTCAACGCCGAAGGCGACGTGCATGTCAGCGAAGAGCTCGCCATGCTGCACGCCGAGTAACACACGAACCGGAACCGCAAGTCGCAGCCACAAGAACAAAGGAGGTCACATGACCACGTCGACAGCCACAGTCCGCACAACGCGGACCACCACACGAAAGTGACGCAGCGGGAACCACCCGATTTGCGTCACTTTTGTTTTGATTTTTAGTTACTACGTGATATCGTAAAGGGGGCCCTTTGAATTTTAAATCGTCACTTGCGGACGCCGACGACTTGCCTTGCTGCCAGTTTTTTAGGAGGCCGAAATGTCTTGTGGATTCTTCGGATTAGCGGCGAAACCTTTCCGGCGATCACAGGAACATTGTAGTATGCCGATGTTGCGGGTATGCCGGAGGCCGTGTGGGACATTTTATTGTGGCGAATGTAATTCTTTTGGGCGTGCTATCGATCCTCACTGCTGTAGCACTGATGCTTCTTGTGCGAAAGGTGATGGGATTGGAGTTCTTAAGGGAGCATCACCCTGTATCAGATCCATTGCTTGCCTGTGTTGGGACCTTGTTTGCCATCTTGCTCGGATTTATGGTTGCCAACGCGATGACCAGATTCGAAGAAGCCCGTACGAATGTGGAACAGGAGGCTGGTGCAGTCGGCGACATTTATCGCCTTGCCAGTGGTCTGCCGGGCAAGACTGGAGTAACCATTCGAAGCGACTGTTTCAAATACCTGGATGGCGTCGTGGATGTCGAATGGAAAGAGATGGCAAACCGGAATCTGTCTTTTGAAGTTTGGAACGGGTACAGCCAAATCTGGGCAGACTGTTTGAGCGTAGAACCGGTTAATGACAGAGAAAATAATATCCACGCTACGCTCTTGAGTTCGGTAGCCACGCTTGGAGACTGTCTACGAATACGCGCCACGCAGATGAGTAACACGGTTCCTGTCATGTTGTGGACCGTTGTTTTGATGGGAGCGATGGCTACTGGCACATTGGTTTTGTTCTTTGGAATAAGCAACTTGAAGATCCAGACCTTCACGACATCTCTTGTTACGCTCGTTCTTTATCTCAATGTGGTTTTGCTCGCCTGTTATGATGAGCCCTTTTCTGGTGAGGTCTGTGTCAAACCGCATGCCTTTAAGGTCGCGAGACAAACACTCGGTCGCCATTTCAGTGATCAGGAAACCTACATGAAATTGTTAGGGATCAATCCATCGCCAGGATGGGCTGCTACAAAAGGTAATACCAGGAATACAGTGGGTTCGAGTGATGCGTTAGTCGATCAGTCGATCGGCGACAATTCCAATGACGAAAAAGTTGGAGCTAAAGGCGAAGAATAATCGCTCGTTCTATTCTTTGCCTGACGAGGCCCGGACGGTGACTATGCATTCCTTCGGCAGCATCTTCTTGAGTGCCTCGAGTTCTGCCGGTTTTGAGACACTGCTGGCTCCCACAGATAGTCTTTGGAGATTGCGCAGACTCTTCCAGTCCTTGGAGAATCCTGATATTGAAGTGTCGACAATTGTTAATGTGTTCAGTTGCTTGATTCGAGCCAGACGAGGCAAGGCCTGATCTGTGATCTGGTGATTTTTACCGATCGATAGAGTGACTAGATTGGGCATCGACGCCATAGTGTCTATGCTCTCATCGCTAATTCCGGTCCGGTCCAAATACAGTGTGGTGACGCCAGATCCGCTCAAAGCATCGATACAACGTTTGTTGATCAGGGGATTGCTGGTCAAATTAAGAAGCTTGATATTTTTGCAACCGTCGTGTATATCTCGAATCCCAATCTCCGTCAAGCCGGGCACAGAACTCATTCCCAGTTGTACGAGTCGTGGCAAGCGGGACAAATGCGCTACTCCTGCATCCGATATTTTCGAACATCTCCTGAGATGCAGCGTCTGGAGTCCCTTCATGTTTGACAGCACGAAAAGTCCATCATCGTCGATATCGGAGCTGATTATTTCCAGACACGCAATCGGCAGATGAGCAATCCGTTCGAAAAATAACTTTGTATCGCCTCTGCACTCACGCAGCTTCAAGCTGGTCAACTTGTTAGCTCGAGAAACCGCCATTGTTTCCTCCACCGAAAGTGCGGTTCCTGTGAGCGTCAAGTGGGTCGGATCAGACTTGAGCTGCTGCTCAATCAATTTTACTTTATTGAGGCTAGTCTCGAGATCCGCGTCACCGATAAAAAGCGGCGAGTTGTCTCTTTCTACGCTGAATGGAACAGTTGGGGGAGACGTCACTAACTTCTCTTTCGATACGGGCAGAATAAAGAAGAGCGACACTGCTACGGCGGTGGTGCCAAACGCGATTGCTGTCCAGCGAAGCGAATTTGTTAGATTCCGCTGAACTTCGTCTTCTGCGATTGATGAGCCTTTGCCGAGATCCTTCGCGATCGTGACTTTCTCCGGCGATGCAAATAATAATGGCTCTTCGTTGAGGATGCAGCTGAGATCAGCCTGCAATTGCTCGGCGGTTTGATATCGATCGTCAACGTTTTTGGCAAGACACTTGTGAATAACCGCTTCAATTGCCGGTGAGAAGTTAGTGTTGGTCCGACTTCTTAAGGTTGGAATCGGATCCTCCTCGTGCATTCTTCTTAGTTCTAACAGGTCTTCGCTTTCGTACGGAAGCGAGCCAGTGAGCGCCTCGAACATGGAGCAACCAGCAGCGTAAATGTCGCAGCGGCAATCGCCTGCAGTTCCAGCGAACCGCTCTGGACTCATATAGAATGCGGTACCAACTATGTCTTCACGATCGCAATCGACGAGACTCGATCTGGCAAGTTCAGCAATTCCGAAATCGAGAAGTTTGACACAAGTGTCAGATTGGTCGGTTGGCACAAGCATGATGTTGGCTGGCTTGATGTCCCGGTGGATTACTCCTTTTCCGTGCGCGAATGCCAGACCTTCTGCCAGTTGCATAAATATTTCGATGACCGCGCCGACTGACAGTGTGCCTTGTTGCGCGAGCAGTTGTTCCAGTGTTTTTCCAGGAAGATAATCCATTGCATAAAACGGCAAGCGCTCTTTGTGAACGCCCAGATCGTAAATCTGGCAGATGCTCTTATGGTTGAGATTGGCGATAATTTTGGCTTCATTCTGAAACATCATCCAGCTTGAAACCGAAAGCATTGATGGCGCGAGCACTTTTACTGCGCACGTCCGGTTGAGTTGCATGTGTTTGCCGAGGAAGACCAGCCCCATGCCGCCCTCGCCGATGAGCTCGAAGATTTGGTAGTTGTCGCCGATTATATCGCCGCCTGTGAGACCGATTTCCTTAATACTGCCCATGGTGGCGGAGGCTTGCTGGATTTTGAGCCTTGTCAGTCGAGCGCTGGATGGTGAGCCAGGGGGTGAAGTGTATCGTGCGTCGAGATCTGGTCGGTGAGCTGTTTGCACAGCCGGACCTTCGTCGGGTTCGGCGCAATCGCAGCGCACTGCTTGAAAAAGATACGAGGTGAAACTGCCCTTGCGGTTGACCTCGGGCACGATTTTGCCGCATCGCCGGCAGAAGGACGCTGCTTGCTCTTGCGGGACCGGGCGCGCAGCGGCACTGTGGCACTGACAGTAAATATTCTCGAAGAGGAAACGTGTGAGTGAGCCTTCTCGAGACGAATGCATTCGTCTCTTGCAATTCGCGCAAATTTCTTGGCTATTCTCGATCATCAGTTTGTTCCTGGGCGATTTGGAATTTCGAAGACGAAGGAGCTGCCTCGCGAATCCGACCCATCATTTCAGATTCGGCTTCGACCTGACTTTTCTGTGATTCCTTCAGGCTGTCGATTTCTTTAGCCTGCGAGGTCACCACATTCATCAGGTGGGCAATCCGCTCCTCTTTATCTGTCAATTCTCAGCGCAATCCATGACGACGGTGCGTAATCCAAGGCCAGCTCATAATACCATGCAAGAGTCTTGCCGCATTTTTCAGTACTAATTAGCTTAGTAGATTTAAACCGTAGTGCAAAAGAACGGCATGGGCCGTTCTTCTGCGGTGATTGTCCTGACGTCTCCGACGGCATTAAGCGCTTAGCTGACCGCGTTGTCGGTGCGGCGGGGCAGGCGTTCGCTGTGGCGAAGGGCGAGGCTGAGGGCGGTGATCGAGTGGTTGTCGGCGATGCGTTTGCCGAACTGGCGATCGACTTCGTCGGCGGTCCAGAGATAGACCTTCAGTCCTTCAGTGCCCTTGAGCTTGTCCGAGAGCCGTGCTTCGTCGACCTGGATTTGCACAAGGAAGTGCGCGGGTGACACGGCGTTGGTGCCGGAGTTCTCGGCGATGTTGCCGAGGTGAGTCACCGAGCTGATTTCGGCGGTTGCCATCACTTCTTCGCCCAGTTCGCGAGTCAGTGTGCCGATCGGCAGATCACCGATCTTGAGCGTGCCGAGCTGTCCGTGGATTTGCGCATTGTCGAGCTTGTCGCCGAAGCCGCGGCAGACCTCGTAGGTCCACACACCGAGGGGCACGCGCCATTGTTTGATGATGGCGAATCGACCGTTGATGAGAACGACAATTACGGCGCCGTCCGAGACTTCACCGTTGGCGTTGAAGCGCACTGTGAACTCGCCTTCTTTGCCACCTGGGAAGATGACGGCGAATTTGACGTCGGTGAAGAAGCGTTTTGAGTGGTCGTAAATATCGACGATTTTGGTCGTTTCGATTTCGCCTTCAGTTTGGTCGCCGAGCTTTCGGAGCTGTTTGAGACCGCGTGCTTGCAACTGAGTGTTGATTGCCTCGAGTCGCTGTTTGCGGAGCGTGACGGGGCTCTCGGCGGGCTCTGTGACGGCTTGATCTGGGGTTTGGATCTGGGAGTCGGACATATGGTTTCCTTCTTCTGCCTCTGCAGAATTTGGAGTTTTGGTAAGCAGCCGAAACGCCTCTGCGTTTCAGTCGCTTGAGGTGACAGACCAAACACCCGCACTAAATCTCGTTTAAAACCAGCAGAATCCAATCGCTGAGCGACGTGGAAAAGTTGGAGTTAAACAGAAATCAGCGCGTGAGTTGTGGTCTACAGAATCGAAGGGAAAAGGTGGTCTGACTTTACGTTGCCAAGTAAGCGAAATTCCAGTCGATACTGATTAGTTTTGACTTAAAGCGTGGCTCATGTTTCAGCTTCGCGCGAAGTACACCAATATCAGTTGCGTAAGCGAGCTGCGCTACCGAGAACATGAGAAGTTGTTCGGAATAGGCTTGGCTTGCCGGGCAGACTGCGGTTAAGAACACCCGAAAAGGGCGCTGTAGCGATTGTGGTATTGAATTGCCAAAGCACGGTTACAGGTTGAGACGAAGCGTTGATCGCGCGCATTCAGATCGCTTAGTTCAAGTAATCACCTCACTTTAACCTTTGCCAAAAGATGCCTATGTAACGCGCAGAAATTGCTTCTAGATTTACCGAAACGAACTGCCGATGCAGTTCGGTATGTCATATCGACTTTTCGAAATGACTAAATCGACTAACCGAAATCGATTTTTCGAACTTGAGGTGCTCGTTCAAAGCGGCATGGGCGGCTCTCGAGCCGCCCCTACGGCGTAACCACGGCTGAAACCACGGCTGAAGTGACGGCTGAAGTGACGGCTGAAACCACGGCTGAAACCACGGCTGAAGTGACGGCTGAAGTGACGGCTGAAACCACGGCTGAAATGACGGCTGAAATGACGATCTATCAACACAAGGAGCGGACATGCTTTACAGAATTCAAAAATTTTTAGTTAGCACCACACACGTGGCGCTGTTTGTTCTTCTCTTGCATGCGGTGTTTGGCATTTTGCCGGTGCCGCGTGCAGTCAGTTTTGCAGTTTTGTCCTGGGTGTGGCTGACCATGACGATCTTCCTGGAGAGTAGGCTGCTCTCATCGTTCGAGGATCGGATGCTCAGGCGGCTGGTGTACATTCCTCTGGCGCTTGGTGCCTTGCTTTCCGTATCGGCGCTGGCTCTTGCCCTGCTGCCCGGACTGCCGCCCACGCACGTCAATCTGCTCTGTGCGATTGGCGCATTGATCGAGCTTGTGGGCTGGACTTTGGTGTATAAATCTTACCGAGAAGCTCGGGCTGGTTATAGCGCCGTGGGTAGTGGCTTCCTGGCTAAGAACGTCTGGCTCAATCCGCCGCTCGAAGTCATTCCTGACGGCGCCTTGATCCTGACCGACGGGCGCATGGCTCGGCGGGCGCGCAACAGCATGGGGCATTCGGAACTCGTGGTCACTGGCAAGGACGGCAAGTTGCGCGTCGCCAGCTCCTACATCGAGGACGGAGCCGTCATGCACACTCTGCGCGCTTTGATCGCGATGCAGAGAAAGGGCAAGGAGAACTACATCGTTTTGGTCCTGAAGACGCCCTTGACCGCTGAGCAGAGCGCTCGTGCGTTCGAATTGGCTGAGGGGCTTAAGGTCAGCAATGAAGCCTGGCGCGACAAGGAGAATGTGCGGCGAAAGTGGCTGTTCAACACCCTTCCGATGCCGAAACGTCTGCGCACGTGGTTGCTCGCGCATGCCATGTCGACCGGTTATGACGGCATCGGCAAGTACTGGGGCGGCACTCGCAAAGACCGCTGGACTTGCATGGCTGCCAATCTTCTTGTGCTTCGTTCCGTCGGCGTGCCCGTCGGCGAGTACGGAACCGGGGCGTTCGGCTTGGTCGGAGAGGTCAATCCGATGGTGCCTGTGCGGCTGATGAAGGACCCGGCTTATCGGGTTTTGAGCACCGCTGACGAGGCTGATCTGGCGAAATTCAAGGCTGAGGGTTCGAAGGCTGTCGTGGCTTGAGGACTGAACCGCAGGCACTTCGGTAAGAGTTTCGCACTCTTGCCGAAGTGACCTGTGCGGTCGCTATTATCGCGTTTTGTGGCGGAAAGCCGGATGTCATCGGCTTTCTCTTGAAACGATTTGTTGTTCGAAACCTCTCACAAATGGAACGCTTTGTATGAATTGGCGCAGATTTCTTCCCACTACCAGGCAAGTTACCGACGTAGCGACCAGTAAGGCTGCACAAGCAGCGGCTGGCGCAGTCGTAGAACGGTTTGGTCCACATCGAATTCTGAGCAAGGTCGGAACAGTTGCAATCCTGCTAGGACTGCTTGTCCTGCCTTTAGCCTGGTTCTTTCTTAGTGATTGGACCTTTTGGGCTGCCACTATCAGCGGCGTGCTGCTGATTGGGTTCGGATACGCGTTGCGGGGCTTTAACAGTCTCGTCATCAGTCTGATCGCTCGTTTGCTCAAGACGATCGGTCGACGAGTATACGACTTCGTGAAAGTTCGGGTGCAACGGTTCAAAGCCGCCCAGGCTTTGCGACAACTTGAAAGGGAGAAGGCGAAAGCCGGACCTCCGCGATAGTGTGAAACTTAGAAGACCACGGTTTGCCAAACCGTTTACGAGGTGTAGAGACTGCGCAAGTGTGCGGTTCTCGCCTGGCTCCCCGCATTCTGAGTTTCGACGAAACGGTATTATTGCTGGTATCAGCATTGGTATCGTTTCGATTTGTCGCGAACATACTATGGTAGATAGTATGCGTAAATCTAAAGGGAAGAGCCCGAATGTCGCCAGCCGTGAGGCTTGGCGACACTCGGGTTTCCGCACTAGTCAGAACCAGACGTTGCTGATTCTCTCACTACGAAACGACTTCGGCGGTCGCTGCAGGCGCGACCGCGGGGAACTTCGCCAGTTCTTCCGCTTTGACGCGGTTGAACGTCTCCTGACCGATGCGACGAGATTCGCAGTAGTCGACGTCGGAGCCGTTGTAAAGGCTGCAGCGACTGACAAACTTGCCGCCAGGCACGTAGGCGTTGCGAACCACCCAATTTGTTGACCCGCCGGCATTTTCCAGCCAGAGTTGCAGTTGGTGGGCGTCTCCTGCTCCGTAGTTCTGCTTGTCGATGCATCCGAACAACATTTGATTTGCGCTCATGGGAAATCCTTTGAAGATTGGTCACGATAAGTGCGCAGAGGCTCACTAGAGCCTCGCGCTGGAACGGACAACGCCGTATCGAAATGACACGACGCTAATGCCAACACTTTCGTGCTGGGCGACGACAGGCGACCATTGTCGCCGTTTTATAGCGATCACTACATCGACTGGTGTTGCGACCGGTCGAAGTAGCACCATCCTAATGGCGGCTTGTTCGAAAGCCTGGAAATCGGCGCTTCCAGGATCGCGACCAGCCGTCTACTTTGGGGACGACTCAGTCGTTGGACGCGCCGCGTGCCTTCGGCATGTGCCGAACGGCCTGCGCCACGAAGTCGGCGGCGTTGAGACGGTTGCTCACGACGGTGGCGGTCCACGCGTTGCGGGCGCTGGACAGGGCGTCCACCGCGTAGTCCAGCTTTGTGAGGGTGTGACCCTCGACCTCGTCCATCGCGGACTGGATCTGCGCCTCGGCCGCGCCCACGGCGTTGGCGAAGGCGGTGTTGTCGGGCGCGACGCTGACGGCGCGGGTGGCCTCGTCGTTGCGCTCGGCGAGCTTGGCGACGATGCCGCTGGCGGCGTTGACGGCTTCGATGGCGCGAGCGAGTTGGGTGTTCATGCTTTCGTTCCTTGGGACAGGGTAATGAAACAAGGCGCGGCCGAATGACCGCGCCCGGATACAAGCAAATCCCAGAACGGCGATGCGCCGTTCCCGGACTGTGGTTTTAAACGCCGACTGCGGTGATTACCGGCTGCTGCACCGGATGGTCACCGCAGTCGTATGCGTTTTCAAACACGCTGCGCCGTGGTGGAACAACCAGTCGTTTCACTGGATGTTCACGAACCGGCACGTTCTTCCAGACAGTCAGGTGCGAAACTAACGTTGCACCGGTTTTGAAAACCGGCACGGACGGCGTTTCCTTCGTTGCGAAAACTACCGGCTGCCGTTGCGGCGACCGGGGCGTCGGGTGACGTTATCCTTGACGCAGACTCGGCATTGGCACTGCGCGTGGTGCGCGAAGTTGAGGACGATCGTGCCCGCCAGCTTGCCTTCCGAGATGATCTTCGGGTTGGCCAGGCGAATCGGGTGTTCGGTCGTCTTCGGCCGCTTCGGGGTGCGCGAGGACGTCGGGTTGGCGGCATCGCGCTGCTGGATGTACTTCCGCGTCAGGTTGATGATGTGCTGGACCACGAGGACCGGCTGCATCACACCCGCGTCGTACGGGACCGTGTTGCGGAAGTGTGCCAGGTAGCGGTGTTCGTCGAGCAGGTCGTTGTGATCGCGCAGAACCCACATTTCGACCTTGGTCTCGCGCGCCTTGAAGTACACGTACTCGCCGGTCTGCAGGTAGCCTTCGAACTGAATCGGACAACCGTCGTAGAGACCGGTGTGGCGAGCGAACAGGCCGCAGCGGTCCAGGTTGCGGTGGCGAATTTCGGTACCATCGAGCTCTTGCATGAAATCGGCCGCTTCCGCGGTCACAGTGGCGTTGGTCATAGAGTTCCTTGGAGGATGGGTAAACGGGTCTGTCCGAGAATCGGTTTCAGACTGGCGTGCCAAAGCAGAACATGTGATGTTCTGATTGAGTACGCGGGACTGCTTGCGTGTGCTTGTCTGTGTTTT
Source organism: Candidatus Obscuribacter sp. (assembly GCA_021772095.1). GTDB lineage: Bacteria > Cyanobacteriota > Vampirovibrionia > Obscuribacterales > Obscuribacteraceae > JADYXR01. The sequence continues at coordinate 13,279 of JADYXR010000144.1, read as the reverse complement.
CTTCGCCTTGAGTTGAGTGATGTGAAATGGATACTGAAGTGTGCTTAATGCGATGTACTTAAGCAAGCCGTTTAGTCTCAAAGCTCAATTTGATTCGAGCTTTGAAAGGTCGACGGGTTGGCGGTTTTCGAACATTGGCAAAAAACACGCCTTCAGCCGCTTACGCCGTGAGTGGTGGAATTCCCCTGCACTACCTGTAGTGCTGCGACATACTCTGATATTGAGGAGTATCAAAGTCGCCGGTTCGCTCAGCGCGGGGATGTCGGTCAGGTGATCAGTTCGCGCAGGACCGCGAGCGTGTTTGCGCTTGTTGCATTGGCTCGCTGCATCTCGAACAACCGACTGCATTGAGACAGGCGGAAGTTGGCTCGGGCTGCGCTTGTGCGGTCGTCGACCACGATTGATTCGACCGACGTGAGGAGAGTGAGGACGATCTCCAGTGTGCGCATCTCGATGGCGACTTGTTCTTCAAAGACCTGTAGGCTCAGGGCACCACTGTGGCTTAGTTCGATGGGAACACCCGAGCATTTGAGAGCGGCGAGCAGGTCGCGGAGATCGCAGGCGTAGGTGAGGATGTCCGCGCGAATGCAGGCGATGTGATTTTTGCGATCGGGCTGCTCTGTCGATGCGACCCAAAGTGCCATGGACTCGCGCTTGAGCTGGGCGGCATGCAGACGCAGCGCGGCGTTGTCCGTAAACTGACGCAAGATGTCTTCGAGTTTCATTGGACGTCCTGTTCTAACAAACGGTCTTGAAGCCGCTTGTGTGGGAGAAGGAAGTGGTGAGTTACGTGTTTGAGCCGGAGAAGTTAGAGGAGATTGGTTATGCTGTGAATGTTTCTACTGTGCTTAATTACAGCTAAGAACTCAATAGAAATCAGAGGGAGTTTCGTTTCGATTCGTGAAAAGTTTGGGGAGTTTGTTTGTATATCAGGGCGGAGTGTATCGATGGTTGGAGAGGCCGGCGGGACGAGCAGCCGAGAAGCCGGCGGGACGCCGGGGCTCCCAGTTAGCGGCCGAGAAGCCGGCGGGACGCCGGGGCTCCCAGTTAGCGGCCGAGAAGCCGGCGGGACGCCGGAGCTCCCTTGTTAGCAGACGAGAAGCTGGCGCTCAGTGAGCTCCACTGATATTATTTTGCGATGTTAGTCCGAATTTGCTAATTTGATATTGCTAAGTTGCGCTAGTTTGAACCTCGCGAGAGCCTGCTGGGATGAAGCTCTTCTGGATCGTCTGAAGCTGTTTAGCTTTCGCGTTTCGTGAACTGTTGCTCACTAGTAAATCAACAAAGTCTTTTGATTTTGCTTCTCTAAGGTGTCTTCAAAGTTCTTGAACGTACGTGTGTTGGTGAATAGGTTTAGGTGTTCCTCTTTTCCCTTTCGAAACTCTGCCCCAGCACTCACCAAGAGTCCCATCCAGTCCCGATCCTTCTTGAACCGTTCCAGCGCTGGACGTGTGAGTGGACTCGGGCAGGTTTCGAAATGTATTAACACCTAGCGTGTCTGCTCGAAAAGAGGAAAAGCAGCGCGCTCTATCAACTGGAGATATATCAGTGTCTCAAGAAACACCTGAAGATTCTCGTCTCGCCGGTGACGTTAGTCGGCTCAAGGCGCAAGTGGCGACCTTGACCGAACGAACCGACGAACAGGATTCCCGTATCGCAGCTCTCGAGCTCAAGGCTGGCATCGTCCATACGAAGCCGGCTCCCGAGCCCATTCCGACCGTTCCCCCGGTCACTGTCCCTGACAAACCCGCACCGGTCGACCCGACGCCCAACCAGCCGACGGTTCCTCCGGTTCCGACTGCGCCTCCTTTTCCGACCGAGCCCTGGGGCGACTATCTGACGCGCAAAGCGCCAGTGATTCTCAGCCGGGTCGGCATCGCAGCCGTCGTTGTCGGTCTCTGTTTCGCCGTCGGGTACTCCTGGCAGTACTTCGGCGCTATTTTCAAAATTCTGGCGGGCTTCGGCGTCTCTGCCGCGCTCGTTGGCGGTGGTGAGGTGATTTCGCGGAAGAAGAACTGGGGCTGGTATGGCCAAGCCATCACCGGCGGTGGCTATGCCCTGGCTTTCTTCGTTATGTACGCGGCTGAGAACATCGCTTCGGTCAAGGTGCTCGATGACCCGCTCTTGGCGATGTGGGGTCTGCTCGGTATCGCTGGGGCATCGATGGTTCACTCCGTCGCCCGGCGCTCTGAAGCGATGGCTCTCTTATCGACACTCCTGGCTTTCGCGACCATCTCGCTCAGCCCAGTCAGCGGCTTCACCGTGCTGGCTACCGGCATCCTCATGGTCGGTCTGTCGTTGGCTGTCATTCGCGAGCGTTGGCTCGGCGTCTACGGTCTGGCGTGCGCGGGTTCTTACCTGACGTACATCCAGTTTACGCAGCCTCAGGTTGAAGCGGTCGGCGGCTCCGCTGGCTTCTGGCTCTCGGCCGGTTTCCTCTCGACCTTCTGGTTGGTGTGGAACGTCGTCAGCTTCCGTCTGTTCGCCAAACGCGATCAAGCCACCGAGGGTGGTGACATCTTCGGTCTGTTCTCGAACACTCCCAACGAGATCAAGCCGCGCTTCCTCTTCGGTGTGAGCTTGCTCAACGGTGCCGCTTTCATCGCCACTTCGCTGTACGCGATTTCGAGCGTGTACGCCGGTTCTGTCTACATCCTGCTGGGCGGTCTTGGCTCTGCGTACTTCGTGACGGCGTATGCCGCTCGCGCAGTGTCGTGGAAGGAGAACGCGCTGGTCAGCTCGTTTGCAGGGCTGTCTTTGTTCTCGGCGGCTCTCGCAATGAAGCTCGATCCGACCGCGACTCTTGCGGTCTGGTTCCTCGAAGTGCCGCTGCTCGTCTTCATCGGGCTGCGCAACAAGTTCGTCTCCTTCCGCGCCTTTGCCCTTGTGCTCGCGGTCGTGAGCCTCGGCAAGTTCGTCCTCGGTGGCGACCTGTACAACGGTAATGTGGTGTTCGACTTCATCGTCACCATTCCGCACAATGTGCTGGTCGGCGGCTTTGCTGCTGCTGCGCTCGGTGCGGCTGCCCTGTGCTATCGCCGGGTCGAACGCGTCGCCGATTGGGGTCTCAGCTATGCTCACTTCGCGTCGGTCGGTTATACGATCGCCGCTCTGGGTCTGGTCTGGGGTCTGACGATCGTGCAGGCGCCTGCGTCTGCTACGGCTGCGATTCTCGCCGTCGAGGCGCTGGGTCTGGCGCTCTTCGCCCAACGCTTTGGTTTGACTACCATGAGCGGTGCGTCCAAGTTCTTCCTCGTCTCGGGTCTGCTGGCGTCGCTCGCTACCGCTTCGCAAATCGGTCTGGTCCAGATCGCCATCGTGCTCGGTATCAACTTCGCTCTTTCGGCGTTGTACCGGACCGGGCGGTTTACGACCTTCGTTGCGATTGGCAAAAACGGAGCGTACTACGTGGCCTTGACGGTGGCCGGCATCGTTACCGGTCTGGTGCTCACCTTCATGAAGGTCGACGCCAACCTGCTGCCCGTCGTGGCCAGCGTCGAAGCGCTTGCGCTTCTGGCGGCTGGTTTCGCCGTGCGCGATCCGCTCGTGCGCGCTCTCAGCAATGGTGCAACGGCCCTCGCCGCTATCGGCTTGCTCTCGATCGTCGGGACGTGGAGCTGGGCTGTGGTCGTTCCGACCGTGGTCGTGCTCTATGCGATCTACGCTGCGCACCGCTTCCTGAAAGCCAAGCAGGACGCCAACCTCAACAAGGTGATCTTTGAAGAGGTTGGTGCTCCCGACTTCTTGCGCAACTTGAACCTGAGCGGGTACTACTCGCTTGCCGGAACTGTGCTTCTGACCGTGTCGTTCATGAGTCTTCTGAGTTGGCAGCACCTGGCTGTGGCTCTGGCGCTCGAGGGCTTCGTGCTGGTGGGCTCGGCGTTCGTCGTGCGTGACCGGCAGTTCTTCCTCTCGGCGCTTGCCGTGTTCGGGCTTCTGGTCGGCAAACTGGCGATCTACGACTTGAGCGATGCTGAGCCGATCTGGCGCATCATCAGCTTCGTCGTGGCTGGGCTTGTGATGCTTGCCGCCGCCTTCCTGGGTGGTAAGTTCAACAAGATGTTCGATCGTCAAAGCGACACCGCTGGCGATACCACGTCCAATTCGTAAGTCGGGCTTTTGGGCCTGACTCCTGCTTTCGAAGCGGCGCCCAAACCTGGGCGCCGCTTTCTGCGGTTTGAGCTTCTGCGGAACTTTGATTCCGCGCTCTACCTCTCACACCCTCTACTCCCAAAAGAGTCAATCACAATGGACACAGTAATTCTCGCCGCTGCCGGGACTTCACCGGCAATTGCCGGGCTCTGGTTTATCGTCGGCTTCGTCGTCGGCTTATTCGCCGTTGGCAAGTTCGGCTTTGCCATGCTCTGGCCGTCAATCATCGCAATCGTCGTCTTCAGTTTGATTCGCGGCTTCTCGCCCGCTCTGGAGTTGGTCGCGATCGCGTCCGTCTCGATCGTTCACGTGGCGGTCGGTTGCCTCACGGTTTTGATCCTCAAGTCGACTCAGCGCGCCTGAGCCACGTCGAAACCTTTCAGTCGATCCCTTCCTTCCACGAGTCTGCTCGCGCCTCATCTGTCGATGATGTGTGAAATATGAGCAGACGCATTACACGAAAAGAGAACACGAAACATGGACTCGATCATGCAATACACTCACGGGCTCGTCACATCCGGAGCCACGTTGTGGTTCGCCGTGACCTTCCTTGCCGGTATCTGGATGGCCGCGCGTTACGGCAAGGTCACGCTTTTGCCGTCAATCATCGCCGCTGTGGCAGTCAGCTATCTGCGTTTTGGCCTGCACGCCGATCCGATCGGACTGGTCGCCATCCTCTCGATGGGCGGTCTGCACCTCGCTACCGGCGTTTGGATTGGGCTCTTTATGAACCGCAATCGCAACGTCAAGCCCACCTGAGCCTGCGCTTAAGCCGGATCAACCTACGTTCGGAAACGCACGTTTTGGAACCGGATCAATACCGAGCCGGCTAGTCTGCTAAAGCCGCTGGTGAGTCCGATCGACACGCGTTTGCAACGCAGTTGACGAACCGGAACGAAATTCTCCAGGGCGGCCTGAGCCAGCGTTAAACCAGCCTGCGGAGAGTTCGAACGGCATTGTGGAGTCGAATTCTTTCGACCGCGTGCCAGTTCGAAGTCTTCGTAGTTGGTACTGTCGGCGGTGCTCAGCACAATTGCACCGCGACTTGGTTTTTTTGTGTGGCGCACGCTCCTGTGTGCCACACCCACCCACTGTCGCAACATCCTCTTACCACAGGAGTCTTGGATGGCTATTCAGCAACAGACTAAAGAGCTGATTCTTAAATGCCTCAAGCGCGGATTGATTCTGAGCGTGCCCGGCATTTTCACAATCTGGCTTTTGAGCATTGTTTTCGGCGTCGCCGACAAAGTTGTCGGACCGATCACGCGCACGCTTATAGACCTGATTGTGCCCGCATGGTTGCAGGTTGGCCCGCTCACGAACGGCGAAAGTCCGGTCCTGAGTTTCCTTTTGCTCTTGCTGATTCTGACCGTGCTTGGAGGCTTTGTCTCCTGGCGCTGGGGCGAGCGCATCGTGCGCTGGTTCGAGAATCAAATCATTAAGGTGCCGGGCATCGGTTTCATCTACCGCAACACTCGCAAGATGTCGGCGTTCTTTGATCTGGAGAAGGGCTCGCCTTTCGAGCGCGTTGTCCTGATTCCTTATCCGCACGCCGAGATTCTCACGAAGGCATTCGTGTCGGGCAAGATGACGCTCGTCTACGCCGACGGCACTGAAGAAGTCGTCCTCAAGGTCGTTGTCCCCAATCCACCCACGGGTGTGCAGGGCATCTGTCTTGTGCCGGAACGGCTCTGCATCCCGATCGACTTGACGGTCGAGGAAGGCTTGCAGTTCTATGTGTCACTGAGTGTGGTGGCACCGGAAAAATTGAAGTTGCCTATCAACAGGTGCGACCTCTGGCCCAATTGCGTCGGTCAGGAAGCCGCCCGGTAAAGGCGCTGACCTGAATAGTTGAATCGTCACTGGCGGGCTGGGTTAAACCAGCCCGTCTCGGCGGTGTAGAATCGCCCGCCAAATTTATTTTGCTCGCAGACCCGTCTTACTATAGATTGTCGCATCTGGCTCACTGCGCACTGCGTTCTGCAATCTGCGATCGTATCAGTTCAGTAAACCCGGCTGGGCTGTCTTGCGCAAAGGTGGGGGCGATGACTATCATTGGAACAATTTCTCAAAATTGGAATGTGGCCTTTATGGCACATAAAACAGCCAAAAAATGTGCCATACAGGCCACATTTTCCGGAGCATCCTAGAAAATGTGGCCAATTTAATGAAGAGGCTCTTTTTCGGGTGCCATTTCAGTCACAGTCCCTGGTTATTGAGGTGGTCAGGTCCATTCGAGAATCTCTTTGCAGTCAGCGAACTAATCCAGTTGAATATGGCCAAGTCTCGCTGCCTCCTTCGCGTCACGCGCAGCCAGTTCCGGTTTTCCGAGTCGGGTATAGCACTTTGCTCTCAACGAATAACCGCGCGCATCATCTGGTTTCATGGCAATCAACTTTGAAAAATCGGCGAGTGCTTTATCGTTTTTGTTGAGCATCAAGTAGCAGCTGCCTCGATCGAAGTAGTTCCAATACTCAGCTGGTCCCATTTGTGTCGCCTTGGTGAAGTACTCAAGCGCTTCCGTGTTGCGATTGAGCTGGCATAAAATCTGACCCTTGCCTCGATAACGGTAATGATTTGGAGATGCTTCAATGCCTCTGTTGGTTTCGGTTAATGCCTTTTCGAATTGGCTCAGGTCGATGAAATTTTTAACCAGGGCGTCGGAAACTTCAGGTGTCCAAAGTCTTGGGTTGAGTTTCAAGCCTCTTTCTAGATTCTTGAGGGCCTGTTGCGACTCTTCCACTTTTGTCAGACCCAAACCAGCCTCAATAAATGCGTTTGCATTGGCGATGTTAAACTTGGAGGCCGTGGTCTCGACAGCTTTGTCGTACTGTTTTTCGGTATCCGACTTTAAGAAAGAATCCGATAATCGAGCAGATTTTTCATCGTCGGCGATTTTGCCTCCTTTGACGGAAGCCGCACGGTGTGCTGGTTTTTTCTGCGGCGGTGGCGCATTCGATAATGACTGAACCAAAAATGTCACTGCAAAATAGCCTAACCCCAGAAACAATCCGGTGGCAGCAAGAACCAGAGCCACACCCCAGTGACCGGGCAGGGCCGCAGGCGGAGTCGATGTGCTCGCGTTTAAAATTAAAGTGTCACGTAGCAGAGATTCGACTTTGGTCGGCTGTTTAACCGTGAGCATCTGCTCTAGCGCTTCTGCCAGTTGATCCGCGCTCTGGTAACGGTCTTCCGGTAATTTCGCCAGAGTCTTTTTGAGAATCGCTTCCAGTTCGTCAGGAAATTTTATATCGGTTCGTTGTTGGAGGGTGGGGGCGGTTTCGTTGCAGTGCTGTTCGGTGAGCAATTCTCTGCTATCGGCTGGGAATGGTGGTTCGCCTGTCAGAGCTTCGAAGAGTGAGCAGCCGGCGCTGTAAATATCGGAGCGCTGATCGAGTTTGGCTCCCTTTAGTTGTTCGGGGCTCATATAGAATGCACTGCCGATGACGTCTTCGGGCGCCTTTTCTGGCGCTTCATTCTTGCTGTCGATCAGTTCGGCAATGCCGAAATCGAGAATTTTTACGGCGACGTGACCGTCAACACTCGGGCTCAGCATGACGTTTGCAGGTTTGATATCTTTGTGAACGATGCCGTGGCGATGGGCGTACGACAAACCCTGCGCCACTTTGGCAAAAACCTCGAGTGCCGCTCCTACTGTCATGGTGCGCTGGGTGATAAGAATGGACTCGAGACTTTCGCCTTCCAAATACTCCATGGCATAAAACGGCAATCTGCCGTCGTGGACGCCCATGTCGTAAATTTGACAAATCGTAGGATGGGTAAGCCCTGCCACAATCCGGGCTTCGTTTTGAAACATGATCCAGCTTTTGTCGGACACCATGGACGGTGCCAGAAATTTCAGAGCGCAGATCCGATTGAGAGGAAGATACTCTGCCAGGAACACTATTCCCATGCCGCCGCGGCCGATTTGTTTGATCAGTCGATAGCCACCGATTACTTCATTCTCTTGAAGTTCGGTCAAGGCGTCCGAATCGTGGCTCCGCCATCGCCGCGTCGAGCCCAGCGCCGTGGATTTCGTCACTCGGTCGGTGCGTTGGAAACGGGTTGATAGCAGTTTTTCGTTCTTTACTTCATTGGGGACGGAGCAATGGCAACAAAGATCCTGGAACAGGAACGATGTAAAGCTGCCGGCCTTTTCCAGGACAATTCGTCCGCAGTCCTGACAATGCGCGAAATCGGGCGCGGCCCGACGGTCGCTTGCTGCTTCAGTGGCATTGCAAGTGCAGCGCAGTTCCTGAAACAGAAACGACGTCAGCGAGCCAGGTGCCTCGACCGCCGTTTGTTTCTTGCATATCGGGCAAGTTGTCGATTGCTCGCGAGCCATGTCAATTTCTACTTTTAACTTCAGGCATCTTAATCTTGAACCATCATGCTGGCAATGCTAATTTAAACTCTTTCTTTTGGAGACGGCGTGGACGATCAAAAAGTGTCAGCCGAAGCTATGAATACCGAAGAGCTTCGCGAACTGACAAACCAACAATCCGAACAAATTCAGCGTCTGAAGGATTCTGAGCAAAGCTTGCTGAAAAGGCAGGAGGATCTTTTATTCTGGATTCGGCAGTTTCTTGCCGGTTTTCCGTTTGGTTTGATTATGGTTGAAAAAGATCAACGCATAAAAGCGATAAACAAGATCGCCTGCGAGTATTTTCAGTATACCGATCTGGAAGTTTTGAAACAGCCGATTGCTGTTCTTTTGCCGCAAATTAATTGCCTCGAAGCGACTAAACGCCAAACCCGCCTTTTCGGGCGGAAGAAAAGCGGTGAAGTTTTCTCGGCCGAGGTTTATATCAATTCGCTGGAAATGTTTGGCGAAGATCTGCTTTTTATCACGGTTCAAGACATTACCGAGCGGCAACGCCTGGAGCAGCTCCGGCACGATCTGGTTGCCATGGTCAGCCATGATATTCGGGCACCGCTCACGTCCGTGCGCGTGACACTAGAGATGGTGGCGGAAGGAACTTACGGTAAGCTCTCGAATCGTGGATCAGAACTGGTCAGTCAGGGCGTTCATTCGATTGAATATTTGAACTCTCTGGTGAAAAATCTGCTGGAGTCTGAAGCGGCTGAGACTGGTGCAATTGAATTGGACTACAAGACTACTTCGATCGGCACCTTGATTAAACACGCAATCAACGCCGTGCAGCCACCCGGCGATGCCAGTTTAGTTTCAATCGAAACCGAATTCACCAACGATGCGATCATTGTCGACGAAAATCGCATAATCCAAGTGCTGATCAATTTGATTTCCAACGCCGTCAAATTTTCTCCTGAACATTCGAAGGTCAACGTTCTTGCCGGCATGGTCGGCGTCGAAGCTAAATTTGAGGTAATTGACAGAGGACCTGGAATTCCACTTCATCAACAGCCTCTGGTTTTTGAGAGATTTAAACAATTGAATCAACCGACCACGCTAAAACGAACTGGATTCGGGCTTGGTCTGGCAATTTGCAAAGCTCTTGTTGAAAAACATCATGGTCGGATCTGGGTCGAAAGTCGCGACGGTCAGGGGAGCAAATTCTGTTTCACTGTGCCAATCGCTCCGGCTAATTGACGCTAAATTATTGTTAGTCATCCATTAGTCATGTTTCGAAACTAGGATAGTAATCGACTAACCATCCTCCTGTTCCTTTGTCCTTTAAAACTTCGTTCACATGCGGTGGCGGGCGCAATGCGCACGCAGGCGGCGCGCTGGGAAGAAATGCATAATTATTCTGCAAGAGATAAATCGATTTCGTTTTTGAGGGGATTTCCTTCCAACGAAATTGCTGAAATTAAACGTATTTCGCCGCATCCATCGGCGACAACCGTGATCTGGAGCCGCGAGAGAAATGGCTTTCAGGCGAGCTATTCGGAACACGAGGCACCGCTATCGGTGCACTGCGTTTTCAGAGGCAATCAATTATTTTCAATCGGACGGCGACCGAATCTCTTGCTCGATCAATCGGCGTATCTAATTTTAAACGACGGGCAAAGCTACGTTCATGCCGTCGAAGGCACGCCTGAGTTAGAGTCTTTGACGATATTGTTTAGTGTGAATTTGGTTGAAGAAACTTTCTCACCTGAGTTTAGCGGCGGCGATGTTTTGCAATTTGATTGCTCATCGAAAAACAGATTGCCGGTTCAGTTTTGTGAGAGGCTGCGACAAAACGACAACATAGTGACGCCCAGGCTCCTGCGCCTTCGTGCGCTGCTGGCTGACTCTGCGGCTGAAGAAGTGGTGATTGTTGACGAACTCAAAATAATTCTGCGAAGAATGTTGCATGTTCATCGTGACGATGTTTTTGCTGCAGAAGCTTTGCCGTATCAGCGCTCCAGCACGAAATTGCAAATGTACGATCGGCTGCAACGTGCGAGAGACTACATCGCCTCAGCGTTAGATGAAGACTGGAATCTGCCGAACATGTCTGAAACAGTGGGTTTCTCCCCTTATCACTTTCAGCGTTGTTTTACTCAAATGTTTGGTGAAACGCCCCATCAATTTTTGACGAACTGTCGATTGAACAAAGCATCTTTGATGCTCAGAGTTTCCGAAAAAAGCGTAACTCAGATATGCGGCGAGGTCGGCTTCGAAAGCCTTGGTTCGTTCAGCACTTTGTTCTGTCAGCGTTATGGCATGTCGCCAATTCGATTTCGAAATACCGGTTCTGATTTTTCGATTAACTCGAATCGCTCGTAGCGACATCCAAGAAGCGACCGATTCCAAACGCATAGCGAGAACCAAGACGCGATTGGATTCGAACAGCTATTAGCGACATCCAAGAAGCAACTGATTCCAACCCGTAATAGACAGATGAGAAGCGATCGAATCCAACCGGAAATAGCAACATCCGAGAAACGATCGATTCATTTCTAATAGCAACATCCAAGAAAAAGTCGGAAGGTTGCTAAGTGAAAAGGCGCATGGCAAGCCGTATACGGAACCAAATCGTTCGGGCAAGCAGCAAGAAGATTCTGTTGGCAACTATCTCTATCCTCATAGAGCAGGCGTTAACAGGTGAAGCATATGCTCCAAAGTATCTTGGCCGGTTTTTTCATTTTTTCGACTTCGACCAACATTCCATCATGCACAGTCGGATTAACAGCCGATCGGGCAAATCAACCGATCTACAGAATTGCCGACAACAAAAAAGAGGACAATGATCCGGGCAAAGACATCACCGATGATCCGCATGGTCCGGGCACAAAAGGTCCCAATCCACATGGACGGGATCCGTACGATGAGATTCACGATTCGAAATTGCCGGCTAACGATCCAGACCCATATTTCGATCATCAATAAACACGCATGCTGAACGAGTAAAGCAGGTTAAGTTTTTCATAGAAGGGTGAATAGGCGCAACCACTGATGTGATTGCGCTTATTCTTATCGGCCGGCGAACGAGAAGCGCCGAACGGAGACGAAAAGCTCCTAACGAGCGAGAAGCGCCGAACGAAGTCGAGAAGCGTCGAACGAAGACGACACCAACGACCGAACAAAGAACGATCGAAAACCGACGACCAAAACAGCCAAGTAAAAAGTTTCGAAGAGTGAAAAAGTCTGTTTCAACATTGCTACCTACTGATGCAATCGGGTATAACAGGCATGCTGTTCCGCCCTTGCCGGTCAATTGATGCGGAGATCAATAGCTTGGCTAAAATACTCATTGTTGACGACGATCGCGTACTTTGTACCTTGGTTTCGGATTGGCTAATTACCCAGCACTATAATGTGGAATCTACACATGATGGTCTATCCGCACTCGAGCTGTTAAAGCTGGGTGGATTCGACCTGGTGGTCCTGGACTGGGACTTGCCGGGCAAAACCGGAATCGAGCTTTTGAAAGACTTTCGCGATTGGGGTGGTCAAACGCCCGTCATCATGCTCACCGCAAAAGATGAGCCCGCTGAAAAAGAAAGAAGTTTTGACTATGGTGTGGACGATTACGTCACGAAACCTTTTGGCGTGCGTGAGCTGGCCGCGCGCATAAGAGCCGTTCTCCGCCGTCCTCCGGAAATGATTTCCGAGGTGCTGGTGGCTGGCGCCGTTCAACTAAATCGCAGCAAACATTGCGTGACAAAAGCGGGTGTCGTAGTGAAGTTGCAACCGAAAGACTTCACTTTGCTTGAGTTCTTTATGAGGAACCCCGATCAAACTTTCAGCACGGATGTTTTGCTAACGCGAGTCTGGGCTTCCGATTCAGAAGCTTCAGTCGATGCCCTTCGAACAGCAATTAAACGCATTCGGCAAGCGATTGATACTGCAGATGGTGACCCGTCGAAATCGATTATTAAGACCGTTCCGCGCGTAGGCTATACGCTGCAATCGAATGAATAGAATCGGTCTCGATTATTCAAAGTTCAGTCAGCAATAGGCAAAGTTGCTTGTTAGGAAAAGGAATTAGAGCTTGAAGCATTTGAGATCTCAGGCATGCGGAGAAGGTTTTTCAATGGAAAACGAAAATCTTGCTCCCTTCGCCCCATTGTTTTCTGCCCAAATCTCCCCGCCGTGCGCTTCTACAATTGTCCTGCAAATAGCAAGACCGAGACCGGTACCTTGCTTTTGAGTGCTGTCTGATAGTTCGACTTGTTCGTAACGCATAAAGATTTTGGCGAGCTTATCTTCAGGTACACCTCGTCCCTGGTCTTCCACGGCAAAGGTGGTTATACCTCCTGGACCGCGCACTGCGTGTACTTCGACAATACTGTCTTGTGGTGAGAATTTGATCGCATTTGTCAGTAGATTGGTCATCACTTGAACGAGCCGATCCGGGTCGGCATCGAATGCGATGTCATCGCAATCTCTTCGGATTTCGATCTTTGCATTTCTTGCTCGGAATTGAACGCAGGTGATGGCATTGTCGATCACTTCATGTGCGGTTGTCTTTCGTATGTTCGTGTCTGTCCGGTGGGTTGCGTCGAGTTAGTTTTTGCTACATGATCTAGATCGATGGCACCGGCATGGTTCCGAATGTCGGCACTCGGACAGATGGTCGAAATGCAAAAGAGTTTTTTGAACTTTGGGTTCTTTAAGACCATTAAACTGGCAGACGATACCGGACGCCACCAGCATTGGTGGCATCATTATCTGCCAGCTTCTCATAATCTATATTATGGTTCATCATGGATC
>JADYXR010000143.1 GCA_021772095.1 Candidatus Obscuribacter sp. | reverse complement strand
TCTAGCGGCGGGGCTCGCCGTGATCGCCTGTGGTGAGCTGAGACAGGTTGCTGTCTAAACCCAGGAATCTCCCGTTCTTTAGGACGGAGAGGACGTCAAAGCACGCATTCTTAAAGTGGTGCATTGTTCTTCTATTGCAGCAGCGTCTGGACCAGCGCTATTTTCGGTTTTGCATTTCGTATGTTGAACGTAGGCTTCGTCGATTCGATGATGAAGTATATCGTCATCATCAAGTTCCTTTTCAGCGATTAGAATAGCTGTGCGGCACGTTCTTTCGGCATCTGCGTATTGACCATGCTCGTCATAGCGACGTGATAATTTCAACAGACCTGAAATGTATTTTTGAGTTAGCCTGGGCTCGCGCTCTGATGTGAGGACCCGCGTCTTGTGATAGAAAGAAACTGCCGATTCTAGATCATCCAGCAGAATGTAGAGGTCTGTCAGAGCTTCGCACCAATTGACTAGCTGCGGAACATCGGGTAACAGGCTGCTTTCCGCACGTTCTATCAAAACGAGATATTGGCGGCATGCCTCGGTTATGTGACCCTGCAAAAACATTGCTTCTGCGGTTTCCTTAGTAACCATGCTTTCATCGATAAGTAATTCGTTCGGAAGATCGGCGTCGTCACTGAGCACTCGACTGAAGTTTTGTCCTCTCTCGAACTGCGATGGACCGCTTGCTTCATCCACTTCTGAAGTCGAAACGTTATTCCAGTTGTTTCGAAATTTCTCCTGAGTAGCTGGTGTCCAGACGTTTGTATTAGTGCGTTGCAGAGCGCCCAGGCGCGGTGGATTCGGTACGCTCAGGGCAGTACCCGTTTCAATCAATCCATCCGCGGATGTGTCAGCTATTTTATTCTTCGTTTCGTCGATCTCAAAATCTTCGGATGTCGGAACACTTGGGTGATCATTACGATCGGCATTGGAAGTCGCAGGCGTTGTCACCGCATCTGGTGTCACCACATCAGGTGCCAGTTCAGAGTCGTTCTCGTTTGGTGATAAGGTCGGCTCATCCGTTGGTACAGGATTGCCAATTTCATCCGCGGCAGAGCCAGAGTTCTGTGATTCCACAGCCTCGTCATCTTCATTCTCATCTGTCGGTCGGACTGGCCCAGGAACCATTGAGCTGGATAAACTCCTCATCGAGTTACCAATGTTCGACATCTCACAGGTTGTCGAAACACTAGTGCTATCTAAATCTTTCCTCGATTATCGACCGTTTAAGCACTTAAACGCCCACGGATGCGAAGTGGACCGAGGTTCTAACAATTCGCAGCTTTCCGAATGGATGTCGCCGACGCCACCACGCCGATGCAAAAAATTGCGTGGCTAGCGCGCTGCAACTCAGATGTAAAGCGAAATTTGAGTGTATAGTTCATCCTAATGATGCGATGCAAAGGCAGTGTTCGCCGTCGATTCGATTTCGAAGATTTAGAAATCAATGGAGCCGATAAGGAAGAGTAAGTGGAGCGCCTCGAAAGCACAGACACAAACCTTCCGCGTTATCCTGTCCACATACTGATTGTGACCGGCATGGCGCTATTGTCTCTTCTGTTGGTGCGTGTGCTCGCAGAGCCCAACTTTTTAAATCACGACTGCGCTTTCTTATTGCATGGGGCCCGTCTACTATTGGACGGTAGGCAGCCGTTCAATGATTTTGTTGACATGGTGCCGCCTCTGGCGTTTTACATGTTCGTCCCGGTCTGGGCTATAACCGCGGTGTCGGGCGTCGGCGTAGCATTGGTTTGGAATCTCTTGTGTGTCGCTTATACGGCACTGACTGTCGTTCTCGGAATAATAGTTGTTAGACCGACCGGCAATATGAAACGCTCCGATTGGCTTTCTATCGGACCACTATTCTGTGGTTTTTTGTTATTTACGATTGCCTCGATGTATCATATCGGTCAACGAGAACAGTTATTCGTGCTGGCGATGTGGCTCATGTTGCTTGTGAGATGGCAGAGATCATTTGCCAACCCGGTCAATCGGTACATCGCAATCGCGGCTGGAATCGGGCTGGCCGTGCCGTGTTTCATTAAGCCGCAGTTTCTTCTGATCGTCGCAGTCCTCGAAGCCTACTTCTGGGTTCTTGCCTTTACTCGAACTCCACAAGAAAGATATTCGCTGAAGTCGGCACCGGAAGTGGTGGCGCTAATAGTGACAATCCTTGTTGGTTTCGTTTTGTCATTATTTATACCGAATATCGGTGAATACTTCTTTCACTGGGTGCCTGTCGTTGCTCAAGGTTATCCTGTTTTTAATCCAGATCTTGGGATTGTTCTGAGCTTCGCAATGCCGAGCGGTCAAATGATGGGTAATCGGCTGCTAGTGCCAATATTGTCGCTATTGAGCTTGTTCATGATCAGGCGGTCGACCTTGATATTTCCGCTGTTGCTCTGGACTCTGGCGGGGTGTTGCGTATATTTGCTGCAGGGCAAGGGGTGGGCTTATCACGCACTGCCTATGGTGGCTGGCTATTTCATGCTCGCGTCGGTGACAGTGGCTAATCTGGTTGATGTCGTATGGCAAGCAGTTGCCCAGCGACAAAAACAGCTAGCCGCGCTTTCCGCGTTGCGACAGAGCGTGATTGTATTCCTGCTTTTTTCGGGAGTCTTCTCATCGCTCAGCGTCTTTCTCATGCGAGACAGCATGTCGTCTGCGGCTGTGTTTCCAACGCTCAACGATCTGATCACGCGAGCGACTAAACCGCGCGATAACGTGATGATTCTGACGACGAATTTTATCGGCGCCTATCCGATGCTAGTGCACCTGGATCGGCGGCAGTCCACGAGATATATGTGGTGCTTTCCACTGCCTATGTACATGTTCCTGAAGGGCGATAAAACCTACGCTAAGTGGGACAAAGAGATAGAACGTTTCTACTCCGACATCGCGGAAGACATCGAGAAGTTCAAACCGACCATAATTGCAACAGAATCGAATGGCCTTTGGAGCATTCATCGAGCCATGCTTGAGACGCCTGCTGTCCGAAAAGCGCTGGAACATTATGAACCTGTCGGTTTGGTCAATGGATATTCCGTTTGGAAAATTAAGTATCCGCAACCGGACGAGCCCGCGATTGACACCTCGCTAATCCGTTCCGAGCGGGGTGGGTAGTATGAGCCGAACGGTTTTGCCATGTACAAGCTCCGAGAAGCGGATTATAGTCAGCATACAGGTGACGGAAAAAATCGATGATCAAGGACACGCTAATCGTATTTGTTGAGTCGGGGCTGATTGCAGCCGCCGCTCTTATTATGGGTTGGACTATCCAAACACCGCTTACAGATTCCTGGGAATCGAAATCTCTTGATAGTTACAGCCAGCGAATTGGCGAAATTGCCTTTCTCGATCGATATATCGAACGCAATCCTAAATCCTGGAAAGCATGCATCGCGAGAGCTGAGGCTTACAGTCTCGTTTATCACTGCCAACAGGCGGTTGATGATTGCAACCGTGCGATTGCTTTGAAGAGCGATGAAGTAACACCGTACAGTCTGCGGGCGCGGGCTTACTACTACATGGATAAAAATACTGAGGCGCTCGCTGATTTTAATCGTGTGATCGACGCTGGCGAATCGACGGCCGACAATTTTGCTTTTCGTTCTTTGATTCACACTCGAAGGCATGATTTAGTACACGCCCTTGCTGACGGCAATAGCGCCGTGCAGCTCGATAAACGCTGGGCTCGAGGAAATTATGCGCTTGCGCTTGCTGAATATAAATTGGGTGATTTGGATAAGGCGCTGACCGCGGTGAAACAAGCTTGCCAACTCGATCCTGATGGGGCGATGTCTGACGTGCTGATGGCAATGGTTTTGAACGAAACTGGAAAATCAAAACCGGCGGAGCAGATCCTAAATCACGCAATTGAGCGTGATGCCACATGTGGTGCGGCATATTGGCAGTTGGGAGTGATAAACGAAACTGAAAAGAAATACACGAGAGCTGTGGAGCTGTGCACTATCGCTCTGAGTCTTGCCTATGATGGAGAGCTTCGTGCGGCGGCTTATGCGACAAGAGGACTGTCGCAGCTCGGCGCAGGAAATTTGAAGGAAGCGCTTGCCGACTGCAATTCTGCAATCAAGTCTGATAGTAATTGCAAGACCGCGATGCAAACGCGTGTGCTTGTTCTTGAACGAATGAAGATGCCGAATAAAGCAGGCGAAAGCACAAAGGCAATCGAGACGCTGCCCAAATAGTCGTGCTGGTGCGCGGTGTCGCTCCGCTATTCGTTCTATCGATAACGCTGAGTACGGACCATCCAACTAAAGGCTTTGTTGCCGCAATGATTTAACGCCCGCCGTACGTGCCGGATCTGCTGAACTGGAATTAGCAAGAAGAGCCGCTCGTCATCGATCCCCCTAGATCTGCATACGTTGATGGCTGAACATTAAATTCCTGCCTGATCGGTCAGCCTTGACCTGATTTATAATGTACGCAGAGAGCAAATTCGTGCGCTTGCGCCTTGCACTGTATATGGTGGCTCTAGGATTTAGTACTCGATGACCGAAGTATAAATTACCAAAACGATTGAATGAGTTTCAAAAAGATGAGCAACCACATTCAATACTACTCGGGAGAAGGCAGATGAATTTGCTGATTGCGAAAAATCGCATGCGGAGCATGCTGGTGTTGCCCCTGGTGCTCATCCTCTCGATGGCGATTGCACCAAGCGTGCGCGCTGAGTCCCACAAGGAGCTGACCGGCGTTGTCAGCAAAATGTTGATCAACGCTTCGCCTGAAGAAATTTTTCGAGCCGTTCGAGATTATCGTTATTCGGATACGACCAAGAGAAGCGTGATCGAAGAGAAAAAAGGTCGTTCCATTATCAAAGAAAAGTTCGCATCCATGCCCATTCTCGGCGATGTCGAATGTACCTACGAAGAAATAGAAACGCCTTACACCAGAATCGATTTCCAAATGGTGACCTCGAATAAACTCAAAGTGTTCGAAGGTAACTGGATTTTGACCCCAGTGGAAGGAACAAAATCGACTCTGGTTAAGCTCACCACCTACATTGATAGTGGATTGACGATTCCTGCAAAAGACTTTTTGCAACATCTGACAGCTCACCAGGACATTCACAGACGCCTGGCTTTCGTGAAAAAGGCAGCGGAAGACGCGCAAACGAAACACGACTCGGCGGCAGCAGAAAAGAAATCTTGAGATAATGGTAACTGGATACCGACTCGAAAAAGAATATCGTAGTGAAACAAGACAACGAAACAAAACAAGCTAGCGAGCCGAAACAAACTAATGTAGCGAATTTAGCTGGCCAAGCGAAGTTCGCTAACGAAACAAAATTGGCTAGTGAAGCGAGGCCAGATAATGAAGCCTTATCGCGTCGTCAGTTTCTGGCTTACGGCGCGTCGTCCGTGGCATTTCTTGCACATGGTTTGAATAAACCTGACCTTTCTATTTCGAAAAATGCGATACCGACTTCGGTCGTGGCGCGTTCGTTGGTGCTGATCCACTTGAGTGGTGGCAACGACGGCTTCAACACTCTCGTTCCTTACACTGAAAAAAAATACTACGCCGCGCGTCCGAATCTCGCTTTGCGCGGAAGTGATGTTATCAAACTCGACGATCGTTTTGCGCTTAACTCCGCACTTCCCGAACTTGCTCAGCTCTATCGCGAGGGAGTTGTTGCAATATTTCCGACGGTCGGTTGCGAAGAGAATTTGACTAAATCGCATTTACGCGCCAGCAAAATTTGGGAAACAGCCAGTCCTGACGAGCAATGGAAAACCGGATGGCATGAGCGTCTTCGCCCAGCCGTGGGTTCCGTCTCGAAGATTGTATTAGACGGTTTCGATACGCATGTAGATCAACGCGCTCAGCACTTTGCTGCGTTGCGTCAACTATCCCTTAAGCTCGAAAAGCTGCGTCCACAGCTTGAGAACACCGTTGTGTTGGTGTACTCGGAGTTCGGTAGAAGTCTCGAAGAAAACGCGACGTTGGGAACCGATCATGGTTCAATCGGCTTGTGTTTCGCTCTGGGAGCGGCAGTGAAGGGCGGCATCTACACGGCACCAACGACGTTCGCCGAGAACGTGATCGAGAGTAATAGCGACAGCAGGAGCCGGAACCAGAGCGATAGAGGTTGCACTACCATCGACTTTCGTTCGTTATATGGAACCATCGCAAGCGACTGGTTCAAGTGCAACCCGAAAGCAGAGTCACTTGCTTCGAGTTCGCTACGAATCAATTTCTTGACTACATAATCGCGAAATGATTTGAAAGAAAAAGTTTCGGCGAAAGGTAGACCGCGCGAAACTCGATTGCTGGAACGCTAACCTCTCGTCAGAGACTGCGGTCAGTTCCAATCGAATAGCAGTGAAACCTGCTCCACGCAAGTTCAATTGGACCGATGAGACGCCTTCTCCCTGCGCACGTTTCAACGGTCCGCCGGCGCGCAATTTAAACTACACCCCGGCGAAACTTTGTGCCACAGCCGATGTTATCGTTTTGCAGCTTATGGATCTGGTGGACTATCAGTCTGCTGAGTGCACCAGAACTGGCGCTGGATGTCCCACATGTTCTCGTCTTTCCAGTTGCGCAAGGTCACTGTGACGGTCCATGCGCCATCCTGGTCGATATTTATTTCTGGTTTAAACACATAATGACCTTTGAAAATGTCATTGGGGTCATTGGCTGCGAATTCTTGGGACAAAACCAGCTCGCCTTTTGGATTCTCGACCGTGAGCTCGCCTTTGTACTGGCGCCTTTCGTAAGGCGTTCCGAAGCCCACGACCCAGGCGCAATTCATCGTTGTCGGTATCTCGTTGACTTCCAAAACGTCGAAGAGACCGTAGACGTTGAGCATGCCGCAATCGTCGTGTTCAGCCTTTTCGCAGAATAGAATGTAGCCGCTGTGCAGATACTTCATGACATCCTCGGGGTGGTAAGCGAGCGGAGTGATTAGCTTCGCTACTAAAATGTTACCCCCTTTGCAATGAAGTTGAACAAAACAAAGCGCGCCCTGTATACACAAGGCGCGCTTTAACTGGAGTGAGTCGAGATACCGAGCTAACGGAGTTGACTCTATGCAATTTCAATTCTCAGACGCCTCTTGCAAGAAAGGCTCGAGGAATTG
Source organism: Candidatus Obscuribacter sp. (assembly GCA_021772095.1). Taxonomy (GTDB): domain Bacteria; phylum Cyanobacteriota; class Vampirovibrionia; order Obscuribacterales; family Obscuribacteraceae; genus JADYXR01. The sequence goes on along the minus strand of JADYXR010000143.1, from coordinate 47,873 downwards.
CTATTTCTTCTCGGCAGCCTTAGCAGCGGCTTTGCCTTCGATGATTTCCTTAGCCATGTTGTTTGGCACTTCTTCGTAAGCGGAGAATTCCATTACGAAAGTACCGGAACCACGCGTCTTGTTGCGGATGTCAGTTGCGTAACCGAACATTTCGCTCAGAGGCACGTGAGCACGAACTTTGGATTGTCTGTCGACGGTGTCCATACCATCGATGCGTCCACGACGGCTGGAGAGGTCGCCGATGACGTCTCCCATGTAGTCTTCCGGTACGTCGACTTCGACTTTCATCATTGGTTCGAGCAGTACTGGTTTAGCCTTCATGAAGCCCTCTTTGAAGCCCATCGAACCGGCGATTTTGAACGCCATTTCGGATGAGTCAACGGCGTGGAAGGTTCCGTCAATCAGTGTGACTTTGATGTCGATGATTGGATAACCGGCGAATACTCCGCCGACCATTGCTTCTTTGACACCGTTGTCGACAGCAGGGATGTATTCCTTCGGAATGGCACCACCGACGATCTTGTTGACGAACTCGTAGCCTTTGCCTGTTTCGTTCGGCTCGACTGTGAGTACGCAGTGACCGTATTGACCTTTACCACCGGACTGACGAACGAATTTGCCGTCTGCTTTGGCGAGTTGGCGGCAAGTTTCGCGATATGCGACTTGCGGCTTACCGACGTTGGCTTCGACTTTGAATTCGCGCAATAGACGGTCAACGATGATCTCAAGGTGAAGTTCACCCATCCCGGCGATGATGGTCTGTCCGGTTTCGTGGTCAACTCTGACTTTGAAGGTTGGATCTTCTTCAGCCAAACGGCCAAGAGCACCACCAAGTTTTTCGTTGTCAGCTTTGGTCTTCGGTTCGATAGCAACCGAGATTACAGGCTCAGGGAAGTTCATGGATTCAAGGATGATTGGGAAAGCATCATCACAAAGCGTGTCACCAGTGGTGGTGTCTTTCAAACCGACGCAAGCAACGATGTCGCCGGCGGTGGCTTCTTGAATATCAGTACGTTGGTCAGCCTGGAGCTGAATCAAGCGGCTGATGCGTTCTCTTTTGTCCTTGGTGCTGTTTTGTGCGTAAGAACCTGCGGTGATCTTTCCACTGTAGATTCTGACGAATGTCAGCTTACCAACGAAAGGATCGTTCATAACTTTGAATGCCAGACCGGCGAATGGTGCGTTTGGATCACTAGGTCTTTCGGCTATTTCACCGTTAGGCAGAATGCCTTTGATTGCCTTTGCTTCAGGAGGCGAAGGCAAGTACTCGATGATGGCATCGAGGAGCGGCTGAACGCCTTTGTTTTTGAAAGCAGAACCACAAAGCACAGGAATGATTTTGTTGTGGATGACAGCTTGTCTGAGAGCGGCGCGCAATTCGTCGGGAGAAATTTCTACGCCTTCGAGGAAACGAGTCACTAAGTCGTCGCTTCCGGTTTCAACGATAGCTTCAATCAGAGATGTTCTCCAGGTCTCTGCTTCTTCTCTCAAGTCAGCAGGAATTTCACCGATTGTGGTTTTGCGGCCCAGTGGATCATCTTCTTCATAGAACGTCGCTGTCATTTCGATCAGGTCGACGATACCGACGAATCCAACTTCAGCGCCGATTGGAATTTGAATCGGATGAGCGTTAGCGTGTGCGCTTTGTTGACCAGGGAGATTTTCTTTTACTTGTTTTACAACTTTGAAGAAGTCAGCACCGGAACGATCCATTTTGTTGACGAGGATCATGCGCGGAACTTGATAGCGGTTTGCTTGTTTCCAAACTGTCAGTGTTTGTGGTTGAACGCCGGCGACTGCGCAAAGAACGATGACAACACCGTCGAGAACACGCATGGAACGCTCTACTTCAACTGTGAAGTCAACGTGTCCTGGTGTGTCGATCAGGTTGATTCTTTTGCCTTTCCATTGCGATCTGATGGCAGCTGCGGTGATTGTGATACCACGCTCCTTTTCTTGTTCCATCCAGTCGGTTACGGATGTGCCTTCGTGCACTTCACCCATGCGGTGAATAAGTCCGCTATAGAACAGAATCCGCTCCGTGCAAGTGGTTTTGCCGGCGTCGATGTGCGCGGCGATACCCATGTTGCGGAGATCACTCAGCTCCATGGAGACTGCTTGTACTGCTTCCTTTTCTTTTTCAACCATTGCCATGACACTGCCTTTTAAAGAGATGAGTTGTCCGTTGATATCGCTTGCGCAATTCATTCGTAGATGAGGTCTTTTATTACCTTCTAGAGAAAGTAACATGGGTTTTCAGTATTTCGTTAGAAACCACTATTTTGTTCAATTCTGATCTTTACATTTGAGAAGGTTCGAATGCGTTCTCAGAAAAAATTTGGAAATTGCAGTTTCTTCAGCGGTCCAATGAAGACCCGCCTGCAATAAGCATCTTGGTGTTAAGCGTCTAGAAAGTCTTCAGCTTTTCAAAACCAAAAAATGCGGAAGTGATGTAAAGCGAAGGCTCCGAATTCAGCCGGAATCTTTCGTTTTCACCCACCCTACCTTAATTGACGATAACACAAAACTGTTTTGCCGGCATTTTAAAAGCACAAAACCTGGGGCATAACCTCCAGGCAAGCGCGATTCCGTTCGAGGCGCCGAAGCGCTACTCGTACTGCTTAATAACGATAGTGAGCGAAAGCTTTGTTGGCTTCAGCCATCTTGTGCGTGTCATCACGCTTCTTGACCGAAGCACCCGAGCCGTTTGCAGCATCGATCAATTCTGCAGAAAGTCTTTCTGCAAATGAACGACCACCACGTTTGCGGCTGTTGGTGATGATCCACTGCGTCGCGAGGGCGACACCGCGGGAAGATTTTACTTCAACAGGCACCTGGTATGTAGAACCACCGACGCGGCGAGCTTTGACTTCGACGAGCGGGGTGACATTCTTCACTGCTTTGTTGAATACTTCGAGCGCTTCGCCTTTAGTCTTCTCTTCGATGATACTAAGGGCGGTGTAGAACAATCTTTGAGCCGTGCTCTTTTTTCCACGCTGCATCATGCGATTGACGAAGCGGCTGATCAGCGGGCTTTCAAAAACCGGATCCGGCGGTGGAATGCGCTTTATTGCTTGTGATCTTCTCGACATTACTCGTTTTCCTAATCAATAATCTTCTTACTGCGACTAACTTTGGCGACTAACGCCGAACAAAACTCTTACTTCTTCTTGCCGCCCTTAGCAGCCGCTGCAGCAGCAGCACCTGGTTTAGGTCTCTTGGTGCCGTATTTGCTACGACCCTGCATGCGATCTTTGACGCCGGCAGTATCGAGTGCACCGCGCACGATGTGATAACGGACACCAGGAAGATCCTTGACCCGTCCGCCTCTTATCAGAACAACGCTGTGCTCCTGGAGGTTGTGGCCTACACCCGGGATGTATGCAGTTACTTCAAGACCGTTGGTGAGTCTAACCCGAGCGATCTTTCTAAGAGCCGAGTTCGGCTTCTTAGGAGTGGTCGTTTTCACTTGCGTGCAAACGCCTCTGCGCTGAGGGCAGGACTTCAGTGCCGGCGACTTCGACTTGAAGGTAATCTTCTTGCGCTCGTGGCGAATTAATTGGTTGATGGTTGGCACCAGATATCTCCTGGGTATCTTAAAAACCGCTAACCGACGGTTTTCGGATGTCATTACGGCGGCCGTTTGCACAGCAAACGGAAATAATACCAAATCCGCCGCCAACCTCCAAACAGTCAATTTGCTCTGTTTGTTTGGTTGAAACCGGCTTTACTCGGCAAGAAGCAAGCCTATCAGATATTTATGGGCGCTGCGGCGCTTTTCGTAATTAGTTTACAAATGATACGCAAACTTCTTCCGGCGCGCGCGGCGATTCCTATCTATAGAAGGATCAGGCGCGAAGATTTTTAATCCACTTTGACCAGAGGAGATCGCCCTGGAAGTAGGCAGGGATTGCTGTTCGGCGTTTGAGATTGCCGTTGCCAATCTTAGAAAATCAGCATCTTCTATTTTCGAACACGTTCATTCTTTATGGATTGTCTTTATTAGCTTCAAAACCATCCACTCGTCGAAACTCTCGATCGACTTCCAGAATCATTCCGCCTGCTCCATCGGCTCCGGCGACAAAAGGAATGTTGACGGCAGGTCGGCTCAGATTGAGTTGAACCTGCTCCAATAGCTCGCTTCGAGTCTTCTTGGCGCGCTTCCATTGCTCGCGTGCCATCAAGGTGAAGCTGCCCATGCGCTCCAGTCCAGCGTTTTCGACGGCTTCGCGGACGTCCTTCTGGAATTCATAGACTTTGGTGACCACCATACCCTTCATGCCTGCTCGTTTCATGAAGGATAAAACAAACGCGACCACTTCAGGAGCCATGTGAGACCAGCCCGGGTTGACCAGAAACTCGAGGTGATAATCGCCTTCTCTGTGGGCAGTCACTTGAACGGCGCATGGAATCACGTTGCGCTCAGGTTGTTCGTTGACCCAATACCAGCGCCGCGTGCGCAAGAGGCGCTTGGATAGCTTGTCTAGACCTTCTAGTTTCAGTTCGGCAACATGAAAATCATCGGGGACGTAATCGAACACACGCTTCATGTCCGCAGGCAAAATGTCGTTGCTCAGTTCGAATATTTTGTTTCGATCTCCCGGCAGCGCCAGGCGGAAAACGTCTCCCTCACCGGGGTTTGGGCAGTCTTCGTAACCAAGAGGCAATTGGTAATAAGTCACCCTCGAACAGCGACGAAAGCCGCTGGCGCTAAACAGCGAGAGGGCTGCCGTGTTTTGATCCGACACTTCGGAGATGAAATGTCCGATGCCTTGACTGCCGAAATAGGCGAGGGCAAAGTTGACGAGCTCTTGTGCAATGCCGCGTCCGCGATGTTGAGGGTGGACGACCAGGTGATCGATACGCCAGCAATTTCGCGAGCGACCGTTGGTGTCAACTGAGATCACGCCAAGCAGCACGTTGTCTTCTTTGGCGACATAAACCGACGGACCGACATGCAAACCGCATGGAATCCAGTGCTGCCAGAAAGTCACTCCCGAGCCTATGACGCGATCTTCCTGACAAAAACTTTCGTAAGGCATCGGCTCGTTTTGGTGCCGAAGTAGCGCCTTTAGTTGCGTTGAGTCGCCTGGCAGGAATGGTTGAATCTTAATCATCTTAGTGTTGTGGCGGTCCTACAACTCGCACGGAGCAGAGTTTCTTATCTTGATTTTAGTCTGTCAAGTGAGCGGTTGTCACTTTCGGACCCGTTTCCCCAGATCTGCTCTATACCATTTATACTGACATAGATAACAGTGAAAAACCGCAAATCGATCTCACAGATCAGGCAGAGAACGAGTTGACGCGCTGTTTAACCATTGCTTGCCTGTTGTTACCATCGCCGAGTCTTTGTTTCGACCATGACCCAGAAAAAGCCCGAGAAGTCCGCTAAAGCAGCGTCTGCCACCAGCGAAAAGCCCGATTCGGTCCGCGTAATTTCGGATAACAAACGCGCGCGCCACGAGTATGAAGTGCTCGAGGTGATTGAATGCGGCATCGCTTTGCTGGGCACGGAAGTGAAGTCGATGCGCCAGGGTCTGGCCAATTTACAGGACGCCCACGCCAAAATCGAAGATGGCGAAATGTGGTTGTACAGCTGTTATATCTCGCCTTACGACCACGGCAATCGCAACAACCACGAGCCCGATCGCAAGCGCAGAATGCTTCTTCATAAAGAAGAGATTCGTAAGGTTAAGTCGAAAGTCCAGGAAAAGGGACTGACACTGATTCCGCTGAAACTTTATTTCAAGAATAATCGCGTCAAAATTGCTCTGGGCGTTTGTCGAGGTAAAAAACTCCACGATAAACGTGACACGATCGCAAAGCGCGACAACCAGCGCCAGCTCGATCGATTGGTTAAAACCCGCAATCGCTAAAAAAAATTCAATTCGAACATGTCTATTCGATATTCGATGCGCGCAGTAGCCTATTGTGAGGCAACGAAAGACTTAAACTTATGAAAACCAAGGCAAAGAATAATGCAATAACAAGGCAGAACATCTAGAGTTGAGACAGCAGGAGTCATAAACGAACAGATCGGTTCGTTGGTATGCAAGTTTCAGGAGGCATGCGGTGTTTAAGTCCACCACTATCGCGAAGGCATCACTCAGAGTAACTTTCGCTTCTTCACTTGCAATGTTCATCTCAGTCTTTTTTGCCGGCGTGGCTCTGGCTCAGTCTCCTGTAGGATTGCTGAACAGCACGTACAACTCCAATCAGTATCAGGAACAGCATCTTGGTACATACGAAGACGACTTCAAAGAATTTAAGAGAACACTGGCGACGGCTAACGTGCGTTACGACGATCTGTTAGACGCCGACGTTCAGGGTGGTCGCGAGAAACTTTCTAAGTACAAACTTGTGATCGTTCCATTACTCGTCAACATGGCACCGGATGTGGTGGTGGGCTTGACGGACTACGTTCGTGGCGGCGGTAAGGTTCTCATCACGGATGGTGGCGGCACTCCCGGTAGTGGCGCGCTGGCAATTGAACAATTAGCCGGTGTAACCTTCGAAGCGCAATCGTCTTTCAAAGATCCTGCCAAGCTGACCTGGACCAATTCGCCTTTGCCAATGAGCGACGGCGTCGCTGTTGGAACCCTCGCCGCCCGTGTTGTGCCATCTGCTGACGCAAAAACATTGGCAAAATGGGAAGTCGGCGGTGCCTCCGCAGGCAGTGCAATCGTCAGAAAGAACAACGTCGCGTACTTAGGTTGGGCTCCCGGTCTTCAATGCGACATCGGCGTCAACTCCAAGTATCTTTCGATGTTGCTCGACGAACTCTCTCCTGGTATCACGCAAGAAGCTGCGATTCAAATCAGCTTTGCTGAGTACCAAACGATTAAATCGGAACTGGAATACTTGTCAAACCGCACTTTGGAGACGATCAAAACCGCTAAGCAAGCGGAATTCGTTGTTCCATATCGAACCATTCAAGCTAACTACGACACCGCTTTGAAAAATGTAGACGGCTTCCATACTGCATACAAGGATCGTCGCTTTTCAGAAGCCGACGACAATCTCTCCAAGGCAAGAAGCAACTTCGCGCAAGCCTTCGGTCAGGCAATGCCGGTACGACCGGTCGAAGCGCGTTCCGTCTGGCTGGATCGCGGCACAATCGTTGCGACGAAAAATCCACGCGGCATGGCCGACCTTTTCGAGAAGCTCAAATCTGCCGGTATCAACATTGTTTATTTCGAAACGAACAATGCTGGTTACGCCATGTACCCAAGTAATATTACCGAGCAGAATCCGGAAACCAAAGGCTGGGATCCGCTTGGCGCCGCAGTTGGTGAAGCGAAGAAACGCGGAATGGAAATTCACGCCTGGATGTGGACATTCGCAAAAGGCAACGCCAGACACAACCCGATAATTGGCAAAGACGCTGATTTCGCTGGTCCGGTTTTGACCAAACATGATTTCAATTGGGCGCTTACAACCGCTTCCGGAGCGCTTGTTCCGCCGAAACAGCACGAATACTGGATTGACGCATCGAATACGCAGTGCCGCAAATATATCAAAGACGAGATTGCCGAAGTGATCAGTCGTTATCAGGTCGATGGCATTCAACTCGATTACATCAGATATCCGTTTAACAACAAAGGCAGCGAGTGCGGTTTTAACTGGCTGAGCCGAACAAAGTTCGAACAAGAAAGCGGACTCTCGCTCGATTCACTCGATGACAAAACTCGCGAATTGTTCATAGCTTGGAAAACACACCAGGTTAATCAACTCGTCAAAGAGGTATCGGATCTGGTGCGCAGCCAACGTCCGAAAATGAGAATCTCCGCGGCTGTTTATGCCTTCCCTAGAAGAATGCGCATCAATGCAATTCAACAAGATTGGGAAACCTGGGTGTCTAACGGCTGGATCGATACGCTCAATCCGATGACTTACTCGGCAACGCCACAAGACCTTTCAATCATGGCTAACTATTGCCGCGAATCGACCGAGGACAAGTCGCTGGTTTATCCAGGCGTCGCTGTTATGCGAGTCGACATGGCTGGTTTGATCGAACAGCTGGATACTGCCCGTGGTGCCGGTACTTTGGGTACGACAATGTTCGCGGCCGCTCACCTTGACGATAAGAAATTGAGTGTGTTGAAAAACGGACCTTATCGCCGACAAACTCTTCTTACGCCGCAGTCGGAACCGCTGAAGGCAAGCCGTTTTCTGGTTGATGATTTTGCCGCTATGGTGAATCGCTATCTGCAGGATCCGAAGACGCACATTCTCTCGGACACGGCCAGCACCAACGATGTATTAAATCAGATCGACGCGCTGCAAAAAGGAATGCATAAGTTGGATAAGGCATCGACCGCTTCCGACATCGACGGCGCGCGCAAAGACGTCACCAATTTGCACAGCACCGTCAAAGAGTGGCTGCGGCTGGAAGCGTTCATTCAACGCGGTTTCCGTGCCCGCTACATCGTTGACTATCTGGGTCAGGTCGAGGCAATTTTGTCGTACGCCTCGCACAGGGCGAAGAACGTCGCCGGTACTCCACAAACGATGGCTGGCGTCAATTCCGACAAATTCAGCAAATGATGATCCGAGGATAAGGTGGAGCTCCGTTCTTTAGCTGTCGCCTGTGTTCTCGCGTGTATGATTCACGGACAAGCTGCGTTTTCGTTGGACGATGGCGCGCCGCCGACTGCTGCTTTGTCGACTACTACTTCGTCGGCTGCTACTTCGACAAGCGATGGATCACCTGCAAGAAGTTCTCGCCGAAAGAAACTGGACAAGCTCAAGTTGGCGAATTTCCCTCGCTATCAAGCGCAGATTCTCTTGCCGGTTCAGTACCAGAGAAAGGACGACAACGGTCAACTAACCGCTGTGGGCGCGGATATTCCTCACGGGATGTATATGTTTATGAGCATGAGAGGACCGGAGAATATTCGCCTGGATGCAAACGCGATCAAACCGATTCTTAAAGGCATAATCGAAGGTATGAAAGCGGAATGTTCCGGCGAAACGGCCCTCAAACTCAGCGAGTATGAAGGGCTGGAATGTCGCGGTAAAGTGAGTGTCGATGCGGATGTCGAAGCGGTTGTGCGCGGTTATGTTGCTGGTCGACGGATGTATTTCGTGACCGTGATGGGCACTGGACCGTGGGTCCGATCCGCGGCGGTGATACGCTACTTAGACTCTCTTGTAATTACGCCATGATGCGTCGGCGCACAGAGAATCAAATGAGACGCTTTGAACCAAAGGCGCGCGGAGTCACGTCTTCAGTTGGAGTCGCCGCTTTAATTTCGGTTCTGATCGGAACGATGCCATCGCCCAACATTGGAGATCTGCCGTTCGCACATGGAAATAAACCGATTTCATTGCGGTTTTTTTGTGCACTGTCTGCGGTGGCGGCAGAGACAACGGAGACGGGTTCCAACCTCAAGAAACTTGCGGATTTGCAAACTGCGGAGCTGCCACCTGTCGCTCAAAAGCCTGATGAGCCGCTGAGTTCCGAAGCCGCCCTGGAGAACAAGGTCTTCGATTCAGTTACCAAATTCATTCGAGAGAACTACCCTAAAGCGAAGGTTACGAGGGCTGGAAATAAAATCCACTTCGAGCATCGCACACGTCCTAATCTCAACACGCTAACTAAGAAAACTGAAACGATTCCTGATTTCGGCGGTGTGATTGGTGACCTGGAACTTAAGCCCGGTGAGTACAACGGACCGGTCAAGCTACCGCAAAAGTATGCAGAGTACGCGTTCTACTCCGTAATATTGATGGCACCATATGTGCAATCAACCAATGTTCATATCTACACGCGACTCGCTTATCCATCGGATACTCCGCAAGATTTTACCGACCAGTTCGAATCACTGATGAGAAGTTTTGCCGACGGAACACCGCCAAGTGCTCTCGACCTCAACGGTCGTAATGGGCATAAACTGAGGACCAGTGACAATCCATCCACCAGTTCCACTCCAGGCTCTACACCGGGTGTAAGCTCGCCATCTAACTCCACGTCCAGTCCCACATCTAGCTCCACGCCAGGCTCCACTCAAACAGGAACTTCCTCCCCGGGGCAACCACCCGCGGTGCCTGCCGAAGAACGCAAATTGAGCTTCTGGAAAGCAAACAAAGGCAATCTAGTGGTTTATGTTTTCCCGGTTATAAATTATGGAAAAAATCGATATTTCCCTTTGACCGGAGAAATCGGCAAAGCATTTAAAGTCTCCAGTCAAATCGCCGTCGATTCATATATGGGTCTTCCTTCCGACCCCTACAGTATCGGATGCTACGCTGGCGAAGACCGGCTTTCCAAGCACATCTCGAAACCTACGAGAAAATCCCTCGAAGACTTAGTCGAGTGGACGGGTGAACCAATTGAAATTTACGATGTCTGGAAACCCTATTTTCTTACTACCGGATTTGACTCTTCGCTCATTCGACAAATCGGATTCAATGTTCTTGATCTTGAGAAACAGGTTTTAAAAGGAACCAGTAGATTCGGTAAACGGCTCATCGAGCTGGAACCCGCATTGAACCGCTTGAGTTATTTCGAATCCCTTCCGGAAAGCGACCAGGATCTTTGTGCTCGACTTGCGCTGTACGATGTTCTGGATTACCAAAACCAGCAGCGCAAATTGGAAGATGCCTGGATTCTCGGTGATACCAATAAGTCGATTGAAGCTGCTATGAGTTCGACGAAAAACAGTCCGGAACTGATTGTTGCCTACAACAAACTTTATCAGGACTGCAATGCGCCTCTTGCTACCGCCGTTGAAGACGCGCTCAAAAGGTCCAGTCCCATATTTGTATCGTTAGATCTGCGCCGCGCGCTTGGCGATAAAGGTCTGCTGAAACTGTTGCAAGCTAAGGGTTTCCAGTTGACACAGGTGACCGGTTTGATGTTGACGCTGGAACCAGGTGTGGTGACCGAATTGCCATACATGGAAGGCGAAGAGGGCGAAGTAAAAGCCAAGTCTGCGAAGTGACCGTTCAAATGTGGTGCGTAAATGGCGACCATACTCGCTACTTCGTGGAACGGCTATGTCTCGAGTCCGCGCTGCAGGCTTGAATCCATCACTGCTAATTCTTCAAAAGAATACGGCAGCATCGACGCGCAATCGTTGAATTTTGACTCCAAATGTTCGCATGAATCAGCGCCGATGTTGATTAGACCGTAACGGAAACTGCCGGAATCTTGTATCTGTTCCGACAACCGGCGATCGACTTTCGCTAGCACTTCGACAAATGCATCAGGATATTTGTTCTGCAACCTGGTGATATCTTCACTCGTAGGAATCTTGCTCACAAGCTTGTCTTCAAAAGTTCGCAATACGCAACTGGCAGCGACTTTGAATCGACCCTGACGGTGCTTGAATTGTGGTTTCTCGCCCACAGCGATCTTGAGAATTGCTTCGAACGGATTGCTTCCGTCGACCTTCTCGAAAAGATCCCAAAATTGTGACGCTAACCTTGCGTTCACTTCGATGATGTGAATCTTCTCTGTGACTGGGTTGTACATCATCTCGATATTGAACGCCCAGTTGTTATAACCAATGCCGCCGATAAAGCGTTTTGCGATATCGGCCATTCGCGACTGCACGTTTTCTGAAAGCGCTGATGGATACTGGAATCTTTTAAAAGAAATGGTGCCGGGAAACATGATGGCATCGACGATTCCCATGATCGTAATTTCGTTTTGATAGACAAAACCTTCCAGCGAAACCTGCCAGCCCTCCAGCAATTCTTCGACAAGAAAGTAGTTGGCTTGGTGCTCGAAATCACTGTACTTATCAATCAGTTCATTAAACGGTTTGAGAAAATCGACAGGCAAACTATCTCGATGAACTGCCTTTCTCAATTCACTCTGACTATTTACTCGAAACGCGCCTGACGAGAGAATTGATTTTACGGGTTTTACAAATCGTGGAAATTTCGTCACGTGCTTAACCGAGCTTTCGTCGGAAGGATCGATCAGTTGAAAGTCAGCAGTTGCTTCCGGGACAAATTTCTCCTGCGCCAGGCGGCAGTAATATTTATGTTCGCAAGTGAGAATGGCTTCGGGAGAGGGACCGGGCACACCGAGTTTTTTCGCGATACAAGCGGCCGCCACGTTCATTCCCGGAAACGCTACCGTGCAGGTGATACCATCGATCTTCTCCTTCTGGTGAAGCGCAACGCGAGACTCGATCAACTCTACGATGTCGAGCGTTTCTCCGTAGCGAAAGTTGGAGAGAAAGCTGCCTTTGGATCGCTCATCCTTGATGATCTCGCAATTGAGCGATTCGCCTATCGACGAAAGCGCTTGCGCCGCTCTATTGGTTGGAGACAGTAGTAGAACTTTTCGAGTCGGTCTGTCCATCGGAATTGCTCAGTCTTGAGAAACGACAACGGGATACTTAAGTTCAAAATAAGCATAGCAGAACAAGCCTGGCAGGCAAGCGAAACATTGCGGGCCCGACAGCTTCGCTCAAACTCAAGGCGCCACAACTGGAATGCTCTGCGCGAATTTAAAGAAGTTATCCGGATCAAATTTGTTTTTCACAGCAATCAGCCGTTCCAAATTGTCCCCGTAGTAACTGTTCGCCCAATCTTCGGTTTCTCGGTCGCAATAGTTGACGTATGAAAAGCCTGAGACGTGACTCTTCATCGCGTTCTTGAAGTCAGCAATCCACGTGATGTTGCGCTCATCCTCAGCCGCTTTTTGCCAACTGATTTGATAGTGGATGCAAAACTTAGTGTCGCCCCGGTGGCAAAATGCGGTGTCCTTCAATGGTACTTGATTGATTTTACCGCCGTAGCTGTCGAACTGGATGCAACTACTGTCTCTGGGGCTGTCCGTCAAATACGTAACGATCGTTTTGATTGCTTCTTCGTCGAGTTCTTTGCTGACGTAGTCGGAGGTGTTTTTAAATCGCGGGTGAACGTGCATGTGCACCGTATCCGGTGATGGTTTGGCAACAGTCAATGATTTCGCTGCAGCCAATGATTTCGCCGCGCCTGATGGTTTCGTTGCACCTAATGGGTTCGCCCCTGGTGCCGGCTTTCCTTTGCGAACTCCAGAAAATCTGTTGACCGCGTCTATAAATGGCGTGGTCGTGATCGAAACATTCAAAGGCTTCGCAGCGGCCGATAATGGCTTGATGAGCGCGCGCACATCGGCTTGCCCGCCGACGAAAACGCCGATACAAGAGACGCGATTCGACTTTTTCGAGGTCAAAGTTAAAACCGAAGTCATGCGTTGGTCAACATGGGGCGCCCATTTTTGCCACGCCTGAATTACAGCAGGCATGTCGGCCCAGTTCCACTTCATCTTGAACACAGTGACGTTGTTGATCGGATGCGCTTGCAGCGTGAATTCAGTGACTACGCCAAAGTTGCCACCACCACCGCCGCGGCATGCCCACAGCAAGTCGGCGTTGTGATGTTCATTCGCTTCAACGATCTCGCCTTTAGCGTCGACCATTCGCACGCCAAGAATATTGTCGCAGGTCAAACCCATGTTGCGCGCCAGTAAACCGAAACCACCACCTAGAGCCAATCCCGCTACTCCGACGGTGGCGCAAGAGCCGCCGGGCACCACCAGGCGTTTCTCCCACATCGCCTCATACAGTGGCATCAATGTGGTACCAGATTCCACCTGGGCTGTTTTCTTCAGGGCGTTTATTTTGATGTTGGTCATTTTACTGACGTCAATTACAATGCCACCATCAGCGATGGAGAAGCCTTCGTAACTGTGACCGCCACTGCGCAGCGAAACAGGAAGATTCTGCTTAGAAGCCAGCTTCACGGCAGCAATAACATCGCTTTCGCTGGCGCAGAAAATAATACATTGTGGATTTGATTTAAACCTTCCGTTGTAATCTTTGCTAACTTCCGCGTAATCGCTGTCACCAGGCGTGGTCACTCGACCTTTTATCTTGAGTTGTTTAAGCGCCTCTTGCAATTGTTTAATCGCTTCCGGGTTCGCTACCGTCTGTGTCTCTGGAAGCGGCACTATGGCATCAGCATGCGATTGCGACGAGCCGACGCCCGGTATCTCGGGACTGGAGACGCCTGTGTGTTCTAGAGTGGTTTTTGGCGCATCATCTTTTGCGAATGCCGACAGTTGGCCCGACACAAGCAATGTCGCACCAGTGATGGTGCGTTTTAAAAAGATACGCCGCGATATATCCATGTTTAAACTGAGTTTCCGTTTCTGAAACTATGAGACCGGGATGGCCGGAGCGCGCATGGTTCCTGCCCAGTTGACGCTGTAGGTGCCATCCGACTGAGATTGCCAAACGATTTGTCGCACAGGTGTGTTTTGAATGTGATGGTAAATCCAGGCGGTGCGCTCGTAAAAACCGCGCGTGTGAAAAGTGTCCGGCAGTTCTAGTGATACCATGTCGAGATGGTGGCAAAATTCATGGCAGAGCGTGCTCAAAAACGTGCCATAAGAGGTCGCCTTCTTCTGCACCGCAGTCCGCATCCACAGCCTGATTTGCGTGGTCTCCGGATCGTAGTCGCCAAACGTTTCAGTCACCCAGGCATCAGTAACTTTTCGCGGTCTAGCGGCAAGCACTTTGATACCAGGCGGTTTGACATTGTAGGCATCGCTCAATGCGTGAAGCAGATCCTTGCATGCAATCTGAAGAGCCTTGCGATCGTCGTTGGCCAGTGCCTCCTTGATGCGCAGCGCCAGCGTTCGCGACGGCTCGGCAGGCGGCAGCCCGATCTTACGCATTGAATCGCTGCGCAGATATTGGTCTTTGGTGGACGCATTTTTCGGAACTTTGTCTGTTTGCATTCTCTGAATTTTACAGGAAACGGCGCCCTGACTCAATAACAGCTGATGCATAGCGAATTGACTCCCAGTCGCTATGGATCGAACCCTCGTCACAGAAATTGCGAGAATCAGTTTTGCTGCGAAAGGCGGAGATGCATCGCCGAATCAGCCTTGAATGTTTGGTCCTTCCAGGAACTGCTGGAATCACATCGCTATCGCGTTCTGCTATCGCATCTACATTGCGTTCCTCCATCGCTTCCTGTTATCAACCTCGTTTTGTTCTGCCGCCTGAAGCATGCCACAAAAACAGGGCGGTACAAAAGTGCACCGCCCCTGATGTTATACGTTGTAGGTCAGCTTATTCCTGGCATCCAGGCGAATAAACTTTCGTCTTCGCATTGGCTGGGACTTTCATCTCATGATGGCTCCATTTGCCGTTTCTATCCATTTGATAGATAGTTGGTTTGCCATGCTCGTTGGGATCTCCCAGGACGCCAATGCGCTTTGAAGGATTGTTCGGGTCGGGCTGATAAACGACTACATCGCCAGGATTGCCATCTTTCACGTCTTTCTCAAAGAAGCCTGCTTTCTTCATTTGATCTTCGACACCGCTAATCGATGCGCTATCGACAGCATCAGTGACGCCGGACGATTTCAGAACTTCCGAAACAGATACTGCTGCGCCAAGCTTGCCACCATTGACAGAGCCTTCCCACTTGGTGCCTTTCCACAAATCCTTGCCTACTGCTTCTTTTGCGGCATCAAGAATGTTCTCTTGTCCCTGGTTGATGTCCTCGCGACCCTCAGAGCTTTCCATGGATTTCTCCATGCTTTTCAGAACATCGTCGCCTAGTTTATCCGTTGTCCCGTTTGAATTATTCTCAGCAGAAGTGCGCGGCGGCGCATCAGGAGCCTTCCATCCTGGAGTCGTTATTGGCGTGACGTTGAGGTCATTCATTTTATCATTAGGAGACTGAGTGGCAGCGGGCTTCTCGGCTGCTGGAGCTGCCGGAGCGGACTGACGGTCTAGTACGTATTCAGAGAGAGCGTCAGGTTGTGCTTTGGCGGCGGGTGGGGTCGGGTTATCTTTGACGTTGACTTGATCGGCCATTATGGTGTCCTCGAGACAGGGCAGTAGGATAAAGGTGCAGCTCGATTTGCGAGTCCAGCAACTTTAACTTTCCATCGTGACATCTGCGTGACCGTTATCCCGAAACTGCTGTTTATACAGCCGCGTGTACAACCCGTTTTGAGCCAGTAGCGAGGCGTGGTTGCCGAACTCGACCACTTTTCCAGCCTCGACCACAAAGATTTTGTCAGCCGATTGGATGGTCGAAAGTCGGTGAGCAATGACCAGACTGGTTCTGCCCTTCATGAGTGGAACCAGGGCTGATTGGATCAAGGCCTCGTTTTCAGAATCGAGCGAGCTGGTCGCCTCATCGAATATAAGCAGGCGTGGATTTTTGAGCAAAACCCTGGCAATCGCCAGACGTTGCCGCTCGCCGCCGCTGAGCTTATGACCGCGCTCGCCGACGATGCTGTCGTAACCATCCGGCAGCCTCGCGATGAACTCGTGGATATTGGCTGCCCGTGTGGCATCTTCGATCTCTTGATCGGTCGCGTCTTGTTTGGCATAACGCAAGTTGTTCTTTATAGTGTCGTGAAACAGATACGTTTCCTGCGTGACGATGCCGATGTGGCGCCGCAGATCAGCCAGTCCGATTGTGGTTATATCGCGACCATCGATCGTAATCGTTCCGGTCTGCGGCTCGTAAAACCTTGGCACCAACATAGTCAAAGTGGTTTTGCCCGCGCCCGAGGGGCCGACGAAAGCCGCTACTTCACCGGGTTCTATTGTGAACGAAACGTTTTTCAATGCATCGGAACGGTCGCTGTATGAAAAGCTGACATCGTTGAATTTGACACCGCCGTCGACCTGAGCGAAGGGCTCGCCGGGAGTTTCATTGCCGGGCTCTTCAATCATGTCCAGGTAGTCGAAGATTCTTTCGAACACCGCAAGCGCGCTGACGATTTGCGTCTGCACTCCAGCTAGTGCGGCAGCCGGCGTGTAGAGCCGGTTTAGCAAGGCGACGAATGATACCACCACGCCGACGGTCACGCCGGAGTTGATAGAGAGCCAACCGCCAATCAGCCAGATCGCCGCCGGACCAATCGTGACCATCGCCGCGATTGCCGCCATAAACCATCTGCCGACCATCGCCAGGTCGACCTCTTTTTTCATCAGGTCAGAACTCAAACCATAGAAGCGATCTTTTTCATAGTCTTCTCGAACGAATGATTTCAGAAGCATGATGCCGGAAACAGAAAGCGTTTCCTGCTCAATCGCGTGGATCTCGTCGCGTTTCTGCCGCGTCGTGCGCCGGATTTCATACATTTTGCGACCGACCGGCCACATGGGAAACACCATCAGCGGTATCACCAGCATCGACGCGATCGCCAGTCGCCAGTCGAGCCAGAATAAGGTCACCATTGTGGTGGCAATCGTGAAAAAGTTAGTCACTACCGAGACCAGAGTTCCTGAAACCAGCCCGTCAATGCTATCGACGTCGTTGGAGACGCGATTCATGATCTCCCCGGTTTTGGTATTAGTGAAAAAATCCAATGGCATGCGATGCATGTGAGCCATCAATTGAACGCGCAAATCGCGCATGATGCCTTCGCCTATGGTGGCGTTGAGAAAACCCTGCCCGACGCCGACAAGCGAGCCCAGGAGCGCAGTCGCAATCATTGCGATAACAAGTTGAATTACCATTGTGAAATTGCCGGTCTTAATTGCCACGTCGATGAGCCACATGGATAGCAACGGTGGCAACAAACCCAACACCGAAATCAGCAGCACGCAAATCAGAACGAGGATGCCTTGTTTCCAATATGGAAAGAAAAGCTTGCCGATCCTTTTCCAATTGATCGGCTTCTGAATTTTTGGTTTCTTCGGGTCAAACATTTTCGACCACATAAGATGAACGGGAGGGGCGCCGCTGAACATTAATCACCTGGTTTCGGACTGGAGACGATTCTTCTTGTGTAACTTTAGATTCTAACTAACTATGAGGCGAATGCGGGGGGTTGTGGCGAGCGCCCGGTGCGTTCCTGGATTAATTAAGAAAAAGAGCGAGATACGGCGTGTGGCGGGTGGATGTCATTAAAGTAGAAAAGTGACCTTCGGATTGAGTGAGAGTCGAATTTAATGTCAGACCAATTAGCTCGAAACCATTCAAGACGCTCCCTGCGTTCTTTGGCACCAATCAAAGGGTATCGCCTTTTGGCTCCGTTTTTCGGAACGGTGATCTGTCTGCCCAGCGTTTGGTACGCGTGTAGTTTTCTCGGTCCGATTGTGGTTCCGCACGCACGCACTTTTTACTCTCAAAATTCGTGGATTTCGTTGTCCTGGGAATCGTCGGCAAGTTTTGAGGCGTTTGCAATGATCGTGACGGTGATTATACCGGTGGTTGTTTTTAGTTCTATGCTGGGATTCGGCATTCAGGCATTGTTGAATAAACTCGGTGAACCAGCACGAAAGCGAGCTAGCGAAAAGTTTATCGAGCGAAGTAGTTTGAGAGATCGATTGAACTAGGAATATTGTTTCAGGGCATTGCGAAAATCGCGATGCACACAAATGCGCAAACAATTCCGATCACCAGCCTCTTGTTCAATTTCTCTTTTAATATGATCCAGCCGAGAAACAGGGTAGTGGCTGGATACAGAGATGAAATCATTGCCACCATGGGTAGTGGTCCGATACTGGCACTGTAGAGAAAGGCAAAATTCCCGATTACGTCGGTGGCGCCAGCAACTAAAATCAGCTTTAAACCTGGAATAGTTTTCGTTATCTTTATTCGGCGAAACAGTATCACAATCAGCATCACGGAAACCACGGAGAAACGCTCTCCGACGAGTGTCCAGATATTGCCATGGGTTTCTGCGTGACCTAGCATTATGTAAAAGAACGCTAGTGCGATACCGGCGATGATGGCATGAAAAATGCCTGTTTCTTCTTTAGCTTTTGTTTCGTCTGCTGATGGGAGAGACAAGAAGTAAACCGCGATTAGCCCGGACCCGATGCCGATCCAGGTTAGTCCACCAAATACATGACCGGT
Source organism: Candidatus Obscuribacter sp. (assembly GCA_021772095.1). Classification (GTDB taxonomy): domain Bacteria; phylum Cyanobacteriota; class Vampirovibrionia; order Obscuribacterales; family Obscuribacteraceae; genus JADYXR01. The sequence continues at coordinate 29,030 of JADYXR010000143.1, read as the reverse complement.
GACGACTGCAACTATAACTGGTATCAAAGCAGAGAGCACTGCCGAAACTGGTGCCACAATCGAAACCTTTCCGACTGCAAGTCCTCTATAAAGAGCAATTAACGCAACACTGCCGCAGAGACCTGCGCCAATGCCGTAGAGGAAAGGAGTTTGTGCAAACGATTGTGCGCCGAACAAAACGATTGATGATACGACGAACAATCCTAATAATTGAGTGATCAGTCCGACAACTGCGACGGGAGATTGCTTCGATGCCTGACCGCCGAAAAAGTCGCCGGCACCCATCATGACTGCACATATGAGGCTAGTGATGATGAAGAGCAATCTGATGTTTCCGTTAGTTCGAATCAAACTCACATACATTATAGATGCACGACGACGAATCTCGTTAAGGGACATTTCCGAGTTGACTTGCATCGATCTAACGACAAATTTCTAAGGTGATTGGGCGCAAGCGAAATCGGAGGAACGCCAAAGAGCGGAGCGCCAAACAGCGGAGCGCGGTTAGGAGGAGTAGATTATAAGCGGTCTTGCAGATGCGCTCTCGTTGAACCGATGACTTCAAACTTCTCTTGCAATTCATTGTCCAGTCGATTCAGTATTTCAATCGCTAAAGCATGATTGTCGGTATCTTCTATTTCCCGACAGAAATTCGAAATATCTGTTGCCCCTAATAAATTATTGCTTTCGTCACTTCCAGCAGTCTTCTGTTTTTTGAGGAATCGCTCGAGCACATTCGTAGCGATTGCTTTGTCCGGCAAGTCGATTGCTTTGGAGAGCGCATTCAAATACTGCGGTGCATTACTATAGCCGTTCAGGTCTAGTCTTTCGAGATGCAGCTTTTCTCGGCGATCTTTCAATTCGTTGTTTTTGTCTTTCAGCGCTTTATAAATTTCGGCGCGAGTTGCAAGTCGGGTTACCGCATCGTTGTTGATTGAGCCGTCTCTCGGTAATTCGTACAAAGATGCACTATCGAAAAGCGATTGATTAGGGTTTAACTGCGAAACAATTGGAATTGTAATCGATGGTCCCTGTAGAGCCATCGTTTCGTTCATTGACGCAAGCGCCGCATTGTATTTTTTCGAATCAACTAGATATCTGATCTTTAAGTCTCGAACCGACAAATCTGCGGGATAGGTTTTGATCAGTTTGTCCAGGATTTCAATCGCGCCTTCAGTGTCGCCCTCGGCGTGACGAAGGTCGGCTTTCTGTTTCTTGAATTCCAAAACAGCATTATGGGCAGAGCTATCATACACTTCTGCGACTTCGTAGAACGAAACGAGCCTATCGCAACGCATTTCAAGTTCCGCCAACGGTATGGCTTCATTGATGACTCGCTCCGCGAGTTTCCATCGATTTAACGACTTCAACAACTCCGACTTGTCTTTATAGAGATCCAGGTTGTTCGGATGAGATTTTATCTTTTCGTCAAGCAAGCGCAGAACAACGTCATTTTGATTCAGATGCTCAGCTATTTCAAACTTCTTCTCTTGCAGAGTTTCTGAATTCGGCAGTGTTTTCAATGCGGTCAGGAAATCATCTGATGCTCTCTGGTAGTTCCTAACCGATTCGAATATTTCACCTCGACGATAGTAACCCTCGGCTAGATCCGGATAGATTGCGATAACTCTGTTAGCATCCTCGATTGCTTTTCCTGGTTGATTGGCTTCTTCGTAGGATTTGCTTCGAAGGAGGAGAGCCGCCGCGCACCAGGAATGTTTGTTCAGCAATTTATCGAATGCTTTTAGTTTCGTTTTGTTCGTGCTATCAGTGTAATCGTTTGCCGATTTCGTAAAGGAGAGCAATTCTTCATCGCTCAAATTTCGTTGTTGAAGAAGCTTGAGCTTTTCTGGCTGATTTTGATCTTTGTAGATTTTGGTCGCCAGCTCGCGAATATCTGTATTCCACGGAAACAGTGCGACTGCCCGATCAATTTTCGCCATTGCTTCAGCTTTTCTGTTTTGCTGCCACAGGAGATTGGCCAGGTTTCCGTCATCGGATAACACATCGGTACGAGTTTTGATTGTGATGTCGCACCCACACCACGGTTTTGCGATAGTCTCATAGTAGTCCGTGACCGGTTTTAATCGCTTCAATTGTTTTAGCAGTTTTATTCGCTCTCCGTCGATCCACTGATCGCTTTTCCTCAAAACTTTGATGCCATCCAGTCTCTTCAGAGCTAGTTCGGGAGGGAGGTTGTCTTTGTTCCAGGAGTTGCCGTGAAAGCCCCAATTGTTAGTGAGGCGCTGGCAGACTTGCGGGCTTTTGGACTGCGCCGATTCCAGTAAGTTGAGCCCCTCGTATACTTTGCCTTCCGCCAGTAAATTGAGTCCCGAGTGCATCAGTTCGGTAGCCTCTTCGCGATCATTGTTCGTCTTGATCGCAACGTAAATCGACGCGGCCATTGCGGTGACCAACACTGCGGCGACCGAACCGATGAACAGTTTGTGCCGCCCTGTGTGCGTCCGGAGGGCTCCTGAAATATTGAAATTCACGGATATCACCTACTAATAGAGCTAAATCCACTCTATCAGAATCCGTTTGCCCTCGCTGAAACACCTAAATTTTAAGTGTTTTTGCAGGACACATGTCTCGGAGCGGCTTGAGTTGTTTTGCCGCTCTGTCTAATGTTGCGATATTCTTGGCAAAACAAAAACGAAGTGCATTGGTGTTGGTGTCCGGACGGAAGAAACTAAATCCCGACACTGCCACCACCTGTAGTTCCCTCGCCAGGAAATCTACAGCTTCGCGATCGTCTCGGAAACCCAATGCACTGCAGTCGGCTAGAATGAAATACGTGCCCTCAGGGCGCAGCAATTCCATACCGGCATCGAGCAAACTGTCCGCCAGTTTGTCGCGCAGAATAGTATAACTGTTGATCAGATCGGTGTAATATTCCGGCGGCAATTCCAGCGCGGTCACACCTGCGATTTGAAACGGTGTCGGTGCCACTAGAGTCAGATAGTCGTGCACTTTGCGTAAAGCCGCAGTTTGAGGTGCTGGAGCGATTACCCAGCCGACTCGCCATCCGGTCAGGTTATATGTTTTCGACAAACCGGAGCATGTGAATGTTCGTTCTTTCATGCCAGGTAAAGTTGCCATCACCGTGTGCTTTTTGCCGTCATAAACCATGTGCTCATAAATTTCGTCGCAGATTGCAAACGCATTCCACTTCTGGCAAAGCTCAGAGATCTTCTCCAGCTCTTCGCGTGTGAACACCCTCGTGGTCGGGTTGTTGGGATTGTTGATTATGATCGCACGAGTCTTGTCGTTGAACACTTGTTCGAGTTCGGCCGGATCAAAAGTGTAATCAGGTTTTCGTAATTTGACGTATCTGATTACTGCACCAGCGATGATGATGTTCGCGAAGTAGTTTTCGTAGAATGGCTCGAATACAATGATTTCATCGCCTGGATTGACGATAGTCAAAAGGGCGTCGTTGATCGCTTCGCTCACTCCACATGTCACAGTGATCTCAGTTTGCCAATCAACAGCCATGCCGTAATGCGATTGATACTTCCGCGCGATCGCCTCACGCAGAGCCGGTAGACCCCATGTATCACAATACTGGTTCTGGTTATGTTCGATGGCATCCATCGCCGCACGTTTCACCGTATCTGGTGCCGGATATTCCGGTAGTCCTTGCGCTAGATTGACTACTTCACCTCGCGCAGTTGCGATTGCGACTCGTTTCATCGAATCGCGAATGTTGGAGCTGGGAATCGCTCGTGCTCTATCGGAAAGATGAACTTCGCTTTCGTTTGTCATGTTGCTCCAAAATTTCTAAGTCACTTTGTTTCTAAATTCAGTTGTAGATTCAGATATGCATTCAGCACTGATCTCTCTAAGTCAAGTTCGAATCGCTGGAGCCATTCCGCGAACCATCAGTGCTTCGTGGACAGTTTTGCAACCAGTGCCGGCTCGGCTGCAATGGCGGTGACAACGGTCTTGAACAGTTTCTTTCCGCCTTGAGCGCTCAAGTGGCAGCTGTCTTCGAAATCTTCCAGGCTGTCGTATTTTGACTCAGAGCCCACATCCAGGAAAAGCGCGTTCTGCTCACGCGCGGCATCCCTAATGGTGCCAACGTAGTCATTGTAGAGGTCCCGATCCAGCATGCTGATGTTTTCTTTTGTCAAAGGCATGTTGATCAAAACAACTGCGACGTCATGCGTTTTTGCGCACGATAAGAGATCGCGCAGATAGTCCGCTTGTCGCACCAACATCTCTTTGCTTTTCAGCTCATAAATGTGTTTGTATGTTTTCAAATCCTTAAACACATTCGGTCTCTTAATCGCGGCCGTGCGCACTCCTTCTGTTGCTGAATGATTAGTTGCGTCGCCAATCAAGTCCGTCGATATGCTGCGAATGCGGGCAACTATTTTTTCAAAATGATGAACGACTTTTGTTTTCTCATAATTTAGTCCGTCGATTGAGAAATCGATCGGCGAATTACTGATCTGATTAATTTTGAATTCGGTCAACAGGAGCTGCGTTGGCGTGAACCCAGGTTTCACGGTGGCATCAATAAAATCTCGTGGTGCTAATCCGCAAACGATTACTTTCGGACGCTTGCCGGTCTCCATTATCGTTTTAAACATATCGGAATTGTCAGACATCAGAGATGAGGTGATGGCAAGGTTCTTCACTGACGCGTTGACGCCGGATTCTTTTAATCGGCGCTCGAAATAAAGCGATTTGTCGTACGAATTCACAAATCCACTCAAGTACCAATCTTCATAACAGATTGGTTTGCCCAACATTTGATCGTCGCATCTGGCAGATGGAAGGAGCCACAACGACGATCCGAGAAGAAGAATGTCGGGTTCTTCTTTCGAGTCGAGAAACTTAGAAATCTTGCTTACTGCAACGCGAAACTGCGATGGCACGCCGTCGGCGGCATCTAAAAATTTACCGGGGACAAGATTGATAGAGACCGCTGCAAACGCCAGCAGTAGCACCAGAATGACGAAGGTGCTACCGAAGAAAGTTTTCAACGTCAACTTCTGCGCGACGAATTTATTCGTCTCTTCGTTTGCATTTTCGATGCTTTGCGTTGACGGCGAACAATCTGATTTATCTAAATTTCCGATAGAGCTCAAGTCACTCTCCGACGCGATAACGGCAGTAGCCGTGTGTTCCAACAGATCCTACTAGTAGTCAGCCGGATCTTCAAGGTTGCTGCTGACACCAATGTCAGGTAAGCACAATTTCATCTTGGGGCAAAACGGTTAAACGCTGAATCTGTCAGCATCTAACCGTTCGCTTTTTGAAATCCGAGAATTCTCAAAGTTTCCGCAACAAACTTCGAACTAAATTGGCTCACTGACAAAGTGTTTTTCTTCGAACAATCCTGAGTCATAGAGACTCTCGGCCGTCACTGTCTCCACTGCTCCTTTGGTTGGTAACTCTGCCGTTCTAATATTCGTTTTTCTCTTCACCGCTTCCTTCGCGAAAAAACTTAAACGTATTTTGCCGGGACTAAAACCGTTGCTGACCACGGACAACACTTTCAGCGGTTCGTATTCGTCCGATCTGGCTGCGGCGATCGTTAGCAAAATCCATTTATTGCAATTCATACTGTCTGCGCTGTCATAGCGAGAGAGCAGATTGTATTTCTTAGTAAACGCCATCTTCCAAGCCTTGCCATTCAAGATTGACTCGTAGACTCGTTGTTGCGTTTCTCGATCGGGGATGAGCACCAACGCGTTTTTATCGTAACCAGTTTGTCCGTAGAAGAAATCTAACGGTGCCATGCGCCAGAGTTCCGCCGTCGGTTGGCCTGCTTTTGGATTGTTTAGTACTTGATATAGAATCCATGTTTTGACTCTGGGATCATAAACTGCCAACCCCGAATGCGCCATGCCGGTGCGGTCTCGACCTTTTAGATCGCGTCCGCCTTTGCGCGATACCACGGCAACAATTGCCTTTCTTTCCATCAATTTGTTCTGCAACCAATCGGTTAGTTGCTTCGCTACTGTCAGTTTTTCCTGATCGACTGGCGGAGCAATTTTGTGGTAGATGGGTCCTGGTCGGTCGACCGGAGCTGGTCGGAGCGCCGGCATTGTGTCTACAAGTGCTTCCGGGAAGACCGGCTTTTGATCCGTTGGTGCCGTTTGAAGAACGGTTGACGGTTCCATTGTTAGTGCGGCTGGTACCACCTGTTGTTCGACACTTAGTGCCGGGGATGGAGACTTTTGTTCAATGATTACCGTCGCAGGTCCAGGCTTCTGTTCAACAGCTCCTGCAGCGGATAGAGGTTTCTTTTTAATGGCTACTGGTGGAGGAATCGACTTCTGTAGAAACGGAATTCCAGGCGCGCCAGTTTTCTGTTCAGCCGCCATCGCCTGAGGCACCGTCATCAGTATCGGTATCGCAGGCAATACCACCAGAAAAGCGGCTGACAGCGCTGTCTTTGCAGTGAAACGATTCATTCCGTTTTCACCTTCTGATTCAATTGCAGATAATCCTTTCTAACTGTCAGTGGAATTTCTTTCTTATTGATTTCCACTTTGAGTTGACTATCGTCAGTTGCGATGTCCGATGCCGTGTCGAGTGTTTCGCTGGTAAGCTCTGAAAGAGCTTCTCCGCCTGAGCCGACAAGTTTGACGATATTGCCGGTTGTCTTTCCGACCGCAGCGACTCCATGCCCTGTTGCATCAACTGTTGCCTCAATTGCGGTGCCGACCAGATAGCCTGTTCCGACTGTAAGTAAAACTGGTGTCGCCACTACGGACAGTGCCGTCAATCCGAGAATTTCACTGGCAGTGGTGTCACTCGGATCGTAATTCTTGGCGTAGGAAGGTTGCGCAAACAGCAGTATAGCCAGGCTGAAGCTGGCTGCTATTGTAGATTTCATAGAAACTCCTGAGTCCTCGGGGATAACTCGTTCATTAAACCGTGCGAGCTACCCGCAAATATTTTTGGTTCCACACTTCGTCAAGTGTTGAATGGAATTGAGAAATGCTCGCGATGATTCAGGCGTTTTCGGCGAATTCTTTAATGTAGGTTAAACGTCTTTGCATGTCTTGATCGGCTTGGGCATTGAGAATTTGATCTTTAAAAGGAAACGCAATCGCGATATCCAGATCTGCTGTCAGTTCAACAGTTGTTGACTGCCCATCCGGGGAGGCAGTCAAGACCCAGGCGCCCTCGAATTTCGCGAGCTTGTCGCCCTTGACGAGAGTGTAGTCAATCCTTTCGAAAGGAACCTCTACTTCTTCATAAGTGATCATGGAATGACCAATAATCGGCACGCCGCCAAACTTTTCTTCAATGGTCGCCCTGCCGTCTCCTGCCGAGCGCACTGTTCTGCTTTCGGGATCGGAGCTGCGATAACTGATGATCGCGTTAAAGACCGCTTCCGGAGTGGCATTGACTTCGATTGACTTCTTCATTGGTTCCACTTGAATTGACGAAACCTGATTTTAAGCTATGGGCGCGCGATCGCACAACTTGATTGGTTTTATTTGATGTGGGCTTTATGTATGGCATCGGCACGCAGGAAGAGATTGTCCGCTTTCATGCGCTTGCAAACGGCTTCGAATGAGGCTTTCGGTCCGTTCCATCGCAACTCGTCAACTGAATCGAAGACCGGAACATCCAGGCGTAGTGTGGCTAGAGTTCGGTAAAGGATGGCGTCTTCCCAGTTCTCGAACAGCGTTGCCGCTAACTTTGCGGCGCCTCGAATGTTCGGGTTCCACGCTGATGAATCTTTTGGAATGTCTTCAAGGTGAGGATATTGAGATAAAACCGAAGCAGTCGCTTTGGCGCCCCATCCTTTCAAACCAGGGTAACCATCGGCGGTATCACCAACTAAGGCAAGATAATCAGGAATTGATTGCGGCGAGACGCCAAACTTTTCGATGATGCCTTGTTCATCGCGGATGGTATCACGTCGACGATCGAGCTGAACGATGCGTGTGCCGACCACTGACTGCGCCAAATCTTTATCCGGCGTGCAAATCACCACTTTCTTGACACGCTCGTCCTGAGCGGCTTTAGCCGCCGCTGCAGCAAGCGCGTCGTCGGCTTCGAATTCGATCATCGGCCAAACGACAACTCCGAGTGCATCAAGTGCTTCTTCTAAAATTGGAAACTGCGTCCACAAGTCAGGCGGGATGCCATCGCCGGTTTTGTAGCCATCATAGAGATCGTTTCGATAAGATTCGATCACATGATCCGTTGCCACTCCGATGTGAGTGGTACCACGATCCAGCATGGACATGACCGAAGTGACCACTCCGCGGGCAGCCGCAATCTCCTGCCCATCTGCACTTTTAGATTGAGGTACGGCGAAGAAGTGTCGGAAGAGTTCGTAAGTGCCGTCGACCAGGTAGATTTCCATTTATTTCGCGTTGGTTATGTGAGGTTTGACTTTCGACTTCATACGCAAGAGTTTGTAGACGCCGCCTTTCTGCGCGGGACCGTCAACAACCGGCTCTTCGACTGGATCGAATCGAAAACTGTCTTCGACCAGATCGTATGTTGCCTTGTCCGTAATGATATCACTCAAGTTATTTTCTACTTTAAAAGTTAATCTGTCAGGACCGTCGTAAAGAACATTTCCAAAATTTCCCGCGGCCGCTTCACCTGATGTGATCGTAATTTCCATCGAGATTTCGCTACTGGCATCTGATTTCTCCGCCATGGCAACGGCGAAGTCGCGCAGCTTCAGCGCGGTTTGACATGCTAAAAATTCGCCAGGCGATTTTACTCGTTCGTGAGCTCCGAAAGGAATGCCATTGTTCCACCACATAACGATTGAATTATTTTCCAATCGATCCAGATGTCCGAAAGTTTGAGTCATCTCTTCAGTCAAAAACATAAACAGTTCAAGTCGTTGAGAAATCATCTGCTCTGTGACGGGCTCGCCGTCTACGACAGCGCATCCGCTTCCGTGAATTTCGGCTGTGACCGTGGTGATATTTATTTGAAGCATGGAACGCAAATTTTCTTGCGTAAGCGGTTCACGTTTTGTTTTCACAAGCGGAATTGATGTGAATGCCACCAGATCATGTCCGGCGACCTGGATCAAATCTCCGGATTCGAGCAAGCAAATCTGCTCCGCCTCGAGCTTTATCCCACGAACAATCGTTCCATTTTTGCTGCTCAGATCTTTGACAAGCCAGCCGTATTCATTGTTTCGAATCTCAGCATGATTGCTGGAAATATCATTTTTCGGGATTCTCAAGACGTGTCCATCTTCGTTGGTTGGGCTGCGCCCGATTATGAGCGACTCCCCTTCTTTCAGCGTCAATATCTTGTTTTCCTCAGCCTCATTCTTGAACAAAATCCGGCAAGTATTCATAGTCTGACCTTCAGTGATTGGTTAAGCCCTGGCGGGCGAGCGTGGCTAAGGATCTAATACCCTCCTTGGCGCGCCTCGTACCAAACAGGTTTTAACGACTGAAGCGTGCAAACGTGCTAGCATCGCTCATTGGCATTACGTTTAGGGGCTATTTCGAGGAGTGTCAAGCGCCGCTATGATTAAGACAATTGCACCCGCCTTGCGAGCACTGGTCGAGGATCTGATTGATTACGCCGGGGTTTTTCCACCAGCGTCAGTTGAGTTGGATAAGGCGCTTGAGCAGTTTAAAACGTATCAAAACGGCGAACACACCTGGATGTTGCGCTGGTTCGTAGTCAGTGGCAAGGATGTGGACCAGGTGCCGAGTCAATTCGATGGTGCCCTGTCGATCATAGCTATTGCAGACGATTCGCGTGCTGCGGCGTTAGAAACGACAGCAGTGATTGAGGCGAGTCATCCGGTTTATTGTGAAGTGAAACCTGGAGATTCGGCAGGTCTCGATGCCATCAAGCAAGCGAATAATTTCGCCAAGATCAGAATGGGCGGCGTAAAGCCCGAGACTATTCCGAGCCCGGCGGATGTCGCAAGATTTATCAATGATTGTGCAGAACGCAAGCTGGCATTCAAAGCCACCGCAGGTTTGCATCATCCGATTCGAGCGGAATATGCATTAACTTATAAAGACGACGCACCGCGGGCGGTGATGCACGGATTTTTGAATACAGTCGTCGCCTCTGTGTTCGCCTGGCATGGTGAGCGCGATATCGAGCCTATTCTTGCCGAGACAGATGTTCGCAAATTTTCTTTCGATGATAAACTGCACTGGCAGGGCAAGGAATTAACCGTCGAACAGATTCGTGATGCAAGAAAGAATTTCTTTCACGCAATTGGTTCTTGTTCGTTTGAAGAGCCGGTTCAAGAGCTGTGTTCGCTCGGTCTTTTGTAGGTTGACCATTTAAATCGTCCATGAACAATCCACCACCGGTTCCAGAAAAACACAGACGGGCATTTATGCCGGCTAAGCCAGCGCCATGGCTGATTACTGCCGCGCAGCAATTCGTTAGAGCTGAGCTGGCGTTCAGCAACCGAATCTTTCTTGATTCCGCGGACCTTGAGATGTTCCGCAAAATTCCGAAAGGTGCCGGTATTTCTCTGACATCGAATCATGCTGATGAAACGGACCCAAGAGTGGTCGTTGAGTTATCGCGACGATCAGGCAAACGGTTTATTTCAATGTGCAATCGCGAAGCGTTCGATGAGAACAACGGCTTGGCTGGCTGGGCTTTACAGAGGCTGGGTCATTTCTCCGTCGAGCGTGGTGCGCATGACACTCCAGCAAAGGTGTTTGCGATCGATGTAATTAAAAGCGGGAGTGAAGTACTCGTGATCTTTCCGGAAGGCGAGATTTTTTACATGAATGAAGTGGTCCAACCATTTCATTCCGGCGCCATTGACCTGACTATGCAAGCCATTATTGATAAGCGACGGACAGATCCGAAATGGACGGCGTTCATCGTTCCAATGGCCATTAAATACCATTACGAGCCTTCTGTGATTTCGATTTTGCAAACAAGAATTGCGAAAATAGAATCGCATTTGTCAATGACTGTTGGACAGAAGTCGCTGCCTGAGCGACTGCTTGCGATTCAGAAAGTCTTGATAGATCGAGAAGAACAAATCCATCGCGTAGCCCTTGAAAAAACGTCGGACGATCTCGAAGAAGAAATTATGTTGGCTCGGCGGAAAATTCTTTCAGACGTAGAAAGGAAATATCATGGCGACGAACCACTGAAGCGTCGAGCCATTGATGAGGCATGGAAGCTGGGTGCGGAGCTGCGCGAGAAGCTCGAAGAGCAATCAGATCTCCAGGAGAAAGCCCAACTCGAAGCGGATATAGCGACACTGCAGGAGGTGGCACAGTTAGCCAGCTGGCACCCGAATTATTACGCTGGCACCACTTCCATCGACCGCATGGCTGAGGTCGTTTTAAAAATGGAGCGCGAGCTTTATCACATAAAGCGTCCACCACAAATGGCATCCCGCAAGGTGTTCGTTAAGATCGCTGAGCCTGTAGACATCGGCGCCCACATTGAAGAGTATCAAAAGGACGCACACGCGGTCCGTTCACAATTGACGGACAAACTGCAAAACAGAATTCAATCGCTATTGGATGATTTGAAGAATAGAAAATAATTGTATGTCGCACGGTTCTTGAAGTGTCTCAACCTCAGACAATTTGCAACCTTATACCAAGTGAATTTTTCGCGGCGGCGTTGTTTATCCTCGTGAATTGTCTGGTGCTATTCGCTGCGATCTTTGTTCTATTTAAAGAGTTCAGAAAACAAAGAACCGGGGGCATGGTTGGTGACTTTGTGCCACGAGTTCGGTTTCTTTGCAAACCGGAAATAAGTCTCATTGAATTGCGCGACTAAAGTAAAGGAAGGAGTTCAGTAAATGAACGTGTCGGATTCTATCGCGAGCCTTGTTGGAAACACGCCAGTCGTGCGGTTGAGTCATTTTGCCGAAGGCGCGAAGTTCAATCTTTTCGGGAAATGTGAATTCCTAAATCCTGGCGGTTCTGTCAAAGATAGAATTGGTTTTCACATGGTCAAGAAGGCCGTAGAGAGTGGTGCCTTACGTCCGGGCGGAACGATTGTGGAAGCCACCGCGGGTAATACTGGCATCGGTTTGGCTCTGGCAGCCAATTTGTATGGGTTCAAATTGATTACGGTCATGTCGCAGAAAGTGAGTAAGGACAAAGTCAAATTGCTCGAAGCGTTGAATAGTGAAACAGTGATCACGGCATCAGGAAAAGCTTGGGGTGATCCTGAACACTTCATGAGTCGTGCTAAAGCGATCGCGAAGGAACGTGGAGCGTGGCTTGCTGACCAGTTTTACAACCAAAACAATATTGAGGTGCACTACGAAACTACTGGTCCGGAAATATGGGAGCAGATGGATGGCAAAGTTGACGTCTTTGTGGCTGGTGTCGGAACTGGTGGCACACTCACCGGCGTAGGACGTTACTTGAAAGAGCGCAATCCTGCAGTGAAAATTGTTTTGGCTGATCCATGCGGAAGCTTATTGGCTGCCATGTACGAAGGGAAGACCGGAACGAGTGCTTCGTATTTAGTTGAGGGAATAGGACAAGATTTCGTGCCTGGGAATTTCGATATCTCTTTAGTTGATGGTGCGATTCAAGTTTCAGACGAAGAGTCCGTGAGGGCAGCGAAGAAAGTGCTGAGAACGGAAGCGATGTTTGTCGGCAGTTCTTCAGGGTGCATTCTTCATGCGGCTGTGACGTACGCTCAGAGCCTGCCCGGCGATGGTAAGAACGTTGTTGCGATCCTTCCAGATGGCGGTCGCGGATATCTGAGCACCATTTACAATCCCGATTGGTTAAGTGAGAAACTTCCATTGGCGGACCAACAAGCAGAATAAATGGTTTAGTCCTCAAAAATCTGACCGAAGCAAACCAAAGACAGTCGGAATATCAGAACCTACCTAATATAGAATTCCCGGCAATATTGGCAGATGGATAGCCGACGATAAATCGAACCGGCAGCGCCGCGAAACCCTGCCAGGAACATTTGATGTCCCGAATCCTTCTTTGGGCAGCCATTTCTAGCTCCATGGTATTTTCACCATTGGTGTAATCCCCCCTTTCACCCACAATATCCAAACAACCGCTATCGCTGCAATTTTTATTTATGGGTGAAACATCATGGGCAATGACATTCAATTCGGAATTGATATAGATCTCGGCGGACACCGCCATGGTGGACGCGACGACCGACGTTATCCGCACAACCAACCACAAATCGACCCGATTACATTCGAAGCGCGCCAAATTGCCAACGAATTGGATCGCGGTGATACTCATCGTGCCGCAGAGCACATGAGACGCGAACTACAACAAATGCCAACCTTTCATCATCAAAAACGTTTAGTGGAAACAATCGATGCGTTCGACCGCAAAGGTGTCGGCGCTGACATTCGCCTGGGACGCCCCGATCGCCAGGGCGGCATCTGGGATGACATCAGCATTATTCCGCCTCGCTTTTACGATCGCGATCCGCGCTACGGCGGCGGTCGTCCACCTATCTATGGTGATCCTGGATATGGTCGACCCGGTTATGGTCATGGTCGCCCAGACTATGGTAATCGCAGACCAGAAGTCGACATTCGGATTGACTTGAACCTGTTCAAGAATCATCGTCGCTAACTTTTCGCTCACAGCTATCGTCTCGTAAATCCTCACTGTCTGAAGTTACCTTCAGAGCGCTGACATTTTGCAAGAAATAGTGCAAGGTGTCGGCAAGTGTTCCAAGGTGTGCTATGACTATCCTGGAGTTGATTGTTCAACTCATTGGGCAATGTTATTGGACAGACGGGGAAAGAGAAATGAATTCAAATGGGAAACGAGGGATGCGCTCCGTAGCAGTGGTGGCATTGTTAGCATTAGGGCTTACTTCTTGTTCGTCTACTCCGTCGAAACCTCCTGCGGAGTCGGTCTCCACGATTGAAACCGATGAATATGGTCGGACGGTCAAAACCACAACGATTCGAGAAGTTCAGCCCGGGCTGACGCCGCCTCCTCCGATTCCGGTCGCTCCATCGAGAGACCGCACCTCTACCAATATTGAGATTGATGGAGACGGGGTCGATGGCACCGGATTCGAAGCACATGTCGATGGTGATTCAGGACAAGTGCGTGTGCATACGCCGCACGATTATACGGACAATGGTGATAGGACTCACGTCCGTGCTCCGCTAGTGAAGGTCGATACCGACGAGAGAAGCGGGCGTGTACACGTCAAAGTGCCGTTCGTCAAAATCGATAAGAATGGTCATGGCGATCGCACCACCATTCGAATTCCTGGAATCACCATCCGCGGTGACTAATTAAATCACGGCGAAGCTAATAGCCCAGTGCAGAAGACCGCAGCGTAATCAGGCAGAGCAATCAGCGCCGCAAAAACGAAGCAGCAGTAGCGTAGCAGCAAAACAGCGTTTAAAAAAATCACCCTGAAGGCCTATGCTTCCAGGGTGTTTTGTTTTATTTGAATTGCACCGGACTAGAATATTCTAGAACCGAACGATTACATAACGCGTCTGCGACTGCGTGATTTAAAGCGACGTGCCGCTGCAGATTTTTTCACGACGTCTTCTTCCGGCTGTTGACCTAGCAACTTTTGAATATCTCTTACGAGAAAACGTTGTTCTTCACTGACAAACGAGAATGCCATGCCAGCTCGTCCAGCGCGACCAGTACGGCCGATGCGGTGAACATAATCTTCCGGAACTTCAGGAAGGTCATAGTTGATTACGTGACTGATCGTGGGGATATCTAGTCCACGAGCGGCGACGTCAGTTGCAACAAGCACAGGGAATGCGCCATTGCGATAACGAAGCAATGTTCTTTCGCGTTGGTTTTGGCTGATATCGCTGTGAATTTCTTCTGCGATTATGCCTGCATCGCGCAGTCTGTCTTTTGCCCAAGTGGCTTTCCGTTTGGTTCTTGTGAAGACGAGAACTGAAGTCATTTTGTACTCTTCAATGAGTTTCAACAACAAAGCGTCTTTCGAAAACTCAGTGACGTGCATAAAGCGTTGTTCGATAGAAGCAACATCGATGCGATCGATATTAGCTTTTACAACGGTAGGATTGATCATGTATTCTCTGGCGATCGACTGAATACGGTTATCGATAGTCGCTGAGAACATCAATGTTTGACGCTCTTTTGGAATCTTCGAAATAATCTTGCGAATCTGTGGCATGAAGCCCAGGTCTAGAAGACGGTCGGCTTCATCGAGAACTAGAATTTCAATAGCAGAAAGATCTGCATATTTGCGTTCGACGCAATCGAGCAAACGACCTGGCGTTGCGACGATGATGTCGACGTTCTTTCTGAGCGCATTTAATTGTTTGTCGTAGCCTGTGCCACCATATAGGGTGACTGTTTTCAGTCCGGAATTCTTGGCGAACCGTTTGAATTCTTCTTCGACCTGTAGTGCGAGTTCACGAGTTGGTGCTAACACCAAAGCTCTCGGTTTTTTCGCTGGTTCTTCAAGACACTCGATAATCGGAAGAGCGAATGCTGCTGTTTTGCCGGATCCCGTCTGGGCGGAGGCTAAGAGGTCGCGTCCTGTGAGTGTCTGTTCTATAGTAGCCTGCTGAATTTCTGTTGGCTCAGTAATGCCCGCTTCGTCCAGGGCAGCCAAAATAGACTTGGATAGACCAAGCTCTGCAAATTTACTCAAAATGTTGATTTCCTTTTCATTCGCCGGCAAACATGCCAGCTGTCTCATTTGTTATTGGAAACGCCATTTCCGGTCTGCCTGAACGTCGCTCTCTGTTGTTAAACTGGGCGAAGCAGACAAAAATTCGGTCGTCGTTCCCAAGTGGGTAGTTGACTGAAATTATGCCATAGCTACGACTGGATGTCAAAGATAATAAGCGGCGTGGGACCGCAGAAACCGGTTATTGGTCACACCGTGATGATCTGAAATCCGAGTGTTCCAAAATCTTTGATACCACTTTTACTCTCATCCGTAATTAGATAGTCGAGCTCTGAAGAAGCGCATATCCGGTAGTGTAACGCGAATCCCAGCTTCTCTTTGCCTGCCACCACAGCTAGTTCCGAAGCGCGCTGAATGAACGCTGTTTTTACAAGAGCGTCTTGATAATGACTGACTGTCGCTCCGTCCTCGATGTTTAACCCCTGAACGCTTATCAATGCCAGGTCTGCGCTGAATCGTTCGATCGCGCTTAACACTTCCGGACCCTCATTTATAAGCAACTCAGGCACCAACATCCCGCCCAGCAAGATGATCTTCGAGGTTCTGCATTTTGCAAACGCGATTGCATTGGCCGCACTGTGCGTAACAAATGTTGCGACCAGCCCGACGGGCAGAAATTCGGCGATCAGCTGCGTCGATGTTCCACCATCGATGAAGACCAGCATGCCAGGCTGTATGAGCCTGGCTGCTTCCGCTGCCATTCTGCGTTTACTCTCTAAATTGAGTTCTATTCTGGCTGAATACTCAAACGGAACCGGGCTGATAGCCATGGCGCCGCCGTGAACCTTCTTCAGGAGCCCGTTTTCGGAGAGTTCTTTCAGATCTCTTCTGATCGTGTCTTCCGAAACCAGCAATTCCGAGGCCAATTCGACGGAGGAGGCTTTCCCCTTTACATTCAAATGACTCAAGATGCGCTGCCTGCGTTCTTCTGTAAACATTCGACTTTATATACTCTTGCGTTTTTGTGCCGATTTGTGCATGATTGTAGCATAAATATGCACGAATGGGAGGCAATTATGAGTCGAATTGCAGTAGATATGGACGAAGTGATTACGGACGCGCTGACGAAGCATGTCCACCTTTACAATCAGCACTTTGGAAAGCAGACGACTTTTGAGGATCTCGCGGGTAAATCCCTGCCGGAATTCGCCGAAGAACACGAGCGCCAGCAAGTAATTGATTTCGTTATGAACGAAGAATTTTTTCAGACCTGGACATTCTTCCCGGCGCGATTGAAACGCTTGAGGCTCTATCGAAAGAGCATGAGCTGTTCATCACGACTGCCGCGATGGAAGTTCCGAAGTCATTTTTTGCGAAGTACGATTGGTTGACTAAACATCTACCATTTATAAACACACAGCATTTTGTTTTCTGTGGCGATAAATCGATTGTTCAGGCAGATTATCTAATCGATGATAACGTGCGCCACTTCAAGCGTTTCAAAGGATGCGGAATTCTATTTGACGCCCCGCATAACAAATTTGTTGATTACAATCCGCGAGTGAAAAGTTGGAATGATGTGGCGGAATTTTTCGGCTTGCCTGCGCAAGTCAAAACTACCGTTGTGTCCCAGACAGCTGGTGCTGCACAAACTGTTTATTCTTATGCCAACGACTGACGAATCAAAGCTTCGAATTTGCGATCTAAGTCTGCTGAAATTGCGCGGACTTCAAAGGTTGGAAACCTGCCGAACACGGTGGATGGCTGATCGTAAGCGATCCATGTTTGATTCTCTTGCATGTAGATGAGCACTCTCGGCGGTGCGTACAACGCAGCGAGTAAGTTCTCTTGTGCGAGATTGCTTGCGATCAGTGGATTGCCGACCTGGTATTGACGCGCTTTTGTTCCGCTTTTAGCAAGCGATGGCAACAGCTGACCCATGTCGAGAACGCCAATGATCATCAATCCGGATGGACCGACCATCGTCTCCAACACAGAGTTCAAATCCGACTTCGCGATCGTGGCGCGCTCTTTGTCAAATTTGCCGAGTTGTTTTTCGAAGTCATCAATGACTCGATCGAATGGTTTTTCCGAGTAAAAGGTCAGCAGATTTATTTGTGCAACTTTTTCTGCTTTGAGAACATTGAGGGATACTTCAGTCATTTCTTCTCCTTACACACAGCGAGCGGAATCGCGTACATCTAATGTAGTTGAAACCTGCTCAATGCGCCTGAGTCAGCAGCGGCTTTGCCACTTTAGCTGACTTCGTCCTACTCTACCAGCGTAAATCCGACTTCCTTAACATCTCGGCTATTTGGTCCGATGAATGCTTTAAATTCACCAGGCTCTGCATCGAGTTTCAAATCTGAATTGTAGAAACGCAAGTCGTCTCTTTTGATGTCGAACGAAACAGTTTTCGATTCGCCCGGCTGCAGTGCGATCTGCCGGAAGCCTTTAAGCTCCTTTGCCGGTCTAGTGATACTGCCTACGAGGTCACGAATGTAGAACTGAACTGTTTCAACTCCGGCGCGTTTGCCGGTGTTTGTCACCGTCGTCGATACCGTTACAGTATCGTTTGGCTTCATAGTTGCAGAACTAATCGAGATGTTTCCATAGTCGTACTTCGTGTAACTGAGCCCATAGCCGAACGGATAGAGCGGCAAGTTCGACACATCTAAATACTTGGAGCGATATTTTTCTTTGTCATCAAATGGGCGTCCGGTGGTTTTTGCGTTGTAATAAACCGGAATTTGTCCGACGTTGATTGGAAAACTCATTGTGATTTTCGCGGATGGATTCACTTCCCCGAATAAAACATCAACCGCCGCAGGACCAGCCATAGAGCCGCCGTACCAGGTCTCTACGATCGCGTCGAGGTTTTCATTCTCCCACGGAAGAGTGAGAGGACGTCCGTTCATCAACACTAGAACTATCGGCTTGCCTGTTTGCTTCAATGCTTTCAACAATGCCACTTGATTGTCGAATAAACCAATCATGCTTCTACTTGCGGCTTCACCGCTCATGCAAAATGGCTCACCAAGCACAACGACAATTTTGTCGGCGCGCTTCGCCGTTGCCACTGCTTCATCAATTAATTGTTGTGGACTGCTGCTGTCTTTGGTTAGCATCGCACCATCGCGATTCAATTTTTCGATCATGGCTTGATCGTCAACGAGGTTACAGCCTTTTGCGTACAAGAATTTGTTAGCACCAAACTTAGTATCAAGTGCGTCCCAAACAGCGGTAGCCTTTTCCCATGCGCCCGCGCCGCTCCAGTTGCCGATCAAGTTGCGTTTATCCTTGACCAGTGGACCGATGAAAGCAATATTCTCTTTCGGGTCCAGCGGCAGAACATCGTTGGCATTTTTCAATAGAACGGTACTTTTGGCAGCCGCTTCTCTGCTGAGGGCAAGCTTGTCGGCGCTCATTGTCTGCGCTGTTTTGCGTTCTTCATTCATATAACGATATGGATCTTCGAACAACCCGAGCGTGTATTTTGCTTCAAGCACACGGCGGCATGCGTCATCGATAGTCGAATGCGACACCTTGCCACTTTTTACAAGCTCAGAACCGTACTTGATGAACAACTCACCAACCATATCCTGATCGATACCAGCGTTGAACGATAGCTCAGCGACTTTCGATTCATCACCGGCACCATGCGCAATCATTTCGTTGATCGCGGTGTAGTCGGTGCAGATAAATCCTTTGAACCCCCACTGTTTTCGCAACAGATCTGTCATCAGCCATTTGTTGCCCGTCGCCGGCACACCATTGATTTCGTTAAACGAACTCATCACAGTCGCGACACCCGCATCAACAGCGGCTTTGTATGGTGGCAAATATTCGTTGTACATGCGCATTTCGCTCATGTCGACGGTGTTGTAATCGCGACCGGCTTCGGCTGCGCCATACAACGCGAAGTGTTTTACGCAGGCGAGTACTGAATCACCTTTCTCATAACCGGTGCCTTGGTAGCCATGCACCATCGCCTTTGCGATTGCACTTCCTAAGTAAGTGTCTTCTCCCGAGCCTTCACTGACTCGTCCCCAACGAGGGTCGCGCGTGATATCAACCATCGGCGAAAACGTCCAATGCAAACCATCGGCACTCGCTTCAAGAGCGGCAGCGCGAGCGGTTCTTTCGACCAGATCCAAATCCCATGAAGACGAGAGTCCCAGCGGAATTGGAAAAATCGTCCGGTGTCCGTGAATGACGTCGTAACCGAAAAACAGTGGAATCTTCAATCTGGATTCGTTAACTGCAATCTCTTGAAGCTTCCGAACTGCGCTTGGAGTAAAGGTATTGAATACGCCACCAACAAGTCCTTTTCTAATTTTCGAGTCGACGTCCTTGCTGACGACCGGTCCAGTCACGTCGAATCCGATGGACAGCAGATTCATTTGACCGATTTTTTCTTCGAGCGTCATTTTGCTCATCAGATCGGCGACGAAGGTGTTCATTGTCTGACTTCCCGAGGTTGACTGTACAATTGGCTCTTCAACGGCCAGTGTCGGCAGCATCAGAGCGCTAAATTGGATGGCAATCAAAAGTGATGTCAACCAGTGCTTGATCATGATGAGAGTCTCCTGACAATGGCGGCACAACGCAGCCACTCTCGGCAACTTGCGATTGAACGCAGGTAGTATTGCACCTGTGCAGGTACAATACATTAGATGAATAGCTTTCTGAGGAATAGGGAGCTTATCGACGCGTTCAAAACGAGTGGGCGATTAAAGCACGAGGAAACAATAATGGATTACGTAAAACTCGGACGCACGGGACTCGAAGTCTCCAGGATATGCCTTGGCTGCATGAGCTACGGGGAGTCCGATCGCGGCGCGCACTCATGGACTCTGGGCGAGGACGAGAGCAGAAAGTTTATCAAGCAATCGCTGGATCTTGGCATCAACTTTTTCGACACTGCCAATGTTTATTCCGATGGATCGAGCGAAGAAATTGTCGGTCGAGCCTTGAAGGATTTTGCCAGGCGAGACGAGATCGTACTGGCAACTAAAGTGCACGGGCGAATGCACAAGGGTGCCAACGGAGCCGGTCTGTCGCGCAAAGCGATCATGTCCGAGATCGATCATAGTTTGTCGAGATTGAAAACCGATTACATTGACCTCTATCAAATTCATCGCTGGGATTACGGAACACCTATCGACGAAACGATGGAAGCGTTGCACGACTTGGTTAAAGCAGGCAAAGTCCGCTACATAGGCGCGTCTTCGATGTACGCCTGGCAATTCGCTAAGGCGCTGCATGTTGCGGAGAAAAACAATTGGACTCGTTTTGTCAGTATGCAAAACTATGTCAATCTTCTCTATCGCGAAGAAGAACGCGAGATGCTGCCGCTCTGTAAAGAAGAAGGCATTGGTGTCATCCCGTGGAGTCCGCTGGCGCGGGGTCGGTTGACTCGCGATTGGAATGAAACGACTGAACGTTCCGCCACAGATGAATTTGGCAAAAAACTTTATGCCACCGCAGCTGATGCCGACAAAAAGGTTATTGAAACTCTCGCGGAAATAGCCGCGAAGCGCAACTTACCTCGAGCCCAAATTGCGTTAGCGTGAGTCTTGCAAAAAGATACAGTGGCAGCACCAATCGTCGGCGCGACTAAACTTCACCATCTCGACGATGCTGTCGCATCCGTAGATGTAAGGTTGACTGCCGACGAAATTGAACTTCTGGAAAGTCCCTACGTTCCGCATCCTGTGCTTGGTTTTAGCTAAACACGACAAACCAACTATAATTGACTAAGCTTGAACGATGTGCCGAACATCCTGTTGAATCCTTCACGCCAATCGGTGACTCATGTTTAAAAAACTGATTTTTTCCATAACTTGTTCGTTCGTCTTTTCATTGCTCACGCCGAGGATGGCTTCTGCGGATCCTGTGCCGATGGGTGAGACCTATTGGATGATTTCAAACAGTTGGAAGATAATCGAGTCGAATACTAAAGACGCATCACCGGCATCGCGCGCGCCTGGTGGCAAATCAACTTCGTCGAGTGCGGCTTCCGCAAAGCCATCTACCGCAAGTTCGCCGTCTTTCGTAGTGGAACTGCAGGAAGGCGGGAGACCGCATCGTTTTCCAGTCAACATACTGTTGCTTGCGCAGAACACTAACAGCGACAGCATCGCTACCGGTAACTATCGGCTCAGCATGCGAGAGTATCTCAAAGGTTTAAAGCTACTGAAGGACGCCGACGCACTAGTAAAGCTCGGTTCTGTAAAAACAAACGGTTCACTGGAGGTGGTTGGAATCTGGCTTTTCAATTCCAATCAAGCTTGGAAAAAAGCGACTAGCCAGGGTTCGCAAATATTGAATCTTAACGCTGCTGAAGTGCAGCGGTACGCTTCTGCGGAAGGTTATAAATCTGAGTTAGTCAAACGGACCAAAGCTCAGTGGATCAAGATTAACGCACGCAAATAGACAGACATAACAAAAATAATTTCAAAAGTTGGTTGATATGCAGAGCACGAGTCGGAAATTTTTCGCGAGCAAGCGACAAGGCACCAGGTTGGTAGTGGCATCGATTGCGCTTAGTCTTTTCGCGTGGTTAGCGTCGGCGCCGTTTTCGTACGCACAAGATCCGGGATCGAGCGGGGGCAGCGAAGCGTCGCCAGGCGGCATACCAGGCGGCATACCAGGCGGCATACCAGGCTCATCCGAGGGATCAGAGGGCGCACCCGAGAGTGAAGCGTTATATTTGGACTCCGTTAAAGCAGCGGCGAAGAAAGGTAAATCCGGCGCCCAGTACGCAGGTAGTTTAATCGGTTTAGGAATGTTCTACAATCGAGCCGGCCGTTTCGCTGATGCCTCGAAAACACTGAAGCAAGCTCTCTTTGTTGTTGATACCACCTTAAAACCGACGCCACCGTCCGCGAGGCGGCCTGAGCGAATGATCGAAACGGATCATGGTGATGGAACCGTATCTGCCGAAGTGGTGCGCGTTCCGATGCCGTACGAAGAAACGCTTCAAGAGCTGCTTCCACAGTTGATCTCCGCAGAACTCGAAAACAATGAGCTAGCGATTGTTGAAGCACATATCAAACGACTGATTGCGCTGAAAGGACCCAACGATGTCGCAGACAAACTCTCTTTGATGTCGGCTTATTCCAGCTACGCACAACTACGGCGCAAGCAACATCGTCCAAAAGAAGCGGACACCTACCAGCGGAAGACTGACGAGATCAACAGTTCGTTCAAGCCACTCTAGTCGTCATTCTTGCTGAAGCTAGAACCAAAACTTGGTTTTTGCAGTCCACGGGTTGCCGGGATATTTCTTGTGCAATTCCTGGAATGCTTGCTTCGAAAATGGCGTTGTAGTTTCGTCAGTGCAACCGTATCTAGTGGAGGTCACGACAAGGTGCAACACCTCCGGATTCCGTGGGTCTTGCGGTTTTGCCTTCGTGAAATTTAAAACTCTCTGAGCGATCATATTAGGTGCTGTCCCCATGGCCTTAATATCGGAAAACTCCTTGATGCCTTTCTTCTTTTCTGCTTCGGTTAAGAACGCCACCGCAGGCGGTTCAGCCTTTTTAACGTCATAATCCGTTTCGTGACCGTGATTGATTGTTGGCGGCGCGGCGCACCACCAGTTGTCTCGATAGTTGTCGATCTTGTCGAAAGCCGTTTCGCGTTCGAGTCCGGAGGTCACATATGGACGCATTGCAGGATTGTGCAGAATCGCGGATAGAGCAGCAAATTCTTTTTCCGCTCCAGTACTGGCCGCATCGTAGGCGCTAATTGCTTTAGCAAGCTGCGGGCGCAATTTCGATAGCACCGGCGACAGTATCATTGCCGTCTTCTCGTCTTTGAGCAGAACACTTCGAACCCACGCGGCTTGTGCGATATCCAATCGGACTGGCGCGGGCAGTGTAGAGTCTTGGGACAGTGTGACTAGTGTCGACAGAGGCGCAGCTTCATTAATGATGTTGGCGGCTTGCGCAGTGAGGCAACCTGGATAGGTGAGGAATTTACCGGTGCGGATTGCTTTCTCAATGTCATCGGCAGGCTCCGGTATTTCTTCGTATTCCATACATTCCAGAGCGGGACTCGGCGCCGCCATTTTGGTGAACTCGGGCAAGGAGTCAACGATTCCGACGCCTAAAATGAATAGCAAATTGCGACTGCTGGGAGGAAGCTTATCGTTCGCTTCTTTTAAAAGTGCAAGCAAACTCGAGGCCGATTCTTTTGTTTTGCCAGCTTCTTTTAAGAGTCGAATTCTGTGATATGCAATTGTGAAATAAGCAGGAGAGTCGCCAGGCACTTCACCTGCAGCCGCAAGCACTTCGTCCTTACGCGTGTCAGTGCCTTTGATGTGAGAGATTACTGATACCAACCACGGTAGCGACTTCGAGTTCTTCCATTCTGAAAAAGCTTTATCTGTTGCTTCGGGTGTGACGTCTTGAAAATTATTCAGCCAGGTGGTGAGTTCATCGTTTAGTACCAAATCTGCCGCTAATCGTGGTGTTGGAGACGCCTGATTCACCGGTGATACAGGAGTAGACGTTGAACTAGTGGTAGTGGTGGAAGTTGTGCTTTGTTGCGCGCAAGAAGCGATGGCACAGGAAAATACAGATAGCGATAATATGACTGAGATGGTTGTGAACCGGCTGACTCCAGTGCCCTTGCCTTTAGGGCGCCACCACATCAGGTGCGTGCCAAAAAACGTCAACGCAATTAGTGCAGCAGCGCTGTAAAAAGAATCTTTTCCAGAATCGCTTGCGATGGCATTCGTTCTATTAGTAGATGGAAGATCACTGCTCGACCCCGGCTGATCAGAACCGTTAATTTGGCTTTTAAGAACGTTCGCATTACCAGTGGTTCCTGGCGGCTCAGTATTGCCATTGTTGTTTAGAAAACTGGTCGGTTGCTCTTTGGCTTCTTCTTTCTTCGTGACAATTTTGTCCAAAATAATCGTGTAGTCGCCAAGATCTTCGGTGAAATTTGATTTGTCTCCTTCGCTCAACAACGCAGCAATTACCTGCTTGGCACGATTTTCCGGATCGAGTCGATATTCTATAAAGTGATTGAGATTTTTTGCGGACTGGTGCAGCTTCGACTGATCATTTGATTGAATAATCTCATCAAGCAGCGACTTCGCTTTGTTCAAATCAGCGACTACAGGCGTGTCTCCAAGTGTCCCCCGTCGACAATATGCTCGGGCCGCCAGATAATTTCCCCAGACCCGCCATGGAGATGTCGTGTCTTTCGCGATCGCCAAGAACTTCTCGATCGCGTCATCGTACTTGTCTTCGTAAAAACGTTTGCAGGCAATCTGATAATTTCGATCGGCACGCGACTCTGGGTCAGCATCCGGTGCCGACGAAGACGTAGTATCCGCCTTGTCTTCTTTGAAGGGGTCGCTACTAACTCCAAAAACGAAATCTTGTGCCAACACCCAATCTTTTACTCGGCTATCGTCAACTCCATACTTCGAAATTTTGCTCTTCAAAGTTTCTGTAGCCATTGTGAATGAAGCTGCGTTGTACTTGACGTAATAAGCAAAGTTATTCGCGTCGTAGACGTTTACGTCTTTAAGTGGAGCGCTTTTAATTTTCGTCCGTTCGGCCGTCCACTGTTCAACAGCCTTTTGCAGATCGGTGTCAGTTGTGCTCATTCGGTGTTGCCACAACGCGACAATTTCTTTTTGCTTTTCAGGTGAAGTTTTGATACCACTAAGGTATCGATATGCCACCACTAAATATGAGCGGGCGTAATCGGGCTTGATAATCCCAAGCTGTCCGGCGGCGTAAATCTGCAGAGGAAAGTCCGGATGCTGTTTCAATGAGAACTCTGCCCACTTCGAGAATGGACCGCAAGCCAGTGATGGATTCGAATCCATTGAGGACAAAACACAAGCAATCATTGCTGTGAAAATCGCGCGCTTCTTTCCCTTATTCAATTTACTTGCTCCTTGTGATACCACGCGATTCACATTCATTTTATTCCGACACTCCGAAGTAGGCGATCTGTCCTGTTCTTCGTCCAGCTTCTCGCTGAAAAAAGATATATAGTCCGATTTTTAAGCGTTGCACTTCCAGTTTTTCCAGCCAAAGCTTCATTCACTTTATCAGCGCTTTGTGCCAAGCCAATCGCCTTTTGTCTGTTGAAGCTATGCACTGTGCGACCGTTTCGTAAATACGAAACCACGTTCTCCTCGTCGGCACCCATACTGAAAAACATAGGCACCACCTCATCAGCAGCCGTTCCTTCGAGCCACCGATCGCCTATGCACCATGATGCGAGCGCCGTCATTGAAAGCTCTTTCTCTGCTGGAAGCTGTTTGCGCAGCTTGGAGAGCAACCCTCGATAAAACGGTCTCTCCGAAACGCGCGCATCGAAGTCGATCTGCACAGCTTTCACTCCGGACACTTCTGAGTGCTGCAACACGGCAGCGACAACCCTATCCATTTGCTCTTCCGACAATGACGGTGCTCGATCGCGACTCCGTTCCAATCGCACCACTGCTGTCAGAAATGTATTCGGTGCCACCTTCAGCGGTTGCATCCGTGGTTTCATCCAGATGCGATTCTCATACAGAGTGATGGTGTTCGCAAGAAAAGCAACACCAATTTCGTTTGGATCCGCCCATCTCAAATCACTCGGTGTTTCCCATGCCCAGAGCATCACATGCGGCTTGCCGTTCGTTTTAAATAGCGTACGAACAGAATGCATGAGCGCATCAGAAGCAACCCGGCTTCCCAGCAGAAGTAAAACCGCCACACTAGCGGCTGCCAACAGAATTGTTCTTTTAACTTTCGGCATCGCAATAGCTTAGCAGACCAGAGCTTATAAGCCGCCGGAAATTGATTGGTTTGAGATTTTGGGAGATAAGCCTGAGATTCTGCAAGTCACCAATACTCCGGAAAACATGTGAATGGATTTCATCCGTGGCATGGTCCGAAGAATTACGAGACGCATCCGGATTTCTCCGAAGAGGTTCATGACCTCTCGGGAATATGGAATGAAAAGGAAATTGTCTGCTATGTCGATGGCAAGAAGATTTCGACATCTCATGACGGTCTGCCGCATGAAAAAATGTACCTGGTGTTAAACTTGGCAGTCGGTGGGGATTTGCCGGGCAGCCCGGATGCGACGACCGAGTTTCCAGGAGAAATGGTTGTTGATTACGTGCGCGTTTATAAACGCTTGACGGTGGCTGACTAACCGAAGAATAATGCCTGTGGAGTCAAAATGAAAACCATGGCAACACTCGAAAAATTATACAAGTCGCTCGGCCTGGGCGGCGAGCTGGGAATCGATCCGACAGGTGTGATTTCTTTGTCCGACGACGGGCGCGCCTGGTGGGTGCGACTGACAGCCGATGCTGGCGCAGTCGAAGGCAAATTGCATTTCCCGGAAATCAAAGCATCGAAGCTCTTCATCTTCGCGCCCGGCTTTCCAGGCGGTGGTGCGACCGATTTCGAGTCACAACGATTGCAAAAATTTCTCGCTGCAGGTTACGCTGTTTTAACCATTCGGCACAATGGCACCATTTTGAATGGACCGCACTCTGACTATTACATTAGTTGCGAACCGCGCCAGAAGCGGGCGAAGAAGGATCAGGAAGTTCTCGGTGAAAAGCCGGAATACACGATTGTCGATTGGCTGATTGAACCTTATATTGCTGTACAAGCGCTAGGCTCGGCATTCGATGAGATTGTTGTTGGCGGTCATTCCTTTGGCGCTCTTGCATTGTTGTGGTCCTTGCATGAGCTGACTCTCCGGAAGTCACCACATCTGAAGAAAATTCACCGAATGGTATCACTCGCTGGTGCCACTGGTAGAGTGCGCATTCCAGAGGATGCGATTTTGATGCAATGGCATGATTATCTCGATACCGATTGGGCGAAAGAGCGCGTGAACATCGGTGAACCTGCTGTTAACACACTCAGTCTGGAAGAGGCTTACAACAGGATCCACGAACCGAAGAATGTGATGCCGGAACACATTCAGTTTATTTTTGTATGCGCCTGGGGTGATACCAGATTTAGTACCGATGAGTTGGTCACACCGCAAGAAGCGTTGGACATTGTAGTCACATTAGGCCGTGGCACCATAATAATGGACAAGACGCAAACCAGTGACGGAGCCAGCGGAGCGCTTGTCCACGATATGTCCGGATTCAAAACAGAATTGTTTCTGCGGCTATTAGAGAAAAACTGGAAACCGGCAAAACAAATCATGAGTTTGGACGAAATCGGTTTGCGTTAGAGTCCGAGCAATTTTGCTTTAGCAGCTTTGAATTCGTCTTCGTCGATGACGCCTGCCGCGCGAAGTTGTCCGAGTCGTTCAAGCTCTGCAGGAACATTCGACTTCGCAGCGCCTGGGCGAGACGCATCGAGGCACTCCTCGACCGGCGACATCTTGTCTAAGAGCGCGCCGCCAAATCGCTTGCCGATCTTAGTTCCGATTAATCCACCGACCAGAGCGCCGGTGAAGGTTCCCACGATTGGTATGGGCAATAGCAACGTTCCGACCTGGGCTCCGGCAATTACGCCTGCTCCGGTGCCTGCCAGTTGTGCGGATTTGTCGTTCTCTTTTTTGTGGACGGCTGCGGCTGTGCGGTTTTGTTCTTCTGTCATTTTGATCACCCGTGATGTCTGTGCTCCTATTCAAACAGTTGGGCAAATCGAATTGGGTCGAACTGAAACAGTTAATCAACCGTTTATTGCTCCAAGCATTCAAAACCGCGGAATAAAATCCAAAATTTGCATTGGTATCATACTTGGCATCACGATCTTGATAGAATAACCGCACCAAACAGATCACGTTTCCCACTATATAGGAAGCGTTTTCATCTACGCGACCAGTGAGGATTCCGCCATGCAAAAAATTACGCCATGCTTGTGGTTCGACGACAACGTTGAAGAGGCAGTCGAGTTCTACACATCGACTTTCAAAAATTCGAAACTCAAGGCAACATCGCATTATGGTGAGGCTAGTTCCAAATCGTCAGGCAAACCGAAAGGCGCAGTAATGACGATGATTTTCGAAGTGGAAGGGTTTGAATTTCTCGCGTTAAACGGTGGACCGCATTACAAAATGACGCCCGCCATCTCATTCTCCGTGAGCTCCGATGACCCAGATGAAATCGACGAGCTGTACAAAAAGTTGTCCAATGGTGGCAAGGTGCTCATGGAATTGGGCAAGTATCCGTTCAGCGAAAAATATGGTTGGGTAAACGATCGCTTTGGTTGTTCGTGGCAGTTGAACCTCGCAAAGCGCGAGCCCAAAATTTGTCCTTATTTGATGTTCGTCGGAGAACAGCATGGTAAGGCTGAAGAGGCGATCGAATATTATATTTCGTTGTTCGAAAATTCGAAAATCGAAAGCATGTACAAGCATGGTGAAGAATCAGGCGAGACGGTCGGAACCGTTGCTCATGCCATTTTTGCGCTTGATGGTCAAGAATTTATGGCGTTGGATAGCGATAAAAAGCATGACTTCAACTTCACGCCGGGAGT
>JADYXR010000142.1 GCA_021772095.1 Candidatus Obscuribacter sp. | reverse complement strand
CCATTAAGTCCTCTTTGTGTTGATTATACTCAGTGAGGTGAAATAGTTTGGGAAATCATAAGAAGGCACCAAATATGGTGGTACGAATAATTCATGGCTCAATATAATTTGTCGGCAAGAGAATAGCTGGTGCTTCGGCCGCCTGCTTGGTCTTTCTTCAAGACGCCACGCTCCACGAGATCGTTGATGTCTCGGTGCGCGGTGTCTTGTGAGCATTTCGCCAACTTGGCCCATTTAGATGAAGTAAGCTTGCCCTCGAAACCTTCTAGCAAACGGTTGAGCACAATATTTTGGCGATTGTTGATTGGTAGTTTCGATAAAGAATTCCAAAACTGAGCTTTATGAAGAACGACTGCCTGTATGGCTTGTGCTCCATCTATTGAGCGCTCTAAGCATGCCAGAAACCACTCTAACCATGGTGTGATGTCCATAGTCCGTTTTTGAGTTCTCTCCAGAATGTCATAGTATCCTTTGCGCTCTGTGCGAATCTGTGCTGACATACTGTAGAAACGTTCCGCGACTTGCTCTGAACGTGCCAATGCCATGTCTGCAATAGCCCGTGCGATTCTGCCGTTTCCGTCATCGAATGGGTGGATAGTAACAAACCACAGATGAGCGATACCTGATTTAAGCACGGGATCTATTTCGTGATTGTGTTCAAACCATTCCAAAAAGGCGTGCATTTCTTTTGCTACTAGTTCTGCAGGTGGTGTCTGAAAGTGAACTTGCTCGCGCCCAATCACTCCGGAAACAACTTGCATCGGGCCGGAACTTCCGTCGCGCCAATCGCCTATTTTGATTCGGAACATTCCGCTCCATCCTCGAGGGAACAGCGCCGCGTGCAAGCCGAAGAGTCTTTCGGCAGTAAGAGGCTTAGCAAAGTTTTGGGTTGCGTCGAGCATCATTTCGACGACGCCATCCACCTCTCTGTCGGCAGGCTTGAGTGCGGCGATCTTGATGCCGAGTCGTCTTGCTAGAGACGATCGAACTTGTTGAGGATCGAGGATTTGTCCTTCTATTTCGCTGGTAGTCAAAACGTCTTGTGTGAGTGTGAGAAAATTTGCTTCCTGTTTCAATTTGAAGCCGAGGGATTCCATGCGTCCGATCAGTCGACCTTGCTTGTGGCGAACTGTTGCCAATGGTTGTGCCAGAGTGTCGCTACTCCACTCAAAGCTAGGCCAGGTTGGTAGTTCGTGTATGTACACAGTATAATCTCCGCACGATCTGCGGAGATTATACTTGTTATTCTCCGCACAAACAAGATTGTTCTACTCGTGTGTTTGCGGAGATTAATCGAACTAATCTCCGCAGTTGTCTCAAACTGTTTGTTGGCGAAGGAGAAGGCGCAAGAGAGGTTTGTTGTCACCGGTAGCAATTCACTTGCCGGATGATCAGCGCCTGCATGATTTCGTGGTGATACCACACTCGCTGAGCCTATATCCAAAGTGGTTAGGCACGTTCAGCGCTTTTCGTTTTTCGATGCTGACAAAATCGGATCTGCCATAAACTACCAGGACATTGGTACCGCTTTGGCGAAGGACGGTATCAGTATGCTCACACCTTTACTTAAAGAAGCTATCAAAGCAAAGCCTCCGAAAGTCATTATCATCGATTCTTTTAGAGTCCTTCACGATCTGGCCGAGTCGAAGTCAGGCATGCGCAAAATGCTTTTCGAACTTACCGGCTTGCTTACTTCCTATGAGACAACCACGTTTCTCTTGGGCGACTACTCTGATGAGGATGCAAAAGGTACGCCTGAATTTGCAGTGGTAGACAGCATTGTTCAGTTGATGCGCAGCGGTCAGAGCACACGAGATGAACGCTTTTTGCGCGTACTGAAGCTGCGCGATAGCAGCTACATTGAAGGATTGCATGGATTTCGCATCGCAAACAAGGGACTCGACATTTACCCACGCCTGGTTACTCCTGACGCAACCGAGGCTGATGAATACGTCGTCGGCGAGGAGCAAGTCCCCTCCGGTATCGATGGGCTAGACAAAATAATCGGTGGTGGTCTGTGGAAGGGTTCCATGACTCTTTTGTCCGGGGGAACAGGGACGGGCAAAACCACTATGGCCCTTCAATTTGCCCTTGAGGGTTTGCGCCAGGGTGTCCACAGCTTGTACGTGAACCTACAGGAAAATCCAGCTCAGTTGGCAAGATCTGTGAGCAATTTGACTGGAGGCAAAATGAAAACCTCCGAACTAGAAATGCTCTATATTTCACCAGTCGAGGTGCAAATTGACAGCATCATTGTCACTCTATTTGCCATGATTCAAGAGAACAATACCAAGCGTGTTGTGATCGACAGCATCGGCGATTTGGCTATGGCCGCCAGCGATCCTCAGCGCTTGCACGACTATCTCTATGCTCTTGTTCAGCATTTCGCCATCCAGGGCATAACCGCAATGTTCACCCTTGAAACTGGAGACGCCATAACTGGCGCCAGCTCAGATTCTCCGCTGGGCCGGATTAGCTATATGTCGGACAACATATTCTTGCTTGATTTGACGCAACGTCCCGAGCCACTTCGAGAGATAAGATGCGTCAAAACCAGAGGCAGTGAGCAGGACCTGTCTGTTCATAGCTTCTATATTGCAAGAGATGGAATACACATTACGTAGAAAGTTGAAACTTCCCCGATGCTTTAAGGCGCCTTCGATGGCGTCTCGATCCACATAGAACTCGTGCTCAAGCGCACACACAAACGGTTCAACTTTGTCAGTATTGAAATCAGCAACAATGTCGATTTCGAATGGGACAGGGAGCGTCGAACTGTAACCCCAGAAATAAAAGTACCACCGTTGGTATCACCGATGGTTGTGCTTGCCCGGTACGACTCGAACGTACGACCTCATGGTTCGTGGCTGAAATGGCAGCCGAAGTCAGCAATTGGTTACAGGCTGGGCGTTTGCGACAGATAAAATAGAATGCTTCGGCTCCTTCGACCACTGCGAATGCCCTCCCGACATATGGATTTTACACCGATATCGCTATAGTGAAGGAAATTCCACCCTGGAGAACGATTTTCCGTCGGTTCTGGTCAACAATAGAGCATTTATACGTATAGTGAACCATTTTCCACCACGTATGGGTAAAATGAAGTAAATACCACCCCAGAGATAGATCTTCCACCGTGAAACTTCGTTTTGATAGTCCCGCCATGTTTCAAGAGAAACACGTACCTCAAGACGCTTCTCTTATCGGAATGTCAGCTCTAGTGCACCGTCTGAACGTGGAAGCTCCCGTGCGGAAGCCCGCGTGCGTATCCTCGCAAAGAATAAAGCAAAATAAGAAGGATACTGGAGATTGGAAGATCTTTGATAGTAAGTATGCCGTTGAAAGTACTATTGAAGCTCATCTTGTATTTGCACTTCGCCACGAAGATCTCGACCTGCTTGTTCTCAAACGCATCTTCATGGCTATTCCAGATAAGGCGTTAGTTGCGTATGTCAGGTCCGCACCGACTGGTCCGCTGGTTCGGAGGATATGGTTTCTATACGAATATCTGACAGAGAAGATTCTTGGTGTCCCAGATTCAGGGAAGGTCTCGAACGTCGACTTGCTTGACGGTGACCAATACTTTGTCGTTAGCGGGACGGTTTCCGCACGGCATCGAGTTAGAAACAATTTGCTCGGCACTCGTCAATTTTGCCCTGTGATCCGACGAACGGAAACACTAAATTCGTTCGTCAAAGAACAGCTGGCAGTGCGTGCGCAGTCAATCTTGAGTAAGGTAAATCCAGTCCTGATCGCGCGAGCAGCAAGCTTTTTGCTTTGGGCAGATACGCAAGCAAGCTTCGCTATCGAAGGTGAGCGCTTGCCGATCAATACGCGCGAACGATGGCTCAAAGCAGTTCAGCAAGTAGGAAAACATCCTCTCAGTAAGGAAGAACTGAATAGGCTCCATAGCATTTTGATAGGCGACTATCGCTTCATGAAGCCTGGTCTTCGAGATGATTTTGTCTTTCTAGGACAGAGAACAACGGACAATGAAGCCCTTCCTGAGTTCATCGGAGCACGCCCCCAAGACTTGGACGATCTTACAGAGGGACTTATCGAAGCGAACTCGATCATGGGAGAATCGTCTTTGGATGCGGTGCTTCAAGCAACTGCAATTGCATTTGGATTCGTATATATCCATCCTTTCGAGGATGGCAATGGTCGGCTCCATCGCTGTCTTATTCATCATGCCCTTGCGGAGAAGAAGTTCAGCCCGCCAGGTTTGGTGTTTCCCGTCTCTTCAGTCATGCTAAAGTGGATGGATCAATATCGAACCGTGTTGCAGTCACATTCTGCGCCACTCATGAATTTTATCCAGTGGGTTCCGACTATTCGCGGCAACGTAGATGTGCGAAACGACACTGTTGATCTATATAGATATTTTGATTGCACCGAGGCCGCTGAATTTCTCTACCGTTGCGTTGAGGAGAGCGTTGACAAAGACGTTCCGCACGA
This sequence comes from Candidatus Obscuribacter sp., assembly GCA_021772095.1. Classification (GTDB taxonomy): domain Bacteria; phylum Cyanobacteriota; class Vampirovibrionia; order Obscuribacterales; family Obscuribacteraceae; genus JADYXR01. The sequence goes on along the minus strand of JADYXR010000142.1, from coordinate 4,673 downwards.
AATTGACTATCTTAAGCGCCACGACAAAGCCATGCAGCAAATTACGGACATAGTAGAAATGCCAAACAGGATGGCCGAGAACTTCATCATGTTCATGCGTCAAAACGAGTGGAAGTTGCCCAAGAAAAGGCGGCATAACGAGTTTGGAAAACTTACAGATCCAGAAGTTGAAACGCTTCAAGCTGTCGTTCAAGAGGCATTCGAAGGCTTCGATAAAATCTGATGCACGTCGCGATCATATCTGCCACCAGCTACAATCAATGATTGTACTAGCTTGCCTTTCAAAGTACGTTTACGGCTGAATACCCTGCCGTCCGCGGGAAAACCGAATATCGCTATCAAGATTGCACAAGAATGAGCGAGTCTGATGTTTAGCGGCCGACCACGCGTTTCAATCGCACTGTGCCTCGGCCGTCATTGTATGGAACAGCCATATATTGCAAGGCTGGTTCGCCGGGTCGCACTGTTGCGATTGGAACGTATGCGTATTGTGTGTGCTCTTGCATCACCGGCACAGTGTTGTACATACCAGCTGTGGGTGCCATTGTAGGGAATGTCGTCTCGGCAGCTTGTGTTGCGCCGGGACCGAATGCGATGCCGCTGCCGTGCGAGGCATGCGCGGTTTCTTTATTGATTCGATCTCGTTGATACGCGTTCATGCCGACTAAAGTAATCGTGACTGCAAATATGATCACCGCAAAAAGCTTTAATTCGTTTGCATTCGACTTGGGATTTGCGACATGGCAGCATGCACAACCGGCGCTGTGTTTGCTTTGTTTACCCGGTACCACTCTTGGTAGCGGTTCGGGTCTGAATTCGTTAAAGGAGGCGCGTACTTGATCGCCTGGGGGATGAAAATGGATCATTCTTCTTTCGCTCGTGCCAGAGTTTTTGCCGTGGTCTTCCTGGACTTCCTCATCTTAACGCGATGGCTAGGGTAGTCAAGTGGATTTGCGTAATACCACGTAGGCTAATTAATGCTGGGTTTTAGCGGTTTTGCCAGTTGTATTCTGTGACGCCCTTACCGGACCGCTTTTGTGGATGGTGTGGCGCAGCAACCCGCACTCTGACTGGTCTTGAGCCAGATTGAGCGTCAAGGATAGCCTGTGTATCAGGAGATGCGATGATCGCTTCCATTTTTTTCGATTCAGGTGCTACCAGTGGTGCCAGTCCGTTGGCGTCATGTCCGCCTATAAGAGAAAAAGCTGGTTTACTATGTCCTGAATAGAAGCCGAGGTTGTATCTCTTCCAGAGCCCCGCTGCCACTGTGCCTCCGGTGACATTGCGACCGGGAACCGATTTGTTTTCTGAATTGCCGGTCCAAACAGCAGTCACCAAATCCGGTGTGAAGCCTACGAACCATAAGTCTTTGGCATCATTGGCGGTGCCTGTTTTTCCCGCTACCGGGATTCCGGAGAGTTTGGCGTGTGTGCCTGTGCCTGCATCCACGACCTTCTTGAGGATCTCGACAATTTTAACCGTCGACTCTTCATCTAAAACTCTGGCTGATCGCGATTCAGTGCTAAATATTTCTCGTCCTTTTTCGTTTTCTACTCTTCTAATGAATTGAGGTTCGATATACATGCCACCACGCGCTAGCGTCCCGTACGCAGTAGCCATGGACAGTGGCGACGCGGCAGATGCTCCCAGCGACAGGGCGAGCGTCGGCGCCAGTGTCTCGGTAATGCCGGCTCTGCGCGCGGTATCAATGATTGGATGGATGCCGGTTTGTTGCGCGACTCGCACGCTGCACACGTTTCTTGAATATGCCAACGCTTGTTCTACTGTGATTAAACCCATAAACTTTTTATCGAAGTTTGCAGGTTGCCAGACTTTGTCACCATCGTCGAGCACCATCAGTGGTGCATCGGAAATCGTGCTGGCTGGTGTGAGAATTCTTTGTTCGAATGCCGTTAGATAAACAAATGGTTTGAACGAAGAACCCATAGTATGAGGATGAACAGCGGAGTTCCACTGATTGTCCAGATAATTTCCCAACCCGCCGACCATCGCGAGAACTGCACCGTCTTTCAACCGCATTGAAACAACGGCCGCTTGATCCAGACCTATTGGCAGATGACGTCGATAATCAGATAGAACTTTCTCGGCAGCCTTTTGCGCCTGTTGATCGAGGTTTGTGTAGACTTTCAGACCGGAGTGTTTGCGAAACTGCACGGTCGATTCCACTTGCTGTGCAATATAGCTTGTGTAGTAAGGATACTTGGGAACGAATTGTTCGGCGGGAGTGAGAGGCTTCGCGGAGATGAAGGTGAGCTGTTCATGCGACGCGTCCCAGGCTTCGCGTTGAGTGATGAAACCATATTCGAATAGTTTTCGCACAACGGATTGTTGTTGTTTGATTGCGTTCATTCGATGCGTGCGATCGCCAAGTTGTGTTGGTGCCTTGATGATAGCAGCCAGGAATGCGGATTCTCCGACGGTTAGATCTTTTGCGGATTTTGCGAAGTAAGTTTTTGCAGCTTGCTCGGCACCATACGCACCTTGTCCGAAATAAATTTGATTGAGATAGAGTTCGAGAATTCGATCCTTTGAATAGCGATTCTCAATCTGGTTGGCGACCAGGCCCTCAGCTAGTTTAAGGGGAATGTTTCGACCTTCGGTTGGATAGAATACATTTTTCACAAGCTGCTGTGTAAGTGTCGATCCGCCTTGCACCTGCTTTCTCGCGGTGATGTTTGCCAGTGCTGCGCGCAGAATTCCTTCCGGGCTGACACCATGATGCTCGTAGAAATAGTGGTCTTCCTGCGCCAGGACTGCCAGTACAAGATTGCGTGAGATGTTGGTGAGAGAAACAATCTCGCGTTTCTCTTTCTCGGGAAAAACACAAATCAGTTTGTCGTCGATGTCATAAACCGAAATTGCCGCGCCAGGATGATAGTTTTCCAGCAGTGAAATGTTTGGCACTTTGGCGAGATAAAACCAAACGCACATGGAAAGCACGCAGACAGCAACGCACATAATCAACGTGATGCTGGAGACGGTCACGCGCACGATCATCCAAAAGCCGTCAACCACGGGTTTGACGTTATTGAAACTTTTGAGCCGGTTGTACCGCTGTGGATCTAAATCTCGCAATTACTGACCTTCTCTCCGCCCGACGGACGCGAGATTTTTTTCATCGAGTCTTCGACTCTCTGCAAGTGCCCTCAGATCTGGCTGAAGTTCAACTTCGGTGTGGTAAATCTTTGAACCTGCAAACAAGGCAACAACATTGATTGTATCAACGCTCGCCTCGAAGTAAAGCATCGAGCCTTTTGCGTCACGTCATATTGCATGTCATCCAAATATGTTGTGGTATTGAAACCCGGCGCGCGATTGCGCGGTTCAATTCTACGATTACGCGCTTCAAACCTACAAATACGAGGTGCAAATCTGCTGAATTCCGATTAGAATTACATCAAGATTTTGCCGTCAGCCACCGCAGGCGCAGTCGCTGGGCTTTTCACGTTGATTCTGTTCGCCGCGCTTTCGTCCACTTTCATGAAAACAGTCGGCGCGTATACTGCTGCTCTGGCTTGATGATTATTCGCCGGATTGAAGTCAGCTGTTTTGGCGGGATGCTCGTTTTCCAATGTGTCGTTTATAACCAGCAAAAACGTGCCGTGTTGCGGCGCTTCGGCAACTGGTGGTTTCGAAGCAATAGATGTTTTCGACTGTGTTGATTCAACCGCATGTGGTTTCGCGCCTGCATGTGAGGTGACTGCTAGTCCTGCAAACGTGTCGTGTTGCGGCTTTGTGGCGATTTGAATCTTCTCTTGCGGTTTGCTCGCAATCGGTTGTTTAGTTTGGGTCGAAGAAACTGCTAACGCCTGTTTCACCTCGAGAACTTGCGGCACCATCACTACGTGCCGCTCTTGAACGACCGGCGCAGCTGCGACGTGTTTTTCAACTGCTGGCGTGGTGGCAGGTTTTGCTGGAACTTGATTCTTTTGTTTCTCAGCAATCAAAACTTTTATGGCATCAGCAGCATCGGCGGCCTTCGCAACCATGTCGCCACAATCTTTTTCTGTATCCTTTAATGCGAGCGCGCCCGCTTTCGCATCGATGACTTTGCAAGTCACAGGAATTTTGCCACCACCGGGGAAGCCCAGTTTGTGCGCGGCTGCTTTGGATACATCGAGAACTAAACTTTGTGATCCGAATGGACCTCGATCGTTAACGACAACAACGCAAGATTTTCCATTGCGACCATTGGTTACTTGCAAATGTGTTCCGAACGGCAGTGTGCGGTGTGCCGCAGTTAGTTTAAACTTGTCGTGAGCCTGCCCCGATGCGGTTCGTCGTCCGTGAAACCGATCGTGATAATGGTGAGAGTAACCAGAAAAAGAATGACCCGCGGGCGCTGCTGTTTTAGCCTGCGCACCACCGGCAGTGCCGAGGTAGAGCAATGAACTCGCAACCACAGCGGCTGAAAGTAAATGTGTTACTGGTAGCGGGAATTTACTCACTGAAAACACTATTTCCGTAGGGACTGGGTACTGTGCACAAAATTCAGCGATGAGCCAACTTTGCAGTTTGGTCCGATTCGAAACGTATATATCCCTACTGTTTTAACCCTAATGACCGTTTTTTGCATTAGAAATTAGCTACGGTTAAGTGAGAAATGATTGTTGGTCAAAGATGTTGTACAGTTGGATAAGGCGCCTGGCGCT
>JADYXR010000141.1 GCA_021772095.1 Candidatus Obscuribacter sp. | reverse complement strand
CACCACTTGCAATACTAAAGCAGCCTGATATCATAATAAGAAGATGAGCACCCAGAGCCATGATCATCAAATTTCAACTACGCTAGAGACATCCCCAGCGATCGGCAAGGCGACAATGAATTTGGAAAACGGTAAATTGCGTTGGGTTGTGACTCAAAAACCGAAGGGTGAGTACTATTTCCCGGATTCAGTAATTTTGTCCAAACAAAAGGGTGCGGTTGTCGAAATTGCAAAGCAAGCCTCTCCTTTGGTCGTGTCTCAAATGCTTTCCAGAAAAGCTCGTGAAAATGAGAGCGAGGGACGATTTGATGAGGCCCTGAGTCTTATTGAAAGGGCTATAAAACAGGACCCGCAAGATCATACGAATTATGTAACTCGCGGCGATGTTCTGATGGCGTTATCAAAGTTTGATACCGCAATTGGTGCATATTCGAAAGCACTCGAGTTATGCCCGGCAAACAGTCAATACATCATCAAGTCACACAGGGGTAGATGTTATGTTCGTACGAAACAGCTGGATTTGGCTGTTACCGATCTGACGGTGGCAATCGATACTCTTAAAGATAAGGTCGCAAATATCAAGTCATTGAAACCATATCTTGAGAAATCCTATCGAGGTCGCGCAGAGGCATACACATTGCTTGGCAAAAGCGATCTCGCCTCCAAGGATAAGACTGAGGCGAATAGTCTAAAATAGCAAAGTGAGCCGCGCCTGTAAAATTCTGTCATCGATGGCGACTTCAGCGGTGCCGACAAATTTTCGTGCATTTATGTCTATGAGCCAGGAAGCGAAGGACGAGTCTACGAATTTTCACTGTCCACAAAGAACGAAGTTTAAACCCGTGTTCAATCATTCGTTGAATCGATCGATTGGACCGAAGCGTAATGGACGTCCGCAAACGCCCATCCTCGATGTCCTGAACCTACTTCTTCCTCTTGCCCAATTCTTCGAGTATCTTCGAAAACGGAATCGAGAAGCTCACGGGTGCACCAGGTTTTCCTTGTCCATCGTGCAGAACAAATTGTACACCCACTGCCGCCTTGCCTGAGTTATCTCTTTCAAGTGTAAGCTTCGTCGGTGATACCACTTGCTTAAATCCGGCGAACGGCTCGATGTTGATCTTCACTCCGTTGATGCGGCTCAACGCGATACCCTCTTGCCGACTGTATGACAGTGAAGCCGACACGTCAGTGCCCAGATCCACACTGTCAATCTTGACCGGCAAGCCTGCTGACACGTCTTGACCTAGCGGAACATGTTTTTCGATTCTAGACCTTACGTGCATATCAAACTGTTCTGTGCCTGCAGCGGATGAAGGTGATCTCTGCATGCCGATGCTTAGTATGTCTTGCGACTGCTGTATCCTCAGCAAATCTGCCAGCGTGCGATCTATGTCCGTCGCATCTTGCATTATGCCGCGCAAAAAGGGATCGCGCACATTTTCGGGATCGATGGTCAGGTTCCGCGATTTTGTCCAGTGCGTCCGGCGCAGCCCCCATTCGGCTTGCCCGTTGACTGACATGTGATAGTCCCCGTCCATGCCTTTGGATAGAGTTGCGCTGCTCGGCAGTACAGCTCTGCTCTTTTGCGGTCCTTCAACGGTGGGGTGAACGCCTGTAAAATTGCTCAATTGCAATATGGCACCACCGCCAGCGGTGGCGGGTCTGAGTGAAGCGCGCATACCGACTTCTCTGTCCATTGTCACCGGACCGGAGCTGAACGGTCCAATGGACTTATCGACCATTTTTTCTCGAGTGGGCTGATTCAGCGATAGCTGCAATTGGTAGTCGCCGTGCACGGTTTGGTAAAGTTTCGCGCCTCTGAGATTGTCCAACCCTCCGGCAAGAAGGTTGACCATTTCGAGCACCGGGTCTGGCGAGTCTTTTATCTTCCGAATTGTATTCTCAACCATTGGGCTATCCGACATGCTGCCGCCTGGTCTGACGTCAATTTGATCAGTGGTCGCCGCTGGTGTCACCGGCTGTTTGGCGACCTCATCACCGCCGATTTCGACTGTCGGAAAGGAGCTTGGCAAAGCGCTAGCAGCTTTCGAGATTAGATCGGCTGGCGCAGACAGCAGACTGAGAGGGTTCCATGGGTTGGCGGCTGAGGTGGTGCCCTTCTCCTGTGTTTCGCCTGCAGAAAGCTTCGTCTCGCCCGCATTTCGCGCAGTGCTTCCCTCCTGCGTTGCATCGGGTGCGTAGCCTGGCTGCTGAAGCGTCACAGGCGGTTCGTAAATAGAATCGTTTGCCACTGATTAGTCTCGCGTTTGTACTAATCCTGCCAATGTATAGATGCACTGTTGCAGGAACGTTGCAGTCGAACAGTTGCTACAGAATAACTAACAACACGGCAGAAGTAGAACAAGAAGCGATGACCGTAATGAAAGAGCTGCTTTGCAGAACTTGAGTCAACTTAAGCAAACCAATGCATCTTCACCATATACGGTGCTCGCTGGCTGTTGACAAATTAGCTCAATGCAACCGGAAGGCTCAAAATGACAGCCCTTCTTGAAGATTAGCTGTCAATCTGGTTTTCAGTGCCGGGCACGACTCAAGACTACCAGCGGACTGGGTATAATCTCGTTTGTAGTTCTGATGCTTGGAGCGTTCAATTTTTATGAATGGAAAACGACATGTCCAATTAGCCGCTTCATCGTGCCTCACGATTCTTTTGTTTTCCGGCATGATAATTGCCCCGCCAGCGGCAGCTCAAGTCCAGGGACTGGGCTCGTTTGAAAAAGGCATGAGTGCAATGCAACAAAAAGACAATCAAAATGCACTGCGTTTTTTCACCGAATCTATTTCCGTGAATCCGAATTTTACTGAAGCGTATTTGAAACGCGGTCAGTGTCTTGTGCGACTCAGAAATTTCGATGATGCCACCAAAGACTTCGACAAAGCAATTGAGTTAAAACCAGACGACTACAATGCGTTTCTCGAGCGCGGCACCACCAAAGCCAAGAGTGGAAAGCATGAGGATGCTGTGCAAGATTACTTGCGGGCGGCTCGACTGAATCCGGAGTTAGCCAGACAATATCAAGCAGGCTTAGCGAGCGCCGGCGGTCAAGATGCCAATCTCGAGAGACGTGTGGCGCCGACAAACATTGGGGCAGTGCATGATTACGAACAAGCCATGCACATGTTCCTTAGCGAAGCTGGGTTTGCCGCTTCGACTATCACTAACCAGGGATCTGTACAGCCGCAGCGCGGCATTGAGATGGAGGAGATTACGCAAAACATCTCTCGCTCTAATCCTGCAGCGGCCGTCGCACCGCCCTCCGATTTTGTTTCCAATTTCGAACCTTTTGCAAATCCGGAACAGGAAATTAAAAACGTCAACAAGGCTCTGCGCCTTGCTCCTGGTGATGCTCAGTTGCTGTTTAAACGAGGGCATTTGAATAAGCAACTAAAGCGTTTCGACAACGCGATTTCGGATTATTCACAAGCAATCTCGGTCGATCCAATGCAGTCGAAGTACTATTTAGCGCGAGCTCGCATTTACCACGAGCAAAACCAAACAGATCTCTGCAACGCTGATATTCAACAAGCATTATCAGTAGATGCGCGCCTTCCGCGCAATCTCAAGTTCAAATAGCAAATAGTTGGACACAGCTACGCTAAGGACTCTCTTTTAGCAGACGGCGCCTGAAAAATTCGTCGTCGGACGGAGCCCTATCCTTGGGCTCTTTGAATACGTCCGACAGCATGCTCGACATTGAAGGAATACTTTCGGCGGTTGGAGTTAGAAATGATAGACCCTTTCGAAACTGTTCGACCATCCGATCGATTTGGTTGCTGCCAACGGGTTTAGTTTTGAACAAATAATCGTAGCTCATACCCGAAGAAGACTGTTCATTAGTCAGCTTCAAATTTAGTGAAGAATCATCCCTCCAGTTTAGCGAAGCTTCACTGGTTCGGATTGGTTGCTCGCGTGAATTACTTCGCTCATTAGAATTCGCATCGTTTGTTTTTGAATTAGTGGTGTCACGATTGGCATTTCGACCCAGTAACGCCTCTCTTCTGAGCGTTCTCACCAAATCCGCTTGAGCAATGACTCTTTCTCGATTGAAATCAGCAAAGGTTTTCGGTGAATCAGTGTCGGCCGGTTTTATCACACCACCGATCATGGCCATAGCCATTGGAGACTCGTGCTTCGAAGCACTCTGAAACAAATTTGGGAATGAGTTTTGTCCCTTCGACGGTGATTGACCCCGAATTTTTTCCTCGAGGATTTCCGGCAGCGAAGGTGACGTTTCTTTGTTTGCAAGTTCGAATACTAGTATTTTCAAACCGGCGTCTACTGGGGAAGTTGATGCCAGCACAGTTCCCAGCGTCAGTGCGTCCTCCAAGAGAGCCTGATGTGCGGACTGTTTTCTGGAACCGCCCGAACCCTCGTCGGACGCGATCGCATCTGGTTTTTCCATATAGTACAGACCTTGTTGAAGTTTTGACTGCACCTATATTTACGGAACAAGGTTGCAATTACGTTGCAACTCCGAAAATGGGCGACTGCGAAACGCCTTGTCCGATTCATCAAGTTTTTTTCGCCAATTCTGTTCTGCGCTCCGAAGCAACCTTAGCCCTCTCGCTCGCGCAACCATTTAGGTTATTTAGTCACTGTATAAACAAACGGTTCACCTGGTTTATATCCCAGAGCCCGAACACTCGCCAGATCCTTTTGTGCTTGATCTTTCTTGCCTAAGGCTTCAAACGATTCACCTCTGAAATGTACCGCCTCACTCAGATGTCGATCTAGTGTCATAGCTCGATTGAGCTTTTTTGGCTAAAGCACTACTTAACTTACTAAACTCTACTGGAATGTGCCATTGGATTCATGATAGGCTCTGCCCATTTAAAGGTCCCCTGCAAGCACTCACCTCCTGGAATTGCTTGTTTCACAACATATCCTGAGGTCACGCTTTTATGAACGGTCACAACCAGATCCGCTCGGCAAAATCTGCAGCACTTTTAGCAGGAACGCTGCTCATCGCCACTAGCTGCGCTGCTTTTGCGGCACACAACGACAGCACTAGCTTCAGAGAATTTCGCCAACAGAGGCCGGACATCGACAGACATGCGGTCCGAGCGCTGTACAAAGAGAATTACGGCAACGCAGGTCGAAACCGCGTCGAGGTTCGCAACTCGGTTGACCTGACCGCACAGCCCGTCAATGTTCAGCACGGTGCCAGGCTCAACGTCAACAACCTGAACAATAATGCGCTTATTCGCCAATTCAGCACTCGCACAAGACAAGTCGATACTCAAGGTGAAATCGCAAAACTGAGAGGTGGACTGGATCTCGACCTCACATCCAACAGCAAGAATATCACTCTAGGCCGAAACCTGTTTAACGAAGCCGCGTCAGTTCAAATTTCAGTAGGCGATCAAACCAAGACGTTAAGCGCCGGAAGCCAGGTTACGGCGGCGGAATATATCGCGGTGAAACAAGCACTTGCAGGTAGTGGTCAAAAACTGTTGCTCGATCGCGTCGGTCGAGCCACCGGCGGCAATGTAGATCTTGATGCCATAACCGGACCAAAAGACGCTATGCGTGCAGCGAATTTTGTGGTCGCAGATAATGTCACTATCGATGGTGACTTCTCCAGAGGATCCGATTTCAAATTGCTCGGCAACCTGGACAATTTTGGAACGGTTCTGGCTTCTTCAAGCGGAAGCGCTCGCAGCGGAGCGATTCGAGCGGACGACATCAACAACTACATAGGAGCGACAATAGCCTCTACAGTCGATCTGACACTCGATGCGGCCGGAAATTTGAATAACGCCGGTACGATCACATCAACATCGGGACTGACACTGACAGCTGGAGACGCAGTCACCAATTACGGTTCAATCAGCGCGGCCGACGATGTTGGTTTAGCAGCGCCGAACATAAACAACCGTGGCTCGATAAGCTCGGCGAGTGGACACGTAAATTTGAACGCGCCTGATGCAGTGCTTGTAGTCGACAATCGTCGGGGCACAATTAGCGCGCTCCACGGCGCGATCAATCTGAGAGACAGCGTTTACACCGGCGAAGGGAACAGCACGATCGTTGGCGGTGACCTCTTCAGCAAACAGTTCAACATGCATGCAGGGCAGGGAACAGCAACTGTCGACGTCAACCAGCTCACCGGCATAGTTTCACAAACCGGCAACGCGGCCCACCTCACAGCAAGCACTGATTTGCTTAAAATCGGCTATAGCTGCCTGACAGGTGACCCGACATATTTCAATACCGCAGGCAGCATCTTAATCGACGGTAATTTAACGGACGCCGAGAATCTGGTTATCGTCGCATCCGGCAACATCACCGGTTCTGGCGTGGTTATTCAAGCGGGCGATGCCACCACGACAGGTTTCGACATCACACTAATAGCCGGAGCGGACTTCAACAATCAAGGCGGTACCAATAAATCAACGCTCAGCAATGGCGATCTGACCGGCGCAGGTGCCGTTTCTCTGTCCGGGAAAGCGTCTAAGACAGGCGGAAATATAACCCTCTCCGGAGTTTCCTCAGTGTTGGCACACGCCATCACCCCTGGTGCAAATACAAACGGCGGAGATGTTCAAATGTTTGCGTTTGACGGAAAAGGACTTGAAGGTAAATCCGCCGGAACGATTGACCTCGGAAATGCCATTGTGAACACAGGCGGCACTGGCACCGGCAATAACGGAAACATCCAACTAATCGCCGCCGCCGCCAAGTCCCCGAGTTTTGCGATTAGAACCGGAACCCTCACCGCCAGTGGTGCCACTACCCAGACAGGCACAATTATCGCAACGACAGCAGGGATAGAATCGAGTGTGAAAGGTCAAGACGTGACTTACGACGCCAATGGAGTCAAAGGCTCCGCCTCGCTGGTTGCTTCCAGTAAATTGAATAGTAAGTCCAGAATTTTCGTAAATACGGAACTCAATGCCGGTAACCAAATCGGACTGTTGTCGGGCGAAGATCTGACCATCCACGGCGGTGTCACGGCTGGAGGTGTGATAACTCTGTTCGCCGGAGGCGACATTCTCGATAGTGGCGTTATCGCTCCGATTGAGTCAGCCTCTTTGGTCGAGCTCGTAGCTAATGGCAATCTGGGATTAGCAGATGACGCTGTCAATGTAATAACTCCAAGCTTGACTGCCTTCGCCGGCGGTACCATTGCTAATATTGGACTTGACGGAATCGGCACGACTAACATTACCACCATCAACGCAACAAAAGCCGAAGTAACCGTGCTGGGAATCGGTCGAACAATCACTGCCAGTGGTGCCATCACGGCGCAAGGATTTTCCGTCAGCGGAAGTCAACTTGGAGCATTTTCGGAAGTAGTGGCCGACAACGCCGGTTTCAGGTCACTAACCGGCTCTATTGAACAGTCGACGGTTTCAGGTATTAAAGTAGACGGACAGCTCGATCTAATCGCGGCATTGAATATCGGTACTGCATCGATTACCCCGCTCGACTTAGGTAGTGGAACACAATTCAGCACTATCCGAGCTCAAGCACTCGGCGGATCCGCGTACTTGAACGTTTCATCAAAGAAAAACATAACTTTCTTAGACACAAGAGCGAGCGTCAACCTGGAAGTAATAGCCAGTGGTACCAAGAAAGTTTTGTTCTTTGGCTCGCCAGTTCAAAACTCTGGTGACGTAGTGCTCGCGGTAAGCTCCGGTTCACTGGAACTCAATCAACAACTGTCGTCCGGTGGCGCAGTAACGATCGCCAATATCGATAAGGCAGGTAGAATTGCGATCAATAACAACATCATAACTAGAACAGCGGCGAACATTTCAATTTCACTTGGTCTAGCAACTGCTACCCCAATGCAGACACCGCCCGGACTGATTGTTCAGGGCAACGTCGTACTGACCGGCTCGGGTCTCCAATCGGTTGCAGGAACCGTCTTCGACGGAGGTGCGGGCTCCCAGCTGTTGGTAAACAATGGTGGCAACGCGAGCAACCTCACATTCGGCGCAAACGAACCAGTGACTCTGAGAACCAATAACAACTAAGTCTATAGTTCGAAAGATAAATCAGTCCGCACCAATCAACCATTTTCTGTCAATTTCCCAAACACTGGATATGGTGACTGAGGCAGGAGAAATGCACTGGACTTATTTTTTGATGAACTTGGGAAGTTCTTGCTTGATCAGATTGGCTACGTTAGGAAATTTTTGCAGGATCCTGTTGGTTTCTCGGGGATCGGAACTGGCGCCATTGAGCGCGCCCCAGACTTCTGCAAATGTTTCTGGCTTGCCATCGCCATCCTTCGATCCGATAAGGTAGCCAAACATGCCCTTGTCGAAGGCATTGAGATTCTCTGTATCTTTTTTGTGAGCCTCAACAAACTCTGGTTTCTGCGAGAAATTTCCAAGGCTGGCGTCGAGGGCGTGGCCAACTTCGTGCTTGAACACGCCTTCTACGCGATCATTAGGCACAGTTTTTCCTGCTTTATCTTGTCGGCTTTCTGCGATTACCACCGATTTGGAATTTGGAAGATAGAAACCATCCAAATTTTCGTAAGTCGATCCTGACTGATTGTAAGGTTCTTGGCCCTTCAAATCTGGTCGCACCGACGTGAGTTTGTCTGTCGCAATAATTTCAACTCCACTTTTTTCAAGGGCAGAACGTGCATCTGGTGTCAGGCTACCGATTTGTTTCTGAACCCTGGCGGCAAATTCTTTCGAGGCTCCAAGATTTTCAACCTGCAGACCGCCCGGTGGTTTTGCGCTTTCAAGGTCTGGTCTCGTTTCTATCCGATCGCCCCGCCTGTTATCGGGCTGGTTCCTGAGGTTGCCTGGCTGGTGATCTCGCGCTTTATTTTTTTGTAGTGCAACATCGATTCTGCTCGATATGCTCGCGCTTGCGCTTGCGGAATCAAAGAACGCAATTGTCGGAAGCGGCTGTTCTGCTATTTTTAGTGGCGAGCGATCGTTATTGGCATTGCCTTCAGAAGGTTGTTTTGCGTCGCCCCGACTTGATAGACCGCGAGTTAATCCAAGTTCTTCGAACACATTCGGCACATCGAGTGATTGACTGTCGCCACTAGCATCTGAACGCAGGCTAGCATCTTTTGCGTGTTCACCATTCTGTCTATCGTTTTGGTTTGTCTGAAAAGAATTGCTATCAGTGGCGTCTGTTTGGTTGAATTGTTGGTCCGAAGAAATTGTGCCGACGCTGTCTGCACCGTTTCTTGTCGTGTCGGTAGAACTCTGTTCACGAGCCGTTTGTCCGAAGCTGCTAAACAGTTCGGTTCGGTCAAAATTATCCGAATGAGTTTGTGGTGCCGCAGCAGGACTGACGTCGGTAACACGGGCTTTGTCTGTCATTTGTTAGTAAGTGAGCGAGCGGGGATCCCATGAATAAATTTTGGGATTCTAGAATGATATGGCACGAGTGTGACGTCATCGTGACGTCACACTAAAAATCAACTGACTACAAATTATGCAGAATTATTTCTACCACACAACCCAAGACATAGCCATTACAGTCGCCACTTTGACTATTTCAAACCCTTGATCCGTTCAATCAAATCTGACTTTCCATTGTTGTTTCTGTCCTGATAGAAATTGTACTGAGATTTCGGATCGATAACTTTCCAGGCTCCTCCGAAAAGAGAAGTCACATTGTGGCCACTAAACTCTGATGGAGTAATTTCGAAGTTTTCGGTAATGTATTTTTTCCCTTCGGAATGCAACTCTTCTGCACGTTTTGGATTGAACATCGAGCTATTGGTGTCAAACTTAACGCCTTTGCCGAGTTGAAACTCGTCCAGCTGAAAGCCCAGGAGCTGCCGAGCAAGACCTGCGCGAGTTGTGGCTGGCAGAGACAGCATTCGGTTCAATTGATCGGCAGTCGCCGACATATTTGCGCGGATCTTTTGATCCTCTGTTTTAGAGCGATCTTCAAGTCTCATGCTCCCGCTATCTTTTTGAAGCAGATCACGTTCAGTTTTCACAAGCTCCGCGATAGTCGTTTTCCATCCGTCACCGGAATAAGATTTGGTCAGTCCATCCGCGCTTTTCACAGCCTCTTCGCCAGCTTTGATAGCAGCCTCGTGCTGTCCAGTTGATTCGAGAAGTTCAGTTTTATACACATTGCGAACTACCTGCGCGCCAATCGTATTAAGGTCCTTTGCAATAGCATTATGAAATAGCAAGCGTCGTTGCTCCGTCAACGGAGTGTTACCGAGTTCTGGCTTTCCATCAGCACCTTCGTCCAGGTCTCGATTTTCCTTCAATGCCTTTTGCAAAAGGATCGTCGACTTCACACTCTCTTCTACGTCGCGCGAGTCAAAACGATAATCGTTGCGTGTGATGTTTTCATCGAGAGCACGAACTTTTTCGGTTGCGGTCCCTTCCATCGATAGCTGATCCAGTTGAGCTTCAGTTTTATTCTTGAAACGTGGATCGAGTTTGGTAAAGTCGTTAACAGTATCGCGGCGCACTATTCCGCGAGCATCGGTCACATTCCCATCGAGCAGGTTCAAGAAAAGTTCGGCGGCAAATTTCCCTGAACTAGTCACATCGATGTTGTCTTTGCCTGATGTCAATTCGCCCTTCGATAGAACTTTGTCTCCATCCTTATCGAGCGTTCCGAAATCCAAACTGCTCATTCGTGACGCGGCAAAATCGGCGGTCTGCCAGCTTGGTATAACTCGACGAACCTCACGGTCGTCGTCCAGTGTGTTGACAGGCTGCTTGTCCAGGAAGGAAAGAAAACCGTCAACAGCAGTTTGCTTATTCGCAGACAGTGAGCCACTCTCGCTACTGGTGCGGAGTTCAGTCGCCGATAACCTGTTGTTTTCATCGGTGTCGATGTTGGTAAAGTCGTCTCTAGTTAGCGCGAGTCTGAAACTATCTAAACTGTCGGTAGTAATTACTGCTTTGTCGTGCTCAGTGCTGGCTTTGTTACCAGCATCTCCTGCTCTTTCTACCATCTATCCCCCTGTCCGCCATGGACCTCTTCTCCGCTAGCAACATCGGCGAAATTGCCGAGAAACACCTGGCTGATGCCTGATGCACCAATGATGGTCGATTAAGGTTGCAATAACGTTGCAACTTCAATTAGGAAAAAGTTGAGCATTAAAACCAAACGCCAGGCTGATGGCCTGGCGTCTCTTTGGTTGCTATCGATTGATCTCATTTCGTCGAAGTTTTCGTTCTTCAAACTATTAGGTTAAATTGGTTAACCGCTGCTTTGCGTGACGGATATCTTGCTCGAAAGGACTGCTCTACCTGCGCACGAAACGAATCATTCCTGCTGCGTTATCAATGCTGTATTGCCAGTCGCCATAGAATGTTTGACCCAATAGCGGATAACCTGTCAGTCCTTGAATGACGCTGATTCGAAAGGAGGATTTATCGATGGGACCGAGCCGCATTCTTGAGACCGCAAAGCCAACTCCTGCGGTATCGCCAGCGATACCAACATGGTGCTCCTGCTCTGCGTCCTCAGGGATGGAGATGCCCAACTGACGGATACTTTCATGTGTGAAAACCGTTGCCGACGCTCCCGTATCGAAGATCATTCTGATTGGCTTGCCGTTAACATCTGCTACGACAACCATCTCGTTGCCGACCTTGGTAAAGGGCACTGAGTATCTATCCGCGGTCGATGCCGACGGTGAATAGCCCCTCGATGCGACAACCGGTGCTCGCGGACTCTGTTTGGTGACGAAGTGAATGGAATTGGCACCATTGTCGATTGTGTAGTGAAAGTCATTGAAGAAGGTCTGCCCGAGAAGTGGTTCTCCGGGGAGGTTATCCTGAACGGAGATTGGCAAATTTTTGCGATAAATGCTACCCAGTTTCAAATCTACGTTCATTTCCCAGGTTGGAATCTTTCCTCCATCTCCGACGCCCATGGCATATCCTGTCGGGCGTCCCTGTGGCACTTGAATGCCCAGTTCTCTCAAATGGTTCTTACCAAATGCGCAAACTTCCGCTCCCGTATCAAAAACCATTGCGATGCGCCTGTTGTTTACTTCAGCGTCCACCATCAATGCGTTCCCTTCTTTCTTGAAGTACACTCTCGATTCCGAGGGCAGAGACGAAAGGTAAGAAGCGGCACCAGTGCTGCTTGCGGACGACGTTGCCAGTCCAGTGGTCGCGCGTACTGCGGTCGACTGTCCACTGGTCGCGCGCGTCTGACCGGGCTGGAGAATAATTCCCATGGCTTGTCTGGCAGCCGGCGAGCCAGGAAAATATCCGATCACCTTGTTGTACACCTGTCTGGCGGCGGCAACTTGACCGAGTCGGTGCAGAGTAAGACCATAATAGAAGAGCGAGTTTGCATCTTGCGGTTTTTCTTTGACCGCTTGTTTGAAAAGCGGCAGCGCCTGTTGGTACTTCCCAGTTTGATACAGCCGAACAGCCTGAGTGGAAGGGCCAGATTCATCGGCCCGAACCTGCCCGATTGTCAAAATCGACACGAGACACAGCAGCAGGATTGATCGTCGCTTCGTTTGCATGGTTAACTCATTCCTCTAACATTTTGGTCTATAGATCCTCAAGCAAAATTCTGTCGCTCTATTTTAGATGCCCGGGGAGGAGTGAAATGGAACGAATACATGGCAAATCTCCGAAGAAGGCCCAGAGATGTTTTTTTTACACACCGGTTTAAAAATCTTTACTCAAGTTATTAACTGCACTGTCACTTTAGAAAGATTCGCATTAGTCTACTAAACAAAAAGACGCTCGTGCATTATTCTCAGTTGGCCGGCTCGATCTATCTACCCATCTGGTGCCATTCAAGAAAGGCGGAACAAAATGATTCAACTCGCTCCGTTATTTGTTTTGCTTGAGATTGCTGCTTTAGGGCTTTGGACTTACAGAATGAGCCCGTTTGCAATATAAATTTTACCGAGGCACTGCCACCTTTAGTGGTGGCACTTTCAAAACTAGTGACGCATCAAAATCGCAGAAGAAGTGATCTTTCATGAAACTGTGCTGAAGCTGGCTGGGTCGACAATACCCTGTTCAAAAGCCGTTCTTTTCGAAGCCCGACAGGCACCACCAGGAATTGAGCTCCTCTTCAACCGAAGACCGACCGGAACACAGGACAATGAAACTATAAGAAACGCCAGACGGACGGTCTGGCGTTTCTTTAGTTGCAATGTCATTCACCAGCACGCACCGTATGCGGTGGCTTGAAATCGACGGTGAAAATAAATATCCAGACTTATGACCAAAAGCGCTTGCGGTGCGAGCTTCATCATGGTCAGCATGAGCGGTGGCTGCTGATTGGCGCTTCTCCGAAGAGAGGATGCCGACCATCGGCAGCAAATGGATACTCTTTGTTCGAAGCGTGACGACTGCACCAGCTGCTGGATTTCGCACTCTGAAAGGAAGCCGCGGTCGACTAGAAGCTAGCGAAGAAATTTTGGACGACCTCTTCCAAACAGTCGAAGTATTACATGGTCAACATTAATATGTTCACAGCGCTGCAGTTATGTTCTTGTGCAATTACAACGACAGCCCTCTCGCTATTGCAACCAGAGCCTTCGTACGATTTGCAATGAGTTTCTCGTTCGTTTTAAACAAGCGAATTCTGTTTAGCGATGCACAATAATCTCAATCGGGTACATTGGCATGCTGTAGAATTAACCAACCTACATATCCCGAACAAAATCAAGGAGGTCGACGTGAGCGACTTAATAGTTATTGCCTATGACGATATTCACAAAGCCGAAGAAGTAAGGATCACACTGGCGAAGCTGCAGCATGAATACTTGATCGACCTCGAAGATTCCGTTGTGGTCGTGAAAGATGCTGAAGGCAAGGTCAAGCTGCATCAGTCTATGAATTTGACCGCTGCTGGAGCCTTGCAGGGTGGAATGTTAGGCGCCCTGCTCGGGCTCCTTATGCTCAACCCCTTGTTCGGCATGGCTTTAGGCGGCGCAGCCGGAGCTCTGTCTGGAAAGATGATGGACTTGGGCATTGACGACAAATTCATCAAAGAACTCTCTGAGAAATTAAAACCCAACAGTTCAGCTCTGTTCGTTCTAGTTAAAAAAGTGACGATCGACAAAGTGCTGCCAAAACTTGAAGGCTCAGGCGGACACATATTGCAGACTTCACTGGAGCACCTGGACGAACAAAAATTGCAAGCAGCCCTGGATCAGCATTCTGCAACAGCGCCCGCCAGCACATAAGCAGCAACAACAGGAGCGCCGATGCTCATCTTGAATGAGCCGGCGTTCCGACTGGCGCGCACCATATACAGTGCCAACTGATTTACGGCACCGACAGCAATTGTCTCCAGTCTGGTGCAGGGGCACCATGGTTGGTGCCTGCATAATAACTGCCGGTCGGATCGATGTAATGGTATTGCGGACCGTATTCCACCTGGTACTTTGTTCCGGTGCTCGGATCTTCTACATTCTCGACTCCGCGAATGTAGTTGGAAAAATTGTTAGGAGAACTACTTGACGATGACGATCCGGAACTACCACCACGCAAATAATTGGAAAAGTTGTTGGCAGCACGATCTTGAGAGGCTTGCCTGCTCCAATAACTCGAAGTAATGCTGTCGCTAGCGGCTTGTTGAGCCCGATAACGACTCATTATTGCTTGTTGATTTAATGCCGCAGCAGCTTGATAGTTGCGAGAAACAGTAGCTGTGTTTCGGTCCGATCGCGCCTGCCACCCGGGATCCATTTTAAAGGTCTTCAGCATGTGCTGGATAACACTAAGGCCTGCGGCATCTCGGTCAGCAGGACTGATCTCTCCGGCTATCAGGGTCACCCACCACATTCCAGTGCCATATGCAACATTCGCCTTGGTCGCGGCGAGATAGTACGCAATGGCAGGAACAGTGCCATACATTCCGGTCAACTTAATCGATGCCGCTTCGGACTTGGTGGCGCCGACGGTACCATTAATGCTGAGTGCGAGTTCTGGATGATCTGTTGTTTTAACGACCTGAAGATCACTTATGTGTTTCTTTAGATTGGTCTTGGCGTAGTATTCTGCGTAATTCTTAGCCGGCATGTAGTTGGCGACAAGAGTGCCGTTATAGATCTTACCGAGACCGAAACCCAATGATGTCCCTTGAGCCGATGGCATCGTAAATGGTGGTATCTTGCCATCGCCGATAAACGCGGTGATCATTCCATCTGGTGAAACCGTGCGCACCCAGGGGCGAACATCAATCGCACCCGCTCTTCCCAAGCCGCCTTCGGTGCGCCATCCCTCTGGAACTTCAACAGTAAAGGCGCCTTCGTTTGGATCTTTGAAGGGTATAAAAGTTGTGTCACTGGCTGGCGATTGCTCAGAGGAGTTCTGATCGCCGGCATTCGATTGGCCCGAAGATGATTGCATTGCCGATTGAGATTGACTTCCTGGTTGCGTCTCAGTTGAGCCTGAAGAACTGCTTGGAGCATTCGATTTCAGACTGAGAATAATTTGCGCGAATGTTTCGGGGCTAACTTTTGGTGAGTTTTTTTCGACTGCAGCTAAGACAATTCGCCCGGCGACACCCTCTGGAATTTGCACGAACATTAGCGCTGCCGTCGCGCTCTGCTTGTCGTTTTCATAAGTGGAATGATAGGCATTTATCGCAATTGATTGAGCTGGCGTCCAGCTTGCACCCGGCTCCAACAATTTGATCAGTGTGTTGAAGAACTGCTTTGGTTTAAGATCTTCCACTTTTTGATTGGCAATAAAAACTGGCAATATGGATAATTTTGCGCCACCACCACTGGTGACATCAACTTTTCCTGTTTTCTGATCGGTCGATACGCTCCACCCCGCAGGATACTTGATCGTGAAAGGACTGGAACCATCACCATAGGTGAGCCACTCAGTTATTTTTTGAACGTCGCTATTGTCAGCCAGAAGCGTATTGTTCGCAGTGCTGACGCTATGGGCTTGCAGCCAGACAGTGCCGGGGACGACGCCTGTGCTGAAGATGTCCTTAGGCAGGATGTCGCTTTCGCAGACGTTAGTGCCACCGCTGAAATAATCATGCGAGGCTGCCACAGCCGGGTGTGCGAGCAGAAAAGAAAAAAGCCCAAGAGCGCTAACTGCCAGTCGTTTCATCCCAAGATTCCATTAGAGGTGTCGGTCCAGCTATTGTCGTTGGGTGAGCATCAGCTTTCCACATTTATAACTTGTATTAAGGAAACTTACTAAACCTATTTTTCGTTGTTCGTCGGCTGTGAGCTTGCGGATCGCCTCCAACAACGAAATACACGATTGAAAGTAAACGAATCTCATGAAAACTACAAGAAAAAATGATACTTTCTTATGGTGCTATTTTGAGTCGCGGACTATATGTCCGCTTGTTTCCTGGCAAAGCAAACAAGAAATACTGCAACGGAATCCCGGTCACTACTTTATACACGCACCTGTAAGGGAATTCGCAATGAGAAAAAGCGACTCTTTTGGCTCGAACTCGATTTCTAGAGCCCCTTTTGTTTCACTAGCCAGCACACTTCTACTCGCGGCACCAGCCATCGCTCATCCCGGCGAAGCCCAGGGATGGAATTTCAGCGAGGGACGAGGCAACCAGAACAAAGGCAACAGAGCAGAACTTCGCCAAATGGCTCGCGACCATTTCTCCAACGCACCACTTCAGATACAACCAGTATCAGAAGACAGAGTTCGCAGACATATTGACGTCCCACCGGTTGTTCAAACGCAAAACATAATCGTCGACCGCCAGATCAGACAAGCCGTCGCCCAAGTACAAAACAACTCGACCTTCATCACGCCAACGGCAGAGAACGCAATCTCCCAAGAGGACTAGAGCTGGACTTGTCCTCGGACAATCGCGGAATTATCCTCGGCGACAACATGTTCTCAAGTTCCAGCTCCTACACTATTAAGGTAGGCGATCAAGAAAAAGTATTGACCAGTGGACAGCGGGTTTCAGCAGCTGAGTTCGTTGCGCTTCAACAGATAATCGGCGGCGAATCTCAATCCCTCGTCGTAGACAACAGCGGTCGCGGTGTAGATGGTCAGTTTAATCTGAGCAACATCAGCGACGCCGGACGCAATATCAGAACATCGTCACTTGTGATTCCGACAAGCGTTGACGCGACCGGCAACTTTGCCAAAAATGGCGATATTAGATTGACAGGCAACCTGGTCAACAACGGAACGATCTACGCGACCTCCGATAAAGCCGGAGTTACAGCCAAAATCGGCGCGAGAAACATTACGAACAGCGCTGACGCACTGATATCGTCAGTGGTGCCCTCCGGTGGAGATTCTCAATCGCCTTTGGATTTAAACCTTTCAGCCGTCCGCGATTTCAACAACTCCGGCTCGATCACAAGCTCCGGCAGTCTGACTATCACCGCCGGCAACTCCATCAATAACAATGGCTCTGCAGCTGTGCTTTCAGCAGCCAACGACGTCAACCTGGTCTCCGGACAGGTCGCAAACAGTGGCTCAATCAGCGCCATAAGCGGCAACGTCAACTTCAACACTGTCGAGCCTGCATCGATTAACATCGATTCAACCGGTGGAACAATCAGCGCTCTGAATGGTGCGATCAACATTCGCGAAAAGGCATTCACGCCGAAAGTTGACACCACGCTCACAGGTGGCGACTGGTTGTCGAAAGAACTGAACCTGAACGCTGGTGATGGCAGATTGGTCGTTCGCGCCGGTGAAGTGACTGGTGCTGTCACCGCCCATGGTGGCTTCATCGACATCGCCGCCGATACCGAAGATTTGAACCTCAATGGAATAGTAGCGACAGGCGACCCTCTGATCCAGAACTCGGGCAACGTCATCATCGCGGCTGATGTAATCACCGCATCCGAAAACATCTCGATAATCGCCGGACAAAACATAAGTTTCAATAGCGGGATCAAAATCTCCACCACGTCGACATCAGCCGGTGACATTCTTATGGTCGCGGGCGCTAACTTTACGCTTACTTCAGACTTGAAGATCACCGGCGGCACGGGCACTGGTGGCAACATTCTGTTTACGGGCACAGCTCCGGTTATAACGGCGAACAGCACTGCCGGCGACGGCGGAAATGTGACACTCGTCGCCTTCTCAGATGCAGGATTCACCACTGGTAACATCAGCCTGGCAGGCTCGACAATCGAAACAAAGGGCAGTGCCGGTTAGGCTAACGGTGACGTCTTCGTGGTCGGCGCAGGCGACCTCTCACTTGGAACTATCACCGCCCTCGGTACCGGTTCTACTATAAACACCGGCAACATCGTCATCGAAAACACGACGCCGGCGATAGTCGGTAGCACCGTCGCAATCAACTCCACGACCGGTCAGGTCACGTCCGGCAGCTTCAGCGGTGGCGTCCTCCAGGATGGAAAAGTCAACCTTAATGGAGTAATCACTGCCGGCAGTCTGTTTTCCGTCAACGCGGGAGACAGCTACGTCAACACAGCCAACGTTACTGCGCCTTCCATCGCGATTGCGACTAAAGTAGCGGCGGATTTAAAGGCTGTCTACGCGGGTAATAATTTCACAGCGACCGTACCGATATTGGTCGTAGAAAGCGAGCTGAACTTCACAGGCTCAGTAGCGTTGGTGGCCGGCACTAGTGTCGACATCCGCAATCACATCTTGGCTCCTGGCGGCATTTTGATCGTTTCGAAAGGAGACGTCGGGATAACCGGCAGCAACATTTTCGTCACGGCAGCCACCACCCCAACTTCTAAATCAGGCGACGCCGGCAGCCTCACCATCGTGGCTGGTGCCAACTTCACGCAGACCGCCACAAACGTAGTGATCACCGGGGCTTCCGGCTTCGGCGGAGACGTCAATCTCGGGGCCGACAACGTGATTTCTACGGAAAGCATAGCGGCTGGACCTAATGGCTTTGGTGGCAACATCACGTTGGTTGCCTACGCTGTCTCGAATAGCAGTAACACAGGCGGACATGTCGTCCTTGGCCCCGGAACGCAAGCTCTCAGCGGCGGAAACAACGGCGCCAACGGCAATATAACGATGGTCGCCAACGGTCTGGCAACTGGCACCGGCATAGATGGCATCAACTATGGTGGATTGATTGACACTACCAGTGGTACTGCCGGCACCGGCACAATCACGCTGGCAACAACTCTGCCCGGAAGCGGCGTCACTCTCTCGAAAACCAGTGGAGGAGTGGCTCTTGGCACGTTCCTCGGTGGTGTAGCAGGACAAGGAATGATTTCCGCAACTGCCTCCGGTGAGTTGCTAACCCAGAACGCAGATATTTCGCTGACCTCCGGTGGCACCGCCGCCAAGTCGATCAGCACACTGAAAGTTTCAGCCGGTTCAGCCAACGTACGAATGAACGCTCTCAATGGCGGCATTTTTATAGGCAGCACCATCCAGGGCGGCTCCATTGTCGGAACCGGACCGGGAGAAATATCGGTACGCGGGGATCTTTCGACCAATTCCTTTAAAGGTGGCATTCTTCTCGTTTCCGGCTCAGACATTACGAGCTTTAACGCCCCGACTCTCAATACAAAGGCCAACGGTGGCTCCGGCAGCATCAGCATGATTGCAGGTGCAACCTACACCCAGGATGCAACCAGCGTCACAATCACTGGCGGCACCAACAGTGGTGGCAACGTAGACATTTCATCCATTACCGCTTTGTCCACAGATGCAACATCTACCGGCAGTGGAGGTGACATCAACCTGATCGCCTTCGCCGACAAGACGACAGGGGCTAAGGGTATAGTCGCCACCACCAATTCTTTGACGACACTGAGAACCGGCGCGCTCGTCACAGGCACCAATGGCAATATCACTATTATTGGTGCCGCCAATCAAGGCGGTCTCAAAGCAGTGGATCTGGCAGGCACGTTGGATTCCACCAACTCAATTGTCGGGTCCGGAAATATTTCATTGCTCAACCAACAAATCGGCACCGGCGTCGTGCTCTCCAAGACTTCCGGAAATGTAACAAACGGAACATTCGTAACCGGCATAACCAAAGGCGCTCAAATCAATTCATCGCCGGGTCAACAAATAGATGCAGGCGGCACTTTGACCGTGGATGCAGGCAACTTGGTCAATTTGAGCAATGGCACGCTCGTGGCGCAGGATGCACGAATCTCCTCCGGCACCAATGTTCAAGTTGGACCGATCACCACGACCGGTTCGACAGTGATTACCGCACAGAATCAAGCAGAATTGCGCGGCAGCGTGTTTGCCAAAGGCGGCTTACTGGTCGTAGCCGGAGCTGACATACAAGAGTTCGGCGCTAACGCCATAAACACCAGCAATGCCACCGGCAGCGGTGGCGCCATTACTTTCGTCGCAGGCGCAGCCTTCACTAGCGATGCCAATAATATAACTATTACTGGTTCTTCCGCGAGCGGTGGCAACGTTGACCTGAGAGGAGAACTTCTGACAATAACCTCTCGTGGATTGGGCGCCAACGCAAGCGGCGGTGATATCAACTTGATCGCGTACGCTAAAGCAGATGGCACAAAAGGTACAGTCAGTAATTTCAACAACGCGACGACACTGTTGACCGGCGGCACTGGATCTGGCGCCAACGGCGACGCAATCTTCGTTGCTGGAAATAACCAAAACACTAATGCAATCGGTGACCCCGGCAATCCTGTCAACGTCAACACCACGGGCGGCTTGACTGGAACAGGCGACATATTCTTCGCGGTCGCGACACCGAACTCGCCTGTGACCATCGCAAAGGCGACCGCTGTCCCAACTGATACTTTCCTCGGCGGGACACTCAGGAACGGCAACATCTCTTTGGGTACGATCACAACCACTGGAACGGTTTCTCAAGCCCACGCCCAGAGTTTCAACATCGGACCAATCAATGCGCCTACGGCTAGCTTCCGTTACGAGACGGCTAACGCCATCAATGTCAACGGTGCAATCAATGTGCTTGGTTTGGATCTGCTCGCCACATCAATTAATGTCGGTTTCAACATTACGGGACAAAAGCTGTCGTTCGATTCTCAGAACGGCATCACCGCATTCAACGCCGGCACGTTAACCGTCTCACCTGACGGTGGTGGAAATGGCGGACAACTGGCAATTAATGCAAGCAACGTCACGTGGGCATCTTCCGGGACTAGCCCACTGGTGCTCGACACTAGTGGAAGCACCGGGCTTGGTGGCACCCTCTCAGTCACATTGACTGATTCATCACCAGTTTCAATCGGCAACGTTGCCGGTGCGTTCGATCTTAAGAGCACAGGCGGTCAGGGCTCAATCAACTTCACCGCTAACAACGCTACTCTCACCGTATTGGATGGAGCGCGCATCAACGTAACTGCTGGAACCAACAGGAAAGGCGGTGACATCACCTTGTCGGCCAAGTCTCTGGTCGGCGGCACGGTCGGCGGTCCGACACTGCTTAATGCCGCTGGAAACGGCACGGGTGGCGGCGGAGCAATTACGCTGAAGTCGACACAAACAACTCCGTTCAACATCGCGGCGACCCAGGGCTCATTCTCTTTGAATGCTGCCGGCGGAACAACCGGAGCAGGTGGCGCCATCAGCGTTGAAACAGCCAACAACCTGACAGTTGATCCGGCAACACTGATCGTCACTCCAGGTACGAATGGAAAAGGCGGCTCCATCAGTTTGTCGGCAATCGGAAACTTGCTGGTCACAGGACCTCTGAACGTTGCAGGAAACGGCACCGGGGCTGGTGGCAGCATCAACCTGGTAAGCAGCTCAGCCACAGACTTCAATGTCGGCAAACCCGGAGCCAACGGTGTGAAGGGTGCATTGAACGTCAGTGGTTCAACCGACGGCAGCGTGTCAATTAGAAACCTCGCGGGCGGAATCGCCATCGGTACAGATTTGATCGCAGTCGGATCGGCTGTTTTAACAGCGGATGCAGGCTCTATAAACCTCAGTAAGACTCTCGGTGGTACAACTACCGCATCGATCGATTTGAACGCCAGTGAAAGCATCTTTGCCAGCAAAGCAATCACCGGTGATACCGTCTCACTTACGGCGACGAACGGCGACGTAGGAGGCAAAAAAGCGGTGCTGGTAAGCACAGAGCTCCTCGATGTGACCGCAGGTCAGGCGATTAACGTTTCCAACACTCGAACCGGCGAACTCAACCTTGCTGGCATTCAAGGCGGTGCGGCATCCTCAGTGCAGGTCACGTCCGCAGGTGACATCATAGTTTCCTCCGACATAATCGGTCAAAACATCACTCTGGAAAGCACCAACAAAACTTCCGGAAAAATTCTAGTCCTCGGCAACATCACCGCCAACACCACCAGCGGTGTCGTCAATCTGACCGCCAGCGGTGCTGGCAAAATCTACACCACCAACGCACTGATTCCAGCAATAACGGGCTTCACCGTCAACCTCGCCAGCAAGTCCGGAACGATCGGTGACACACTTATTCCTCTGAAGGTAGCAGCGTCTAACCTGAGTATCGAGACCACGGGCGACGTTGACGTCACCAATCAAGGTACGATCCCGCTGACACTGACATCAGCCACTTCAGCCGGCAATTTCAATCTGAGTTCGATGGGAGATCTGATCGTTGCGGCGAGTTTGAAGTCGGCTCAAAACATCACGCTCAGCACGATAGCAAACAACGGTGACATCACGTTCAACGCCAGCCAGGGCGGCAAGAACGCGAACAAAATCACAGCTGACGCCGTCGGTTCAGGCCAAATTCTTCAGTCATCCACCAAGGTGAAGTTGACCGCAGGTGAAGTCAACTTGAGCAGTGACACCGGCAACATCGGCGGCGCCATCAGCATCGCAACTGTAGCTGGTGCGCTCGCCCTCAACACGGGCGGCTCCGGCAATGTAACCGTCGTCGATTCGTCGAAGGGCGTTGTGAACCTGCTTAGCTCGAGTGCCGGTGGCAACTTCAATTTGAGCACCGCTGCTGGTGTCACACTCAACAACCTTAGCGCTGACACTATTGCTGTGACCAACGCAAAAGGGTTGCTCAGTGTTGCTAACGGCGCGAATGTGTCGACCAACTCGACAACGGACGGCAGCATTCTGCTGAGAAATTCCAAGGCCGGTAAGGGCGTGCAAATTGCAATCGGCGCTGGTGCCAGCATCATCAGTAATTCAACGGCCGTTAACGGCGGACGCGTCGACATCATCATCGGCGTCAATCCTCCACCGCAAGTCGACGGGACCACACCTGCAAATGTGACTGTTAACGAAACATTCGGCGGGCAAGTTTACTTCAACACTGGTATCACCGCCAGTGCACCGAACAACGTTCTGACCGCGAAGGGAACCACACTGACGTTCAACGCCGATAAGGCAGGCGCAGGCGCCATCACACTGGGTGGCGGCGTGACCATCACCGCTGACCCGACCACTCCGTATGTCCCGGGTCTCACCAACGCTCCTGTATTCGAGGGCACCAATGGCAGTGCGGATCGTCAAACTACTTTCTCCGGGTTCTCCGAGCCGACGCAGCTTGGCGACGTGTCGATCTCTACTCCAGCGTTGAATTCCAGTTCGTTCAGTTCTTTCAATCCGCAATCGTTTGCTTACACAAATCTGACCAACATTGCAAACTATCAAACGCCAGGTTTGACGACAAACGCCAAGCTTTCGGACGAGAACTCAATGTTTAAACTGGCAGAGATTGAAACGCTCACCGCCCCTTCTGTGACCTCGCTCTACGAAGGTTCCAATCACGAAGCCGTCGCTTATGACAGCCTGGATGCGTTCATCTGGAGCGATGAAGACCTCGGTTTTGGAAATTCGGCATCCGTGATCAGACAGCAAACCGGAAGCGGAACAGTGCGCAGCGCATTACATAATGTCGGTGCAGTGGAATCAGCCAACCTTCGCAAAGGCGCTGTTGTGATGGCTCCTTCTCGCGACACCAGATTGGACACACCATTTGGTGTTGTTGAAATCAGCAAAGGTTCCGTCGCTCTTGTCGTTGTCGATGAGCATCGCCTCGGAGTCTACGACTTGCACGATTCGCACAAAGCCTCGATAAAGGTCACCTCTGACGACCACCAGTCGATCCTCAGCCCCGGTCACTGTGCAGTCCTCACTCACAAATCGCAAAACGCGTTTTCGAAAGTGAATCCGCTGGAGACCGTTAAATACAGAGGACTGACCAGCCGCGCTCTCAGCAATGGCAAAACGGCTTTCCATGCCGAATTCTCACCACTGAGCGCAATCAACACAATGCGACCATTGATGCAACTCTGCGCATCGAAACATGCCGGAGCTCGTCGAGTAAGCAGCAAGCTCATGAAAACAATCGCAGTGTTGATGCAGTTAAGCGGATCCGGAAACGGCTTCCAAACCTATACTGAACCAAGCGTCACCGCGATGAAATAGCTGACGGTCACAGTGCCCAGCAATATGGTTGCCCTCATGGGTTAGCCTCAGGTAGCGGTTCTCCCATGAGAACCGCCGCTTTAATGCGCAGTTTCCATTTTGGTAAAACAGAAAATCAAATTGCATGCTATTTCGTTCAACACAACGCGTCGTTTCTTTCAGGCAGAGCGCGTTCTGTGAAATTAACATACATTGAAGAAAGTTTAGCTTCGTCGTTTTGCACCCCCGAAGTTCGCAATGCAGGCGCAATTCAGCCTGCGTTTCGTCATGCCTGCAATTCGAACGGATCTCTACCGAATTATCGAAGATAAGGGCGTGGACGGCATGCCCGTTGACATGATATCGTTTTGCCTTTCACGATGCATATTTACTATGGGACGCGAACTGGCACGTAGTTCCTGTAGTGCACCGCATGCGGTGCATGGTGACCCCTGTACAAAAAATTCACGGCGTTAAGTAATTTTTGAGGTGGTTCACGATGAAATCAGTTGACGTTCAAACTCGGACGTTGCTGGCCACGGGGCAAGTTTTGTCCCTCGCTGGAAGTCTACTTTTAGCTGGTCCTGCGTTCGCTAGCCAGTCCGATGGAAACCGGGAATCATTCAAACAGTTATGGCTCGCTAATCCTGGAGCCGACAAGCGAGAACTGCGACAGGCTTTTCGCGCTGATCGGCAGGAACGGGTTCAACTGCGCCATGAGATAAGAGAACAAACCGGCGGCGGCAAGGCGTTTCGAGCTGAATATCAAGCGATCAAAAATAATCTAAGTATCACCCCGTCGGTTTTAACCCGACCTTCGGTACCGAAAAACGATTTTCGATCGACATACGTTTCTGACAGAGGCAAAGCCAGAAATGTAACGCGAGGACTGGCACTAGATCTGACATCCAGCGATCGCTCGATAGTGCTCGGCGCAAATCTCTTTGCCGAAGCGTCATCGTATACGGTGAATGTTGGTGGTGAAAGTCGTGTTCTGACAAGCGGCACACGAGTCACCTCCGCCGAATTTGTCGCACTGCAACAGTTGATCGACGGCGGCTCACAGAGCCTGATTATCGATCAATCCGGTCGCGGCGTCGACGGTAGTTTTACCTTAAACAGCATCGATGATGCCGGAAGAAATATCAAGGCTTCGTCACTGACAGTTTCAGCCGGCGTTGATGCAATCGGCAACTTCGGACATAACAGCGACTTCAAAATCAGGCGCGAACTGGTCAACTATGGCAACATCTACGCGCTGTCTGACAATGCGGCCGGTGACAAAGCAAATATCGGCGCACGCAACATCACAAACCACGCTGACGCGACGATATCCACGATGGCACCGCCTGCAGTGGCAGGTGCACACGGAGCGATTGACGGTCCAGTCGACCTGAAATTATCTGCTGAAAGAGACCTCGATAATTTTGGCACGATTTCGAGCTCAGGCAGTGTGACTCTCTCCGCTGGTGGATCAGTAATTAACAGCGGTTCCGTTTCGGCACACTCCGATCTCAATTTGCAATCGCAATCGATCTATAACAGCGGATCGATTTCCTCTCAGACTGCCGACGTCAACATTGACACACCAGTCGCCGCTCACATTCTCGTTAATAACACAGGCGGCTCGATAAGCGCGCTTGCAGGCGACATCAATTTTAGATCAACCGGTTTCACTCCAAAATATGACACCACTCTAATCGGTGGAGACTGGTACTCCAAGCAGCTCAACTTGAATTCGGGAGAAGGTCATGTCGATGTGAATGTGCATGACATTACCGGCACAGTCAATACATACGCGGGCACGGTCAAGCTTCTAGCCGACACGGACGCTCTCAATATCGGCGAGACGGTCGCTAGCGGAGACCCGTTAATCTTCAATGCCGGTACTGTTAATATCGTGGGGAATCAGACGACAAGCGGCGGACCTTTGACTGTCGTTGCAGGGCAAGATATTAACTTCGCTTCTGGTCTGGCGATGAACACAAATGCGGCTGGCGATGCTGGTGACATGCTCTTTATCGCAGGCGCCGCCTTCACTTCCAATCCGGGAGTCAGCATTACCGTGACCGGACCATCGGCTACTGGTGGCAACATCACATTCACCGGAACAGCTCCTACATTCACAGCCCACTCTACAGGCACCGGCGATGGTGGCGACATCACCATGGCGGCATTCAACATCGCCGGACCGACGAAAGGACAGATCAACTTAACCGGCTCATCGATCAGCTCCAATGGCAGCTCCGGCAACGACAACGGCAATGTTGTTTTAATTGCAAATACGATCAACGTTTCGTCAATCGATACTAAAGGTACCGGAACAACCAATACGGGCAACATACTTCTCGAGGGACTTCAGCCGGCAGTTGTTGGTCCTCTGGTAATTGCAGATCCAAACGGAGACGTGATTAGCGGATCGATCACATCAGGCACATCATCCGGGTCTTCGACAATCACCGTCCAGAGCGGCAGTACGATAGATGCGGGCGGTCTTTATTCAGTCAACGCCAACAGCACAAATGTGGGAGGCGCTACTGTTACAGCCGATTCTTACTCATTGAGCACAACAGGCGCAGTTCAAATCACCACTCCGGTGTCGGTCTCCGGTAGCGTCACTATTTTGGCAGCGCAAGGCATCGACATAAGAAACAACATCACGGCTCCAGGAGGAATTCTTCTGGTCAGCGGTCAGGACATCGCTAACATCGTGTTCCCTACCCTGTTCTCCACGACGAAAGCAGGTCAGGCCGGCAACGTCACAATGGTGGCTGGGGCAGCCTACACGGACAACGGTACAACCGTGACTATCACCGGTGCGTCCGGTCTGGGCGGTAACGTCAATCTCAATTTCGGTTCTCCAGGGATCGATGCCAGGGGTACAGGCCTCAACGCCAATGGCGGTGATGTAACTCTTGTGGCCTTCGCCAGCTCCGGCGGCACCAAAGGTGTCGTGTCAGGAGACGATCCGACGGACATTCTGACCGGTGGCACCAATACCGGTATCAACGGTGATGTGACAATCGTCAGCGGAAACAATGATGGATCTTCAGGCATCAGTTATCGAAATAACATCAACACCACTGGTGGTGCGGCAGGCACCGGCGCAATTACTCTTCACACCACGACGCCGAACTCGGGTGCCATTCTTTCGAAGATTAACGGTGGCGTAGGGTCGGGAACATTCCTGGGTGGAGCGCTCCGCAACAGTTCAATTTTCGCAACCGCAGGCGGCAAATTGCAGACCAACGGAGGCACCATCGATTTGCTGGCCGGGCGAGCAGGCGCTCAGTCGATTGACATCGAGACGGTAACAGCAGGCGACGGTGCAGTCAGAATCAATGCGGCTGGGATAGCATCCAATGCGGAACTTCGCATCATTCAAGGTGGCGGTATTGTCGTCACTGCAACAGGCAATGTCTCCTTCCGCGACAGCTGGAATACCACTGCGACTGGCGGTGGCATTCTCGTAGTGTCCGGTGAAAATATTCAAAATATAACCTCAGGCGATTCATTCACTACTACAGTCGGTGCCGGCGGACAATCCGGCTCCGTCACCTTCGTGGCTGGAGCAACGTTCTCGGAAACGGCCACGGACTTAACTATCACTGGTGCGTC
Organism: Candidatus Obscuribacter sp.; assembly: GCA_021772095.1. GTDB lineage: Bacteria > Cyanobacteriota > Vampirovibrionia > Obscuribacterales > Obscuribacteraceae > JADYXR01. Next base: position 28,466 of record JADYXR010000141.1, on the reverse strand, counting down.
GGCCACGGGCGGTGTCATAAATCTCGGCAACAACGTCGACTTCATCGACACTAGTGGCGTTAGCGCGGCCAAAGGTGGTGACGTCAACCTGATCGCTTATGCAGATGCAGCCGGCGCCAGAGGAACAGTGTTTTTCGATAATGGAACCGATGTAACGACTCAAGGAAATGCAGGCGGAAACAACGGCAATATCCTGGTTGTGGCGGGTCACAACCAGGGCTCTAATGGTATCAGAACTGGTGGCATCTGGACTACAGCAGGCGGGCTATCCGGGACCGGTAACATCACTCTTCTTACAGCCCAGCCAATCACAGGCGCTGTCCTCTCCAAGTTCACCGGCTCAGTACAGTCTGGAGGATTCACAGCAGGCGCTGTTTTGAAGAATGGCTCCATTGTTGCAGCTGCCGGCTTCGGTGCCACTACCGACTCGAATTCCAATTTCAACTTGACCACAGGCAACGTCCTTGATTTTACAAACACAGACATCACCGCTGGTCGTGCTCGCATCTCTGTAGACAACTTTATTCAGGGAATCGCCGACGTCACCACGACAGGAAGCATCACAATAACCAGCCGAGTCGGAGACATAAATCTCCGGGGCAATTTGATCGGTATTGGTGGAGTGGTTCTAGTGTCAGGCGGCGCTGTCTCCAATATCAACGCAGGCGATACCATCAGCACGCAGAACACCGGCGATGGCGGAGACGTCGTCATCGCGAGCGGCGCTGCATTCACAGAAAATCTCGTCAACATAACCATCACAGGTGCCAGCAACAATGCGTCAAACCAGATCAATCTAGGCAACGGATTCACCTCCATCGACACGCGGGGACTAGGCGGCAATTCCGCAGGCGGCAATGTCACCATCGTCGGTTACGACGGTGGCTCGGGCGGTGGCAGCATCAATGTTCAAAGCGGCTCGACTATTCTCACCGGGGGCAGTGGCTCAGGTATTAACGGCAATGTCGTTGCCGTCTCAGGGAAAAATGATGGTGGCACAGGCGTTCAGATCGATGCTTCAATCACTACCACTGGCGGTGCAGCGGGCAGTGGTGATGTGACCTTCAGCACGACGACGCCAAGCGTCGGCGTACTAATTACAAAGAGTGACGCAAGCCTGGGCAGCAGCTTCCTGGGCGGCGCAGGCCGGAACAGTCAGGTGTTCCAATCTAATGGCTCCGGCGGAATAACAGTAAATAACGCCGATGTTCTGGTGAATTCCGGAGCGGCTCTATTCATGCAAGGTGTGACTACCGGTTCTGCCGGCACCATAATGTACAACTCCGGTTTGACTGGATCGCCATTCGTGGCAAACTTCAAAGGAGTTACCACAGGTTCGCTATCAGTCACAGCCACCGGCGATATCGATATGCGCGGAGGCGATATCATCGCCAGAACCGGTGTGCTGTTCGTGGCTGGTGCAAACATCCAGAATAATGGCGCAGGAATGGTGATCAACACATCCGGTGCCAACGACGCTGGAAATATAGCTATAGTCGCCGGCGCGGCATTCACACAAAACTTGACCAGTGTCACCGTGAGTGGTGCCAGCACCACCGGCGGTAACATTAACCTCAGCAGTGGTTTCCTTGGTCTCGACTCGAGCAGCACCGCTGGTGTCGGTGATGGTGGCGACATCACTCTGGTCGCTTTCGCGGATACGGCGACCGGAGCCAACGGCGTCGTACTTCTGGATAATAATCTCGCTCAAGTTCGGGCAGGAGGAAGCGGAAGCGGTGGCGCAAATGGCGACGTTTTGATCATCGGAAGTAACAATCAATTGATCGACGGCATCAACATTCAAGCCCCTATCACCGTAGCCGGGGGGGACAACGGCACTGGCACAGTTACGCTCAAAACCGTAGCGCCCGGAGTCAACGTCGCGGTCAACCGCACAACAATCGTACCTACAGCAGGAACGTTCGATTCGAACACAACTCGTAATTCAAATATTCGTGTACAAAACACAATCACCGCCGATGGTGGCAACATCGATATCTTGTCGGGACGTAATGTCGTGCTCGACACACTGACCATAACTCCGTCGGCCGTCGGCGATGCCGGCTTCATCCGCGTTGAAGCGACGGGCAGTGAAGTCCTTCAGATCGCAAGCACCGGCAACAACCGAATAACCGACGTTAACTTCGATGGTGGTCTTGCCAGTGGAGATGGCGGCGATTTCTCGGCTATCAACAATGGTACGCAGGGCATCAACATCTTCGGCAATATTCTTGTACAAAACAACAATATTGGAGATGGCGGCAACATTCTTATCGATGCCGACCAGGGCACTCTGTCATTCAACGCCGGACCAGTCGCCATTAGAGCCTCAGGTCAAGGAGCCTCACCACAAAACGGCGGCTCGATCACATTGCTTGCCGACACATTGAACTTCAACGGTTTGCACGTGGACCTGATAGCCACGCAATCAGCAGGTGGCGGCAATGGTGGATCGATAACCGTTGTCACGGATTCAACCATCAATATAGGATCCGGTGTTAACCAATTCGGACTTCAGGCACAAGGTCCCGGCTCGACAGTTACGCTTACTTCAACAGCCTCTTCAGTCAACCTCACAACTGCACTGACTTTGACCAATCTCAACTTATCGAGTACGAATGCGAACATAACTCAGACCGCCGGTGCCGCCCTCAATGTGGCTAACGTCGACTTCACATTATTTGGCGGAACGCCAGGAATTGCCGACTTCGACAACATCGTCAACAATGTCGGCAAAGTCAGCGGCAAAAGTGGTGGTGGCGGCAGTGGTGGCACGATATTCTTAGACAACGGCGCCAACAATCTGTTATTGGGAGACCTGGGCGCCACCCAGTCGCTGACGGCGAAGACTACTGGCACTATGGCAACCGCCGAGAATATCAACACCGGCGGTGACATCGTCCTCACTACTGCGAACTTGACTAATAACTTTGCAATGGTGGCAAATTCGATAACCGTAACCAGTCAAGCTGGCGCCGGGCTCACGGTCAGTGGAACGGGCGGCTCGTTTAACGCGACCGGATTGGGCGAAATTGTTCAGCTCAATGCAACGGGGGGCGATCTAAATCTGTTCGGCACTCAAACCTATGTCAGCGTCACAGAAATGAATGTTCTCACTCCGGGTTCCACCTTCATCGTCAACTCGGGCGCAAACATCGCTGGACAGCAGCTACTCACGGTCAACACCGACCTGGTCAGCCTGATAGGAATAATTACAGGCAATCCACTGGTAATCAATTCGTCTGGCTCAGGCGGAGGAACGATTGCTAACAGCATAGGAGATGTAAATCTCTCAGGCGATATCATTTTGAACGGCAACTTCGCAATTATTGCGTTTGGAAACGTTAACGCAGGACCCACCACAAGCATTGATTTATCCGGTGTTTCCGACAGCACATTGACTGTGTTATCCGGATTCAACTTCGCTCCTGCCACAGCTGGTCAGGTTACCGATTCAACGACCACATTCACTGGCTTCACTGCCAACGCGACCGGCGGCTCGATTAACCTGGCGAATGTCGATATCGACACGTCCGGCACTGGAAGCGCAGGCGGCGTCTTATTGATCGCTAACGGCGGTTCCACCAATACGGGCAGCATATCGGTCGGCAACATCGATGCCTCGTCTAGTGGTGGCGGCGGTGCTGATGTCAGACTGGTAGGCGAAGGAGCAATAACTGTTGGGAACATAAACACAACTGGTGGCAATTCCGGATCCGTTGAAGTTATCGTGGCCAGCAGCCTGACAGTCGGATCTCCGCAAGTTTTGAACGGCACCTTGTCCGGTGGAAATTTCATAGCCGATGTTATTGGTATCGGTAACATCACCACAGGTGATATCAATGCCGGTGGGGCTCAGATAGATATCGAGACTAATGGACCGACAAGCTCCATAGCAACAGGCGATCTCATAGGGCATATTGTCCAGGTCAACGCCGGCACCGGCAACCTCAATCTTTCTGGCGCATCCGCGATAATCGCACCAACACATCCTGACACCTCTTCTGGTGGCACCATCCGGCTGGAATCGAACACACTGACTCTCAATAATTCTGCAACTGCACCGTTTCTCCTCACGGCTGATGGAGTCGGCACTGGGTCCGGTGGCACAATCATCGTAGACACCAATGAGCAATCCACTTTCTTCGTCGGTAATGTGGCCAAAGCAAAGTCAGGGAACTTCTTCTCGATTTCGGCAAAAGGCGGCGCGACCGGTAGTGGCGGTACTATAGATCTTTCCGTAGGCGGAAATCTATCCGTAAATACGGCTGGGTTGCAAGCCTCCGCAGGCACTGGCGGCAACGGAGCCAACATCAAATTGGAGGCTGGAGCAGCTTCATCGAAAGGCGGAAGCCTGGCGATTTCGGGCAATCTCTACGTCAGTGGTCCGAGTGCTGCAGTAGGCGGCAAAATTGAATTGATCACAAAATCCAGCAAGAGCTTCACGCTCGGTGATACCACAAAGGCCCAGAAGAACGGCGTTATGGGTCAACTGACAGCCCTTGGAATTTCCGGCGGAGAAATAATCATCAACAACCGCGATGGCGGCGTACTGGTAACCAACGGCAACGGCATGACAGCCAACAGCATCGAACTGAGGGCGGGTGGCAAAGGCACAATAGCGAGCGGCGATGGCGCGATTATCACGGCTCTCCAGGAGCTGGAATTATATGCCACCACTGGTGATATCGGCAAGAAAACAATAATGATCAACGCGCCAATTTTGACCGTCGATACGGCAGGCGCAGTTCGCATCGACAGCAAGCGAGGTGGACTGCTGACACTGAACGATTCGAAAGGCAAATCGTTGAAGCTCACAACCATTGGTGCATTAGCGCTGAATGACATCACCGCTCATGATGGCGACATTTGTATGACTGCCAACTCGGGCACGCTATCAGTTGCGGCCGGAAAACACATCGAGGCCATAAACGGTGAAATCTGCCTGTTAAATTGCAACGCCCTGAGCGGCAACATATCCCTCGGAGCGAACTCAATAATCGAGACCTCCGGAAACGGCGAGCGAGTCCTAATTGCTATCGGTGCGACGCCGACCAATCCAGTTGCAGTCACTCCTCCGGCAAACGTCATTATCGACGAGCAAGGTAACGGTAAAGTCATTTTTGCCACTTCGGCTGCAGGTTTCGTTGTCGGTGCGATCCCTACGAAGGTTAACGCCATCAATAAGAATGTGATTCTTTCCAACGCCTCGACCCAACCGGGCACTCAAAAGATCACATTCGAAGACAACGTAACGATTACAGCGGATCCACCGCTCGGCGCCGGTAGCGCGCGAAGCACCGCGATGATGTTCTCCTCTCAGGTTGGCGAAGCGGTTGGGGCTAGCAATTCGCTGACGAATAACTCATTGGCGAACAACTCGTTGGCAAGCAACTCGCTGACGAACATCGGTTCTGTAACCGACACCGTCATTGGTGCACAATTGAATTCCATTACGAACTCCGCATTGAATGCTCAGAACATCACCGCAGTTCCAACAGATTTATTGAGTTCATTCAGAAAAACTGCTGGCGAGGAAATTACTTCACTGTCCAGTACTGCAATCGGAACGCTGTCTTTGGCAGAAGAAACTGTTCCGAACACCTTCATCACCGAAGCGTACGTGTGGTGCGATACCGATCTCGGACTCCATGGTGCAACAACACTCAAGCGTGGAAAAAATGAAATCGCTTCGTCCGGTTCTTCGGTTGCAGCAAATGAAATCTCTGGTGGCATCAACGGTGCCTCGACTGTCGAAGTAGCAAAATTGCGGAGAGGAACTCTTGTTCTAGCTCCATCAAAAGACACTCGCCTCGAAACTCCGATGGGAACCGTCGAAGTAGCGAAAGATTCGGTGGCGCTGGTAGTGTTGGATGACACCAGACTCGGTGTCTACGATCTCCATGATGCTCGCAAAGGTTCTATTCGCGTCTCTTCTGGTTCCAGCGCTACCACTCTGAGTCCGGGACGTTGTACCGTCTTAACCAATCAAGTTCAAAACGGTTTCGAGCGCAGCAATCCAATGGAAAGCATCGGCTATAAATCAATTGCCACTCTTGATCACGGAAACGGAATCAAAGCATTCAACGCCGAATTCTCGACGACACATGCAATGGAATCAGTTAAGCCGCTGATGCAGATCCTCACTTCCAAACATGCCGGCGCTCGACGCCTGGGCAGCCGCCTGCTAAAGACATCCGCAGTGCTTATGCACCTCGGCGGCGGCAGCGACAACTTCAAAATCTATGCTGAGCCGAGTGTCACGGCTATGTCCAGGTAGAGTGCATCTCGACCGTGAATCTTGATCGCGAATCGTGCTCGAATTACTGAACAGTATTTTCGACGTTGCCGCCACGATCATGGCATTTGCGAATCGTGGTCGAATTACTGAGCTGTATTTTCGACGTTGCCGCCACGATTAGGGCATTGCGAATCAGGCTCGAACTGAACAGCAATTGCGACGCCATAAAATAAGTGCTATCCGCGACGACAGTCGCCGCCACGGAATATAGACTAATCTTGCTCGAATTTACTGCGCAGATTACAAAATTGCCACGGATTAAGAACCATCGCGACTTCTTGCCGGAAGTTATTGCGCTTGAATCACGACATTGCCGCCGAGGTTTATACTCGAAGCCTTACGTGTCCCGTTAATAACGCGGATGTCTGCGGTTTCTATCACGTTGAGCTTGTTTACTGGGGACGAGCCGGTCAGCCCTGTTCCAAAAATAGCGACTACGCCAGTTCCTGTAGTGTTGATTTCCACGTTACTTATCGGTAGCGGTGTTGGAACGTCGGTTGTGGTGCCGACGCTTAGAATGATATCGCCATCGCCAGCGGTTTCTGCATTCGTGGTCAGCGTGCTGTCCTTCGCAATCGATATTTTACCGCTTGTGTTTGTGTTGACCAGGCTTATGCCGTCAGCGGCTGTAACTGGACCACTGGCGAATATCGTGCCACCAGTTGTAGTGACATCCAATTTGCCACCGGCAGTAACAGACGGTGCTAGAGTGATCGAATTTTGAGCGTTGAGAGTGATGTCCCCGAGGGTTGCCTCAAGTTGCGTAAACGTGAGAGCGTCGCCGGTTGCGTTACGGAGATTGATATCACCCGAGTTTGTTTTGGCCGCAATTGTAGTCGCTCCGCCCGGCAGAGTGAACGCGGTTATTGAAGATCCAATATTTCCAGAGTTTGAAGTAAGCGTTAGCGACTTGGTGCTCAGCTTGCTGAAAGTCGAAGGCACAAAACTGCCTGTATCAAGGTTCACGCTTACAGACGCGCTGCCAATCACATTGTTGAGAGTTCCGGTTGAATTGGCATTTATGGTTATGTCTTTGCCAGTAAGGAAACCAAAAGATGGAACGATGACGTCTCTAGTTGGTGCGTCAAATAACAGACTACCGCTCGAGTTGCCGGTTATGCTCAATACGCCGGTTCCTACTACTTGCACGAAATTCGACGCAGCCGGTTTGCCGTTTAGTCCGAATGACTGTACCTCAGGAGAGTCCACAGTAATTGGATTGTCCGCCGTGCCGATATTGTTGGCGATAAGGAAGATATTCAGTGCCGATTTGTAGAGAGCATTCGGACCGTCAACGATATCGACGTTGGAAATTAACTCCGCGGAACCTCTGACGGTTTCAGCTTGTCCATTGAGAGTGATCAAACTGCCAGCGTTGATGATTAGTCTACCGTCAGCCAGGATATCAACCGGCGCTTCAGTGTCGGTGACAATGATGTCGCCTGTTTTGTTTAGCACCTCACCTGTGATAAACGCTGTGCTGGTCCTATTTCCATTAGCATCATAAACGACATTTTGTCCTTTCTGACTGGATATCAAATTCACCGTAAACATTCCAACAGTTCCGGATTTACCGAAGTCTGTACCAGTACCGCCGGTGGCGTCAACCTTTCCGGTTGTAATGGCGGTGCCTTTAGAATTTTCGGCAAGAACATAGAAGTCGCCGTTTGTTCCGGCTCCATTTCCGCCTGTCAAAACCGTTGTTCCGGCCAAATTAACTGACCCGGTGGTCGTGCCTTTTCCTTTAAAAGCGATCATCAAGATGCCGTCACCGTTTTGGTCTCCGCCTAAAACAGTCGGGCGTGATGAAACTGTGACATCGTTGCCCAGGAGGATGGCGCCGCCTGTTTTGGAAGCTTTTACATCCAGAATGACACCGCCAGTGCCGAGTCCTTCGGTACCAAGACAGCCGCAGTCTTCGGCCATGAGGGCAGCGCCAGCGCCAGCGCCGGAACCAACACCGCCGCCACCATCCAGTTTGAAGCTTGCACCGGCGATCATATTGATTTCGAAGCCACGAGTCGGGTTACCTGCCTGAATGGTTATACCGTCAGCACTAGTTATGTCGCCGGTCGCAACATAGACAAGATTCTCTCCGACCAAAACATCGGCGTCGATGTTAATACCGCCGGTGGTGTTATAAATAGTTGGATCTCCGGTCAAACACATTGAGCCGATGTTCAACATCTCGGTGGCCGCGGTAATGTGTGTTGCTAGTCCGGTTTGATTCACCAGACCCGTCAACTCACCAACATTGAGATTGGCATTTGCTTGACCAGCAAATATGTTTACTTCTTTGCTGAACAAGTCGCCGCCAACGATGTGTGAATCGGAGGTCCCGTAATACGACGAGTCTCTCAGGTTGATCGCGCCATTAAGTGCTTGAAGCGTGCCGTAAGTGTTGACGACGACCAGTGCTGCTGTCGATGCAGATCCACCAAGGTTGATATTGCCGGCAGTTGATTCGATCACTCCGGAATTTCTAATTCTCGAACCGTTAAGGCTCACATTGTCGGTGGCACGGGTGGTGCCGTGATTGTTGACGAAGCCGGCAGCCGAAAGTGCGATTGCGCCCGAACCTTCGATGCTTCCATAATTGGTGATATCTCCGGATGCATCTAAAGTGAGGTTGCTGATATCCGAGGTGATAGTGGCGCCCTTATAGTTGTTGATATCAACCGCTCTAATGGCACCACTCCTGGGGCTGCCATCCGAGGACAAAACCTGGAGTGTTCCGTAGTTGTTGAGATCTCCAAGAAGTTTAAAATCCGAGTTCCGAGCGAAGTCACCAGATGTGGTGACATTGACAGGAATCACCAACTCAGACGCGCGAAGAGTGGCTCGATCGCTTGCGATTGATTCGAGATCAACATTGCCGCCGACCGCACGACCATGGCCGTCGATGGTGACAGTTTGTTCACCAGCCAATGCTTGTTTCACGGCGACGTATTCGGCGGCAGAAACCATGCTGCCGGCGCCAAACGTTTTGTTCTCGCGGCCAACGGTGATCTCAACAGTTCCGCCGTCAGCAAAAAGGTTTTTACCCAACGAGATGTTTCTTTGACTTGACGAAAGGTCCAGGTCGAATCCGCTGCTTGTACGAACAGTTTGTCCGCTATCATCGACTTGTGTCGTCCGATTTTTGGTCAGGTCTTTTGCTAGCTTGAGATTGAGAGCATTTTCACGTCGAGTGTTCAGCTGTGTCTGAATGGTAGTTTCCGGAACAGAAAATGTTCTGGTCAGGTTGACCATCGGCTGAATGCGAAGGCGGGCCTCAGGATTTCTTTGTTGACGGTGCTCAGCTCGGTACATTTGACGAGCGGCATGCCTTTCAATGTCCAGATTGAGAGCTTTGAATTCGCGAAACGACTGCCGGTCATTAGGGTTTGCTAAGGAAGCCTGCGCCGAGACTATTAGCATCGAACATGCAATAACTGAAGTGATTTTCCAATCGCGTGGAAACCTGTATTCGTGTCCGTTCATAGAACCCCCAAAACCGAGTCAGCTCAAACGATCGCGCAAAGGTTTCCGAAAAACTAGGTGCTTGATTCCTCAAACATAGGGTCAAAAGATAGCACGCAAGCCACTTTTCTTCTAGTTATAGCTACTCATTTTTCGTCACGCACAGCTGATATCGCTGCGATATTGTGGTCGCAACCCCTTAAACGACGAGCACTTTACCATGCGCTACACAGAAGCTGACAGAGAATCGACCTTCGTTGAAGATCGCCGTAATCAAGGCGAAGAAAGCCTTTCCAGCCGAATCTATCGAGAAACCTCCGACTTCTTTCGCGACCTGACCAAAAGCCTGCCGTCTGCCAGCAGTGCAGAGGATGCTCTAAAGAAGCTGGGCTTTGGATCCCCGGAAGTCCCGAAGGAAGAAATACAGATTCCAGAACAGAAATTGGAAATAGGACAGGGCTGGCTGGATGATCAACTCGCCAAGTCCAAGTTGCCTCAGAAAGACGCCGTTCAGCCTGAAATAAAGCCTGAAGTCACGCCTGAGGTAAAGCCTGAAGAAAAGCCAATCAATAACGAAGAGGGGGCCGCACCCAAAAAAGCGGACGACGTGAACGAAAATCGAGTTTCGCCGACAAGTGAACCCAATGCTCCCAACGAAGAAACGAACATCTCCAAAATCGAGCAAACATCCGAACCACAATTTTTAGATCTGTCTTCACCATACTGACTTCAAAAATCGGTGTCGGATCACAGAAATTTCTAACGACCCCACATCCGTTCGTGCCTCGCGCGTGCACCTTCGAAATTTTTTCGAGCATTCGAGCGGCTGTCGGAAAATTGTCGATCCATCTCTTTGCGGTGAGCGTCGAAGTCTCGACGAAAATCGCTGCTTGATTTAGTTAGAGTTTGAGACCGGCTCGCAAACGAACTCGATGACGGTCTGACCGCAAATGGGCTCGAAGACCGACTTGGAGCCTGTCTTGCCGTCGACGTTTCACTTCGGATAGACAGCGAATTCATGAAGTCAGTGACCGCAGGCGAGCTCAACCACGCAGCGGTTCCAGTGCCACCAATCAGATAGAATCGTTTGCCGGCTGACACCATTTTTAAACGCATGATCACCGGTTGCGGCTTCGCACCGACTTTCTGCGCGACCATGGTTTTGATGTCGACTTGACGCGCCGGACGGCCCTGTTGAGTGGTTGCATAATTGCGGATCAATGTTCCACGCGATTTCTTGACGAGGTCAGCGGCTATCGCGTCATACATTTTGTTTTGAACCGCTGCATTGATCTCGTTGGGCAGCACCAGATATGAAACCTGATACAAACCCGAAAATTCCGGATACGTGTAATCGACTGATCTCAGCCCTGCTACGTTCGCGTATTTCATATTCGGATTACCGGGTAACGAAACGCTGAACAATCCTTCAGGATAAAAAAGATTTTGCATCTTCTTCGCGCGCCCTGACAATGAAGGCATCGCAGCGACAGCCAGATCTGTTGTAACTTGTTCGACGTTATATCCTTTTGCTTTAACAAGATTTGGAATTCCTTTATCGCCGACCAGATGTGCCGAGCCGACTGCGCAAAGAACGATGCTTTGCCCCTTCGCCAATTGCTCAAGTTTTTCTGTCATCAAAATGTTTCGCTTTAGAATTATCTCGTCGTGAAATTTTCTCAAATCCTCTGTGCCTGCGTCGATTTGCGTTGCCTTCAGCATAGCCGCATCATCACCAGTTCTCCAGGCCTTTTCGAATTGTTGAATTCGTTCTGATAGTTGTTTCAGTTCGCTCAAAGACAGAAACAACAGCTTGTCTTGCTCGGCGTCGGTGGCGCTGCTCAGCGCTTTAAACTGTGATTCAGTAGTTTCTAACTCCAAAACTTTTTTGTTTCTTTTCTTCGCTGCGCTAAGCAAATGCCGATCGATTCCAAGGTCAGAGGCGAATCCTTCGCGGCGCATAGCCGCAGATTCCAACAGCATTTGCACCATCCACGGTTTGTAATCGTTGTACATCGCCAATGATTCGCCGGACCATTTCAGGTATGCAGCCAACGCTTCCTTAGTCTTCGGCGTCAGATGCTTCTCGAGGCTATCGCCCGCGGTATATGCCGCGACATTTTGAAGCGATTTCAGCATCTGACTTTTGTCGATGCGATCGATTGCGAGTTCGACGACAAGTGAATCCGCTTGAGTAAGAGCTGATTCAATCGGCGATGGCAGCGGGTAAAACTCTGGTCTGGCAATGTGGATCGTGCCGAGCAGAAAAATAGTTTGGTTGCCTTTGGTGGCTTTCCACATGAATAATTTGTTGCGTTGAATTTTGGATGTGGTATCACTTTTTTCTAATGCAGAATTCGTTGTGTTTGAAGAATCCGCTGGTTTTGTTGTTACATCTGTCGTGTTTTCTGGCGGCGTGGACGCTGATGATTCAACGAGTGTGGGTGTCGCGCTGGTAGTCGATGGCACGCTACTAGTCGTAGATTCTTTCGATTCTTCTTTGGACATTGACTCGACTTCAGCCTTCGCATGGGGCGCGCAAAGGTTGATCGCTAAAAAGGCAACCAAAAAATTAGGATGAATTCTAGATTTCATTATTTTGTCCGTCGGCGTTCTGCTCAACAGATACTTGCCCTGTTCTTTCGATGAATAATCCTGAAACTGCATTGACGGATGCCGCATTTGAGATTTCGCAACAGTGCTTGGATTGGTCGGATTCGCATCGGGTTTCATTCGGTATCGCGGTGTTGATTCCGTTGGCATGAGTTAGTCCCACCCGATACGACAAGACTCTCGGTGAAGGATTAAAAGCAATAGATTGGGCACACTTTAGTCACACCTTTTCACTAGTATGTCGTTCAGCTCCCCCAATATCCAAACCAGGATGATGCTGCTGCTGATTCTGGTGGAATCTGTGTGGCTAAAACATGAACGCTGAAATCGAAGCCAAGCAACCTGCCGACAAAGGCGATTCCCAAGCAGGGGGCATTACTCCAGCGCGAAATCCATTCGATGATGTTCTGCGCGAAGCGTTCGGACGACCTTCCACCGGAACAAATGATGATGCCTCCGGTGTCCCTGGATCTAAAGGCGATGGAACCACGACATCGCTCAACGGCGCAGGACCAATCGGTGCAGGAGCCGAGAATAACCAACTGGCTACCGCTGCGGGCGCAGGAGAGCAGTTCCTGGACATGGAGACTGGGCAAATCGTTGGTGCGACGACAGAAGAAACCAGAGGCGCAGCTGCTGGCGCAGAAACTGTTAGTGGAAACAAAGAACGAGAATCAGCGAAACATCCGGCTCCCGCTAAGCCAGCTACAGATGCTGCGAATCCGAATGGAAGTTCGAAAAAAGCAGATGCAACTGCAAAAGAAACTGACCTCTCAGAGGAAGGTGAGGATTTCGCAGTCTTTCGCAAACCAATACCAAAAACCCCGGTTGACGGCGCAGCTAAGCCGGCAGGTACAGAAAAAGCACCTGCTGTAGGACCATCGGAAACCGACGGCAAAAAGAAACCTGAAACCGATGTGGCCGAAAAACAGAAAGCCGATGACGCTGAGAAGAAAAAAACTCCGGAGTTGCCAAACTACAAACCTGAGCCAAGTCGCAACCGCCGACATGATACGTCGATGGAAAAGATGACCGGCTGGCTGAATAAGAATTTCGACGCCATTGACGCAGACAAAAATGGTACGGTCACAAAAGATGAACTCGGCAAGCAAATGGAGAATCCGGCTCTCGCAAACGGCGAAGGCGGTATTTACCTTGCTACCGCCTACGGTGCCGCTGACAATTGGAAAAACGTAGCAAATGAACTTACCGGAAAGAAGCCTGATGACAAAGGCACAGAGCCGAAAAAGGACAAGGCTCAGGATCCCAACCTTGGTATCACCCGCGATGACATAAAAGCAGTGCGCGACAATCTGGACAAGTTCGATTCGAAAGAGTCAAAAGACCAACACACAATTAAGAGCGTGAGCCAAGACTTTCCAAATCTCGACACCAACAATGACAAGACGATCACGGAGGCAGAACTAGACAACGCTTTGAAGGAAGATGGCTTAGGGAAAGAGCAACGAGAAAAACTTGAAACACTAAAGAGAAATTTCAAAGAAGTCGCTGGCACCACAGACGATATCATTAAGAGGAAACACGAATCTGGGCAAGACGCGGACCCTGAGATTCAAAAACCCACACTTGATGGAAAGCCTCTCAAAGACGTAGAGTTCATCAGCGAACATGATTTGAACACGTTCAAAGGTAGCGAGGCTGTCTCGCTAGATAAGTCGCTCGAGAGTCACACAAAACACCTGAGTAGCGATCTGCCGGTAACTCAAGGGCAGACAGGCAGCTGTTTTGTGCTGGCACCAGTGGCAGCAATCCTGGAAAAAGACCCCAAGTTCTTTGACGACAAAATCAAAGATCTGGGTGACGGCAAGCTCCAAGTGACTTTGCCTGAAGACGAGGATGGCCGCCAAGGCACCGTCAAAACTGTTATCAACAAGCCAACGGATGCGGAGCGCGCTCGCTTCGGCGGCGGTGAAACTGCTGCAATCATCGAAAAAGCATTCAGTCAGCATTATAAAGACTTATATGCGAGCAAGAAACCTGGCGCCGTACAGGATGAAGTCCACGATGGTGGTAACGAACATAGAGCGATCAGATCTCTAACAGGAAGAGGTTCTAAGCGCACTTCGCCAGATGAAGCCGAGGATAAGGTGCAAGGCGAGCTCAACCATTCAAACGACGCCAATAAAGCAGTAACCGCGGGAACTAACAAAGAGGTTTCCTCGGCATCAGGACTACTTCCCCGACACGTTTATCACGTGAGTGGATTCGACAAAGCCACAGGAGAGGTCGAGTTGACTAACCCTCACAAAGGCGATTTTGGTGGAACAATCGAGCCGATCAAACGTGATGGAAGCCCGCGCGACGGAAAGCTTGATGGCAAATTCAAAATCAGTTTCGCAGAATTCAAAGATCATTTTGCTGAAATCAACTCATTCGATATCCGCAAGAAATGAGATGCCGAGTGACCAAAACGAAGGCTTAATCAGGTGCCAGCGTGATCTTACGAACCGGTAGCTGTTAAGTCATACACCAGTCACAAACGACAGTAACATCGTTTTAGTTCCACGCCGCATCGACTCAATGATAGTATTCCGTCCTTCCATCTCAATAAATCCATTATTCGGCATGGCAAAGGTCTTCCCTGAAGAATTCGGAGAACGAACAACAGGTTCATTCACTGATCTATCACCAGTTTAGATTGATTGCAGGAACATCCTTAAACAAAATATCTTTCAGCTGGTCCTTCTTAAAGCCTAGTTTCGATGCCTTTTTCATGGCTTCGTCCGAGCGTGCAGAATTGCCGAGCTTACTTTGTGCGTATGCCACCATTAGAAAATCTGGGCCGGTTTCGGCCCATTTTGATCCGGAACCAGAGTCGCTTCCAAGTTGTTTCAGGACAGAGCTGAACAAGTCACGCGACATTTCCTTCTTTCCGTCCAGCTCATACGCGACCGCCCTCCGAAGACAATCCACGGCTGCGTTTCTTTCCTGATCGGTAAGTCTAAAATTGAGAAGATTTAGCGTGTAACGGAAAGTTTCCGAATTGGCGCATTTTTCGACTTGCTCTGCTGACAGGAAATCGATAGCCGCGTGTTCGTAATCACCAAGAGCGGCATGGGTAAAACCGCGCTTAAGATAAAGGGCAGCGTTCTCTTTCTTCGTGTCGCTGATCGCCAGATTGTAGTCCGCCAGAGCCGCTCTATAGTTTTTCATATCGAAGTAAACTTCTCCGCGGGCACTATACGCAGCTCCAAAATCCTGTCGTTTTGGAAGCCACTCATTTGAATTGACGACTCGGCTCAAATCATCAATCGCTTTGGAATCTTCACCCAGACGGTGATACACGATGCCTCTTTCTAAATAAGCATCCCAGGGTTTGTCGGAAGATCGAATAGCTTGATTCAAAACCTCCAGCGCTTTCTCCGGCTGCTTCTCCTTGTGCGCCATAATTTTCGCGCGGATCACATATCCATCAGTGTTCGAAGGCTTGATTACGTTCGAATATGCAGCAAGAAGTTTGGCAGATTGCGGTGCGCGGTCTGCCAGAAGTTGCGCGTGGATGTTTGCACTGTGCGAGCCCGCAAATGGAACAAAGTCAGGAACCGCAAAGAGCGCGCATCCGAAGATCAGAAATCCCAAAGGCAACACTAGCGATCTGGACCACCGTGATTCTTGGAGGAGGCCATATACTAAAAACAATATCGAGCCAACTCCAGCACCTATAAGCGACAAAACCATAACAGGCGAGAGCAGGTCGGCGACCGGCTGACCTATTGGCACCAAGAACAAAACAGCGCTGATTCCGTACATCAAGATAAGCATCACTGCCCACGCGATTGCCATCTTGTCTGCAAAATCTATTCGATCCGTGTTGTTTTTTAAAGCCGTCCGGAGTTCGATGCTAATCGCCACGAAAAGCAGCAAGTTTATGCAACCCAAGAGCCCGCTGCTTATAGGGTCCAGATTCAACCCATCTAAACTATTGGCGATCGTTATGTTCTCAACGAATGCGCATCCATAGACAAGCGACAAAACCAGGGCCATCATCGCGGGGTTCGAAAGCTTCCTCGCTTTTTCCTTGGTTCTTTTCAGCGAGCCTTCTGCGGCGAGGTGAGGCGTTTTCCGCGCTTGGACCGCTTTCAAATCCGATAGAAGATCATCGATAGACTTGTACCGTTCGTTAAGATCTTTTCTCAGACATTCCAAAGTCACTTTCGAAAGACTCTCCGAAACGGGTTTTTCAATTGGCGCAGGTTCTTCATTCAAATGCTTTACTGCAACTTGTATAGGATTGATTGATTGAAACGGCGGTTGTCCGGTCAGCGCCTCATACATCAGACACCCCAACGAATAGATGTCGGTGCGCTTGTCGAGATCCGTCCCTTGAAACTGCTCTGGGCTCATGTATGTCGGCGTACCAAACACCTCGCCGGTTTTGGTGAGACTCATGGTATTGCTTGTGGTGCTTTCAACAATTTTTGCTATACCGAAATCCACGACATGAACAATGTCGATATCAGGATTGCTCGAATCTACTATTATGTTGCTGGGTTTAACATCACGATGGATAATTCCTTGTCCGTGGGCATACGAGAGCCCTTCGCAAATTTGAACGAAGATCCTGATCGCTCTGGCTTCTTCGAGCGGTCCTTCCTTCTCGAGCAGATCTGCCAGAGTCTGATTACCGAGATAGGGCATCACCAGATATGGTGCTTCTTTTTCACTGATACCATGCGAATAAACGCTCACAACACGCTCATGGTTCAGCTTGGCTAAAGAATCCATCTCGTGTTCAAAACGCTTCATTGCCACGTCATCATTTGCTACATCCGCATTTAATTCCTTTATAGCGACAAAGGAACCAGTCGCAGTATCAAGCGCTTTGTGAACTACTCCCATCGCCCCCTGGCCAATGTGTTCGATAAACTGATATCTGCCATCCAATAGAGACTGCCCGACAACAGTCGAACTGACATCACACGCGGCGCTGGACAGATCGTCAGTGGTAATCTCGGTATGATCGATTAACTTAGCCTGATCGCTTGCCTGTTCATCTTGACTGGACTGGCGCAACTTTACTTCGACCGGATCAGAAAGCCGTACTCTATCTTTGTTCTTTTCTTCCATGATTTTGTTCTTGAACGGTCACAATAGTCCATACCCGTAACTTCGCTTCGTATGTCGCATTTTCCCCAGATATCGTTCAATTCAGCAAAAACGACGTTTAGTCCGACCAAAACGAAACAGATTGGTCCTTTTTAACTTGAACGCGTTGGCAGATAATCCGGCCGCGGTCCGCTCATAAACAGCTTTACCGAAGTCCAATCGGTTTGGGCGTACAACAGTAATCTTTCCGAGCGCAAGAAGAACGTTAAACAAACGCGCGATAAAATTCATAGTTCTCCGAGATTGTATCCAAAATTGTTTAGGGGGGTCGGAGCATGGCACTAATTTCACGTGGCCTAAGACTAGTCATCTTCGGAAGCAGAATCCACCACGTGAATACGCACGGTGGGTACGGTTTCAAGTTCTATAAGTCGAAGGTCTTCGAGGAATTTTAATTCCGGGGTTAACGTGTCGGCTTCGGTTTGTTCGCCGCGTAGGACACGCAGGAAAGTATCTAGCGCTGCGGTGCTGCCGAGGAGCTTGATCAGTTTTTGTCGAAGACCTTCGCTGCCCATAGGGTAGGCGCTTGATTCCAGACCGAGTGCGTCGATTGTCAGGTCATAGGCTTTGCAGAGCAAGTTGAATTCTTCCGCTTGCCGACGCGGCTCCGCGACTCGAAAGTCTATGTCGTTTTGGTTTTGTTTCAGTAGCTCCTGACCTTCGACAATGTCGTTCTCAGAGGGAGCAGTCGGGGAAGAAACCGCGATTCGATCCTCTGCAATTTTTCGAAGACGACGTTCCTCACCAAGGCTAGTTTCCGCACGTTGACGCATAAGGCGTTCTTTTTCTAAAGCCTGCTCCAACTGTTTCCTCGCTGTGCGCTCTTGCGCAATGCGTGCGTCAGATTGAGATTTGGATACCGTTATTTGTTCGGGGTTTTCGGACGTTTTTTTGCGATCACTGAAAGAGTCTAAAAATCTGGATATGTGGTTTTCGGATTTGCCAGGTGCTACATCAGGAAACCTTACACTAGGCATCTTTGCCCCAGGCACCTTGCCTTTCGAGGAAGACTTGTTGATCGATCTTGGTTCTGAATCAATTTCGGGTGCTGCACCACCGGCAGTGGCACAATGCGGCTCCTTTGGGCTGATGTTCCAAGAACCCTTCACTGTCGGAATCGACGGTCTGGCAGTCAAATCTTTTGGCGGAGTTGGAAAACTTCGGCGATGAACTGTTCGAATCGGTCCTCTGTCTGTTGCCGCCGCGTCCAATGGTAAAAGACATGGACCGTCTTCGGAATTGAGCAATGCCAATGCAAATAAGTGATCTGATAAGTCGACTACACCTTCGTCGAGTACCCAACCAGTCGCAATCAACGAAGGAATTTTCAGATGACGAAGGAGTTCGACCAGCAAAACGTTTAGTTCGTAACAAACGCCTCGACCTAATACTTCACCGTCACCCGATGCGTGGAGTAGCTCGAGATGATGATTTCCGGAAAGTATGGAAAGTTTACCGCGTTTGGCTTTGACATCTTCTCGATCTAAAAATCCACCGTCATATTGGTAATTACTGCGGATGAAATCTTGTGCCCCAAGCGCGCGCTTTGCTTCCGATAGATGGGACGAGTTCATCAACTTGATCCAGTCAACGACCTTTGTGGGCAAGGTGTGCATGGCAACCGTGGGAGTTATGAGTGCCCTGTCGGGAGAGGCCAGTGCCGATATCTCGGCGCTAAGTTGCGGAACGATTTGAGTTTCTACATCGTACTTGATCTCTATAAGACCACTGCCTTCAATATCGACTGTTACTCCAATTTCGTCGTGAGTGATCGAATTTAAAATGCCACTGCCGACGGTGACAGAACCTACCAGTCTACTGTAGAGCGGAATTGGCAAACGGCTTCTACCGGCAAACAAATGACCGGAAAATGACACTATTCGACCGGAAGCCTCGCCGGGGGTTACAAAGTATTTTTGCGCCGATCGACCAAACGTCCATGACTGGAGAATTGGATTGAAGCTGGCACCAAGCGTGCTGACAGCGTACAGATATGGCGCCGGAATACGTCCGGGTGAAAAGGAAAGAGATGCTTTTCTCGGCATCGTTTCCATCATCTTCAGGTTCCGATAGGTCGCCCACATTTGCGATGGTATTGTTTTCTTAGGAGAAAAATAATTTCCGACCATCCACTCAGGAATATCGACGGCGTCTTCTTTCTTATCTTCCGATCTGGTTGACGGCAGGTTGCTACTAGTATTCGCCTTCTGAACTTCCCCTGGCGTCTGCTTAGAATCATTTTGATTTCTGCCAAACAGTCTACCGAAAAAATCCTTGATACCGTCTTGCGGCGGAGCCGTTGAGTGAGAAGCTGAACTCTTCGAAATCGCGGAACCATCGGACGAGTTTTTTATCTGCTTGTCCGGCACCAGACCTAACGGCGCTGGTTTGTCGAAACTAGATTCTGCGCCATTGTCACCATTGCGGTCTGATTTTCGGCTGACGGTCTCATCGCGCGCATCAGTTTTTCCTTTCGATTGAACTACGAGCAATTCGGAACAGTCGCTTATGGTAGGCGCTAATAGAAGCCTTTTCAGCAGCTCTTCAAGGTCGGCTTCGGGCGTGTCTATGCCAACCGATCGCAACATTTTGATCACAGATTGGGCTGCCACTTGGTCCGGATCACCTGCGGCTAATCCTTCAATTTCTTTGATCAATTCCGGCTCGCGCCACTTTTGTATAGAGCGTCCGTCGAATACCGAAAAGCGTTTAGCTAATTTTTCTGCAAGACCATAGTCCAGCAATTCACCTATACGTTGAGCAATTCGATCGACACTTGAGGGTGCAACGTGAGCCTCCGCGAAATGTCGACGGTTGAGATAGGCACTCATGTCGTCCTGAGTTCTGCGAGCCAGAAGTATTTCGAACAAATCGACAAAAGATTCGGCCGATGGACCCTCGATGATTGCGGGAAGCAGACCCTCTGACAGACCAGTTAGATCGGGATCGGCAAGCACCTTTGTGTCGATCAGGAGTTCACCGCGCACGGTATCATAGGCAGCCGGTCGATCGACTTCCACTTCACCAACTCCGGGCAGGACGTAACGAACTTTCAAATTTTCGACGGCTTTTATGGAACCGGATGCAGACAAAGTTCTCAAATGTTTTGTGTACACCCAAGTCGTATCAGGATTGAGCTCACGCTCAAGTTGAATTCGAGGAATGATCCGGACCAAATCGCGAAGAACCTGCCGCAAAGCGACAATTGGCTGCGCCAGTTCAGCCGAACGATCGCTTCCCTCGCGCTTGGCCCCAACTACTTTGTAGGTATCGCGCAGTCGAAGCACGCCCATCGATGTATAAAATGCATCAACATCCTCAGACTCGTCCGTTGTGCTGCGGCGGGCAAGGTAAAGCTTCCCGACGTTGGCGAAAAGCGTTTCCAAGGTGGGCGTATCACTCCAGTAGATCCCCGGAGTTGATGCGGGAAGTAATTCGATCGTCTGCTTATGAAGCGCAGGTATGACCGGCAGATCTCGCGAAATCGTGATTCCCTTTTTACTCAAGATAGCGAAGCAACTGGTTAACATCAGCGGAAGTGCGGGTTCACGCTTTAGCAAATCTTTGGAACCGTTTTTCGCAATTTCATTGCCAACCTCCTCGACAAAGTTTTTCACCGCCTGTGGTGCGGTGCCTTCATTGATGCCGAGCAGTTTGCAGAGTGCGGGATACTGCCTCCAACCCCCGGTCCAATATCCCCGAAGATTTCCAAAGAGATGGAATGCCCTGGTACCAATCACTTTGGTGTGGAGTTCGTATTCACCATCGTCAGTGAGGATGGACGGTTGGTCATAAAAGACTGCACTAAAATCTTTTGCCGTAAGATCGCCTTGAGAAGCGGAAAGATCTAACCAACTATAAGCTCGCTGTGAAATCGGTTCTTTCCTTTTGGCGCGATATTGCAGGTGATTGAGAACCTCATTCTTATGTACCGAAGAGATTTGTTTAAAACCCAGTCCTCTGACCAGATCTCGTCCCAAGATATCTTCTTGTGTTTTGTCGATGTACAAATCCGTGAATGGTCCGATCAGCGTTTCAATTTCGTAAGAACGGACGTAAAGATCACGGGCCGACTTTAATACACCATCGCCATTACTCAACCAAGCTGACGTTCGAATGGAGGGAATCGTTTTATATAGCCCCTCTCCGTAAAGCTGTCTGAAGTAATAGATGATGCGTGCAAGAGCTAAGGATTGACCGCGCGTGGTAATCGAATCTAATTTTCCCGAAACAACATCAATAGTGGGAGTGGTGCTAACGCCCAGAGAAACTAGAAATGGATAGACATCATCGCTGTATCGCAGCTCTGACGGCTGAGGAAGCTCGTCCCAGAGTTCCCGCACATCAAAACGAATTTCCGCAGCAGGCAAGAGCAAATTTTGAGGAAGGTGAAAGCTTCCATCCGATGCTTCCAATTTTATGCTTGCGCTTTTCTTGCCCTTTAGCAATCTCCTGATTTCTGATTCGGAACGATTAATCAGCCGCTTTGCCAGCCAACTCAAGAGATTGGCCGCCTGAACCGGATCACCACCTTCGGTGGCAGCCTCGTAAGCCGGGACGACGTGGCGTCGAATCAATTCATCTACATTTAAGCGGCCGACATCGAGATGAATCTTGAACGTATCGATCAATGGTTTCGGAATCTCTTCTCCAGGGAGCCAGTCAATTCCAAGGTCCGGCATGTCCTCATCAAAGACGAGATCGGTCGGTTTAACCAGGTTGCCTTTCCTGGTTTGAAACAGCGGTGTCTCCAGTAGTTTTGCAACGCAGATTTTGTCTCCAAAAACAGCGATTTTGTTACTAACGAGCCATCGGTAAAATCGAGAACGCCTGGTCGCGTCACTGTCTGCCGGAAGGGCTGAAATGACGACATCAGGCGGCAGCTTTAAAAAAGAACCAGCATCGTGCGTCGACACTACTTTGTTCCACAGCCTCGCCACCTGATTTCGAATACCACTCAACTGAGTTGGTTTATCCTTCAACAGTTCGAAGTATGCGGTTAAATCAGCATGCAAGACCTGCTCCAGAACCGGTAAATTGCTCAACAGCACCAATGTTTCACTGTCTGTGTAAAAGAGCTTTGCGAAAGTGAGATTTCCGTTAGCGTCAATACTGGGAAGTTCGACCTTGCCTCTCGCTCCAGCCACCTCATACAAGCGGATTACGCGTTCTATCGAGGAGAGAAAATAAGGCTGAGTTGAGAGTGGTTGACCGGTTTTTGATGTGCGCTTAATCAAATTAGCAAGAAAAGTCTCTGGTTCGATCGCTACCATCAATGGTGCCAGATCTTTTAGTCTTCTCAGGGCGTCCGGCTTCACGCAAGCGTTGAGCAAATCGTCGTTCTCGGCCGTTCCAGATTCGAACAATTCTGAAAGATTGCCGCCCATGATTTCGTCAGCACCCTTGCACTGGCCGCTCAATGTCTTCCAGATTAGCAGTCTGTTTAAACTTTGATTGGGGCGCGAGTGTCGATCGACCGATGGAAAGAGTTCTTGTAATTCGTACTTCCGCTCGACGAACAATTCCTGGATCAGGTCGAGCGAATCTCCATCAGTAACCGGATGCTCGATCAGTGAATCGACAAGAACGTCCAATCCGGCGTCCGGAATTTTGGCAGCGACAATGAGCGGTCTTATAATGCTTTCAATCTCAGCATTAAGCAGGCGTACGGCTGTCAAAGCAAATACTTTGCGACTTCGACCATTTGCCGGGTATACGAAATTCGGACTTCGATCGGATCGATCGTTCGACAGCGAACCGGTACTACCTGTAGTGTCTGGATAAATCGAAAATTTTGCGTAACGAAGAGTGAGCTGGCGCGTCATCTTGTCGACTCTTTTAGAAACATACAGAAGAATAGCTCGATAACCCGTTTCGCAATTTCGCAGTTTTTGCTCAACCGCAAGATCAGCCTCCAGATCTTCTGCCAACAGTTCCAAATTAGCTGACGTTAATGAGTTTTCTAAACCAAGTTCTCGAATTAAAATCCAGCTGCTGCCGTTTTCATCGACAAAGCTTCTAATTTCGGACTGTGCGTAAATGGCTCGCAGCTCCGGTGACTCCGCTTTCGAGAGTAGTGGCAACGGCAGAACTTTTCCGCAGTCGGTCAGAAATACGGCTTTCTCTTTAAGCGTTTTTATTCCACTGGAATCCACATGCTGGACATGATTGAGAACGTATCGAAGTGCGCGCTCTACCTCTTCAGGTGCATAATTGATTAGCAAGGGCGGCTCAGCGTCCGGAGAGAGAGCCTCGATCACCTGGTTGACCGAGACCGCCGGGATCGACATGTTTAAAGAATGTTGTCTTGCCGCTATGACCTTATCGAGAAATGGGGCATCTGAAAAAATCTCACAGATCGTATCGTCGGCTGGAATAAAAACCCTGTTTTCGCCGGACAACGAGCGCGCTTTGGCATCGCGATCCGGCCAGATTGACAATTGCACGAGCTGCTTGCTTACTTTATCTGAAATATCTTCAACATGTTTTTCAAGCAGTTCATGAAGTCTTTGCAGTGTATCCAGATCCGTTTTGAACAAATGGGATTGCAAATCATCTGATAAGACAGACAAGGTCAATCCGGGTACAGGCAAGCGCTCCAAAAGGATTTGATACGGAGATTTCTGGTTGGATTTGTCAGCGGGATCAAAACTAGAACTCTGTTGGAACGCTGGCTCGTAAATACGCGGTTCTGCAATTGGTCGAGCGGTGCCGTAAAAGTTAGCGATGTCTCTTGCCGAGGAATTGTTTGCATTGAGCACCCCCTTTTTATCATCGGTATTGATCGCAATGGGATAAAACTTTCCGTCCGCGGAGCGAAACAGAGGCAATTGAGCAACTCTCTGAAGCACGTTCCAGTCAGCCGAGACAAACGCTTGGAGAATTGTATCCAGGCAATCTTCATCGTTTGGAAACGAGGCTCGTGGAAGTTCTAGAGGACCATTCAAGACTCCAATGTTTTTCTCCAGGTCTGATACCAGATACTCGAGATCAAGTTTTTCAACACAAACTTTTTCGAAGAAAGCAAAGGTTCTTGCATTGGATTCCTCAAGACGCGGGTCGATGAAGTGGCGCGAACTGGCATAGATTTTGCGAATTACTTCCGTCCCTCGCACCACATCTGAAGAAGTGCGAAGCTTCCCCTGAGAATCCGGCACCAGAGGCAGTGCCTTCAAGATTTTGAGCATCGAAATAAGCAGGTCTTTTTCACCCTGACGATCGAGCAATTCAAGTTCGGTCAAAAGCAAGTCATACAGATCTGCTAACTTCGATGGGCTCTGCATGAAGTCGGGAATGTCAACGCTTTCATCAGTCAATCGTTTCTCCAGATACGAGATCAGACTGGCGGTCGAAAAATTCGTAGCTCCCAGTTCCAGTAAAATCTCACGGTGCCTGCCGGACAAATCCGATTTCAAGAAAAAGCGTTCGTTGCCGACCTGATCGTTTTCAAAAAGACTGACTATGGAGGGCTCTGCAACGATTACATTGACCGGCGCAACCAGCTTGCCAGTGCGTCCATTCACAGCAACCGGGACAAACTCAATGTGGCTCAACACGCCAGGCAATGCGGTCGGAATTTGTGCAAATGGTGCGTTGGGCAAATCGCTTTTCAATGGAAGAATATCAATAAATCCAGCTGCAGCCGTGGAGTTTTGATCGTTGCTTATCTTCTGAGCAATCCTGGCAAGTTGAAGTGGGACTTGCGAAACAATCCATCGGTTCCACATAGAATCCGGCGAGATTCTCTCACGGTCCACAGGCACATCGAAGTGACCCTGCACGAAGAAGCGCAAACCGGGCTGCTCTCGGGTCGGCAGATAGCTGTATACTTCAGCTGCTGTTTCCGGCAGCGGATGTGGAAGCCCAGATTCATCTCGAAGAATCCCGACCATGACTTTCGTTCGATCCGGTCTGCCCGCCTCGCGCGCGACGCCAGAGAATGTATATTCGTCATCTTGAATCAAGTAGTCGACGATGGTACCAGAGGGCTCATGCCTGATAGAGGTTCCACTTTCAGATGCGCATTCAATCAGGGTGTGTTGAAGTGGACCACCTGCGGCTTCAGTTAAGCGAAATTCAATTTCATCTATACTGCGGAGAGTTAGAAGAACACATGAATCCAGCGCCGCTCCTTTTTCGAACAACGCGTTAGGCGATCGTTCATCATCAAGGTTTCCTCGCAATGGTAAAACCACAGCGGTCCCACTCGAAGGTAGATATGATGGGCGTTGAGCAAGTAGTTTTGGAATCGAAACATCGGCGATTTCAAAGTTGTAAACGTCAGAATAGATCTGCGGCCTATCAGTGACTTCATATACCGATTTGAAGCCAACGCCGAAAAATCCGATCTGTTGTTTTCTCTTCGTCGTCTGTCCGATCGATGTGATTCCAACAAGATCTCTTGTATCGAAAGGAATACCATCATGCCAAATCACCATTTTGTCGCGGTCGCAAACCACCCGCCAGACCTTGGCTCCGGAGTCCTCGGCGTTTTGAAGCAGTTCGATCAGGAAGTGTCCAGGGTCCGTGTAAACTCTTCGAGCAAGCAGATCTTCCGCATTGGACTGTGACACCGCCTTTGGTGCGTCCTCCAAAATTTGAATTGCTTCCTGGGCGAGATGTTTTCGATGTGATTGAAACAATGCCAGACAACGTTCATCAACGGAAGCCGCGATTTCTTCGAGACGAGCTACTGCCGTCGACGTCATCTGTGCAAGCAACGAGAGTGGAATCGCTTCAGGTTGTCCGGACCTAATTTGGCTTTCAATCTCCTGGAAGAGTTGATTGAGGTGTGACTCACGTTCTTCCGGAAAATGATGTTTCAGTGTTCGATCAATCAAACACATTGATGACAATGCTGTGAGTGGAACCAAACGAAGCGAACGCAGCAAGACCTGACAAAGAGATTGACGCCATTCGCCTGACGACAACTCGTCCCCTGCCGGGGGAGTTGCCACCATCGCCTTCAACAGCTTATTGACTGCCGTTTCAGGAAGCTCGATCAGAAATGCAGCAAACCACTCCTGGTGTCCATTGTCGCGAAACCAACCGCGCTCCAGCAGCTGCCTGCTCAACCAGGACAGCGGGGCTGGATCTCTGCCCGGAGCGCAAAGCTGAATCAATTCGATCGCCGGATGAGACTCCAGAGCCTGCGTTAAATGTTCAAGCTGACTGGAAAGCGTCAGCTGTTCAAAGTCTTTAAATTGAGTCGACCGATCTTCAGGCATGTCAGGTATTGCATTCTCGTACATACACTTACAATAATGCTTACAAAGACATTTAGCTCTGCCGTAATCAAAAATTAGGCTTGCTTGAGCGACCTATTCAAACATCGACCGGCCCCATCGCTCGACTTTGCATAACACGACTTCTCCCATCCGCAAGACCGCATCTAATTTTGTTTGTAGGATAAATCGCCTGATCACGGAGCAAATGGAGAATCGCAATGCCTACTAACGTTTCGAAAGACGATTATAGCCTCATTGTGGCTGACGCCTTGTGCAAAAAAGGCATCGATGGAAAAACACTTCATATCGATCAAAAAGATTTCGCGATCAGACAGAAGGACGATCGCGGAAGAATTGTCGCTTCATTCAATCTCGCAAATTCGTACGCCTCTTATAACAATTCAGAAACGGTAGAGCAGAAATCTGAAGTCGTTGAACGGCTGTTGCGGCCATTGTTCGAACCCGTAGACATAAAGCCGTTTGAAGCGCTCAAAGATATGATTTTCCCAGTGTTCAGGGAGCGTCGATTTTATCCCATACAACCAACCGCGAAAATTACGGTTGGATATCCGCAGATTCTTGTGGGAAACCATCTGACGACACTGCTCGCCATAGACGAAAACGACTACATTTTCCCTATCAACGAGGCGCAATTCTCGGAGTGGGGCGTGTCTTGGGACGACGCTTTTGAAGTAGCTTACGACAATATGCAGAAACGTCCTCCGCTTACCTGGCAAGTGGATGAAGATGAAGAACACCCAGAAGACTGCATCTACATTCTTGAAAGTGATGATATCTACGGTTCATCAAATCTCATTTTTCCAAGCATCATCGCCGAGTTAAAAGTATTAGGCACTCCGACTGTTTTTATTCCTGCAAAAAATACGATTATTGTGACCGGGAGCGACAATGTTTATGGGCTTAAACGAGCGCTCGAGATAATCGCCGAGTGCGAGGATCGAGAAGATTATTTGTGCCCGGAGATGCTGAGCCTCGATGAAGATAATAACTATTTCCCGAGCGAGCTAGCTCCAGAGCATGCGCTGTTTGAAGAATTCAACAAGCTCCGCATCACAAACAATTTGCAGGTGTACACCAGTTTCCTTGATGAATTTGAGTCCAACTTCGATCAAGTCGTTAATCACAAAAAGATAGTGCCTTATGAAGTCTTCGACGTTGATGGTTGCTTCTACGAAGAAGTCCATATCAAGACTGGCGAAGCTCCAATCCTCATGCCTTTTGCCGAAACTATCGTCGTCGAAACGTCGGGTGGAAAGATTTCTCTACCAAGCTCAAAGTTCGCACAAATAGCCGGCGATTCTCTAACTCTTGTTTCTGAGTATCCGCTTCTGTACGAACTTACTGCGCCGCTCAGCAATGATTTGTTTTAGCACTGGCGGCTTACGGAAGGTTGGCGACTGAAACAATTTTTATAGCGACGAATTGGCGGCTCTCGCGCCTGTGGATCGGCAGCACGAACGGTTACGGGTTGAAGGGTGGTAACATAACGCTACTTGCCGGAGCACGCCTGTGAAACATCTGCTAAAAATCGCTTTATCTCTGTCAGTCGTTGCTTTTCTGTACACAGAACCGGCAACAGCGGGCAATCAGCCGGGCAACGGCGGCATTAGCATGACAATCGGGGATGTCTCTAGCGTAGTTGAAATTTGATGATCATGGCTCTGGGTGCTCATCTTCTTATTATGATATCAGGCTGCTTTAGTATTGCAAGTGGT
>JADYXR010000140.1 GCA_021772095.1 Candidatus Obscuribacter sp. | reverse complement strand
TTCTGATGTCAACGGTGGGGCGCACCGGGCTCGCTTGATACTGGGCTAAATTGCCTAGGAGCAAGAATCTCACGTCCTTCAGGACGGAGAGAACGTCAACAAACGCCTTTTAAGTTCGGCTTGGTTGTCGAGCAGGACGTCAAGACATGAGGCGATCGAGGAAGCCGATGTCGAGCGCTTGGGCACTTCTTGATATCACCCGTTTTGTATACCTATTAGAAATACTTTTCTAGATAGTTAGGAGATTTTAAGTACTGCCTGATTCTTGTCATGCGTGAGAATTCAGCCTGCAAGCGCAATCGTGAGGATATAGCTTTCTCTCATCCTCGCGAAAATAGCGCCTGGTCTGGTTATACTTTGAGACGCCTGAAGGCAGGCCCCAGATTTGGGTTGTGAAATCGGTTGGACACAAGAGGTTAACGGAATGACGAGTGCGACAGCTACTACTTTAGACATCAACGAAATCAAAGCCCTTATTCCGCATCGATATCCTTTCTTGCTAGTCGACAGAGTCACTTCGGTTGAGCCAGGACTTAAGGCTACCGGCTACAAAAACATGACCGCCAACGAACAATTTTTTGAAGGTCACTTCCCATTCAAGCCAATCATGCCAGGCGTTTTGATGGTAGAAGCGCTTGCTCAGCTCGCTTGCATCACTCTGCTTATGAAAGAAGAATTCAAAGGCAGCCTGGGAGTTTTCACCGGCATCGACGGATTTAAATTCAGAGCGATGGTTGAACCAGGCGACAGACTCGATATGGAAGTCGAGCTTTTGAAAATGAAAGGACCGGTCGGCAAAGTCAGAGCAATTGCCAGAGTCGGCGATAAAACAGCTTGCGAAGGCGAAATTTCGTTCTCGATTCTCTCTCAAGAGAAGGTAAAAAGTTTTAAAAAGTAAGTGGGCACCACACCGCCCAGGTCCACCGTATCAACAAATGTTATAGGAAAAACACTCATGAGCATTCATCCATCTGCCATCATCAGTGATGGCGCCCAAATCCATGACACTGCTGTGATCGGACCCGGAGTCGTAATCGGGCCCAACGTGAAGATCGCCAAGGGGACTAAGATTGGACCCCATGCCATCATAGATGGTTACACTGAAATCGGCGAAGACTGCAATATTTTTGCCGGTGCAAGTATTGGTTTGGAACCGCAGGATCTGGGCTACAAAAACGAACCGACTGGTGTGAAGATTGGCGACCGATGCACGATTCGTGAGTATGTCACCATTCACCGTGCCACCAAGGAAGGGTTCACCACCCTTGGTGACAATAGCTTCTTGATGAACTATGTCCACCTTGCTCACAACTGCAAGGTCGGCAAGCATGTGATCATGGCTAACGCAGCCAGCCTGGCTGGTCACGTTGAAGTCGGCGATTACACTGTGATGTCCGGGTTCGTGATTATGCACCAATTTATTCGCATCGGCAGATTCTGCATGCTCAGCGGAATGACCGGGTCGCGAGTCGACTTGCCACCATTCACCACGCTGGACGGCAGACCAGCAATGGTGCGCGGCACCAATGCCCTCGGAATGAAACGCGGCAAGATCAATCCGGAAGTAAGAACGGCGATCAAAGAAACTTATCGCATTATATATAGATCCGGTTTGAACGTTGCCAACGCACTGGCAAAAGTCGAAGAAGAAGTAGAGCCACACGCCGAAGTCCAGGAAATCATCGAGTTCTATCGCACTACCAAGCGTGGTGTCGCGGGTGCATTCACGCAGATGGACGGCGAAGAGGGTGGTGGCGGTGATAGTGGCAATGCCGATAGTGGCGCCAATAGTGGCGGTGGCGCCGGTGGTGGCATTACTCAGGCGCGCAGAGAATATAGCTCAATGACTGAAACCGGAGCCGGCACGATTTAACAGAATCACCTGGACCTCAGATTCAGCCCCAATCAGCGTTTCGGAGTGACTTGAAGTGCCACCGCGTTTCTAATAGATGACTGAGATTAACCGAGATCTACCGGAGAAAATCTTCGAACGGTTCAACCTGGGGCTGACAGGCGTGTGCTACGCAACACGTTAGGGACTAAACGGCGATTCCAGCAATTTAGTTCGTATTGCGGTGTAATTGGAGACAGTGCGGAGACAGAAACCTGGTCGCCGAGTTCGGGAAGTCAAACGAGCGTTGTGCTCGGCGTAGTGGTAAATTAGGAGCGGTTGTCTAATTGGAATCCACGAAGTTGGCATCTGAAAATAATGACCAGGCCGGGCCAGAGGTCCGGCACGGTTACTCTGCCGTTTTGCACAACGTGCATTTCATGTCGTTGTGGATTGCGCAAATTGTCTCGCAGTTTGCGGATCGCGCTGTATTCGTTTTATTTGTCGCGGTACTGACAACAATTCAAAATTCTACGATCGCCGGACATTACGTCGGCGCAGCTCAGATCACCAGTTTCTTATATGTCGCGTTTACGATTCCCGCGATTATATTGAGTCCGATAGCCGGTGTTTATGTGGATCGCTGGTCTAACAAGGCGGTTTTAGTTGGATCGAATATCGCACGTGGACTGTTTGTCGCCTTGATTCCAATTCCTTTGATACAGCGCTCTCCAGTCGCGGCCCTCTGTCTGGCCTTCATGCTCTCGATCGGCAGCCAATTTTTTGCGCCGGCAGAAGCCGCCGCCATACCGCGTTTGGTGAAAAAGAAAGACCTTTATTTCGCTAACTCTTTGTTCTTCACGACGATGATGGTGGCACTTGGCTTCGGTTTTGCTGTGGGCGATCCGATCATTGCTCAAACCGGAATCGGTAAGGCACCATATGCAGTGGCGGGCGGGTTCTTCCTTGCGGCCATTCTCTTGTTATTCGTTCCGGACAGCAAAGTCGTGGAAGGCGAGCGTGAACCGTGGTGGGAAGAATTGCGCTTCGGCTTGGCGTACATTGCGACCAGTCGAATTGTGTTTCGAGCGATCTGCAAAATCACAATTTTGTTCAGCACGATTATTACTCTCAACATCATTGCAGTCGGGCTCGCCCAGCAGGTTCTAGATCTCAAGCCTCAGCAGTTCGGTTATGTAGTCGCCGCCGCCGGGCTGGGGATGGGACTGGGCAATTTCGTGGTCGCGCAGTACTTCGCCAAGGCGAGACCGTCATTGCTTGCCTACAAAGGTTTTATAAGCCTGGGCTTCTTTATGAGCGTGCTCGGCAGTTTAGGTTTTATAAAAACATTCGCGCCAATCTATCTCGGGGTGCCGGTCTTCACGTTCCAGGGCTTAATGCTGAGCATCCCGCTTATCATTGCCGTCTGCATCGGCGCATCCTGCGCAATGGTTGCCGTGCCGACCTATGCAGCGTTGCAAGCTGCCGTTCCGGAAGAACTGAGAGGCAAAGTTTTCGGAGCACAAAATACGGCGATGTCCTTTGCGTCGACAATCCCGGTCATCCTCGTCGGGGTTGCAGCGGACAATTTGCCCGGTGGTGTTTCGACAACACTTTTCCTGATTGGATTGCCAACCGTGTTTGCCGGAATTCACTTCCTGATGGAAGAGATTAAGCACGATCGCCAGGAACGTCGCGATGCTGAAGAGTCCAGCCAGGCTGGCGTTTAAAACATTTAATTATTCTCACAAAGCCAGCAGTGAGGCTGGCTGCGATTATCAATACATTGTAAAGAGTGAGGTTTTTTCGCTTAAAGGTCCTTAAGATCAAATTATGTAGCCGGTATTTCGGTGCTCAGTTATCTACACTGTAGGGCTTGGGGCAACAGCTCAGAGAATCGGTTCAAAATGCGAAACAGAATAATTTTAATTGCACTGGCGGTCTTCGTCTGGGCAGGTTTGAAAGCAATTGACGACCTGGTAACCGGGCCTGAACTGTTGTTCTTGCTTGCAGCGCTGTTGTTCATGATGATCAGTCACAGCGTTTGGCTGTTCGGCGCCCAGGACGAATGGCAGAAAAAAGCCCGCCGGTACATGCGTACGACGGTTCGCCGACAAGTGCCGAGCGTTCGAAAAATTTTGAAGTCTAAAAGCATCCGCTCCGAAGATGGTGAATGGCACCCCTGGGTGGACATTTTCATCTCGGCGAAAAACGAAGGCCGCGTCATCGGCAGTACCGTCAAACGGATGTTCGAAATCGATTACGACCAGTTCTACGTCTGGGTGATCGACGACATGTCCGACGACGACATGCCTGAAGTGCTCACGCAATTGCGGAAAGAATATCCGCGTTTGCGCGTTGTCACTCGCGCCCCGGGATCTTATCCGGGTAAATCGGCCGCCCTCAACGACGCGCTTCCCCTCTCAAAAGGTGATGTAGTCGCGGTTTTCGACGCTGATGCTTATGTCGAACCCGATTTCTTGAAGAAAGTTTTGCCTGTTCTGGCGCCCGATCATGTTGGCGCTGTGCAAGCCCAGAAACGAATCTACGATTATCAAACCGACAATCTTCCTCGTTTCCAAGATGCCGAGTATGCTCTCGATTCATATTTTCAGGTCGGTCGCGATCTGATCGGTGGAGCCGTTGAGTTGCGCGGCAACGGTCAGTTGATCAAACGGAACGCTTTGATTGACGTCAACGGTTGGAACAACAAAGCGATCACCGATGACCTCGATTTGAGCATGAGACTGTTGATCAACAATTGGGACATTCGTTTTTGTCCTAATGCCGCGGTCTGGGAAGAAGGCGTGACCACTGTTAAAGCGTTGATGCGCCAACGTCGCAGATGGGCCGAGGGCAGCATCAGACGCTATCTCGATTACATTTTCCCGCTCAATTCACCGACGCGTTTGTCGCTTGTTGAGCGTCTCGACACGTTAGTGTTTACTGTTTATTTCCTGGTACCAGCGGTGGTGTTTCTTGAATTCACCAACAACGTCATTCGTTTCCTGACCGGATCGCAAACATATGGCAGCTTCCTGGCTCTCGGCTATTTAGCTGTTCTATTGATCAGCCAAATCAATTTCTTTATCGCGGTTCGAATGTATCGTGGGATGCCGGTCATGAAGGCGTTCTTCCATTCGATCTGTGTGACCGCGTATGTTTACTTGCACTGGGTGCCGTGCATTCTGGTGTCATTTGCGCAGATACTTTTCGGCAAGCAAGTTTCGACCTGGCACCGTACTGAGCACGTCGGTCAACATTCTACCTGAGCCTGACGGAGCTTGCGGGCACCACTGACTGAAAGTTTTGGCGGCATAGCGGCGAACCTATTTATCGGACCTTTTTGTCGCTCTGATGCGACTGAATGCAGAGCTAGTGATATGGCGAATTCAAAAACCCAGATCGCTTCTTAGCTGAGCGTAGACGCACGTTATCGTCCGTTTAAATTACCACTCGAAGCGATTCGATCAAGTGTCGAGAATGAAACTTGCAGTCGAGACAAAGCCACCGGCCGCGGTGACTGCGAATTTGTTGAATTGGTGCACCAGGTGGATGATGCCAGACCTGGCGTTTGCAGATCTGGCGTTTTGCAGCTAAGAATTCAAAACTCGAAGGCTGCAAGATTCAAACCTAAATTCGCGTCGACCGTTCGGTCCGGCCACTTGAAAAGCCGAATTCGAAAGCGAAGGGCAGAGAATAAATTCGAAATAGCAGATAAAATTTCTCGCTAATTAATTTTGATCCGCCAATTTGAACCGGTTGACATCAGCGTTTGGGCGCTTGGCATCGCCTGTAGAGTCACTTGAAACTTACAAGTATCGCTATCATGGCATGCGAAAGTACGTCAGATAGCGGATTGATGGACATACCACTTGAAAAGCATGAAAAAGCAAACAAACATTTTACAAGTGGGAAAGTGGCTGTAAATGCACCAGGGATGACGCTTTTTGTGTCATTACCGCAAAAATGCGATAAGTGAATATGGAACTGTTGAAGAAAATGAGTACAATTGGTTTTGTCTCGGACTGAATGGTCCTGGACCAGAAGTTGGTCAGTCCTTACTAGATAGATGGAGAAGTAAATGCTCAGGAAAATCGCGTCCTCTTTTTTAATTGCCTCAGCCCTCGTGGGTTCGATGGCAGCTCCGTCCAAAGCCGATGACAGCACCTTCCAGAATATCGTTTACTTTCCAGTAAGAGTTATCGGAAGCAGTGTTGGCATGGTAGTTGGCGTTCCTCTAGGTTTTACCAAAGACGGCACGAAAGGCTACATCAAAGCCACCCAGTGGGTTGCTGGTAAAGCCGGCAACGAAGACGAGAAGTATCACCAAATCTTTGGTGGCATCGTAGGTGGTCCTTTCGGTCTCATCGGCGGTGGCGCTTACGGTATGTTTGACGGCATGGTGCATGGTGCTAAGAGTGGTTACTCAGAGCCCTTCAGCAAAGAAGCTTTCACGTTCAAAGACGAGTAAGATTCGCCCGGCCCGGGCAAAATTTCAGCAGGACCTGAGCTACTCGTAGCCAGTCCTTATTATGTAACTTAGTGGAGAGACTATGAAAAAGAAGGTATTTGCAATCGTTGCAGCCTCAGTTATGGCGATTGGCTTAGCAGCCCCGTCGATGGCTGATGGACCATTGAGCTCCGTTGGAGCACTTGCAGGTTCGACATCGGCGGTTATCGTCGATACTCCGGAAGGCGTTCTGTACCATTCGCTATGGAATTGCCCTTACAAAACTCAGAGAACTTTGGCCGAGCACTTTGGTGATTCAAATGGCATGGGTCAAAATCTGGTTGGCGCAATGCTCGGAATTCCAGTCGGAGTCGTCTGGGGCGTTCCTTACGGCGCTATCGCCGGTTTCCGTCATGGCATGACAGTTGGCTGGGACAAACCTTTCAGCACCGAGTCATACATGGTTTGGGAAGACGATAAATAAATTGGTCAAAGTTGCGTGATATCGGGAGAAGCCAAGCTCCCGATATCATTTTTGGAGAGTGGGGGAAAGATGACAAAGAAAACTCTAGGTCAAGTAATGATGTCGTTCACGATGCTCGCGTCGTGTGCAGCTCCAGCTTTGGCCTTGGATTATGAAGCGAAACCCGTAACATGGGTATTGATGGCTCCGTTCCGTACAGCTGGTGCTTTAACCGGCGCTGCGGTTTCCGGATTAGTAAGTGGTCCTATGGACAGTGGTTACCATGGCGGATTGAAAGGCACCAAACACGTTGCCGGAAAATTCGGCGATGAAGAAGGCGCTGGTCAAACCGTGGCCGCAGTTCCACTGGGTGGATCGGTCGGTATGCTCGTAGGTGGTGGACAAGGTGTTTATACAGGCCTTGGACATGGATGGAAGAAGGGTTGGGAAAAACCTTTCAGCCGATGGTCCTACATCACAATGGAAGAGAAATAAACCGGGCGATTTTGACAGTTTTGTATTTCTAGGAAAGATGGTGAATCTAAATGCGTAATAAAGCAGTTTTCATGATGCTCGCACTGGCGAGTCTCACCATGGGTCTGGCAACTCCAAGTTTTGCCTACCCAGAGAGACCTGAATCAGCTCGAGTTGTTTACGAGATGTGGTACTTCCCAATGCGTGTAATCAGCATGGGCGTTACTACATTGTGGGATGTGCCCACTGCGGCTTTCTCAGATGGTATTAAAGGCGCTATCGGCGGTACCAAAATGGTTGCTCGCAACCTTGGTAAAGAAGATGGTTCCTACGAAACAGTAGCCGGCGCTCTTGTCGGTGGACCTGTTGGTTTGGTTGCTGGTGGTCTTTATGGTGGTTTGATTCACGGACCGAGCTATGGCATTTACCATGGTTTCGTCGGTTATCCAAGCCCGCATAGCGGAAGCCACAGCATGATTTTCCAGGGCAAGGGCTTCGTCGTTCCTTACGACGACAACTACTAAACCTGGTTCGAACGACCTAGAGAAACTTGGCTCTTAAAAGAGTAAGCGTCGGCCGCGAGGTGACGCTTACTCTTTTGTTTGCGCCGTTTCGCGCTTGGCTTCTAAGGCGCGGAGCTGCAATTCAAATTAGTCACGAACAAAAAATTTTCTAGTTTTGTTATCAAAAGCGCTTGATACACTGAATTTAGAGGGCATAGTAAAAGCAAGACTGTGCCGGGGAATCACGTTCATATGGAGATCGCGAGAGATCGCAGGGCTGGGGCTAAACGAATAGGCGAGCTTCTTGTCGCAGCGGGCGTCATCAGACAAGAAGTGCTGCTTGAAGCACTCCAGATTGCTAAAAAATCGAGCACGCCGGTTGGGCGTGTACTTCTCACCATTGGCGAATTGAGTGAGCGCGACTTGCTTGCTGCTATCGAAATTCAGTCGATGCTGCGCGAGAATTTGATCTCGAATGAGTTCGGCATTCGCGCATTATCCGTTTGCATAACCGGCAAGGTGCCTCTAGAAGAGGCGTTTCGTCGTTTGGGATTCAAACCCCCGGCAGAGCGAGAAGTCGTCGCTACAGGGGAGCTAGGCGAGATATTGATTTCCGCCGGCGTAATCACGCCACCAATTTTGGAAGAGTGTCTCAGGCAGAGTGAAGACAATAACCTGCCGCTCGGTCGCTGTCTGGTTCTTGCCAGAGCGGTGTCGTCGAATTTGTTGACCTCGGCGTTGACGGCTCAGGTGCTGGTTCGCGATGGAAAGATTACTTATGAGCAAGCAGTCGCCGGTCTGCAAGCGGCTCATCGCAAGCAGCAAACCATTGAGCAGTCGCTTTCTGAAACTGGTGCGATGCGGGTTAAGGTCGATGAGCGCTATGTCAAAGTCGGCGATTTGCTGACCAAGGCGGGATTGTTGTCGGAGAGCGATAAAGTTTCGGCGATTGAGAAAGGGCTTGTAGAGAACATTCCGGTTGGACAGGTTTTCGTTCAGCTTGGTTTGATTTCTCCTAGTGTTCTTGAAGAAACGCTTAAACTGCAGCGTTTGGTGGGTGAAGGGCAAATTACATCTCTGCAGGCTGCGGAAGTTTTGCGTCAAGCAAATGCGCGTGGCGTGCCGGTCGACGTAATTACAAACGAGCGCAGTTACAAGACTCAAGAGGTTGAGGCGCTCAATCGGTTGTTGATTCTTGTGCGCAAAGCAGAACTGATTGGTCCGACGGAATTGCAACGCGCCGAAATTATTTCGCGCGATTTGAAGATGACGTTAGGCGAAGTCATTCTTTCCAAAGATATGATTCCGCAGAAGCTTATAGAAGCCACTGGACAAGCCAAGAAATTGATGGACGATGGTATCGTCACTGAGAAGCATGCGATCAAAATCTTGAGCTTCTGCAGGAGATCTGGTGTCGCATTTTCGGAGGCACTAAAGTCGGTGCCACCTGATCATGACGTGGAAGATTATGATGAACCGGAAGAGCCGGAGGAAGAGTCGAAGAGCGACTTCCTGGGCGGCATCTTCGGGATGTTCAACAAGAAGAAGTGATCGCCCAGCGCTTTGCTTTTTCGAATTAGCGTTCGCATCTGTTTTGTTGGACGATTTGTTCAGTATTCGGCTGCAATTCGCAGCTTCTGCAATTGCCGGATTGGTTTCGAAGAGCGTTTTAAAGCCTGCGCCAACATCAGTTATTCTGGGCATATAAAGGTATGTTCGTCATCCCGACGTCGCTATCTAATTTCGATGCCAATTGGTTTCAAACCGAAGAGCTTACTATTTCTCACTGCCGTTGTATGGCAGACGGGCTGCTACGCAGCGCCCGCTGCGGAGCCAATCGGAGAGCCAACCGCCGGTAAACTCTCCAAAGGCTTGGTCGGCACAGTAGAACAATCGACAAGCGATTCGGGTAAGGTTGAAGGCAATCTAAAAGTTTCAGAGTCTAATGCAAAAGATATGGCACCAGATACAGTACCAACACTTGCAGATATGTCTGCGAAAGTTGAGAAAGACTCTGAGCGCAATCTGGGCGATTCCTTATTGACTGGATACCGTTTTATGAAGTCTTGTTCGTATGCAAAAGCACTTGATGCTTTCAATGTCGCCGCGCGTGAAAATCCAGCTTCGGCTGAACCACACTTCGGCCGAGCCTTGGCTCTCATAGGACTCAGCCGCCGTGAAGAAGCTCTGAAAGAATTTAAGCTCACCATGCTCTTGGACCCATCTTCTCGCATGGCCCACAAATGCCAAAGAGAGATTGATTTTGGAGGACTTCAGAAAATCGACCATAGCAATCAGCCACGGAATATTACGACAACAGATTTAGAACGAACTACTAGCGAAATCACCAATTGTGCGGCTAAGGAGATTCAACGAATTCAAGCCGACACATTACGTCGAGCCGAATCGATGCGCAAGATGGATCGGCAAGCGATCAGCCCTTACTCCGGTGGCGGCACCAGATATTCCAGATACTCCAGATATTCCGGCGATTCCAGATATTCCAGATATTCTCGCCACTCAAATTCCAGACATTCAAACTATTCGAGTGGCAGCACATCCGGCGGCCGATCCAGTGGTTTCGCCTCTCGTGATTCAGACAGCGCGATTCGTGCCAGAGCATTATCTCAGGATGTGCGTTTGCGAGGTGAAGCGCTTAGAGACTCGGCTACAGGTTTAAATTCGTCGATGTCCAGTCGACCTTCAGAATCATCCGGTGTTTATCTAACACCACACGGCACTAATTTGGGCCTTGTCCCGAGTTTAGTTGAAAAGTTTGGTGATCCCCTCCAGGACTAGCCTGGTATGGTTTCGGTTGCAACACCAGAACCCAATTCAAGAG
>JADYXR010000015.1 GCA_021772095.1 Candidatus Obscuribacter sp. | reverse complement strand
CCTCTTGAATTGGGTTCTGGTGTTGCAACCGAAACCATACCAGGCTAGTCCTGGAGGGGATCACCAAACTTTTCAACTAAACTCGGGACAAGGCCCATTAGATCGGCTCTTCAATATTGTATCAATTTAAGGGTTTTTATGAGCAAAACACGACTTTAGCAGTGAGAGGGACAATTTTGCAATTTCACCATTGAGCCACCATGAGTGGTGCCACACCGGCGCCCGCTGTTCTAGTCGGTTATACCTTGCTCGTCGCACCCACGCACAGACGAACTACGGCGTCAACGACGTCAAATTATGCGTGCGAAGAAACTCAGCAAATGAATTGCGCAAGTCGAGAGG
This sequence comes from Candidatus Obscuribacter sp., assembly GCA_021772095.1. GTDB lineage: Bacteria > Cyanobacteriota > Vampirovibrionia > Obscuribacterales > Obscuribacteraceae > JADYXR01. The sequence continues at coordinate 6,952 of JADYXR010000015.1, read as the reverse complement.
AACACCATACTGTCCCGGTAAATTCTCTCGATCCATAGTCCGATACCCGCTCCCCCGCATAGGACGATGCGTCATTCTGTCGGTGTAATTTACCGGACAATAACCACCGCATCGTTGACTATATGTCAGCATTTTTTTCGCCGCAATCGGTTGTCCATCGCGATCGAAAAATTTTGTAGAATCCTTGATCGATATCAAATGCTCATTCACCGGAGTCCAGGTCTGCAGCGATTCTCGTTGGCAAATAGAAATCACTTTGTTGTTGCTATCAAGCATGACCGTCACGCAAAAAATTTTGACAGTCAGACTGTCTTTAGTTTCTTCAACAACATCAAAAGAATTGATAACATTGACGTTAGTCTTATCACCCGCCGAACTTTTCATAATGCAAGGCAGCGGCACATACGTCCAAACCTGACCCTCACAGTCGGATTGATGACCGAGAACTTCTCTATCGTGATAGCTTACGCGATTGCGTTTCTTCGACTTAATCGCTTCATTCGTTTTCAAATCAGTAAACGAAAGCACTTCGATTTTTCCAGTTTTCTCCCATTGACCGGCAAGCCACCTCGGCACGCGCCACCAGTTACCATCGGAGTCCTCACCGGACGGCAAAAGTGTTTCGTCATAGTCAGCACCGATTTTGAAAGCATCCACGGGATGCAACATCTCGGAGTGCTCGATCTTGCCTTCAAGGCTCAGCCCCTCAGCGCAGGCCATCGCGCCAGACCAGCTCAAGCAAATCAGCGACAAAACTAAGCTTTTTATAGTGCGAACAAAAGGCATGGAGCCCTCCAGAGAATATTGTTCCACTACCAAAGCCACTTTAAGCACCGTTCCTGGTATCAACGAAACAAAGAAACCTCTGTTGCTTGCCATAATTTCAACGCGCAGACCAGTAACATTGCCATCAGGGCGCCAAGCCTTACTCCGATTCTCCATAATCTTCCGGTGGCATATAGCTTTTCATCTTATCTTCCATCTGTTGCAATTGTACCCAGGTCTCCGGTTGAGTCCACCGTCTTGCCAGTTCCGGATCTTTCATCACCTCTTGCAACGCCTGGTCTTTTAACATCGCAACGATGCGAGGGTCGCGGATTTCGGCGTATGACGTCCGAGGTTTCCAGCAATCTTTGTTGTTTTCAAAGAACTTGCGAAACTTAGGATTCTGCATATCGTTTTTGTACTTCAAAAAAATCGGCCGAGCTTCGCGTTCGCGCAGCTTTTTAAGCGCCTCCATTTTACTCATTGCGGCAAGCTTCGGATCGTCTCTGGTATCAAGCTCTTTGGCCGGTGTTTTCATCTCTCCGTCCAGAATAACGACGCACGTCCTGTTCTTTTTTCCGAAACGCACCACATCAGCTTTTTTGATGTTTGGACACTGCACCGCATATAGTGCCCGCAATGTCGGCATTTCAGTTAACGAATCAAGACATGAACCAGTCACCGCAGTGCATCCTGAGATATCCAGCATTTGAAGCGCCCCTAATTTCGGCAATTTCTCAACTCCTAAATTAGTGATGAGCGTTTGCTCCAGTTTCAGCTCTTTGAGATTTTGCAAATCCAGAAGATGCTCTAAACCAATGTCTCCGATCCGATCTCTATCTAGATTCAACTTGGTCAGCTGCTTCATTCGGCCGACGTGTTTCAGCGCTGAATCATCGATTTTGGTATCAGACAAATTCAAGTCGACCAACACTTTCATCTTTCGAAGTTTGGAAAAATTCTTACCGGTTACTTGCGATCTAGAAAGAGAAAGTTGCCTCTGACCAGCACTAAACCTCTTGAGCTGATCCATGTGTTCATCACCGAAGTCTGCGTTTGCAGACAATCTTCCATCAGGATGACAAAACAGATTATCGGTAAGAACATCCATCGATCCCGTGTCCTCTTCTCGCGCCTTTATTGGTTTCGTCGGCTCAGGTGGTTCCAAAAATGCAAGAAGTGATTTAACAATGAAACCCATGCAAAACAGCATAACGATCGCAGAAGTCGCTATGCCCAACGAAATGAAACTGAAGCTATTCTTTTTTCCGAATTGCTTAGTTTGGAGTTCCGTCGACTCGGGCATCACCGGCGGTGCTAACGATAAAAATGAAATATCCAGCGACAACAGCGCCTCCATCAGACTCTGGCACGACTGAAACCGATCGTCAGGATCTTTCTCCAGCGTGTTTAGAACAATCTCGGCAAGTTCATCAGGGAAATGAAGGTTTGGATTTACGTCATTAATATCCAACGGCATTTCGTTAACATGCATGTTGAGCGTGAGTAGGAGCGTCTCTCCGAGAAACGGAGTTTTTCCTGTCAGCGTTTTGTACATCAAACATCCGAGTGAATAAATGTCAGAACGATGATCGACTGCAGAGGTTTGCGCTTGTTCCGGACTCATGTACAACGGGCTACCAACGTGAATGCCGGTCGTTGTCAGAGACTGTTGCTCGGCGCCTTCAACTTTCGCCAAACCAAAGTCAACGATCTTCACCAACGACGCACCACGATCGTCTTTGACCAACATAATATTCGACGGTTTGATATCGCGATGCAAAACGCCCTGCGAATGCGCATGCTGCAAACCGGCACAAATTTGCAGAAAAATTCCCAGCGCTTCAGCGACCGGCAGCGTTCCGCCGCGCGCCTTAAGCCGCTCGTGAAGACTCTCTCCATCGAGAAAGTCCATGACCAGATAGAGATCACCAGCCTCGTTTTGTCCAAAATCCAAAACAGTCAAAATGTTGGCATGACTCAATCGAGCTATCATTTTCGCTTCCTGGTGAAAGCGAATAATCGCGTCGGTTTGCGAATTCGGAAGCAACACCTTCACCGCAACAGGCTTTTTGAGCACCTCATCGTAGGCTTTGTAAACAACGCCCATGCCGCCCGTTCCTAACTTGGACTCAAGAGCATATCTTGAGCTAAAGTTGCGCTTGTCGCGTTTAGGGTCGCTATTCTTCGGTTCAGTCATCAAAATTCGCGTTCATCTGGGCACATACCCGCATAAATACACCTTACCCATGATCGGCGATGCACGTGCCAATTGCGAAACAATGCATGGAGCAGCCAAACGGTTGTAAAAGTGGCAGGGAAGCAGTCGCCGTCCGGCTTAACGTATTCCCATGCCCTCCTGATAAAGCGTGGATAATGTTTCAAATCGGCTGCATTTAATAAGAACAACCTCGAAATTTCGGACAAAAGCTGCCACACTCGCTTCTGCGGCTCATTCGGGACGCCCTCGACGGCTGTAAAGGGGCTACTGTTGAAAGACAGAACGTTTGGTCTGGCAAATTCAGCGCGTAGAATGTCCCGAGTCCTCCTCTCGCAAGTGCTGAGTTTCGCTCCGAAACATTCGCATGAGAGACGCACCATCGCAATACCGCGGATAGTTGCGAAGGCACATACATTGAAAGGAAACATCGCATGCTCAAGGCTGGAATTGTTGGACTTCCCAACGTTGGTAAATCGACTCTATTCAACGCCTTAACCGGAACGTATCAAGCGGAAAGTGCCAACTATCCGTTCTGCACGATCGACCCGAACGTCGGCATCGTCAAGGTTTCCGACATTCGCCTCGACACGTTGAAGTCGATGGTAAAACCGCAAGCTGTTATTCCGGCCGCTTTCGAATTCGTCGACATCGCCGGATTGGTGCGAGGGGCAAGCAAAGGCGAAGGACTCGGCAACCAGTTCTTGGCTCACATCAGAGAAGTCGATGCAATTGTCCATGTCGTCCGTTGTTTCGATGACGAAAATGTTGTCCACGTTGACGGCGATGTTGATCCGATTCGAGATTTGGAAACCATCCATATCGAGCTGGCCATGGCTGATTCCAGTTCTATTGAAAAAAGATTGGATCGACTCGCGAAGCAGAAAAAACAAGGCGATAAACGCTCGGCGTTGGAACACGAATTGCTGTCAAAACTGCTTCCTTCGATTCAAGCCGTAGACCCCGTGCCGCTCGACATATTGACAGACGAAGAGCGCGAAATTTTGCCTCAAATGCAATTGCTATCCACGAAACCACTGATCTATGTTGCTAACGTCGGCGAATCGGATCTGGCAAACATTGATGGAAACAAGTACGTCGCAAAACTGAAAGAACATGCCGCGTCTGAGAATCGTCTCGTTGCAATAATTTCGGCTTCGATCGAAGCAGAACTTTCATCGTTGTCGCCGGAAGATCGAAAGGATTATCTGGACAGCCTTGGCGTCGACGATTCAGGCGTCAATGGTTTGATCAAATTGGCATTCGATCAACTCGGTTTGAAAACATATTTCACAGCCGGAGAAAAAGAAGTTAGAGCGTGGCCGTTCGAAAGCGGCATGTCGGCACCACAATGCGCTGGTATCATTCACACCGATTTCGAACGCGGATTTATTCGCGCTGAAATTATCGGCTACGATGATTACATGACGGCGGGTTCCGAAAAGGTCGCCAAAGAGAAAGGCACCATGCGGCTCGAAGGCAAGGACTACTTGATGGCGGATGGTGACATTGTGCACTTCCGATTCAACGTTTAGTTAGACCAAGCTCTTTCATTCGCGATTGCTGTTTCATTTGCGATCTTCATTCTTTTTACTGACACGCTAATCAAGTCCGTCGTTCACTTGGAGACACGTGAGTCCCTCGTCGCGCCACATTTCCACCACAGACGCGCGATCGTCGATTGCTAACCAGGGGTTCCATTCTTTTCGGATGATGGCGAGCAACTCACGCTTCACTATCACGTCAGTTCGAAAGTCGTTGAGCTTTCGCATGTACAATTTGTGCGGTGGAATCCACAGTCCGTGGCCTTCGAGCCAAACTTTTGTTGCCGTATGCAATGCGCGGGTCCGTCCGGAAACATACAAGATCGGATAGTTATCAGCGAGCGCGCGCACCACTTTTGCGACTGGCTCTATCAGCGGGTCTTCAGCAACAAGCTTGGGGTCAAGAAAACCTTTCCAATTTTTTGGAACGTGATCGAGAAAATGTCTGCGATGATCGCAGTCAGCCAACGTGCCGTCTAAGTCAACGAGCACGCAATCGATGGAACCTTGTGTAGAAGATGGATTATTCATATTCAATTTCGTATCGTATTTCGACGTAGTGTTTTCCAAAAGTTTCCGCTGAAACCAGTTTCATAGGCGGATTAGAGATTCGGCGAGGGAGTTTCTACTGCACGATTGGTTTAAGACCTTGACTCAGAGCCGCTAAATTTGAGAGGCGATACAACAAACGCGCGCCCACATTGGCGTCCCATTCGTCACCATCACTTCCTGGTGCAACCTCATTTACATCGAGCGCGATTATTTTTCTTCCACTCTCTACCAGCATTTGCACCATATACAGTGCCTGTTCAAACTCGAATCCACCGGGTACTGGTGTGCCAGTGTTAGGACAAAGTTTCGGATCGAAACCATCAATGTCGAAGCTGACGTAGACCTTGTCGGGCAAGTGATTCACTACTTCGTTGCAAATCGCTTTCCACGATTCACCGCTGAATTGTTTTGCCTTTAGATCTCGATCAAAATACGTGACAATACGACCGCCGGATGACTCGATCAACTTGCGCTCATCTTCGCAGTAATCTCTAATTCCGATTTGAACAAGTTTTTTCAACGCTGGAATTTTCAAAGCATTGAACATGATCGATGCGTGCGAATAGATGAAACCTTCGTAGGCATCACGCAAATCTGCATGCGCATCAAAGTGCAGGATTCCGAAGTCACCGAGCTTCTCACCCACCGCTTCCATCAGACCGAGGGGCGTCGAGTGATCGCCGCCGACGAGTGCTGCGAATTTACCGCTCTCCAAAATTCCGATTGCAGTTTCTTTCACCCATTGATTCATGGTGACACAGGATTCGTTAATTTCGTCGAGCAAACGTTTCATTCCAGCATTGGTCTCAGGACTCTCGCCATCTTCAAGCAAGCTGATGTAAGCCTCGGCCTTGCCTCGCGAAAACTCGTTCAGCAGCAGCAAATGCTCGGGCAAAGCCAACATAGCAAGACCAACTTTCCATGCGTCTTTGAGAAGCGGCTCGAACAAATCGACTTGCTTGGACGCCGTCATAATCGCGGACGGTCCGCCAGCAGTGCCAGCGCGATACGACACCGTCACTTCCCACGGCACCGGAATAATCACCATTTGCGCCTGTTCTGGGCTAAATGGCAAACCGAATATGTTTGAATCCTTCTGTCCAAGGCTGTTTGGGTCGAAGGCGATTGCTTGAGGCGTGTTCATTGAGATTTCCCGAATCGAATACAAAACGGTATTCTACCGCGCTGGAAGGTCGAACGCGCCTCGATTTGGCTCAATTGATAGAATGCTTTGCAGATTGAGCTAAAATCTCAATTTAGGCTGTGCGTTGCAGAGTCCTCAGTGGAGGACGGCAAGATCATCAAAAGCAAAACAATAATTATCAGAGCGATTGAAAAGAGTATTTCATGTTTAGATGGCATAAGTTGCCGACGCAGAGACAATCGCTATCACCGTTTCCGAGCACGAGTTTCCACAATGACGTATCTTAAAAGCAAGAATTTTCCAAATCGCTATGAAAACGTTAAAAAGATCGGCAAGGTGTTCGGCTATTTAGCCCTGCTAGTGGCTTTGGCCTTTTGCCTCGTCATTCGTGACGGGTTTGTTCGCGTTCCCGGAGCCGGACCTATGCCGGAATGGAAAGTAACGATGTTGAAGTACTGGCCTCTCCATCTCTCAGGAAACGGTCGTGGGTAATATCGCAACCTTGCCGATCTTTGTCGAGCTTACATCATCAAAAAAGCTGGCAACTACTAACTACCAATGCAAAGATCCAACCTTTCGATACCGTTGAAGATTTGATAGCTGGTTGCCTATATGCGCTGGAACACCCCGGCGGGGGATGTCTCTAGCGTAGTTGAAATTTGATGATCATGGCTCTGGGTGCTCATCTTCTTATTATGATATCAGGCTGCTTTAGTATTGCAAGTGGTG
>JADYXR010000139.1 GCA_021772095.1 Candidatus Obscuribacter sp. | reverse complement strand
CGCCAGGCAATCCGCCGGCCAATCCGACAGACGCCAGGACAGCAGCAATAGCACGTCGTGATGCCACCGCATCCGGTGGCGAACGACCGGCTACTCCTCCAGGAAATCCGCCAGCCAATCCGACAGACGCCAGGACAGCAGCAATAGCACGTCGTGATGCCACCGCATCCGGTGGCGAACGACCGGCTACTCCTCCAGGCAATCCGCCAGCCAATCCGACAGACGCAAGAGCAGCCGCAATCGCACGTCGTGATGCCACTGCATCCGGTGGCGATCGACCGGCTACTCCTCCAGGCAATCCGCCTGCCAATCCGACAGACGCCAGGGCAGCAGCAATAGCGCGTCGTGATGCCACTGCATCTGGTGGCGACCGACCGGCTACCCCGCCAGGAAGTCCGCCCGCCAATCCGACAGACGCCAGGGCAGCAGCGATAGCACGTCGTGATGCCACTGCATCCGGTGGCGAACGACCGGCTAATCCGCCAGCCAATCCGACAGACGCAAGAGCCGCCGCGATCAGCAGAGCGAAGGCTACGGCTGAAGGCGGTCAGAATCCAACATCAGACGGAGCGATCAAACCGGCTGTAAAACCTGAGAATCCGAATCCCAGAGCAGACGCATCAAGAGCAGAAGCGCAACGACGGGTAGCAGAAACCAGCGCCAACGCAAATCTCACTCCTGAGCAAAAACGCGCTCAGGTTGTTGCCGATCGAAGTGCCGCACGTGTCGACCGCGCAGCTACTTTGGAGGCAAAGCAAGTTCAAGGTGAAGAAAAACGTGCAGTCCGAAAAGCTGAAGTAGCTCCCGTATCCGCACCAGGCGCAGATGGAGCACCGAGCGCACAACAAGTTAGAGCTCAAGTGATCGCGGACAATGCAGCGGCTAAGCGAGCAGAGCGGCAAGCGACCCTGGACGTCAAAAGGGCAGGGGAGCCACCAGCACCACCAACCGATAAAGGTCGGCCCAGATCCGATGCAGCCCCCGTTGCCGAGCCGTTCAAACCGGTAAAACCGTCCCCCGGCGATGCCGGCGGCACCAGACCGCCCAAGGTGGAAGGATCCGTCAAACCGAGCGATAGCGCACCACCGCCACCGATTGTAAAACGGGGCACACCAGGTGACAGCAGCGCCGACGCGCCTAGACCAGGGCGAGATAAACCAGTTGTTCGCCCGGCAGGAGATCCTCCTGTTGACCCAACGGTCAGCAAGCCTGGTCGAGACAGACCAGCCCGAACTGAGCCCGGCGCAGAGATACCGTCCCGTGGAAGACCCGCACTGCCCGGTGATGCACCGCCGGTAGTAGCAGGACGCGATCGACCAGGCCGCTCTCCTGATGGCGATCAGCTCACACGTGCCGAGCGCCGCCGTCAAGCCGCCGATGCAACGACTCCTCTGGATCCGCGTCAACAAAAGTTTTTAGCAGATCAATTTAAGGGCAACGATCCAAAATCGCAAGCATTTAGAGAGAACTTCGAGAGGCTCTCTTCACAAAACCGCAACAACCTGATGAACCTGGACGGCAAGCAGCAACTCGACATGATCGCAAAAATGTCGAGAGATCGCGGCAATCTCACCGCAATTGAAGGAAAACTAGCCACTGGCGTGGGTCGCGGTATCACTGGCGATGGCATCGAAGGCAAAGCCAAGTTACCGGGCGATGCCGTTAAACCAGGTGCTGGTGATCTTGCCAAACTGTCCGGCCGTCAGGATCTCAAAATTCCGGGTCTCGACACGGCCGATCCGGCAAATCGTAAATTCATGAACGATGTGACAACACGCCTCAGCCAACTTAAATTGGACGGCACCACAGCCAACATGAAAGTTTCCGACGTGTTGAAAGGACTCGATCCTCAAAAGGTTTCGGCTCTCGAAAAATTCTTGACCAACAACAACAACACCAATCTCGACGCCGGAAAGCTGACGATCGGTCAGCTCGACGCAAACAGATTGACTCAATTAATGAAGGGCTCACTCGACGGCGGACTGGTGGCGGGCAAGCAATTGACGCCAAGAGAAGCGATGCTCAACCTGCAGAATTCGGCACGAGCTGATGGCACCAACACGCTCGCCAACCTCGGCCGCAACCTCAATGATATGAGCACTCCAAATCAACCAGGCAAACTTTCTGATCTGGTCGTCAGAAATCTTGATCTGGGAGTGGGTCAGGGACGCATGCAAGGCGAGTTCTCTGCGAAACTCAATCCTATTCAAGAACTGAATGTCCGAAACATGATTGAAAACAGCTCCAGAACTGCCATGCAGTTCGACTTTGGAATGGGACGTTTCGACTTCTCTGCACGAGGCGATGGCAGTTTGGCAGCACCGGTAAGCTTGTCTCAAATCATTGCCACCAGTTTTGGTGACGGTCGTGGTGACTTCGCCGTCCGAGGCGATATGGTCAGAAGTAACGTCCAAATCGAAGCCGCACGCCAGATCGTAGTCGATGGTTACGATTCCAGCTCCGTGATTAAATCACAGGAGTACATATCAAAACTTCCAATCGATGCGACCACCGGTCTACCTTATGATCCGTCGACAGGAAAGTTGCTCGACCCTAACACAGGCAGAGCCATCGGTGACAAGGTTTCCGAGGAGAAGAAGTCTCAAGGCAAATGGGACGACGAAGAAGAGATGGACGAAAAGGACAAGAAAAAACAGAAAAAAGATTCCGAAATCGACAACGACAAGGCCAAACAAAAAGCCATGCTGCTTATTTTGCACGCCAAGAAAAAACGGGAGCAAGAGATCCGCGACAAACAAGCCAAGGACGAGAAACAAAAGAAGGAAGACGAAACTCGAGTCAAATATATATGCAAAGATGGCGATACCATTCAATCGATCGCTCTCAAGCAACTGCGCGACAGCCGCGTAGCGCCTTTGATCTATCAAATCAACAAAGAAGTAATTTCCACCAAGATCGTCAATGGCGAAACGGTTCCTCTCCTGCACGCCGGCCTAGTGATCTGGCTGCCGTCGCCTAAGGAAACAAAAGAGTTCCGCCAGAAACTGGTCTCGTCTGTATCAACCCCCACTACCGGTCAGAAATTCGCAACTGCCGAAGACGAACTGGCGGCCAAGTTTGGAGCCGGTTGGGCTCCGGGTCAAGGTTCCGGCATTGTCGGCGATCAACCAGCTCAAGAGATGAGTCCGGTCGAACGCAAACTGATGGAAGAGGCGATGGCCGAGGCCAAACGTCGCAAAGATAATATCGAAAAAGCACTCGGACCGATCACTGGCAGCACCACCCGCGGTGCGCGTGCCGATGGCGAGCATCTGACATATCAAGTCCGTTTGGGCGATACTCTTCGTTCCGTAGCGACTAAACATCCTTCAATCGGCGATGTTAACCTCTGGCGTTTGCTCGCCGAGATCAATGAAATGACCATCGAAGTTGACGCCAAAGGTCAGCCCAAAGCCGGTCTTGTCCGAGGCGGAAAGATCAAGATTCCAACCGTCACCGAGATCGCAGATTACAGACAGCGCATTGGGTCGATGGCTGGACAGTCAATGACCAGAGAGCAGCGGGTTGCAAAAAACTGCCCGAAATGCGGAAGAATGACAGTTCAATCAGCGTCACTCTGCCCTTGCGGACACGAGTTCACAACCGACAAACCGGTTGAGACCACAACGCAAACGTCAGTCAAAGACGCGGGAACTCAAATGCTAGAAGCAATCAATGATGGTCCGAGCACCGTAAGACGGCAAGGACCGAAAACCGAAGACCTCGATTCTGAGCCAATACCGACAGTCAGAGTCGGTCCTCCGACCAACGAAGCGGTGGCCCCGGTCGAAACCAGGGAAGCTCAGGAGCGCACCAAAGAAGTCGCCAAGTATGTCGAGCCGACACAAGAGTGGGCCGCCTGCAAAGACTTCGAACCCACCTGCAGACTGACAAAATCCGCACTGGCTTGGGATGCAGCCGAAGGAAGACTGATCATTCACCTGCAGATTCGCAATGACGAAAACAGCGAATGGTTCCCAATCCTTGAATACGAGATTTACGGTTCGTACTCAATCCGCCACACGTTCGTTCGCCAAACAAACGCGAAGAAAACAGTAAAGATCGACCTTCCTGCAGCAGCAGCAATGGAACTGGCGCAAAACGATCTACTGGCAAACTGGAGCAACTACAAAGTGAAATACCTTCTCGCGTAGACGTTTTACAGATCAAACATCCGTAGTTGCAATTAGCGCTTTCGGTTTTTATATGACACCGCATTTAGTACCATGCGTTGCTCGACCAAACGCGCAGTTTTGGTTAAGCACCACATATGACACTATATGTGACACCAAAACAGCAATTCGAACAAAATCCCGCAATTTCACCAAAAACGACCTCTGATTTTTGGACATTAATTCTGAAAATTCCCCCAAAATTAATCAAATTTCGCCACTCAAATCCGCCGTTGACAAACGATTAAATTCGAACATTGGGGTTTCGTCCAGAATTAATCTCAAAACCTTCAAAACCCGCCATTTACGGACTAGAGAGTCTCAAAAATGTAAGCTGCAATACAGTAAACTGGTTCTAATATGAGTATTATTTACATGTCAAGAAAGCGGCGAGAGCCGATTCCTTGGCTGGCGTTTTCATCAAACCAAGGCTGGCACCTGTTGACAAATTTTTTCGAGATTTTACCAACCCTGATTGAACTCTAACGCCCATCCACTCTGTGCTTCTCGAATCATGTCAAGCGGTTTGAGGCAGACATATTTTGTGCATATAGAAGATCTAAAACTAAGTTAGCGAGTAGTACTGGATGCCCGGCGAAGACCCGAAAAACAAACCGGCAGACGGAGGTGGGACGACCACTCCGGAGAACAGAGTCGCCTCCACTCCAGAGGCGGATCGCTCTGTTGAGGCGACGACTCCTCCATTGCTCACAATGGAGACTCCAGCTCTACAGAATGAACTGACGCCGAGCGCTGCAACTGAAGGCAGCTACAAAGAAGCAACTACGTTGAAGCCGGCAGACAGTACGGCGGACCAAGCGCTCGTCAGTCCTGAAGGAAACGACGCCATAATCTTCAACTCGAAAACAGTGATTGATGGGTTGCCGCCCGCCTACAGAGAAGCTGTCAAGAGCCTGCCCGAATCGGCACAACAAAATTTCGCAGCATCAATCGAAGGAAAGGAAAAAAAGTTCACAGACAAGGTCGATATCGAGACCTTCACTGCAGCCATAAATGGTGCCGTCAAGAGAGGAACCGATGTCGACTTCAGCGCTGCGATCAGAAGTATCGACGCTCAAGATAAACAAGCCGCTGCTGCTGCAGAACGCGCTGCCGGAACAGCTGTTTCGCGGCCCGAGCCAGCCACCGGTCGAACAGCAGAACCTGTTGAACCGGCACCTCGTCAGCAGGCTAACACTCGCACTGAGTCGCCAGTAGTCGCTCCTCGCACAGATGCTCCCGCGACAGCTCCCTCCGATGCGCCATTGGGCACCGGACCAATCACACTAGCCGATGGCCAAGTCGTCGTCGACAATCGAAGAACAGAATCCGATGCTCGAGATAGGCTCGAAGCGACAACAGCAGGCTCATCCAAGAGTGCCGAATCTAATGTTTTAGCCGAACAGTTCGCCGCAGCCAAAGCCAAACCAGGCGAGCAAATCTCGAAGCATTTCGATCAGCCTCAAACGCTTTCGTTTCGTACTAAAGATGATGGAACAAAAACTTTTGCCGGAGTAACTGATGCCAGCACCATATACGGTGCCGATCAAAAAATGACCACGACTTTTGCCACCAGAGACGGCAAAGAGTATCAACAAGTTCTCAACTCCAATCAATCGCCGGAATCGTTCAAACAAATCGGTCAGCTCGTAGATATCACTGACGATAAAGGCAACAAAACCAGCGTTTGGGAACGATTCGAGGGCGACAAAGTCGCCAGCTTCCAGGATTCAAGCGGTAACTGGCAGCGCGGATACGGTGAGCAGTCAAACCAATGGACAAAAGTCGATGCCGACGGCAAGCCTGAATTAGATGCCAACAAAAAGCCGATTACGTTTAAAGGTGAAGTCGAGCTGATCGACAACAAGACCGGCATTCGTCGAACAGACGCGACAACCAGTCAAGTGTTTACGCATAGAAAAGATGGCTCTGAGCAGCGAGAAATTCTCAATGCCAACGGATTAGCCGAGTTGACAATAAAAAAATCGGCAGATGGTAAAACAGAACTGAGTACACTTTATAATAATGAGACTTTCAGCGACGATCCGAAAGCCGCAAACAAACTCGAAGTCGGCAAAGATGGTGAGCTGAAATTCGCCGATTGGCGAGGTGCTCACACCGTCGCAGCAAATGGCGATATCACAACGAAATTCAAGAGTGCACCACCGGCCGACGGCATCGGTTTCAGTGAAGCAACCGAAGCGAGAGACGCCGAAGGCAAGCCTTATCTCAAGTCGATCACCCTGGCAGGAAAAACTGAGATTTCCGGTCAAAACATGGCCGGCACCTGGACTCGCGGCGAAGGTAACAACTGGACCAACGGCGAGAAAACATTCAAAGGCGACTTTGTTATTACCCGCGACGGTATGAACGACGGACAGTTGTTTGTCAAAGACGACACTCTAAAAACTGAGGGCACGTATTTTCAAAACGGAAGCAGTGAAGTTGTCTATAAAGGCGAACAGCCGATCAGGACCGTTTCAACCGCTAAAGATGGCTCCACTACACAACGCGTAGATCTAACCAGCGAGCAAGTCGCGCTGCAGTTCGGAGAAAATCACGACGGTCGCACCATCACCGAAGTCACTCGTACCGACGCTGCTGATCGCGTCAACAAAGTTTGGGAAGTTTCAGTTCCTGATCCTGCTCAGTCAGGACCGGACAGAGTACACATTGCTAAGGTTCAAGACGAAAACGGGCGCACCTGGGTTAGACAGGGCTCCGAGATGTCGCGGCAGTGGCAAGAAGTTGATACCACCAGCGGCAAAGCAGTACCAGGAGCCAATGGCGAGACATCCACGTTCACAGGCAATTTTGAACTCGTTAAAAACCCTGATGGCACCACAACATTCAGAAAGAGCATAGGTGGGTCTAGTCAAAGTTCTCCGGACTACACCGTCGACTACAAATCCGATGGCAACATCTCGATTACCAACAACGAATTTCCGATGCTGGGCTACAACACCGACGCAACATTCGGAATGAAGGTTACGAGAGGCGAAGGCAACAACGGTGATCTGATTATCACCAGTGCTAATCTGCATGACAAACTCACCATTCAAGCCAATGGCGACGTAGTCGCAAGCAATCTGTTCGCGCAACCAAATGGCTTGCAATCAATTAAAGAAGGTTACGATTCGCACGGTCGAAAAGAGGTCAAAGAGGTAACTTTCGATGGCACCGCCGCCGGTGACATGAAAGGAACATGGAGAAGGATTGGCGGAGCCGATTCCAGAACCTGGGAACAGATGGAAGGCGGCAAGAAGACCGGCAAAACCTTCAACGGCGACGTTGTTTTAAACAACCGTTTGTCAGGTGACATTTCCATAGCCAACCATGACAAAAATACTAAAGATTCTTACACCTCATTGCCAAAGTACGAGAAGCATGAGGTCTTCGAAGCCGATAACAAAACGATCAAGTCTTCCCTAGAAAAATTCGCGGATAATTCCGAAGTCAGTCGCACCGCGTTGACTAAAGATCAAATTGAAAAGAACCCTCTGCCTGATCCAGTCAAAGATGCGTTCAATCAAGGTAAGCGTATTGAGGAAGTAGTAGTCACTGATACCAGTGGCGGAAAGATCAAGACTGTTGAAGTAGTCGACGGGCAAAATCGTTATGTTGCTCGCATGGAAGGACCAACCGGCACCTGGGTCAGAGACGGCGGCGCCGACAGCAGCTCCTGGAAAGAAGTTAGAGGCACCGAACACACCGGCAAGACTTTCTACGGTGACATCCGACGCAACGGCAGACTGACGACGATCGATAACGATCGCGACAATCAAAAGTTCCGTTTTAACACAGATGGAAGCTGGACTCAGGAATTGTTGACAGAGAAAACTGTTGTCAGTTCCGACCTCTCGATGACGAGCGAAAAAGCGCCGGCATACACAATCAATCACGGAAAAGACGGCATCGTCACTGTCACCGATCATCACAGCGGCGAAACCTATAGTAGCGCTGATGGTGGCAATCGAAAACTGGAAATCGACGCCAAAGGCAACTACAAATTCAAAGATAGTGTTGACACTAAAATCACTATAAAAGCTGATGGTTCCCGGGAATCTGAGAACCCTCAGGGCGGCAAAATGATCACCGATCAGGGTGGTCGTATGAAACAAGAGATCGACAAGGACGGAAAAGTTCTTGCCGATTACGCGTACACGCAAGACGGCGCCAAAGTCACACTGAGTTCGTTCCAAAACCAATCCGGCAGCTGGGAAATGACTCAGCTTCCTAACGGCAAGCAACGTTGGGAGTTGCGCAACGGAGAGAATGGCCTCACTACCGCACTCGAAGCCGACAAAATCTATGTCAATCCTGACAACAGCTTAGTTATCGAAAATAACAACAGTCGCACCGTCCGCAAGTTGGACGGTACCGAAATAACTTCGACGACAACAGACGAGAAAGGCGTAGTCACTACCAAAGTCTCGGTCGGCACTCGCACCGAACCCGGCGAGCCCGTCACTGAAGCTTACTCTCTGACCACGCGCACAAACTCGCAATCAGGTGCGGTCGAACAAGAATTGAATTCCAAAGCTGGTGTTTTCAAAGCCGGCAAGGATGGCGTGTGGCAAGAGTACATACGCGACACCGACGGTACGCTCACAGCCACAGCCGGTGAGAAATGGGTCGGTGAAATCAGCGTCGGCGATAATGGTGCGCTCCGAAAAACTTCGTACGAGACCGAAAAAGGGACTGATGAAGTCCTGAGAGCAAAGCTTAACGACAAGGGCAAACCGATCACTCACGACGTGATCGATTTGTACACCGACGGTACATCCGAGCAGCACTTCGCCAGCAACGGCTACATTCGTCGAGACAACGAAGGAGACGTCACGTATCGCCGAGAAGCTGGCGGGGAAATTCTGACCATAGATTATGGACCAGGACCTGACGGCAAAAAAGCGATCGCCGGATTTACGCAAGGTGATAAGTACTGGCAGTACAATCAAGCCACCGCAAAATTTAGCGCGCGCGATGCCAGAGATCACTCTAAGACGGTCTCCACTGATTCGTTTACTCACGTGTCGATCAACAGTAAGACCGGCGACATCAGCAGAACTAATATGGTGACCAATGACGTCAACATAACTAAGGTTGATGGAACCACAGAATTACAAAAACTCGACGGCACCATAATCAAAACGGACGCTGCCGGCAGACCGCTTACTTGGACGGTTCCAGGCAAGAGCAGTTACAACCTCTCTTATAACTCCAACGGAGATCTAGTCAAACTCGAGGGAACCATCATCGGTGCCGACGGCAAGCCGACGGAAGTCAATGTAGTTGACAAAGACTACAAGGGAGCAATTCCGAAGGGCGCTATTGTCGGTGACAATCTGAAGATCGAAGGCTTCGGCGATCGCTACCTATCCATGGACGATTTGAACAATCCGGCGCGTCGGATTGAAATTCTTTCAGACCGATCAGTTCGCGAGTACGACGGTAATGGAAAAGAGGCGAAGGTCATTCGCGTCGATAATCCTGACGGCACCGTCGTTGTAACCAAAGACTACCAAGAGCTCGGTCGCGATAAAACCCATCTTCCCACAACTGAACAAATCAAAGGAGTTGGCGGCAAAGTTCTCATTGTCGACGAAATTATCTCTGCTCCAAAAACTGACAAAGAACAGGTCGAAGCCCTTGGCGGCGAGTTTTCCAAAACTCAAATCCCTCAAGAACTGCCTCCGGAAAACCGCAGCGTAGTCTATCGTCAGGGTGATCTCTTAGTTCAACGTTTCGGTACAGGCGCAACTCAAGAATTCGCACTTGTTAAAGCACCTGATGGAACAGTGATCAAAAGCGCCGACGGCAAAGATGTCCGAATTCTAACTAACACCACTGACAGTGCCGGCAATAGTGCGGCATACAAGTATGGCGATGCGAAAAACCCGACACAAGTAACCTCTGTGATTATGGCTGACTCGGCCGGGAAAAAGACGGTTCTTGAGCGCAACCTGGTTACCGGAGTATCCACGTTAGACGGAACTCCAATCAAAGAATTCAAAGTTTCAGTCGGCAAGATTACGATCAAACATGTCGATAGCCCAGCCAATAAAAAACTGATTGAGAACTTCGACACCAAGACCGGCACCAAACAGGAAATCGGAAAAGATCGCAGTGTCACCGACTATGACAGTCAGAAGCGAATGACTAAGAAAGTCGACTCGACCGGCGCAATATTTACCTTCGCATACGAGGGCACCGAGCGCACCCCGATCAAGGTCATGAACACCGAGGGCAATTGGGTTCGGCAACCGCCCAAACCGACCAAACAGGGAGAAGCGGTCGGCAAAGAAACCACATGGGTTGAAGAAAAAACAAAGAAAGAATGGATAGGAGAAGTTTCCACTGAAGGCGGAGAATATAAATTCAAAAACGCCGATGGTAGCCTCACCCGAGTGAAGGGTGACGGTTCATCTGAAATACTGGAAGCTAATGGCACGTCAAAAATTGTTAAAGACGGCAAGGTCCTCAGCGCCATTGATACTGCCGGTAATACCACCACTTACCGATACGCCGATAACGCAAGCACGCCTAGTGGCTTCGATGTCAAAGACGCCAGCGGAAAAACACTGCGGACGGCCACTATTGGAATTGATGGTGTAACCGCAATCACAACCAGTACCATATCTGGAGAAAGCGGGCTTCCCACAATCCAGATAGGAGACGACAAGCTGACCTTCGGCACCAACGGTGTCGGAGTAAAAACTGACAAAGCAAATCAAGTAATCGGCATTGTTCGACCTGATGGAACAGTTTTAGCCAAGGGCAAGGACAACG
The DNA here is from genome assembly GCA_021772095.1 of Candidatus Obscuribacter sp. GTDB lineage: Bacteria > Cyanobacteriota > Vampirovibrionia > Obscuribacterales > Obscuribacteraceae > JADYXR01. The sequence continues at coordinate 231,852 of JADYXR010000139.1, read as the reverse complement.
TCACTGGCTTCGCAGAAAACCCAATCACTAAAAAACTCGAAGCCCAGTTCGAAAACGGAACAGCCGAACATTACTCGGATAACGGCGCTCGTGTAATCACGGATAAATCTGGTAATCCGACTGAATCGTTCTCGGCTGACGGCAAAACCACAATGAAGTACGAGTACACCGAGAACTCGAACGGTGAATTCGCGCTTACAAGGGTGACAAGAGAAGCAACAGACCACAAAGGGGTTAAGCAAACCACTCGAATTCAAAAAGAAGGAGATGTGTTTGTCGAAGCCACACTCGATAAACCTGCGCCCGGTACCAAACCGACCGAACCAAAGTGGACCAATACTGGTAATAAATACACCTCGATGGCGGTCTACAATGACACCGCATTCTTGTGGGACGCATCGACAAAAACCTCCCGAGGAATCAGCGCGAGCGGCACCGAGTTCGAGATGCACCGCCTCGACAATAATCTGTACACCCGCTTAGAGCGTGATGCTCTTGGTCAAGTCACATCCAGCCAAGACGCCGAAACCCGCATCACCCGCTTCGTCAGAGACGCTAAGAATGAACAGCGATTCCGCAACTTCGAAGTTGCGGAATCGCTGAAGAATGAAGTGGTCGCGATTCAGCAGGGCAACGATGAAATCTTTAAAAACAAAAACGGTAATTGGGAGTCCTCACAAGCTCCTCTGGTTGAAATTAAGGCAGATCTCAGCCTGGGCAAAGACGGCTCGCAAATTTGGACTGACAAAGTCAATCCGGCCCTTACTCGTGTCGTCAGACCAGACGGCAGCGTTGAGATAACGAAAGCAGATAAATCGGTTTCGATTATAAGCGCCGATGGTTTGTCGACCAAAACGATATTCGCTCCAGGCGGCGACATTGCAGAAGCAACCACCTGGAAGACCGGCGCCATCGAAGTCCGGATGCGCTCAGGCGAAGTCCTGCAACAATCGTCCTATTCGGATCAGGTCGTCACTAGCGAGGGCGGACGCTTCACCGGTTCTCTGGAAGTCGGCAAAGATGGCACGGTTACTGTCTTCAGCGAAGACTCTAATCACGCTAACATTTACTATTCCAATGGTACCGCCATCACTCTCGAGCTGATTCCGCCGAACAGCAAAACTATAGATCTCGTAGTACATCAGCAACTGAAAGACAGCAAGCTGTCAGCCGAAAAATTGCACGAGATTTCAGAAGAGATCAAACGCAGTCCAGCCAAAGCACAACAGATTCTGCAAGCAGCCGGTCTCACCGAAGAACAAGCAAAACCTGTTCTTGAGGGCCTCGACAAAGTTTCGGTTTGGCGCGATCTCGACAACGATACCTTCTATAACAATCTCACCGAAGTCGGCGCTGTTGGCGCATTCCAACGAGACAACGCGTTCAACATGAACGATGCTCGTGTCGATAGCAAAATCAATCGCGGTATGGATTATCTGAGTAGATCACCAATCGTCGCGCCAGGAACTGGGACTGGGACCGGGACTGGGAGCGGAACTGGAAATGGAACTGGAACTGGGACTGGAACCGGTAATGGAACTGGTAACGGGACCGGCACTGGAAATGGAACCGGTACTGGATCGCCAACCGGCAACGGAACCAACACACCTGCGGGTGGCGCTTCCGGTGGCGAGGGTGGAGACACTCCGGGCGGCAAGCCTGGTTTCCCAAGCGCCGACAACATCGACCAGAAGTTCGAAACAACCGGCACCAGAAAAGTCGAAATTAGTATCGCAGCCACCGAACTCAAAGGTGTCACCACCGCTGATGGCAAAAAGCTCAGTGACGCTGACATAAAAGATTTGAGCGAGAAGATCGCTGCCAATCCTGGTGAGGCCGCTAGCCTTCTTAGAGCCAGAGGCGTAAGCGACGACACTTCGAAAACGGTTTCGGAAAATATCGCAAAGAGTATCGACCGAGCGAATGATACCGTCCGCGATGACATCATCAAAGGCGCACTTAAGGAGAACGGCGTTCCTGAGAACAAAGTCTCTGCACTAACCGAAGCAATCAAACAGAATCCAGGACAGGCCAAAGAAATCCTGGAAGCTGCCGGAGTCGGCTCGGACAACGCCGGAAAGATCGCAGCTACGATTAAATCAGGCAACGACGCAGTCAACCAAGCGGTCGATACAATCGTTCCTGCAGCTCTAAAAAATTCAGGTCTTTCAGGACAGCAAATTGATGAAGCCTCGGACAAAATCAAAGCAGATCCAAGTAAAGCGGCTCAGATTCTAGAAAGCTACGGAGTGAAGGGTCCGCAAGCGCTCGCAACGGCTAGCTCGCTCAATTCTCAGATGAGAACTTTCAATGAGATGAGAGACAGCTCGATGCACGGCGGCATGGACGCAAAGACCAGTGGCGAAATCGCACTGAAAGCGTATGCCAATCCGAAAACATTTTCCGCAATTCTTGCCCAGCACGTCCCACCAGCAAAAGCTGAGGAAATCAGCCAAGCAGCGAGCGCGAAAGCTGATCGTCGCACGATCGTGGAACAGCCCGATGCAGTCGGCCCCGCCGTTTTGATAGGAGCTGATCATAACTCGGTCCAAACGGATGTGGGAGATACGAATGTCGTTACTGGCGGACATCCACCGAAGGCACAAGATCAAGATCTCACGAACTCAGATTTCGACGCACAACGTAGACGTGGTGTCGAAGTTGCGCAGGAAGAGCGAAAAGTTCATACGGAGCGCAAGACCGGTGAAGTAGAAGAAGCCGCGAGACGGAAATTAGAATTCGGTGCTCTTGTGGTAGATGCGGACGCTCAGCACAAAGAAACAGTAAAAGAAGGTTTAACCGAAAAGCAAAATGTCGACCGCATCCAAAAGAACGAGATTCGCGAGAAAGAACGCACTGAACAGAGACAAAAGGACGAGCGCGACCGCCAGGAGCGTCAACAACGAGACGAGCGCGCACGTCAGGAAACTCAACAGAAGCAAGAGCGAGAGCGGCTTGAGGCGCAACAAAAACAAGAGCGAGAGCAAGCCGAAAAAGGGCGCAAAGAAGAACTCGCTCGCGTAGAACAACGTCTGAAAGAACAACGTGAGAAATTAGAAACTCAGCAGAAAGAGGAGCGCACAAAACTTGAGAAGACATTAGCAGATCAACGTACTGAGCTGATTGCAAAACAACGCGCTGAAAAAGAAACGTTGAGCAAAGATGCAGAACGAAGAGCCGCTGAAAAGCGCAATACGGATAATGCCGCTACCCGCCCCCGCTCGACTGAGGCGAGTTCGGACAAGAAGCCGGCAGCGACCGAAGGTCAGAAGCCTGATGGTGCGGTCGTTGGTCGTGACACCGCTTCAGGCAAAGTCGACGCGCCGGTCGCACCTGGCACCGAAGCACCGGGGGCAGTTACACCGGAAAGACCTGCCGGAGACACCGCCACGTCCAGACCTGCTGAAGGCACTACTGGCGGTACCGTTGTAGGTGCTGACGGCAAAGTTGTTGCTGCCCCAGGAACCAGAGGCGAAGACACATCAGTCGCTGAGAAACCTGCTGCTGGCGATGTTCGTTCTGACAGCGCTGCGCCTGACAAACCAGCCTCTGGCGACGTTCGTTCTGACAGCGCTGCGCCTGAAAAACCTGCCGCTGGCGACGTTCGTTCTGACAGCGCTGCGCCAGAAAAACCTGCCGCACCTGGAACAGTCGTTAGAGATGCTGCAGGAAAAATCATCTCAACGCCAGCTCCCGATGCAGGAACAGTTGCCGGTAAACCACCGGCAACAGACAAGCCTGGAATCGATAAACCAGCTGTTGATGGTACTGTCGTCGCCCGCGATGCGGCCGGCAATGTTATTGCAACCAAGCCTGCTGACGTCAAACCGGAAGGCACTAAAGTAGATGGCACCAAGCTGGATTCTACAAAACCAGCGGATCCACTGGCAAAACCTGATGCGAAGGGCGACACCACCACCGGTGACAAGAAACCGGATGGAACGACCAGCGACGATAGGCCTCAAGTAGTGGTTGCAGCACCGACTGCTACTGGTGACCGACCAACCGAAGTCGCACCTGGAGCACATCCTCCGGTTATTGCAGTCGACGGTTCCACTCTCAATCGTGACGTAGTCCCCGGCACCACCGAGCCTGCAAAAGTCAAAATGTCCGATACAGTAACAGTCGGAAAGATTGACGGTGTCACAGAAACTGGACTGCCTCAAGCTCCTGCGGTTGTTAATGGCGGCACCACCGGCAATACCACAACGCATGCTCCTCCAACCGGTCAAGCTCCGGCTGCAGCCGAGCCATCCGCCGGACCACCAGCGGCTCCAGCAGGACCAGCGGCGCCGACGCAGCTCCCGCCTGGAACATCAGCTTCGAACGGTCAGACGACTCCTGACCCGCTCAACAAATCGACAGTCGACCCAGGCGCGGTTGTCGTAGCACCGCCAGCCGCGGGACCGACTCAACCAGCGCCAGCTACAACCACTACGGGCACTGCAGTTCAAGAGCCTGGACAGACTGCACCGGCAGGCCAACCACCCGCTGGACCGACATCTCCTGCTGGACAAACTCCAGCCGCACCAGCTCCGACCGGACAAACTCCTGCCACCGGTCAAGAGCCCGCTGGTCAAACTCCAGCTGCAGAACCACCAACCGGTCAAGCACCGGCCGGTCAGCTCCCTGCCACTGGCACCACTCCACTTCCGCCAACTGGTCAAGGCACTCCAACCACCGGTTCCGAACCGACTCTTCCAAAAACGACTCAACCGGATCCAACTGGCACAGTGCCACCACCTGCGGGGCAAACACCTGCACAAGGATCAACCGGTCAACCACCTGCCGCACCGACCGCCCAAGAACCTGGCCAACAAACTCCGACCGGTCAAGGTCAAGGAACACAACCAGCCCCAGCGGGTCCACAAGCACCAGCTGCCGGACAGACCACGACTACTACAGACCCGACCTTGCCGAAAGCTCCGACCGATCCTTCTAATGGAACCGCGACGCTTCCTTCGACTGGTGCTGGCACGCCAGCGACCGGCACGCAAACGCCACAACCGACCACCGGCCAAGATCCGGCGCCGGCAGATCCGAATGGAACAACCGGACAGCCAACCACAGGTCAACCGACGACAGGTCAACCGACCACCGGTCAGGGTACAACCACTCAGCCGCCAGCCGGTCAGACCACTACCGACCCAAGCGGACAGCAACTTCCGAAGGGCCAAACTGACCCAGCGAACACGACAACAGGTCAAATTCCGACTCAGGGTCAAGGTACTGGTCAAACAACACCAGCGACCGGAACGACTCCAACAGATCCTCAATCTGGGCAGGGCACAACCGGTCAAACTGGACCGACCGCACCAACCGGAACCGGTCAAACTCCAGGTGGTCAGGGCACCACCGGACAAGAGCCAAGCCAAACTGGAACTCCAACTACCGGAACTGGTCAAACCCCAACCGGTCAAGAACCTGCTCAGACCGGCACCGGTCAAACTGGCACCGGCACCGCTCCGACTGGCACCACCACCGGTACCGGTGAGACTCCAGCGCAAGAGCCTGGACAACAACTTCCAAAAGGTCAGACCGATCCTGGCACTACCAGCCAATTGCCGACCGGTCAAACACCGAACAGCGGTTCTACTACCGGAACCGGAACTACAACCGGCACCGGTCAAACTCCAACTGGCCAAGAGCCTGCTCAGACCGGTCAGGGTCAAACTGGAACCGGGACTGCTCCTACTGGCACCACCACTGGTACCGGTCAGACTCCGACCGGAACCGGCCAAGAGCCTGCACAAACCGGTCAAGGACAACCTGGAACCGGTACTGCTCCGACTGGAACCACCACTGGTACCGGTCAGACTCCGACCGGTACCGGACAAGAGCCTGCACAAACCGGTCAAGGACAACCTGGAACCGGCACAACTACTGGTCAGACTCCGACTGGACAAGAACCCGCTCAAACTGGACAAGGTCAAACCGGACAACAACTTCCGAAGGGTCAGACCGATCCTGGCACCACTACGCAACTGCCTGCTGGTCAAACGCCAAACGGACAATTGCCGACCACTGGTCAGCCAACAACCGGACAGCCAACCACCGGAACGGGAAGCCCGACCCCCGGTCAGGATCCGAACGCTCAACAACCAACCGGTCAAACGGGTCAACCTGGAACTGGTACTACGACTGGAACCGGTACCACAACTGGAACTACAACCACCGAGCCCGGACAAACACCTGCCCCAGCTGGACAAACACCTGGTCAAACCGGCACCGGTCAAACTGGAACCGGCACCGCTCCGACGGGCACCACAACTGGTACCACCGACCCAACCGCCAATCTTCCGAAGAATCCAACAGACCCAGCCTCGACGACAACACAACTACCTTCGACAGGTTCAACCGGACAGACCACTCAACTTCCTTCCGGTCAAACGCAACTACCTGCAGGAACAACACAACTGCCTTCGGGACAAGCCACACTGCCTTCGCAACAGCCAGCCGGACAGACGACTGGAACAGGAACCGCTGGAACAGTAACCGCTCCTGCCGTGCCAACAGGGCAGACTGGCGCAACAGCACCGACGGCCTCAACGTTTGATCCAAACGCAGCTGCATCGAACACCACCAGCGGTGTCACGGTCAGCAGTGCCACCAGCCCTACAACATCGGCTCAATCGGGCGTTGATCCTGCTTCCACTATCACTTCGCCAGGCACGCAGTCAGCAGCCACCAGTCTTGGCACGACAGCGTCTCCGCTGACATCCGCCAGCAGTATGGGTTCGGTATCGTTCGATCCGAATCAAGTTGCCGCTGCCGTTCTGATTTCGGCAATGTTGGGTCACGGTAGCAACTCCAGCGTGCAGAACAGAGCATCTTCCGAGCCTGGTTCGACTACGGTCAGCACCTATCAACCAGTGCAATCAGAACCTACTTATCAATCACAATCCCAGCCTTACAATTCCGGCTCAACGACTTACACACCGCCACAGCATTCAACCTACAGCACCACATATAATACCGAGCCAACTCCGGTTTCGACTCCGCAGCACAGTGTCAGCAACAACACGTCAAGCTCCACGGCGTCTACCTCGCCACCGGCTTCGCCACAATCACAACCGGCAAATTCGGATCCTAATGATCCGGTTCAATGGGCACAGTCCTTGCCAGCCGTCTCGATCACCAATAATGAACCGGCTCAAAACACGCCTGCGAAAGGCGCCAATGAGCCGACTCCAGCGCCTGTTAATCACGCCAACTCCGAGCCTACCGGCAATTCAAACGGCAGCGCACAGAACCAGACAACCAGCCACAACAACGACGACGAGCAGGCAGCGGCGAGTTCGACGACTGACCCAAGTTCGGCTCATACCGCCACGCCACCTCAGCCTGTCCCTCAGTCGGCTCAACCATCCACAACTGCGACCAACGCGCCGACTCACCTGAGTCAGGCACCAGCACAACCGGCTCAGGCTGTTCCAACTGCAACTCCGGATCTCGCAGCTCCCGCTGAGAAGGTTTCACACGACAGAGATGACTCTGCCACCGCTCATGCTAACGCCGCAGCGACGCGCACGGTCCACGTTGTCACGACACATCAGAACATTCAGTCTGAAGTCACAACAGTACACTCCAGCAAATCGCCTCAAGCACCAGTCAACGGTGCGCCGCAACAAGCACAGAGACAACAAGCCAGCCCATCGTCGCATGGTTCAAATCCTGGCTCACATTCTCCTGCGCCGCAACCTGCCGCGGCAGCCGGCGCAACTGGTTCTGCCGGTGGAACTGGCACCACATCTAGTGCCCAACAAACTCCTGCCACCGCCACGCCTGATCCGACAGCGACCGCAGCAGCCAACGTTGCATCTGCTACCGCTACGATCGGAACTGCAACAACTGGAACGACCAGAAATTCGCAAGATCCAAATTCATCAACACAGGATCCAACCGGGGCTGCTCAAGATCCGACTGCTGCAGTTCAAATCCAAGATCCATCACAAGATCCTTCCGCCACGCAGGACCCATCGGCATCACAAGATCCAACTTCATCGCAAGGTCCATCGATCCAAGACCCATCCAATCAAGATCCGATTCTCGCTCAAGATCCATCAGCATCTGATCCGACAGCATCGAATCCGGATCCAACCGTCACGCAAGATCCACCGGTTGTTCAAATCCAGGACGCCGCAAAACCGACAATCGCAGAAAGCGCGCAACCAGCCGTTGAGAATTCGCGTGTTACAGAGATGCCAGACGGGACTGTATTGGTTTCGTACGGCGACGGTGTATCGGCTTGGACATCGGAAGACAACACTGTCACCATCATGAATTCGGACGGTCAACTCAACAAGGTTGACGGTCGCATCGCTATCGATCCCAACACCGGCAATGCCACCATATACGATGCCGGCAACCAGGTTATCGATCCTACTCTTGAAGACACCACCGTTACATCAATGGATGCAACAGCCGAGTGGGAAATCATCAAAACCCCAACGTTTGTTCCTGTCGCTTCTAATCCATCGGTAGTCGGAGATCCACTGGTACCACTCGACTTTGAAGTTCCTGTCGATGTTGATATCAATGCGCCGGATCCGACCGTTCTGCCTGGACCAATCAACCCACCGATCATTTCGGATCCAGCCGAGCCATCGGCTCCGATTGACTATGTGCCGATGCCGACGGACGCAATTCCTCTTGATTCGGCTCAGCCGATTGACTTGACCCCAGCTGCTGACGCAGCGGCTGATGCAGTTCCTGGCGTTCTGGTTCCAATCGATCAGACTACGATCGTCGACGAAGGAAATCCAGTCGCCGGCAAACCAATCGATCCAATCTCCGGTCTGCCATTCGATCCGGATACAGGTATGTTGCTGGATCCAAACACCGGACTGCCGATTGGAACGTTTGATCCTGTGCAAGGTCAGACAGCTCACCTCGGGCATCGCGCGACACATGGCGAACATGGTCATCATGCTGCGCATCAGCCTGGTCACGGCGAAATGTCGTTCGAGATTCCTTTGAGTGAAGCGGCAGCTCCAGCCTTTGTAGACTTCGATGGCAGTCAAGCCGGCAACCCAGATCAATTTGCCCCAGCCGATATGGATGCCACCAGAATCGATACCACTGAATTCGCCGGTACAGCAAGTCCGGATCTCGGCAATCGCAACGTTGCCGATATCTTGAGCGACGAAATCACAAGAATTCACGATAACATCGAGTCTCGCCTGCAAGAATTGGTCAACGCAGCGAAGAACTCCGGAGCCTTCTCCGATGGTCATGATGCTGCCGGCAGAGACGATCTAAATAAAGCCGAAAAAGCGGACCAAGATCATCGTGAGGAGGAAGAAGAACGCCTCAAGAAACGCAAAGAAGAAATCAAGAAAATCGCCGACACGATGGCAGCGGTTATCGCAACATCTCGCCGCGACGAGATGGAACGTGTCCGCAAGCTGCTCGAGCAACAAAGGAAAATCGAAGAATTTATTGCTCAGGACAATCGCCAAGTCAAATATACAGTTCGTTTCGATGACACGCTCGAATCGATCGCTAAGAAGATGTTCAAAGATCCACGCATTGCGCATCTGATTTACGACCTGAACAAAGCAAAAGTCACAATGCAAAACGTTGATAGCAAGCCTGTTTACATCGTCAAGCCTGGAACTGTTTTGACATTGCCGAGCCCACGTCAAGCACGTGAGTGGGTCAACCGCGGCAAGTATATGCAAGCCGGCAAGTCTGAAGAAGAGTCGACGCGCACGATGTCCGATGCAGAGAAAGCTGCATTCGACGGACGTCGCAAGAACATCGAGTCGGCATTGGGCCCTGTCGGCTTCGGCGGCATGCGTGCCGGAGATTCGCTCAATGAATACAACATCAGACTCGGCGATACGCTTCGATCGATTGCGATGAAGCACCCGCTTCTCAACGATGTTAGCCTGTGGCGTTTGCTGGCAGAGAAGAACGAGTTGCCACTCACCACCGACAATCACGGCATACCGACCGCTGTTCTGAAACGCGGCGCCAAGCTCATCATGCCGAACAAACAAGAAATCGCCGAATTCCGCAAGAAGATTGGTGTCCTCACCAATCCAGTATCGACCTGGATCACCGACACTTCCAAAGACGGTCCGGAGTCGACAAGAACATCGAAGAAGTGTGGAGATTGCAAACGCCAGGCTCCTGTCGGCGTCGCCATTTGCCCAAGCTGCGGCTTCATCTTCGCTCCAGTCGCATCGCGACCAGTCAAGACTGTTCTTTCTGTAATCAACAAGGGCACCAAATCCGGTATCAACACACAACAGGATGAACCAATCACGGACACGCCTCGCAAGGGTGTCAAAACCAACGAAGATCAAGGCGCCATACTGCCGACCGCAGATGCAATGGCTTCCAAGAAAACAGATTCTCTGACCGATACCGCTGACGATCTAAAGGTTATCGATATTTCGCAAATCTCAATCAAGGTCAGCGAAGGCAACAAGTCCAGCGTCAAAACCCAAGACAAGCCATACATCTCGATGGGCGGTGTCGATACGAAGGATGACGACAGAACAGTTTTCGTCGCACACACACCGGAGCAGTCCAACGGAGTCAACACCACCGACGAGCATGAGCGCACTGTCTTCGTAGCGCGGACACCGGAAAGCAACGGCGTGCCAACGACTGACGAAGATGCACGCACCGTCATCGTCCCACGCACTCCAGCCAACGGCGTCGAAACTACAGAAGAGCATGAGAAGACAGTATTTGTCGGTCGAGTACCTGGTGCGCACGCACATTCGGAAGTTACGCAAGAACTCCAGGCCGTATCCGCTGACCAACCTCGCAAACAAGGCGTGATTACAGCGAAGTTGCCGGACCAAGATGATACCGTCGTTCTCGGCACACCGACCGGACCTTCGGCTTCCGCTTACATCAGCGCATCGCAACAATTGATTCAAGGAATATCTTACCTGCACGGACTCGACAGCAAGAAAGCTCCGGTATCGTCATCGGTATCATCACCAGTTTCGTCTTCTGACAGCATCAGTCGTTCCACTGGCGTCAAAACCGGCGATCCATTGGGCGAAACCAGCGATCAAATGATCGTCCAAAGAATTGTCGAAGACCTCAGCGACAACTGCAGATTGGTTCAACTCGAGACGCAAAGTACCAGAAGCTCGAGAAGCACCAGATTGCAACTCGAAGTCCTGAAAGATGGCGAGTGGGTCACTGTTATTGCTTACGAACTTGGATCAGAAAAATCGGTAAGACACGAATTCAGCCTCAGCGGCAAACCAAAGTCGATGAGAATGGACCTCCCATGCGCCGCTCTGGAAACAATGGTTCAAAACGACTTCACCAAAAACTGGAAGTCTTACATCGAAAAATTCCTCAACGGCAAAAAGATCTCCGCATAGTTTAGTGAATCGAATTTGAATGCTCACATTCACGCAGCACACTGCGTGCAAGCATCCGTTCAGTGCCGCATCACACTGCGTGCAGACCGCTTTGAGTGCAGCATCACTTTGCATTGATCATGAGAACTGACGATCCAATACGACGCCCAAAGTTCAAAACGCCGTCAAAGGAATCTAGTCAGCCAACAGCTCTTTAAAGCGCGTCAACTCACCATCATGAGTCATGTTTCTCAACTTGAAGATAACATCGGTCGTGACCCGCTCGCCTTCCACCGTCAAATAGTGGTGCTTCTGCTCGGCATCGAAGAAAACCGCATAATGCTTCAGCGTACCGGGCTTCTGTTCCCAAAAGAAAAACAGCGCCTGCCCGTTATATTTCGCCCCGGATATTTTTTTCCGATCGCCCAACTCGTCGACCAGCACGCCAGTCGCATCCATCATCAAGACAATCTCTTCAGAAGGTCCATCGTCGGCATCTTGAAATGGCATTTGCGGTGGATGCAAAACCAAAAAGTCTTCAGTGAATTCAGCCACCGGAGTGCTGCGCCCCGCCGCAGAGAATTGGCGTCCCCGGCTGTCTCTTAGCGGACGCTTCAAATCTCGAACGTCGAGCTCGTCAACAAAGCTAAGTGATTCAGTAAATTCTTCCGTGACACCACCGGCAGTGTCTGATGCAGGCGCGCCCGAAACCGACGGAGGCACTCCCGCTCGCGGCGCAGCATTTGGATTCGGCTGGTTTACACTATTTGGATCTTCGTCTGCAGGGCTCATGGCGTCTTGGTTTCATCGGTATTGCTAGGGCTAGCCGGGTTGTGCTTCCCCGCCGCCTTCCTCGGCTTCCTTCTGGAAATTCTCCAGAGCAGTTCGAACCTTGTGCAACAACACAAGCTGCGCGTCTGTGGAAAGCTGTTGATCTTTGATCAAGTGCGCAGCCAGACAGTACGCCAGGTCGACATCGCCCTGACTTACCAATCGCTCTGTGAGCAAGCGGCAAAACCAGGCAGCAGAGTCGGACGCCGGCGTGTCCTTTCTATTAATTGATGAGTTGAAGTCGAACTTGATCTTCGGATCACGAACAACTTCGGAAACTTCAAATCGGTACAGACACTTCGAAGTGCACGGACCGCAGGTAGGCAGCGGACCCTGGTCGCGTTTGTGCAACTCGATGAAATCATCGCGCCACTGACGCAGCACGTTGATGTCGAGCTTTCTGTTTACTTCTGTCGGTTGAAACGCAGGCCGCAACAGGTTGAGCCAACGCATGTGTTGTTCTCGCACCTGATCATAGAACCAATAGTTTTCTTCACCCTTACGTTCGAAGTAGCGCTCGGTCGCCTGCGTAAGCGTGCACCACGTGATACCGGTGATATTTCCTGTTCTTGCTCGACCGCCGATTACCCGCTGAATTTCGTGGATGATCTGCGCGCGGAAGTGAACTAACTGAGTCAAATCCTTCAAGGTCGACAGGATATAGCGGTTGTAGACTTGTCGGAACAACACATCATCAGCCACTGGTGTTGCCGTATCCAGAATCGTCGAATCGCAACGGTGCAGGCAGAACCGGCAACCCAGGTGTCGATCGAACTTGCCGACGATGTCCAACGGCTTCATCGCCTGCCGCACTACTTCGTCCGACTCTTCCGGCGTTCGAGGTGGTGGCACTTCTTTTGTTTTATCGAACATGATGGCTAGGTGGAACGGTTGTTCCATCTTCTCGGCGTACACAATCGCGCGCCCCTGCCCAAGCGCCGTTACGTGACGCTTCTGAATATCGTCCAGGTTCATAGCACCACCCATGGAGTCGCGGTCATCGACAGCAACAATACGGTGCATGACTTTCAAGTTCGTGTTCTTCAACGCTTCCGGCGCCAGCTTGTTGGGAATTTGGTCGGCAATGATGAAACCTTGTCCGTAAGAACGAATTTCAGCAAGCATGTTGGTGAAGAATTCAACGGCCTTACCGGCAGGGTTGGCGCTCTCTCCGCTCTGCCCCGTAGGCACGTTTTTGAGCAGACGGTGAGCCTCTTCAATGAGCATGATATGTTGCAGACTGTCGTGCGGACCACCGGCTTCTCGGTATTCATACAAGAATACGAGCAACATCCCCATGAGGAACGACTTTTCGCTGTCTTCCGAAACCATCTTCAACTCGATAACAGTCGGTCGTTTGAACAACGCTTCGGCTGGAATCGATCGTCTGGTGTTGAGCATCTGCCCTTTACCACCGATCAGCAACGAGCCGATACGGGCTTTCAGAGCGGCTTGTACGTCGGGACCGATTCTTTCCGAATAACCGAAACTTTCCACAACTGGATCGATAATTTCATAAAGGTCTTTCATCGTTGGAAAAATTTCCGGCGGGCAATCAGGGTCGCCGGCATCGACTCCAGGAGGCAGACGGCGGTTTTTGTTTTGCACCAAATCCCATCCGCGTACGTTATAAATTTCGTTCAGTGCTTTTTCAAGCACCTGAGGCATCGGCGAATACATCTCGAAACTGGCGTTGAATACTGACTTCAAAGCGTCAAGGTGAGTCTGTACTTTCACCCCTCGCATGATCTCGAATGGGTTCAATCGGAACGGCGAAACCGTTTCATCTCCCAGTGAAAACGCCTGACCAATACCTTTAAACTGCTCCGACATCAGCATCATGTGCCGATATTCAGATTTAGCCGGCTCGATAACCATAAATGGAATTTTAAAATTCCACAACTGTCCAAGCAGATAGAAGCACGTGTTTGTCTTACCACCACCTGTAACACCACAAACGATAGTATGCTTTTGCATCGCATCCACATCGAGGTAATACAGGTTGCCTGTATCCATGCCTCGATCCAGAATATTTCCAATAGCGATTACCCTGGTCGGATCCTTCGGAGGAATCGGACAAAGGGAGAATTCAGCTGAGCGTCGTATTCGAAAACCGGACATCTCTCGTTTGGGCAAGTGCACAAACGCTGATAGCATCCGGGAGTTCAGCGGCGACAAGAATTTGTATTCCAGCAGATCCTGAAAAATTTCGTCGTTGCGTTTATTTCTCAAGAGTCCGAAGGACTGAACGTGAGGTTGCAAGCCTTTGATTTCATGCGTTCTAAGCGGCGTAGGACGACTGGTTTCATCAACATACGTCGCGCGAATGAGCGATTGCAGCCTGACGAATACTGAACGATCGGGAGCGAAGAAATAAACGCAGGTCAACCAGTGACCGACTGCGATACCGAGCTGAACGTGCTTGAGATAAGCATCTTGCAGTTCGAGGTAATATTTGATTCTCCGCTTTTTCTCGGGATCCTCGTTTTCTTGCGCTCTTTGAATTTGGTCTACGACGGCAAATTCTTCCTTGTTGACCTTTTGGTTCGGGATCGGAATGGCAAGCACGAGAAAGCCGAAATCATGCCCTTGAAGACCATTGGCGAGACGTTCGATCTGCTCCGATTCCATGGTATCACCGGCGGTGGACTTCAATGCCGGAATTCCAGTAACGATTCCGGTGTGAACAGCCAGCGGATCTACCATCCGTTTCATCTGGTCCGTCGTAAACGGCTCACCATGGATATCTACACCGTTATACACGCTGTGCAAAATCGAGCGCAAAGATTGATACGAAACCATATTGGCTTCGCCTTCGGCATTGTTAGCGGCGTCAGCAGGCAAGGAAACGCCCATGTAGTAATTTACACCGACTTTATTTCCCAAAACCAAATACGAGAGATTGGCCTTCTGGCTGTGTAAGCCAGTCAACGCATCTTCCATCAAATACATTCGTTTTGGTGGCTTACTCGGATCTTGATCCTGCTGAGGCTGTTGCTGCTGTTGATTTTTTTCGCGTTCGATATCCCACGATCGCAGCACACCATCGATTCGAACAAACGTCAGATCGGGAAGCGGCCAACTGTGAAGCTGCGCGCCATCGAAAGGATGCGAGTCCAGATCATCGAGATCGTACCGACGCAAGTCGGCGATCTTCTCTTCCCAAATATTGCGGTTACTCGGTGTCTCCATTAGGCTTCCTGTGCGCCAAAGAGTTGTAAAAACGCGGATAGACAGCTCTACCCCTAACTATACACGGGTGGTGGGGCTAGCCGCCATATGGTCAGTAATATGCCCTCTTCAAGTCCAAATTCAATCCGCTTCGAGGCTCTGGCTCAGAGTCTTCGCCGTCGGCGACTGATAACAATAAATCCTTAGTCCTGGACGATTCCGACTTGTCGACCGAAACCTTTGCCGCCTTTGGCGCTTTCGCCCGCTTGTCAGCCTTGTGATTCACAACCGAGACTCCGGCGTAGATATCATCTGATTAACTGAGCCCGATGGCGTGGGATTAGCTGTTGGCGATGTGGGGTTGCCGGTTGGAGCAGCAACATTTGCTTGAGGTAACATTGCCTGCCAATCGCCTTGAACGCGTTCCTGATCTGATTTGCGCCAGAAGTAAGATCCGCCAGCGAAAGAACCGCTCTGTCCCTGTGAAACTTGCCCGCTAAACATAATCGGCCAAATGTATCCGGCAGTATCGTACTGTTTTTGCAACGTAATCGAATTGTCTTTTTTCAATTCACCGGTGATTGTAAAATCGCCGATTGCGTCGTGCCCTTTACCGGAAAGCGCACCACCAGACTGGTTTATCTCAGTCTCGAAATCCTGATAGATGGTTGCAACTTCGACGGTCCTGGTCAAAACCATGTGCCATTGTTTCGGCAATGATGAAGAACTTGCACCGCCCAGAGTGGCACCGATGGAACCTGATTCTGAAACCAAAGGACCGAACTTTTGAAGACCGACGAACACAAGGGTTGCAGAAACGGCAAGAATGCCGACTGCGGCACCGACCATAGCCAGCGGGTTTTTCGCAGGTTTTATCGGTTTGATATCTCCAATCGACTCGATTTTGTTCAAGCTTTCGATATCCGCTGCTTTCTTAGGTTTGAACACCGAACGCTCTTTTATTTTCGGTGGTCCAGCCGTGATATCATCGGCGGTGCCGGATTCTTGGATGACATCTCCGTCAGTCTCAGAAAAAACAGGCTTTCTAGTGAACTTCTTCCTGAGGTCATCATCGCTGGACTGACTTTCAAAACCAAGCACACCGCTCTTGCCGAGTGCGCCTTGTAACCGGAGAGCCGCAACACGACTGAGTCCCTGCTCGAACGCCAAACGACTGTCGATGTTGACTGCGAGATCCACTTCCGGCGGCGCCGAAAACTCAGCCTCTTTATTTGCATCATGAAACGACAATGATGAACCCGACAAAGAAACTGATCCGTCGGGCATAACTTGCAACGCGCATAGGTTGAACGTGCTTGGAGCGGGCAATAAACCGAAGACCGGCTCATTCTCCGGACCGTCTATCGTCTGAGTGACACTGATAGTTTGACCATCGTTTTCTTGTACGACCAGTAAAAAATGATCTGCCACCATATAAGATGGATGCGCCTGTCGCACGACTTTTTCATCTGAACCAGTAGTTCGGTTCTGGGCGGGCGCGTTCGAAACAGACGATGTTTGATTCGCGTGTGGCGCTCTCAATGGTGATTCTGGTTGCGCGCTGGTTTGAAGCGGCCCCTCATCTTGAACGGGCATTGAAGCTGATTGTTCTTGCTGCGCCCCCGGTTCCAGCGAACCCTGTTGTTGCGGTGTCACAGTTGGTGCCGCAAAAAAGTCCGCTGGACCATCTTGTGCCGAGCTATCAGCTGCAGGTGCAGCAAAGAAATCGGCAGGCTCGCTCTGCGTGGCGTTGACACCCGCCGCAAAAAAATCGGGACTGTCTAGTGATCCATCGTCAGGAAATAACAAATTTCGCCCGCCGTTTTTCGGCTCTGTCAGCGGTTCATCATCTTCATTTTGCGCATTCCTCTCATGAGGCAGAAGGTCTTGATTCTCCGCATTCGAATTCGAACCATATTGTTGCGGCGGTTCAGCTTGCGGAGACTGCATCGCACCGGGTTGCGGAAGTTGTTGCGGCGCACCGGGTTGCACCGGTTGAATCGCACCAGGTTGTGACGATTGAGAACTCCGAGCAAACGGATCAAACTCCTGTTGATTCGCGGCGACACGCGGCGAGGCGGCAGCAGCGGGAGCCGATGCAGGCGCGGCCGGCACGTTGCCTGGACGCTCATGCGTTTGGTCGCTAAAGAACGCGCGACTGCCATGAAACGCCGGAATCTTAGGCGTCATCACCTCGTTAAACTTACAGCGCGTCACCACCCGCTCGACAATCAATGGATCGTTTTCCGGTTTCAAATGTTGTGGTGCCGTCGCCGGTTTTCGATTGATCACCAGAACTGGTATCACCGTCGTCGAATATCGCGACGTGACGTTACCGCAATCGCGGCAAGTCTTACTGCGGGTTTTAAGAACCACGCCGCAGTGCTGGCAGATAAGCAAGCCTGAGGCGTCCTGGGTCCGTAGTTCACTCATTAAGCGTCGGCCCTATCGTCGTCCTTGTCCCTGGACCTGCTCTTTTTCTCGCCGAAACTGTCGGTGATGGCGTGCATTTTCTCGATCAGTTTCCGATTGATTTTCTTTTCCGGAATGTCTTTGAAGTCAAATGCCTTCAATTTAAAAACACCGGCTACGGTACCAACGCGATAACAGAAGAACCCTTGAATTTCCTGACCGACGATTCGGTCAATGTTCAGTTTTTCTTCGTCCATAATCAGTTCGAACTGTGGCGACGTGTTGACCTGGTTGAAGAAGTTTTGAATGGTCTGGTGCTTAATTTTCCGACCATCTACACGGAACATCTGCGGACCGAGCATGTCTCCGTCCTTCTTGGACAGCGCGAAGATTGCCATGGTGCCCATGTTGATGACGAGCTGGTTTCTATAATCTTCAGGCAAATGCTGAAACGTTTTGATCGCACCACAGAATCCGATTTGATATCGACGAGTTTCTCCCGTGATATTTTCAATCGTTTCTTTCTCGATGAAACTGTCCATCTCATCAAGGTAAAGGGCGCATGGATGCTTGCTGTTGACGTTGGCTTTCGCCATCGACATCGCGGCTTGCTGCAGACCGGTGACGATCAAACTGCCCAGAAGATTGGCGTTTTGATCCAATTCACCTTGAGGCACTTTGACGATCAGAATTTTCTTGTCTCTGATTATCTCTCCGAGTTTCAAGTCACTGACTGGTTTTGTGAGGATTGGTCTGATGCGTCCATCCGACAACATCGGACCGACTCTGTTGAGGATCGGTTCAACCCAGTTGATCCATTGATCTGTACGAGCAAGTTTCTTGTACTGATTCCATGTCTCCAGGATCGTGATGTACTCTGTCTTATCTTGCTTTCTGCGTTCAACAGCTTCCAACATGATGTCGCGGAAATCGTTGTCTTGTAGCAAGTTCGGCAGGTCGGTCAATGTCTTTCCGTTTGCCATCAAAAGAAGTGCTGCGTTTCTCAAGATGTTGGCGGTCTGCGCATTCCACTGACTTTGCGCACCAGGAGGTTCCGTATATATAGCTTTGAAACCATGAACGATTGCAGAGGATGCTGATTGCAAGTCACCGTCAGCCGGCATCTCAAGCGGGTTGTAGGCAAGTGATCCGGCTTTGTAAGTCGGGTCGACCAGCACTACTCGTTTTGCATATTTGGAACCATCAGGTTGCGACGAAATCCAGTTCACGATCAAATCGCAGAGCTGACCGTCCGAGTCGATGATGACGACGGCGCGATCTTCGGACTTGATGTCGTGAGTGATCATCGAAGCCATCAAGCGTGTTTTGCCTTTGTCACCGCCGCCGATGAATAACATGTGCGGATTATGTTCTCTCACATCCGGTGGAAGTGACATGAATCTCGGTTGCCAGAACGTCCACCATCGCCATTCGTCTCGTTGCCCGAACGGCGTGCCGCCTGCAGTCAAAGGTTTTGCAAATTCGCGCACCATTTTCATATGTTCGGGACGAAACTGAGATGGAATATATTTCTGCTTCTCCCAGATGTTCATTTTTCCTGATGGACCAAACAGTCCCAGGAAGAACAAGAAGATAAGGATGCCCACTCCGACAAAGCCGAACGCAGCCAACAGACCAAGGTTCTGCATCTTTTTAAGATCCGGCTTTCCATTTGTCGACATACTTGATTCTGTGTTTATAGCGCCGCCGCCAATGGCAGGCAACTGAAACCCACCCGGTATCGGAACTTGCGGACTAGCGGCGACAACGACACTCTGCTTAGCTCTCCACGGACCTTTAATAGGTACGACCTTCGTCGGTTTCAACGTGCTGAACGACGAACCAATTTTCTTCTGGGTTTGATAAACACCGACAGCGGTCATGGCACCACCCTCGGGGATGAGCTTGCCCTGGAAGATTATGTACTCGTTATGCGCTTGATACTTGTGTCTCGATTCCTGATCGTAGCGCTTGCTGAATTGCATTTGATCCGGTGGCAACAACTGTCCTTGAATGTCAAAAGTACCAGAGGCGTCTTTACCGAGACCGGCAAAGCTAGTGCCATTCTGTTGCAATTGAATCTGTCCTGGAAACGGTTGATTGCCCACCAAAACTTCGATCATCCACTGTCCACCAACGACAGGTACGCCATTAGCGAAAGTTGCTTGCGGTCCTTGTGGTGCTCCGGCTTGTCCCGGCATGCCACCACCTGGCATTCCTTGTCCGGGCATTCCAGCTTGTCCCGGCAGTTGACCGGGCATCGGCATGCCACCAGGCATTCCACCGCCGGGCATGCCACCACCGGGCATACCACCGCCAGGTTGGCCCATGCCACCACCGAACGGATTTCCGGCACCAGCTTGTGGTGATTGTGCGACTGTCTGCCCGCCGCCCGCGCCACCACCGGCGATGTTGGCGACGCTCATAAACCATCCAGGAATTTGAACGAGAATAAAGATACCAACGCCAATTAAGACACCTGCCGTTTTACGAGAAACATTCAGTCCCGCAAAACCGACCTCTTCTTCCAACCAGCCCAGGGCACCACCGCTGGTGCTATCGGCATCGTCGTCGTCGTTTTCGTCATCGGTCTTCTTGCCTTTACCTGACGCTTTAATCGCGCCGGCGCCGGCACCAGCAGCGGGTTTGCTGCGAGTATTTTTGGCAGAACTGTCTCCGCTGAAGTTTCTTCGAGCCGGCGGTTTATACTTTTCCTTTTCCTCGTCGTCATCATCATTATCGTCATCAGAAGTCTTATCTTCTGTATCTTTCTTGACCTTCGGCAATTCGGTCGACTCTTCGTCGACACCTTTAATTTTCGGTCTCGATTGCGTAACGCTCTTCGGCATCGCTACTCTCGGTCGGTCACTAGCCGCGGATTCAACTGTTTCCGATGCTGGTATCACAAGTTTCGGTTGAGGAGTTGGCTCCGCAACTGGTGCCGGAGCGCTGCTTGCTCTAGGCGCGAAGTCATCGCCGAGATCGTCATCAACAGGTCGATTCGCAGACGCGCTTGCCGGTTTCGAGAAGAAATCGAAGCCTTCATCTTCGCCGAAGAAATTAGTTGACTGCAGACGAGGCTCTGATGAAGGCTGAGCTACAGGAGCCAGTGCCGGTTTTTCTGCTGCAATCGGCGAAGGTTCTTCGTGCGCGATCGGAGAAGCTGATTCGTGTGCGAGCCCGGATGACCTGGCCGCTTCGCCCATCTCGGCTGCCGGGTCGCCCATCTCCATAATCGGTGGCTCCGCCCTGCTTTGCGGTCCAAAGAAATCTTCCAATTCTGACTGTTTTGCAGCAAAGAAATCTTCGATTGGTGCTTCGCCGGATGAAGATCCGCCCAATCCGGAATCACCGGAATCCAATAAAGGATTTTGGGATTGCTCCGGTTCAAACGCTCTCGATTGGAAGCCGTTATCGATGGCACCACTTGAAGGATTCTCTTCGGGAGCAACTTCATTGACCGGTGCTTCTGCAACCACCGCATTGACAACCGGCGGCGAAACTGGCGCCGCGACTGGTTGTACTGGCTGAGACGTTGCTGAATCTTGAGTTTTGATATCGATATCGCCAGACGATCGTTTGGTCAACATTTGATTGGCGATTGCTCCGACACCAGCTCCGATAGCGATCGAAATCGCGGCTCCAGGATGAGCACCGAAACCAGCAAGATGCATGGTGGGGCTGGCTTGTTGCACCGGTTGCGGTCGCACTTCCGGCGCCGGTTCTTCAACCTTCGCAGTCTCATAATCGTGTGCGGTCGGTGTTTCGATTTGCGGCGACTCGCCACTGGCGCTGTCTTCGAAAACCATCTCGCTAAGCGCTTCTACCGCCTTATTAGGAGGCAAAACCAGCTCGGCAGTCTCGACCAGTTGAACCGAATCGCGGGCTGAACTCTGGTAAGAATCACCGTTTCCGGACGGCGCATACATCGAGCCTGGCGCCGCCGGCTCTTGCTGCGCCTGTCCCTGATTACTGGAACTCCACTGCTGTCCGGAAGAATTCGGATCGACATAACGCCCTTCGGCCGGCGACATCGTCGATGAAGAAGCGCTGTTCCAGCCAAATCCCGACGTTAAACTTGATGGGTCCTGATCCAATTGCGAATACGGTGTCGAACCGCCGTTGCCGCCATTGCCACCGTTTCCGCCATAGCCACCATTGCCACCATTTCCGCCGTTTTCACCATAGCCGCCATAGCCGCCGTTTCCACCACCAGAACCATGGTCTTCACCGCCGTCGTCATAGCCGGCCGAAGTTCCGATTTGGGGACGCAAAGTCATGACGTTGAGCTGACGCTCGGTGACAACGCGCTCGAGCAAAAGATGGTCTTGTTTGATGCTGACCGCAAGCGGCGGTCGAATCTGACTGAAAGAATCCATCTGCGTGGGCGTGTTCAATGCCAGTTGAATCCCGCATCCGGTGCAATGTTTGCCTTTAGTCCGAATGATGACGCCACAACTCTGGCAAATAAGAAGTTTCAATTTAATACTCCGACAATGATCCTTGCAATTTACTTACCCGGCTTACGCGCCTAACGCTCGCCAGGAGCGCGCGAGTGACCAATAGTGAAGAAAGCAGCCCGATTTGGGTTGAATTTTTGGCTTAGTAAGTTTCGAACGAAAGAACTGATAAGGGATTTGGATACTCATCAGAAATCGTACCCCCATAAAACCACCTTGTCAAGCGGATCTAATCCGTTTTTACTTGTACTTCGACAGATAATCCAACTGTTCTTTCCCTTGCTAATTTATGTTGATCGAACGAAAGGATTGATTGTTTGTCAGACCGGAACTGTCTTGAGCGCAGCAATGATTTACAAAAAAGATTTTTCGGTGCGTTTCAGTGAAGACAAGCGCCAGTGTAGGCATTACACTAGAAACAGGCGAGACAAAACGGGTTCACCTCCTGACGACCGAAGCTTTTGCTTAACCTATCGCGCCCAAATGCTGAGTTACCCGATATAGCGGGTACAAGTTTATAAGGTGTATCCGATGTCAGATAACTGGAGCGGTTCTGGCAGCGGTTAAGGGATTTGGAGTAGAAGGCAACTAAATCGATGGCACGGGACGAAGAAACCAATGGAAATGGCAATGGCAGCTCCGGCAAATCCGGGCGCCAGGATTCCTCCTTATCAGCCCGGAGAGCCAGACTCCGTTCGTTAGCTCGACAAGCATTACCGCCGGATCCCTATTCGAAGAAAGCCGAAGGTTCTCAGGAAGACGCGCCGTCGCTCGAATTGGAATTCCTGGACAAATCACAAGAACAAGGCGGGGCGCCAGCTCAGCAGCCAACAGCTCCAACGTCTGAACCCTGGCTCGACGAGGCAATGAAGGCTATCACTGCTCCCATTCCGGATCCAAACAATCCACCGCAACCAGTAAATTATCAGTCAACCTCAGCGGACAATTACCAGGCGTTTCCTTCACAGGAATATCCAGCCGTTCCCGTCCAGCCCCAGCCGCAGCAACCAGATAACTCAACCGGTTACTCCGGTGATTTTCAGCAACAGCAGCTGCCCCAAGCGCAGGGCATGCCGTTCGCTCAAGAACCACATCAGAGCATGCCGGGCTCGATGCCAGGTCCCGATCAAGGCTTCAGTTTCACCGAGCCGTCTTTTGGTCAAATGCCTCCGAATGCAGCCCAGCCTCCGGGCACCACTGCACCGCTGGAAGGTTTCGGGAGCGGGGCGTCTCCTCTGGACGGATTCGGCAATGAGCCTTCTTTCGAAAGCTTCATGCAGGGACTGCCTGAATCTCCGGCATCATTTATGGCAGGTCCTGGCGGACAGCCAGAAACGCCAGCGCCGGCAGGTATTCCTGTCGCCACTCCCGATCCGAATTTCAGCCAACAAACCACCGTTCCGGATAGCTCGATGCAGTCGGGCAATTCATTCAATGGTTTCGGCGAACAGACGATACCACCGCAGTCACACGCGGTTGAACAATCTTATTTGCAGCACAGTTCGAGCGAGAAAGACTTCACCTCGAAGCTCGATTTGGATTATGGCGATCTGGATGAAATGGACATTCCGCCACCGGCAGAACCGGCAGCGCAATTCAATCCGGATGAACCGACACCAGCGTTGATGCAGACTCATACTCAATCGCAGACGCAAACTCAATTAATCGGCACAGTGGCGCAACCGGAAGAAGCAGCGGCACCACCGCCACTCGACGACATGAGCGTCTGGGAAAATCCTCCCAAGAAAGAGAACGCCTGGTCGGTCGAAGAAGATGTCGTCGACGTTCCAGAACCGCCAGTCGCAGAAGCGCCGGTGATTGACGCTCCAGAAATTGAACCTCCTGCGATCGAAACGCCACCGGAAGTTCCAGTAGTGGTCGAAGAAGCGCCGGAAGTTGAAACAGCCATTGTCGAAGAACTGCCGAAGGAACCGGCACCAGCGAGAAAACGCACCCGGCGCAGTAAAGCCGAGCCGGAGCCCGAAGAAGTAGAGAAAGAACCAGATATTAAGCCAGTTGACGAACAGTCGCTAGAAGAGGAAAAGGTGACATCCGTTTGGAATAAGGCACTCGAAAAAGAAGAAGTTGCCAAAACGAATAACAAAACCACACGCGAGCCGGCAAGTAAAAACAACGATGACGAGCCCGTCTTGAAGAATGAACCAGCCGCCGCTGACGCCGACCGCAAAGCGGACGAGGCACCACCTGCAGTGCAGGCTCAATATGTGCCGGTCGAATTATTGACGAAGACACAAGCCGAAGCGCTTGAGATGTTGACATCGATAGACCAGGCCCTGGGCATCTGCGCGATGAATCTCTCATCGATGCAAACCGCCGCAACAGAACAAACAGATGTTCTGAAAAATCTGCGAGAGACGCTTCAGAACCAAACATTTTTTGAACTTGGTTTAAACCTCAACACATTGATGGAATCAATGTCTGCTGCGTTAGAACCAATGAAAGCCGTCGGCGAACTGGTGCCTGCCATCGATCAACTGGTATCAGCGATGGTGACAGAGAACGAGCGCGAAAAAGAAACCAGGATCACTCCGGACAAACTGGTGATGGGGCTGGCAGACCAATTGGGCGCCGGTCAAATCGATCCATGGACTTTCAAATGCGCTTACATGGCAGTCTATCCGGACGAGCATCCAGCCGACCTCTTGCACCGTTTAGTCGAACTGCTCGGCACACAGCGCCTCTCAGGCGAGATGTTCCGCTCGGCTTATGACGCAGTCCAAGCGGCAGAGCCGGTGAAGGTTAACGCCAATGGCGAAAGCATCAGAGAAGTAATAAAAGAAGTTATCGTCGAAGTAGTCAAAGAGGTTCCAGTCGAAGTCGTCAAAATTGTACCTGACGAAGAAGTAGTCAGACAGCTCGACGACATGAAACGAGCCAACGAAGATTTGAAGCTCATGCTGGATGACAAAGATTCAGATCTGGGGCGCCGGTTCGAAGAACGCGAAAAAGAATTCTCTTCAAGACTGGAAGATCGAGAATCAGAGCTGACCAAACGCCTGGATGAACGCGAGTCCGAATACGCAGAACTGCTCGCGTCCAAAGAACACGAGATTCAAGAAACGCAAGAGATGCTTCATTCTCGTTTCGAAGAATTCAACTCGCGATACGAAGAGATGGTCGAAACAGTCAATCAGCGCGACGAAGAACTCAAGGTCAAAGACGACGAAGTCATGCGCCGCGAGTCAGAGATCGCACAACTGAAAGCTCAGTTGGACGAACTCAAAGACTCCTTCAAAGACACTGTCGAAAGTCTGCAAAAGCAGCTGACCTCGACTCAGCAAGCAGCTCAGGAAGCCAACATGCAAGCTCAAGCGATTTCGCAACAGCGAGCTGCCATGCCGAAGCCTGAAGAACCGGCAAAGCCCCAAGGCAATTTCTTCGATCAAGATTCGAGTAAACAAGGACAAGCTGGACCAACCGCTTTTGGCGATAGTGGCGGCGCTGCCAGACCACTGTTTCAACAACAAGTGGACACTTTCAACAGCATGTCCAAGATGCCGAAAGACCAACAACAGCAACAACCAGCCGCCTTCGGTGCTCCTCCAACACCAGGAGCAACACCGATGCCACCAGATTCTTTTGGTGGCGGATCACCGCCCACTGGTCCAATTCCAGAACCGTCCAATCAGGCAGTTCCAAAACCACCGCAGACCACGCCTGGCATGTCCCCTCTCAACGGTTCGGGCAGTTACGGAAGCGGAGTGCGCGCCCAGGTTTTCGAAGTCATCGTTCGTCAGGCGCTTGCCGGCGCACCCTGGCGCGAGATCTGCGCCGGTCCGATGAGCGTCAACAACATCTCACCGGAAGAAGTCGAAAGCGAAGTAAAACGTCGCGAAGCACTACTGAAGAAATAGATTCCGATACGAAACCCTTTGGCGAAGCAAGCGAGGTTCAGCCTCGAAGTTTTGCGTGTGAAACAGCTGATGCAAAAAACGACGGAAATTCGCTGCGGGTCAACGATTGCAAAACCTTGTCGAAGTTACACTGCTAATCAGCGATTGCAAAACGCGTGTCGAAGACTTACCGAATTTTGCGCATCCTGAAACGCCGCGAAGCTTTAACGAAGAAACTTAGCTCGCGACGTTATTCCGTCACAGGAAGTTTCTACTCTGGCGCAACCGGAGTCACCACCCCGGGCTGCCTTTGCACGCGTTCTTGATTATCCAACAGCATCTCGTATTGCCGCCAGAGTCGCACCACAGGCTCCAAGTTGCTCATGTATTGCGCAGTCATCTGCGACGGCAAACTCTGAAATGTGGCCAGGATAGTGAATATCGTCAGCCCCAGATGAGCCAGCGTGCAAAGCACGATAACGGATCGCGTGAACCGAAACTGGTCGTCGACTTTTTTGTTCAGCAGCGCAAATTCTTCTTGCCACTCGGTCTTCTTGCCGATTTGTGCAAGTTGGTCTTTCAGCTCGCTATCCATAACAACGGCCCCCGAACAATCGCTAGTCGGAGAATTATACCCTCTGCAAAAGCGAAAACGCTCTTGCGAAGCGCTTTGTCAAGATGACCAGAGCCTGCAAACTGCGTTGTTCAAATCCGCGAGATCGCGCGCTAATACCGTTCGAAAATCGATCAACACTTTTTCATCGTGAATCGTGGTGATCACCGAAGGCTCGTTCTGCCTGAGCAACGCCGCAATCTGCGCGCTTGAATGTTTTGCCGAAACAATCTCAAGACCAAAACTGCCCAATGTTTTGCCGGGCAAACTGCCACCACCCAACGTAGATTGACAGTTCACAGGCGTCAAAGTGAAACCTTTTGCATTGGCATCGCTTTCGATCTTCTGCACAAATGCTTTCACACCATCTTCAATATCAATCACAGATCGTGATGCCAGGCTGATTACAGGCAAACTCTCAACCGGTTCCGGAGCAAGATACTGAGTCAAAACAATTTCGATCAATGCGATGATCAACTTGTCAGCACGCAACGCGCGATACATCGGATCTTTTCGAAGCTTGGAAATATACTCTCGCTTCCCGGCTATGATGCCGGCTTGCGGTCCACCCAATAATTTATCGCCGGAGAACATAACGACATCAACGCCGTTTTCGATCACTCGATCGACTGTCGGTTCGTATTCCAATCCCAGTTTTGATATATCGAAAAGCGCTCCACTGCCAAGATCTTCGGCAAGCGGAATATTTTTCTCTCGAGCGAATCGCACTAACTCATTGACTTTAGGCTCTTCGGTAAATCCGGTGATCTCAAAATTAGATCTATGGCAACGCAGCATCAGCCCGGTGTTATCGCCAATCGCATCTCTGAAGTCAGTCGCTCGTGTTCGATTAGTCGTGCCCACTTCTTTTAGTATGCCACCAGCAGCGGTGACCACATCGGGCAGCCGAAAACTGCCACCAATCTCAATCAATTCTCCGCGCGATACAATAACTTCCTTCCCGCGCGCCAACGCCGAAACGCACAGCATCACAGCCGACGCGTTATTGTTCACTACAATCGCCGACTGGCAGCCAGTCAACAATTGCATCAATCGACTGACCATCGCAGTCCGTTCACCGCGCCTACCGGTCGTGGTATCAATCTCGAGGCTGGTGTAGCCCTGCCCCAACTCAGTCAACTTATTCAACGTGGCAAGCGGCAGTGGTGCCCGCCCCAGGTTGGTGTTCAGAATTACTCCCGTTCCATTGATCACCCGACGCACACCACCGAGCAGAAGCGTCGCAGCAACATTCGCCACGCGATAGGCGATGTCAGCCGGTTCCATTGAAACTAGATTCGAGGAACTTGATGAATTCGCACCCGCCGATTTTGCACCTGTCGTTTTTCCATCCAAAGAACCCGATCGCTCCGCATCCACGTCCATTCTGTGTGCGGCTAAATCCTCGCGCACAAGCAAAGTCAAAATATCGCGCCGAATCGTTTCGGAAAGCTTGACGAGAACAGGTTCTCGCAAAACCTTATCGACTTGAGGAATTTTGACTGCGTTTATTTTTGATTCGTTCAACTCGATGCCTCAACCCATGCGCGCATGTTCTTCTCAGATCTCTACCACGCCCCGAGTAATTTCCCGCCAGGACGAAACCAATCGATTACCCAATTAAAAACAAAATTCGCCTGGTCCGCCCATCCACAATTTCGAACATCAATTTTTATCGCATGGGTGACTGATATCTCAGTCCCAGCGCGCATTGGAAAAATTTCCCATGCGTGTAAACAGCAAGCAGCATCAATAATTTACGACAAATTGATCAGAAAAGGGGTTGTCAGAAGGTGCAATTAGATGAACAATTAGAGTATGTAGTAAGCATATGCATCAGGTCTACTTTTTCAGACCGCGAATAAGACATCTGCGTTTCCCTTCATTCACAGCACTCAAGAGGGTTTAGACCAGTGGGCAAGAGTTTACGTCACAAAACACTCTATCAAGACCGTGATTGGCTGTACCAGAAGTACGTCAAAGAGAAGCTGAGTACTGTGCAGATAGCGAAGATTTACCGCGATGCTGAGAACAAATGGTGCGACCCCAACACGATTTCGCGCTGGCTCAAGAAACATGGCATTAACATGCGTTCCTTAGCCGAAGCGCAGCAAAACCGCCATTCGGTCCCGGCGCAACCGCCACAAAACACACGAAAAGCCCGTACTCAGTAATACGCGCTCCTTTTCGTTTCTCATACATATAAATGATTTAGACGCCTGCGCCGAAGCCGCCGCTGTTTAAAACGCCGCCGCCGAGCATCATAGCCATCAGCCACCACAAAATCACGTCACGCCCGCCGAACAGATAGAAGACGGCGTAGCAACCCATTGAAACCGCCGGTAACCAAAATCTGGGCGCTTCATCGCGGATGGCGTGTGCTGCCATGCAACAGGCGACGACGACCGGGATACCGAAAAAGAGAATGTCTATTAACATGGAGTTGGGTGAAACCTGTGGAACGCGGATGCGCTCAGCGCTTGATTAAGAGGAAACCATGCTTTACCCTCTGTGTCCATGGTAGTTTGCCCACCGGCGGGGAATCAGGAGGGCTGTGATGGCTAAGGTTCGGCAAGGAAGAGGAAAACAAGGCTCGCCTTCGCGGGACAATCGCGGTCCATCGCGTCCTCAAAACGATCGAAATCGCGGCACTGGCAACGCCGGTCGCGCTCAGGGCAGCGGTTATCAAAATCGCGAAGGACAAAACCAGGATCGCGGTTTTGAAGGCGCCAACCGTCCTGTAGATGACAATCGTGGCGGCGAATATCGCGGCGGCGAAGGACAGGATCGCAATCGCAATTTCGAAGATCAAAATCGCGGATACCAAAACCGCGAAGGTCAGGATCGCAATCGCAACTTCGACGATCAAAACCGCGGATACCAAAATCGCGAAGGTCAAGACCGCAATCGCAACCTCGACGATCAAAACCGCGGCACTCAAAATCGCGAAGGTCAAGATCGCAATCGCAACTTCGACGATCGAAATCGCGGATACCAAAATCGCGAAGGTCAAGATCGCAATCGTAACTTCGACGACAGAAATCGCGGCACTCAAAACCGCGAAGGTCAAGACCGCAACCGTGGTTTCGAAGATCGCAATCGCGCGCGCCCCGGTTCACAACAAGATGAAAATCAATCGACCTCGGACGACAACGAAGGTTCATCATCCGGAGAACAAGACCTGCTGGTCTTCGGCAGAAACACCGTCGTCTCCTTTCTGGAACGCATGTGCCTCGATGAAGAAAACAACGAGCAATCTCAAGACATAATCAAAATCTACGTCGCCGACGGAAGCGCGCCTGACGAGCGCATCCGCAAGATCAACAGCCTCGCTAAACACCTGAAAATTCCAGTCGTCGCTTGTCATCCAAACAAATTGGATTGGATGGTTCAAGATGGCGGACGACATCAAGGAGTGGCTGCCCAAGTCAGTCCTATCAAATTGTTGGAATTGAGCGAGTGGATTGCCAAGTTCAAAGCCGACAAAGAACGCCTGACTGAAAGCGGCAAAGGTTTAGATGGTTACGTCGTCGTGGCGCTCGATGGCATCGAAGATCCGCGCAACGTCGGCGCCATCATTAGATCTGCTGAAGCTCAAGGCGCGCAAGTAATTTTGATTCCGGAAAGACGCGCCGCGCAAGTCACGGAGACTGTTGCGAAAACAAGTGCTGGAGCGGTAGTTCACATACCAATCGTGCGGATCGTCAACCTCGTGAAAGCCATTGAAGAACTAAAAGAGCATGGCTTCTGGGTTCTCGGCTTGACAGCCGACGCTCCGCAACCTCTATATAAGGTTGACTTGAAGCGACCACTTGTAATCGTGGTGGGCAGCGAAGGTAAAGGAATGCGACCACTGGTCAAAACCAATTGCGACCTCTTCGGCGCCATTCCACTGAGTGGAAAGACGGAGTCGCTCAACGCTTCGGTTGCTCTTGGAATCGCTGTCTACGAGACGGTCAGACAGAACTCGGCCAATATTTAGCAACGTAACTGCAATGCGGTTTCCGAGCCGCGGAAAATTGACACTAAGCAGCGCACAACTGTAGAATGCCTGCTTGAGTCGTTAAAGCCGGGCCGGTGTAGCTCAACGGTAGAGCAACGGTTTTGTAAACCGTAGGTTGCGGGTTCGAATCCCATCATCGGCTCTCATGGGCAGATGTCCGAGTGGTTAAAGGAGACAGGCTGTAAACTTGTTAGCGAAAGCTTACGCTGGTTCGAATCCAGCTCTGCCCAATATTCGACCTTCTGTTTGATCGCTTCGGCTGTCAAACAGAAGTTTTTATGTGCGAGATTGTTGCTTGGCAAGCCACAACCATGCGGCAAACGTACCAAATCGTTAAATTAATTTGTGAAGGCCCCAACTATTGGAGCAATTCACGAAATAATGATAGGCGCTCTGCCCTTGTAGCACAGTGGTAGTGCACCCCCTTGGTAAGGGGGAGGTCACCAGTTCGAACCTGGTCAAGGGCTCCATTTTTACCCAAGAGGCTCGTCTAAAACGCATTTCGAATGCGGCGAGCATCAAGGTCGAAGCCAAGTTCACCAGAATCGATTTACTTACCGGATCGATTTAAATAGGTTCAGTTCAGTCATCAGGTCCAGACGTTTTAGTTAAGGAGATAGCAGGGATGGCCCGCGCAAAATACGAAAGAAACAAACCAAACGTCAACGTGGGAACTATCGGGCACGTTGATCACGGTAAAACAACACTTACCGCAGCAATCACGAAGATTCTCGCTGAGACAGGTCAAGCTAAATACAAGAAGTATGACGAGATCGACGCAGCTCCTGAAGAGAAAGCGCGTGGTATCACAATCAATACCGCTCACGTTGAATACGAAACAAACGCTCGTCACTACAGCCACGTGGACTGCCCAGGACACGCTGACTACATCAAAAACATGATTACCGGTGCTGCCCAAATGGACGGCGCTATCCTCGTAATCTCTGCTAACGATGGACCGATGCCACAGACCCGCGAACACATTCTGCTCGCTCGTCAGGTCGGCGTTCCACACATCGTTGTATTCCTCAACAAATGCGACATGGTAGACGATCCAGAACTTCTCGACCTCGTCGAAATCGAAGCTCGCGAATTGCTCTCCAAGTACGAATATCCAGGCGATGATGTTCCATTCATCCGCGGATCTGGTTTGAAAGCTCTCGAAGGAGAAGCGAGCGCAGTTGCAGCTATCCACGAACTCGTGGCCGCTGTAGACAGCTACATTCCAACCCCTGAACGTGACATCGATAAGCCGTTCCTTCTCGCTGTAGAAGACGTCTTCTCAATCACCGGCCGTGGTACCGTTGCTACTGGTCGTATTGAACGCGGTCAAGTCAAAGTTGGCGAAGAAGTCGAAATCATCGGTCTCGGCGATACACGTAAGACAACCGTAACCGGTGTTGAAATGTATCAAAAGACCATGGATTCCGGAATCGCAGGCGACAACGTCGGCGTACTTCTCCGTGGTATCGACAAGACCATGATCGAGCGCGGTCAAGTTATCGCTAAGCCAGGCTCCATCAAAGCTCACACCAAGTTCGATGCTGAAGTATACGTTCTGTCCAAAGAAGAAGGCGGTCGTCACACCCCATTCTTCCCAGGATACAGACCGCAGTTCTACATCAGAACGACTGACGTAACCGGTGCAATCACCCTTCCAGAAGGCGTTGAAATGGTTATGCCTGGCGACAACGTCAACATGGTTGTTGAATTGATTCAACCAGTTGCAGTTGAGCAAGGAATGAGATTCGCAATCCGCGAAGGCGGCAGAACCGTCGGCGCCGGAGTTGTAGCGAAGATCCTCACGTAATCGAAGCCTCGTCCAATCGGACCAAGCTCAAAGAAATTAAACCGCCGGAGTTTCTTCGGCGGTTTATTTTATCAATAGAGCCAAAAGCGACCTGAACTTGTACAACGCCGGCATCGTTAATGACAGCACGCGCTAAACTAATTAGTTAACCCGCCTGTTAAAAGGAATCCATCACTTTGGACTACGCTCAATCTATAGATACTCAGAGAACCGCAGCAGAGCTGAGCTTCGGCGAGTCAGAAATCTTCCGTTTGCTAGTAAGTTCTGTCAGGGACTATGCCATCTTTGTGCTCAGTCCCGAGGGCAATGTGATGACCTGGAACGAAGGGGCGGAGAACATCAAAGGGTATAAGGCCGACGAAATCATCGGCAAGCACTTTTCGATCTTCTACACGAAAGAGGCGAGAGACTCAGAACATCCAGCCTTCGAGCTGAGGTCCGCGATCCAGGACGGTCGCTATGAAGAAGAAGGCGAGCGCGTCCGCAAAGACGGCTCGAGATTTTGGGCCAATGTAATTGTGACGCCGCTCTACAACGAGGGTAAATTAGTTGGTTTTGCCAAAGTCACTCGTGACTTGACCGAGCGCCGCATCGCTGAGCAACAGCAAGAAGCTCATGGAAAGCTAATCAACGAAACTAACGAAGAATTGCAGAGACTTGCTTATGTGGTATCACATGAACTGCAAGCACCGATTTCAACAATTGCCCGCTACGGAAATCTTCTCTCGGTTCGATACAAAGATCGGCTTGGCGACGACGCCAACGACTTCATCGACAAAATCACGACATCAACACAATTGATAGCCAGGATGATCGATGACCTCTGGGTTTACGCACGAATAAGTAAACCCTACATCGATCGAGAATCAGTGTTCACGGGCAACGTGCTCGATAACGTTCTCACCGAGCTAACTGCCATCATCGGCGAAAATGAAGTCACGCGAGACGACATGCCGACCATCCAGGGCAACAAACAACAACTGATTTATCTTTTCAAAGAATTGATCCGCAACGCATTCATGTATAGAAGCAACACGGCGCCTCGCGTACACGTCGGCGTGCGAAGGGAAGGGGACGGCTGGATATTCTCGGTTAAAGACAACGGAATTGGAATCGACATGGTGCGCTCCAATGAAGTATTCACTCTCTTTCACCGCTTAAAAGGCGGTCCAGAACCAAGCGCGACCGGCATGGGTTTGGCAATCTGCAAGAAGATAGTCAGCCAACACAACGGTCGCATCTGGTTTGAATCAGCAGTCGGTAGCGGTTCGACGTTTTACGTCTGGCTACCAGAGCGCTTTTAGACCACGCGTTCGTTCTTAGTTAACGCGTTTGTTTATGGGAAGCATTTTCCCGTTGACTTCAGATGTCGAATAAATTTCGGATGACGTTGGTTTTGTGGCGCCCGGAGAGTACAAGTGTTCGCCGTATTTCGCTATTTTCGGCGGCGCGGAGTTCACTTGTTTCGGTTTGCGGAATTGTGGTGCCATTGAACCAGAGCGAGCAGATCTCAGCGGAGTGCTTAGTTTTCCTGACACGTTGTTGACGGCGACAACTTGTGGTGCGCGATTGACCGCTGCTGGAACCGTCGCGCGGATTGGCGTGGGCTGGGCGGGTTGGCCGAACAATTGATGAGAACGAGCACTCAGGACCGGTGGAGCTGAGTAAAACTGTGGCACTGCCGCTGGTGCCATATTGATATTTGTATTCACGTACGTGCGGGGCGCTGAAGCGAGAAGTTTAGGATTAAAACCGAGTAGTGAGGTGGCACTTGGCACGTTGCCTGTAGTCACTGAGGTTGAGGGAGCTGGCATTGGGTTGGAATGATGACGTCGCCCTGTAGACTGGTCGTTCAGAAATGAGTTGGGTGCAAATTTATACCTAGCGTCTTGAGCAAAACCTGGCGACGCAGAAACTAGCAGTGAGGTTGCGCCGCAGAGGAGGGATGCGGCAAGCAAATAGATCGAGTTTTTCATAGTTGTGGACCTGCAAGAAACTGTCGCCCAAGAAAACGGTTTCCGGGACAACATATGGTGAGGGTGAGCGTTTTACTGTACGGATGGATTCGCAAAAGCGATAGCGGTGAATGTCCCAAATTGCTGGTAAGTCCCCTACTGAAGACGGGACCAACTTCACAAAAAGGCCAGCGGAGTAACTCAACTGCTGATCGAAGTTTGATCGACGCCCAATCGCAGAAAAAAGAAAAAGCAACTAAATGGCGCTGATCGATTTTTTGAAAATAGGGTCATGCCTGCCCAGAGCGGAAAATCGATCCGAATTCGCACGGTTCAGCCTGAGCGCCACTCTATGCGAGGTCGATAGCAATTGCGGAGCGCAGTTTAAGTCGAGGAGGCGAGCGCTTCTCGATTAATCCGCGTTTCCAAAACTTTCTGATATTCGCTGTCGATCCACTTTTGCGATCCACCATAGCGGATCGTTTTGGTTTTTCCGTCGCCCTCAAAATCATAGTGCACGAGTTCGCCAAGGTTCCCATAACCATTGGTTCTCGCTACCTTCAGTGTGGACTGATCGACATAGTCTAAAATTTGTGGTTCTGCATCGTGGCCAAATGGAAACCAGCCATCCGGATTTACAGCGATCAATTTTCTACCGTTCTCTACGATGCTAACATCACCCCACAAAGAACGGAATGTACCTTCGAAACGCCGCAGTTCATCAATGGTTTCAGGATCAGCAGCTTCACCACTTTTTTCGAAATGATCAATTACGGACAAAACGCCTTTCGAAATATTTCGAGATTCACCATCGATGCAATTCGTGAGTATCACAACAATCAATCGCTGCTCCGGATCACAACAAGTCTTCGTTCGCTGACCCGGAAAGCCGCCTCCATGACCGAACAATCTTCGATCGCCATTATATTCAACGTCGACACCGAGCCCGTATTCTTCGTTATCCGAGTGTTGCACGCGCCATTGTGTGCGTTGCATTTCTCGTTTCGATTCATCACTCAATAATTTTCCAGACCCGACAAATTGAGCATGGAAATATTTGCACAAGTCCGACGCATTCGAATAGAAACCAGTCGCCGCAGACATCGCACGAGTATATGTTTTCTCTTCAAGCGGCAATCTTTTACCGCTCTCTCTGCGAGAGTAACCGGTGACAATAAAAGGCAAAATTCTTTCATCGAATTCAGGACCAGTCTCTTTTAACTTCAAAGGCTCAATGATTTGCTTCTGCACATACTCATTGAAAGGCAGCCCGGAAACTGCTTCTACCAGGCAACCGAGTAACGAGTATCCATAATTCGAATACTTCATTTTCAAATTAGATTGCAATACAAGTTCTGTCTCAAGAATTTGTTTTTTGAATTCCTCCTGATCAGGAAACGAATTCAACATCTGCCAGTAATCGGCATTCTTACCATCGCGAATCACGCCGGCACTATGGCACATCAGTTGCCGAGCCGTTATGCGCGACATGCGTTTGTCTTCGTGTGACTCCAACCACTTCACATAATTGGCGACCGGCTCATCAATATCGAGCAACTTTTCTTCTGCCAATTGCATCACGCACGTCGCCGCAAATGTCTTCGAATGCGACGCAACGCGAAACAAATGGTCGGCAGACATCGCAACCTGACGCTCAAGATTGGCATAGCCACAGGCCTTCTGGAAGACGACTTCCCCTTCATGAGCAATCGTCACCACGAAACCGGGGATCGTTATCCTGTTGTATCGGTAGTCTAACCAGGTATCCAAAAATTGAGTGGCTCTGTACAAAGCGCTAACGTCACCTTTCATATCCAACCCCTCTCACGAACGACCGATGTCTAATTTGCATTTGATTATAGAGAAGGCGATCGACTTTACCCGGATCTCTGACCCAAAATCAAAACCGACTCCCAGTTCGAAGACCAGGATTTGATCGGTTTGTCCCACTTGGCTCGGCGACCCGAATTCGCGATTTACCAAATTCTGCAAAAGCTGTGACTCGAGATGTTGCAGGGCTCTTTACACAATTACCCAATCCAATTTTGAACGCTTGACTACAAAGGAGCCGCCCCAATGCCTGTTTCCGAAGATCGGGACAGGGGATCGACCTCGGGCAAATCGAAAGAAAACATTATTGTGAGATAAAATTTTTGCGTCCCCATATGGTTAGTATGTAGAATGTGTGGTTCGTTCGCCGGAAACGGCAACCTGTGACGCCTTCGAATATAAGACCGAGTTAACCTGGTCCGACACGAAGAAGGCACTCGCGGGCTGTATCGTTTGCCCTTCGCTTCGCGAATTATGAGGTCCCACCGGGGATGCGGTCACCGCTCCCAGTCTCGACCCCAGACAGCACCGGCAGAACTAACGACGATTATCAAAACGACTTTCATCAGTCGAATCGTTCCTTCTATATGTAGATGGCAACGAGTAGTTCCACCACCAATGGAGAACATGGGCATATGGCTGGCGCCAAAACTAAAAAAACCGAAGGACAAGCCGGCACTGGTAAAGTGCAGCGCATCCGCATTCGTTTGAAGTCGTACGACCACAGACTTCTCGATAAGTCAGCCGATCAAATCGTTGACACGGCGCGCCGTACAGGTGCAACCATTTGCGGACCAGTTCCCCTGCCGACACGCAAGAGAGTTTATTGCGTTCTGCGCTCTCCTCACGTCGACAAGAAGTCGAGAGAGCACTTTGAAATCCGCATTCATAAAAGATTGATCGACATCAATGACCCGACGCCGACCACGGCAGATGCGCTAATGCGCCTCGACTTGCCGGCTGGCGTTGATATCGAAGTGAAACTATAAGCAGTAAAGCGAGGCGACCGAGAAGCCGATTACAAAACGGATTTCGAAAGTCGCAGTGTTGAGGAACTAGGAATGAAAACTCTAGGCGTGTTTGGCAAAAAGATTGGAATGACGCAGATCTATTCGAAAGAAGGTCTGTCTATTCCTGTCACCGTAGTCCAACTTGGCGAGAACATCGTCACCCGTAAGCTCACAAAAGACAAAGACGGTTACGAAGCAATCCAAGTCGGTGCCTTCGCAATCAAAGAGCGCAAGCTCACCAAGCCTGCTCTCGGTTCTTTTAAAAAGAACGAAATCGCTCCAGTGGCACCACTCAGAGAATTCCACGTTGCCGATTCCGCTACATATAATGTTGGACAACCGCTGCCAATCGCCGAGATTCTCAAAGAAGAAATGCTCGTCGACGTACGCGGCAAGTCAATCGGTAAAGGTTTCCAGGGCACGGTCAAGCGTTACCACGCCGCCCGCGGTCCTATGACCCACGGTTCCAAATTCCACCGCTCGATGGGTTCGATCGGCGCCGGCACCACTCCCGGTCGCGTTTTCCGCGGAACCCACATGCCTGGTCAAATGGGCAACCAAAATGTATGCACGCGCCGCACTAAAATAGTTCGCGTTGACACAGACAAAAATCTTCTCTTGATCAAGGGACCAGTTCCCGGAGCCGAGGGAAGTCTTGTTTTAATTAGCCCTACCAGATTGAAGTGGAACGGCTAATCGGTTTTAAACCATAAGCCGATTTCAAAGACATTCAGAGAATAACCAGAGAGACGACGAAAATGACATCCACGCAAGTGCTAGATCTGAAAGGCAAAAAAGTAGGCGGGTTAACCCTCGAAGACAGCGTTTTTGCCAGCGAGCTCAAAGTCGGGCCGATGCATCAAGCCGTGATAAGACAGCTTGCTAATGCAAGATCCGGAAGCGCCAACACCAAGACACGCGCTGAAGTACGAGGCGGCGGACGCAAGCCCTGGCGCCAAAAAGGTACAGGACGTGCAAGAGCTGGTTCGATCCGTTCACCATTATGGAAAGGCGGCGGCGTAATTTTTGGACCAAAACCAAGAGATTATTCCATCGCCATGCCACAAAAAATGCGTCACGTCGCATTGAGATCGGCACTTTCCGTATCACGCGAAAAGTTCATCGTAGTCAAAACCTTCGACTCATTCGGCGAAGCGAAGACCAAACAATTCGTACAACTTTTGAAAGATCTGAGCATCGAGACCGGCAAAAAAGTATTAGTCGTTCTCAACAATCCTAAAGATGAAAACGATGCAAAAGTTCTTCGCGCTGCACGCAACATTGAAAAGTTGAAAGTGATTTCCGCCAGTCAGGTCAACGTAAAAGACCTGCTGCACTTCGATGTCATCCTCACTTCAGAGAATGCAATCGAAACTATCAACAAGAATCTCAAGAAAGAAGTTTCGGACAATCCATATCCGAAAGAAGAGAAAGCAGAAAAGAAATCTTCTTCTAAGAAGAAGTCTGCTAAGAGGCCAGTCAGAAAAGCCAAAGAAGCTAAAAACAAAACTGACGGCGGCAAAGGCAAAGTGAAATCACCAAAGCCAGCCAAGGAAGAAAAAGCCAAAGCCGACAAGGCACCTGCTAAAAAGACCGATACTGAAAAAGATAAGAAAGCAGCTGCTAAAGCCGATAAAGCCAAGTCCGAAAAGTCCGACAAGCCTAAGAAAAAAGAAGACTAGGCACCACGGGTAGAGACAAGGTTTTTAATTCGAACTCAAGCCAGGAAGAATCAGGAAAAGATCATGGATAAGAGATACTCCCAAATAATTCTGAGACCAATCATCACTGAGAAATCAGCTCAGATGACCCAGCTTGGTCAATACACCTTCGAAGTGACGAAAGACGCCAACAAGGTCGAGATCAAACTTGCGATGGAGCAGCTCATCAAAGAGCTTTATCCTGCCAACAAAACTGAAATTATTTCCGTTAACACCGCACCCATCAGAGGCAGATTCAGCCGCAGAAGACGGCATGGTCGCGTTCCTAAAGATGGCAAAAAAGCGATCGTCTCCATCGGCGGAGATCCGCTTGAGTTGTTCGAAGGCTAAGAATTAGAACTCGGACAACCAAAGAATCCCTCAACGGTACGCAGAAGGACATTTATTATGCCGGTCAGAAAAGTAAAACCAACATCCGCAGGACGACGCAACATGTCGCTGTTCGATTTTTCGGACATCACGACATCAAAACCTGAAAAGTCGCTTTGCCGGTTCAAAACCAAGTCTGGCGGTCGTAACAACCAGGGTCGTCTGACCGTACGTCACATCGGTGGCGGTCACAAACGTCAATATCGGATTATCGATTTCAGACGCGATAAGCATGATATTCCTGGCACCGTCAAAACGATCGAATACGATCCCAACCGCAACACAAGAATTTGTTTGATCTGGTACGTGGATGGCGAGAAGCGTTATATCCTCGCTCCCCTTGGTATCAAGGTTGGTGCCAAAGTAATGAGTG
This sequence comes from Candidatus Obscuribacter sp., assembly GCA_021772095.1. Lineage (GTDB taxonomy): Bacteria > Cyanobacteriota > Vampirovibrionia > Obscuribacterales > Obscuribacteraceae > JADYXR01. The sequence continues at coordinate 192,104 of JADYXR010000139.1, read as the reverse complement.
GCAAAACTGCTGAGATTCAAATCGGCAACGCCATGACTCTCCGTCAGATCCCGCTGGGTACCATGATTCACAACGTCGAGCTGACGCTCGGTCGCGGTGGACAACTTGGTCGCGCAGCCGGCGTGCAAATCCAATTGCTCGCCAAAGAAGGCAACATGGCAACCTTGAGATTGCCGTCCGGTGAGATGCGTATGGTCCACCTGGACTGCATGGCGACCATCGGTCAACTCGGCAACACTGATGCCAAAAACGTAACTTTAGGTAAGGCAGGACGCAAACGTTGGATGGGAATCAAACCAGCTAACCGAGGCGTCGCAATGAACGCAGTCGACCACCCACATGGTGGTGGTGAAGGCAAATCGCCTATCGGCGGCAAACCTCAAACACCTTGGGGCAAGCCGGCAATGGGATACAAAACTCGTCGTGGTCGCAGACCGTCAGATCGTTTCATCGTTAAGAGAAGAACGAAGTAAGTAGGAGGTAATTGTGGGTCGATCGCTAAAGAAGGGACCGTTCATTCATCCCTCGCTCCTCAAGAAAGTTGAAGAGATGAACCGTAAGGGTGAAAAGAAGGTTATCAAATCATGGTCGCGGGCTTCAATGATCTCGCCGGACATGATCGGTCATACGATTGCAATCTACAACGGTCGCAAACATGTGCCAATCTACGTAACCGAACAAATGATCGGGCATAGACTGGGTGAATTCGCACCGACAAGACTCTTCAAGGGTCACGCCGGCGCAGACAAAACAGCCAAACGCGGTTAATTAAAGAGGACTCGAGCGATGCAAAGCAAGTCGCAAGCAAAGTGGATAAGAATGTCACCGAGAAAGGTGCGCCGCGTCGTGGATGTAATTCGCGGCAAGAAAGCCGGCGAAGCAATCGACATTCTTACTTTCATGCCGTACAAAGCGGCCAAGCCAGTTTGGAAAGTACTCCATGCGGCTATGTACAACCTCATTCACCATGAGAAGCATCCGATCTCCAGAGAAGATGCCGATCAATTGGTAATCGTCGAAGCATTTGCCGATCAAGGACCAACCTTGCCACGCAGATTCAGAGCTCGTGCTCGCGGAAGAGCGATGCCTATCTTGAAAAGAACGAGCCACATCACGCTCACGATTTCAGACGTATAAGTTTTAGTCCAAAAGAGTGGTGGCAATACGCCACCAGTTTAGAACCGAAGCTCACGCTTCAAAAACACACGGTAATTAAGAGAGGACAGGATCTTGGGTCAGAAAGTTAATCCTAACGGTTTTCGACTTGGCATTCATAAAGGCTGGTCGTCCAACTGGTTTGTCACAAAGAAAGACGTTGCTCCTCTTATCGAAGAAGATCATCGCCTTCGCCAATTTCTTGCCAAAGAATTAGCCGGAGCCGGTGTGTCTAAGTGCGAGATTCAACGCAAAGCCGATCAAGTTCAAATCGACATCTATACAGCTCGTCCTGGCGTAGTCGTCGGTAAGGGCGGACAGGGTATCGAAGACCTGACCGGCAAGCTCAAAGGTCTTCTTAATAGAACCGGTCTCGACATCAGAATCAACATTCTTGAAATCAACCGCGTCGATCTCGAATCGAAACTGGTTGCAGATTCAATTGCTCAGCAGTTGGAAAAACGGGTCGCCTTCCGTCGCGCCATGAAGCAAGCCATGCAACGTTGCATGCGCGCCGGCGCCATCGGCGTCAAAGTTATGGTGGCAGGTCGTCTGGGTGGTGCTGAAATCGCCCGTACGGAATGGGCTAAAGAAGGCCGCATTCCACTACAAACATTGAGAGCGGATATCGATTACGGAACGTCCGAAGCCAACACGGTCATGGGCATTATCGGAATCAAAGTTTGGGTCTTCAGAGGCGAACTCGAACCCGGACAATGGTCACCGCCAAACATCAAAACGCAATCGGATCGGGATCGTCAAAATTCCGAAAACCGTCAAGATCGTGGGAAGAGAGACAATGACAAATCTGGGCGTAGACCCAGGAAGGCAGGTTAAGCACCATGCTACAGCCTAAGCGCACCAAATTTCGTAAGTTTCACCGCGGTCGCATGTGCGGCACCGAAACCCGCGGCGTGACTGTGCAAATGGGTGAATACGGACTGCAAGTTCTCGAGCCGGCTTGGATTACATCACGCCAGATCGAAGCAGCCAGAAAAGCGATGACCAGATCGGTAAAACGGGGCGGTCAATTGTGGATTCGCGTATTCCCTGATAAATCCTGCACCAAGAAACCAGCCGAAGTTCGGATGGGATCCGGTAAAGGTAACCCTGAATTCTGGATCGCGGTCGTTAAGACCGGACGCGTAATGTTTGAAATGGCTGGCGTATCTAAAGAAGACGCCGTCAAAGCTTTGAAATTGGCAGCTCAAAAACTACCGGTCAAATGCCGCGTAGTCGAGCGCCATCACGGAGGTTAGGCAACATGAAAGTTCAAGACATAAGAGAACTATCGGCAGAAGAAACACAAGCGCACATCTCTGACGCTCGTAAACAGATCGTCGAATTGCGTTTTCAACTCGCTTTGAGAAAACTCGAGAGTCCAGCCCGACTCCGCACCGCCAAGAAACTTCTGGCGCGATTGCTCACCATCGAGCACCAAAAACTAATTACAGAAGAAGAGACAGCCGCAGCAGCAGCAGCTCAGTAGTGATACCACTCTGGTACCACTAATCTGAGAGGACGGGATAGCTAATAGAGGTTCGGAAAAGAAAATGCCCAAGAAGGAATTAATCGGAAAAGTCACTTCCAATAAAATGGAAAAGACAATTGTGGTCGCCATCGAAAGCCGATATCCCCATCCTAAGTACGAAAAACAGATGGTGAAGACGAACAAATTCAAAGCTCATGATGAAAAAAATGAGTGCGGAATCGGCGACAGAGTGAAAATTCAAGAGTGCCGTCCATTGTCCAAGGATAAGACCTGGACCTTGCTCGAAATTCTTGAAAAATCGCCAGACGCTCAACTCAAGGAGTCAAAATAATGATTCAGCAAGAAACGCGATTGACATGCGCAGATAACACAGGAGCCCGAGAGCTTCTTTGCATTCGCGTGCTGGGTGGTTCGAGAAAAGTATTCGCCACCGTGGGTGACACCATCGTTGCGACCGTCAAAGAAGCACTCCCTAACATGCCTGTCAAAAAATCGGACGTCGTCAAAGCCGTCATCGTCCGAGTCAAACAGAGCGTGCACCGTCCCGACGGCACATCAATCAGATTTGACGACAACGCCGCCGTCATCATTCAGAAAGACGGCAACCCTAAAGGTACCCGGGTCTTCGGACCGATTGCCCGCGAACTCCGCGACAAGAATTTCACGAAGATCATTTCGCTTGCTCCGGAGGTTCTATAACTCTCATGGCTACTGCTGAAAAGAAGAAAGTCAGAAAAGTGAGCTACTGCCAGGCTCCTCTTTCACCAAAAGTGAAAAAAGGCGGCGCGACCGTAGTTTCTCAAGCGCTGATCAAAAAAGGCGCAACCAACCTGGTGGCATCAGTACACGTTCGCCGTGGTGACATGGTCAAACTAATGACTGGTTCCGAGACCCAGGGCAAAGGCAAGACTGGAAAAGTTTTGACCGTGTTTGCCAGCAAAGGCAAAATCGTGGTCGAAGGCTTCAATGTAATCACCCGCGCATCCAAAGCGAAAACCGCAATGGGCAAGGGCGGACTGATTAAGAAAGAAGCTCCGATATTCGCCAGTCGCGTAATGCTGTTTTGCACATCGTGCAAAAACACAACCAGAATTTCTCACAAAGTTCAGGATAGCGGCAAGAAAACTCGCGTTTGCAAAAAATGCGGTGAGTCACTCGACACATAAACAGTCGATGACCGAGCGAACGAAACGGACTATATAAGCTGACGACAAAGACCGTCCGGCTAAAGACAAAAGGGACCGAGAGATGATTAACGTAAAAGATCACTACGAAACGACCGTCAAAAAAGCGCTGAAGACTCAGTTTAACTACTCAAACGATCTGGAAATTCCACGCGTCGTCAAAGTGGTGATCAACATGGGTGTAGGCGAAGCCACTGCTAACTCCAAAGCGATCGAATCAGCCGTCAAAGAAATGGCCACGATCAGCGGTCAGAAGCCAGTGGTCAACAGAGCTCGCAAATCCATCGCCACGTACAAAGTCAGAAAAGGTATGCCAATCGGCGTATCGGTCACGCTGCGCGGAAAACGCATGTATGACTTTCTTGCCAAACTAGTTCACATTGCCCTTCCCCGTATCAAAGATTTCCGCGGACTATCGCCAAAGTCATTTGACGGACGCGGCAACTATTCGCTCGGTATTAAAGAGCAACTTATTTTCCCTGAAATTAGTTACGACAAAATTGACGCAACACGAGGAATGGACATTGCCATGGTGACAACCGCGCGCACCGACCAGGAAGCGCTCGCGTTGCTGAAAGAAATCGGCATGCCGTTCAAGAAATCCACTTAAGGAGAGGATCGTGGCCAAAACATCGATGATTGTAAAAGAGCACAAGCACCAGTTGCTTGTTGCTAAAGGCAAGTTTCCGAAGGTTCGCTTGCATAATCGCTGCAGAATTTGCGGACGGCCGAGAGGCTATTACCGCGATTTCGGATTGTGCAGATGCTGCCTGAGAAAGATGGCACACGCAGGTCTGCTCCCTGGCGTCACAAAGTCTAGTTGGTAGGAGAGTTAAACAAAATGCCCGTAATCGACCCTATTGCCGACATGTTCACACGTATCAGGAATGCCACCAGAGTACAGGCTCCTGTCGTTGAAATGCCCGCCTCCAAGCAGAAAGTGGCTATCGCCAAACTGTTGAGAGATGAAGGTTTCATCAGTTCGTTCGAGACGAAAGATCTCGGCACACCGGAACAAAAAATGCGTATCGTTTTGAAATACGGCTCCAAAGGCGAGCAAGTAATTCAAGGGATCAAACGCGTCAGCCGTCCTGGTCTGCGACTCTATCGTCCATCCAAAGCAGTTCCTCGAGTATTCGGCGGCTTGGGAATTTCGATTCTCAGCACCAGCCGCGGTGTCATGACCGATCGCCAGGCCAGAAAACAAAATATTGGCGGTGAAGTTGTCGGTCAAGTCTGGTAAGCAAACGCTGACCGCGTATCACACAGGTAAAAAGGTAGAACCATGTCTCGAATAGGCAAAGCCCCAATTAAAATTCCCGCCGGCGTCACCGTCGACATCACAGGTCAGGACATCAAAGTCAAAGGACCTAAAGGTGAGCGATTCAGAACGTTTAGACCGGAAATCGGCTTCAAACAAGAAAACGGTGAAGTCTTAGTCGTCAGAAATTCTGAAGATCGTATGGCAAGAGGTTTGCATGGTCTGAGCCGCACATTGCTCTCCAATATGGTTGTCGGTCTATCCACCGGATTCACCCGCAAACTGGAAGTGATTGGCGTAGGCTACAGAGCCGTTGTCGAAGGCAAAAACCTGACCATGCAATTGGGTTATTCACACCCAGTTATCATCGAAATTCCAAAAGATATAACCGTTGAAGTGGCTCCCAAAACCAACGTCATCACCGTCACCGGTGTCGACAAACAAGAGCTCGGCGATTTCTGTTCTTTCATTAGAGCAAAACGTCCACCTGAAGTTTATAAAGGTAAGGGCGTCAAGTACGAAGGCGAAGTGATCCGGAAGAAAGCCGGTAAGGCAGCCGGTTCTAAGTAAACGATTAGATCTTTTCTCGAGCTGCTCAGCATCATAAGTCGAATTTGATAAGTGGAGTGAGTCGAGGGAACCGAGCGAACGGAACGGACTACAAACGAGTTTGAAGGAATTAAGGCAATGATTACTCAGGTAAATAGAAAAGCGACGAGAGTCAAACGGCACCAACGGATTCGCCGTTCACTCTGGGGTCAGGCTGAGCGTCCGCGGCTTTGCGTTTATCGCTCCAACAAACACATTTACGCTCAACTCGTAGATGATTCAAAAGCAACAACTATTGTCTGCGCTTCCACACTCGATACCGAATTGAAAGTGGCCAAGCCATGGAACAAAGATTCAGCCAAGAGCGTTGGCGAGCTGATTGCCAAACGCGCTATTGAAAAAGGCTACAAATCCGTCGTATTCGATCGCGGTGGATACATTTATCACGGACGTGTGGCAGCAGTTGCCGAAGGCGCTCGTGAAGCAGGTTTAGAGTTCTAGAACGTTCTCAACGAAGATAGAGGAAGAGGATTTTCCACATGGAAAAAGATCACAAAAGTCCCGCAGCAGCACCAGCTACTGAAGAAACAAACGCCGATGGTACTAAGCGTGGACGCAGAACATCAGGCCGCGAAAAGAATCGTTCTCAGGACGACAACAAACGCGATCGCGAACAGTCTGAATGGGAAGAAAAAATCATTCAAGTCAGACGCGTGACCAAGGTCGTCAAAGGCGGTAAGAAACTGAGCTTCCGTGCTGTAGTCGCAGTTGGCAACGGCAAGGGTCAAGTCGGTATCGGTATCGGCAAAGCATCCGAAGTAATCATGGCGATTCAAAAGGGTGTGGCTGACGCGCGCAAATCGCTAATCACCGTTCCTCTGATCGGAGCTACGCTTCCTCACCAGATCATCGGCAAGCAAGGCGCTAGCCGCGTTTTGATGAAACCAGCCGCTAAGGGTACAGGCGTCATCGCCGGTGGTGCCTCGCGCGCAGTTTTGGAATTGGCAGGCGTAGGCGACGTATTGTCGAAATCACTCGGATCGCGCTCACCGCTTAACGTGGCACGTGCCACCATCAATGGTTTACATGAACTGAGAACATTCGATCAGTCAGCCAGACTGCGCGGAATCACAGTTCAACAAATGCTTAACTAGGCATCCGGCCTCGATTGGCTGCGATGCTGTTTACGGACCTAATATAGTTTGGAGTTTAGTCCTATGTTGAAGATCACCTTGACCGCCGGAAAAATCGGCAAGAAAGAAAGACAATTAAAGGTTCTCGAGGCGCTTGGTCTCCGTAAATTCGGAAGCTCGGTTGTCCGCCGTAGTTCTCCTACTATTAAAGGGATGCTCGACAAAGTCGGTCACCTCGTAGAAATTGTTGAAGTAGCGGATACCACGCCGACAGGCAAGGTCACCCGCCGCGAACAGCGCGAATCGCGCGCTGCAGAAATTGCTGCTGGATCAAAAGCAAAAACAAAAGCTGGCGCAGCAAAATAAATTTGGTAGGCGAGCGATTTGAAGCTCGCCGCAAATATAGCCGAGTCGATAACGGAAAGTGGTCGGCGCAAGGCGAAGGAGATACGAGAAATGAAACTCACAGATTTGGCTCCACCAGAGGGCGCAACGCATAGAAAGAAAATCGTTGGTCGCGGACGTTCGTCCGGACACGGTAAAACTTCTACTCGTGGTCACAACGGTCAAGGTCAGCGTTCCGGTGAAGCAAGACGATTCGGTTTTGAAGGTGGACAAACACCTTTGTTCAGACGTCTTCCAAAAATTCACAACTTCCCTCAAGTCAAGCGTCGCAAATGGGTTTCCATTAACCTCGGCACGCTCAACAGTCTTCCTGCCGGAACTGAAATCAATCCGGAAACTTTGGTTCAACACGGAATTTTGAGACAAGTATCGAAGTCACTTCGTATTCTTGGCGCCGGCGAATTGAAAGTTGCATTGAAGATCAGAGCGCACCACATCACGCAGGGCGCGATCGACAAGATCAGCCAGGCCGGTGGATCGTATGAAGTGATTCAATTGGAACCAAGAGTTCGCGGACGCAAACCTCACGGTTTTGTCGATCAAAAGAAATCAGTTGAATCAAAAGAACAAGCTCCAAAAGCAGATAAAGAAGTCAGCGAAGTAAAAGAAGCTAAAGAACCTAAAGAACCGAAGGCACCAAAAGCGACTAAGGAACCTAAAGAACCGAAAGAAGCTAAAGAACCAAAAGAACCTAAAGCAAAAAAATCTGACGACACCGAAAAATAGTCTTTAGATAGTTAAACAAACATTGGCTCAGGATAAAATGCCCCACTCTGTCTAATATGATGGACGCTTGTCGGGCATTTTCCGTTTTGGAAGAGTCGCTGCTGCACTAAATTACAGTCGCGACAGAACGATTCGAAGCCCATGTAAAACGAAGTCGCTGCCAAGCGATGAGCAAAAAAATCGTGAAGCGACAGAGTAGACCGGGAGGATAGGGTGAATCAACCAAAGCGTGGAACTCCAATCGGAGGACCGGAAGACTTATTCAAAATGCTTGGTGCTGCTGGACTGAAGGAGCGCATCTTCTTCACGCTGGCCATGATCTTTCTTTATCGTGCCGGCGTTCACGTTCCGCTTCCAGGCGTCGATTCACACGCTTTCCTCAAGCACCCCGAGTACGCTCAAAGCTTGCTCGGCATGGTCGATCTTTTCACCGGTGGTGCACTGAATAAACTTTCGATCTTCTCACTGGGTATCGGACCATACATCACAGCGTCGATTATTTTGCAGCTCATGACAGCGGTAATACCGCAGCTCGAGGACCTGCAGAAGAATCAAGGCGAACAGGGACGAAAAAAACTGCAGCAGTATACGCGCTGTTTTACCGTCGTTATCGCGATACTACAATCGGTGATGTTGTCTAACGTACTGATGAAGATTCAAGCGCCGCCGGTTGTCATAACCCCAGGCCCGCTCTTCGTTATAACGTCTGCAATCATTATGACCGCGTCTGCAATTTTCATTATGTGGATAGGCGAAGTGATAACGGAACGTGGTGTCGGCAATGGTGCCTCACTACTTATCTTCCTTGGTATCGTCGCGCGCTTGCCCTCTATGGTGCACAACACTTACGACTCGGTACAAACCGGACAGACTCCGGTTTGGGGCGTCGCCGCTTTAGTCTTGACCCTGCTTGTTCTTGCCGCTTTAATCGTCTGTTTGCAACAGGGCGTTCGCAAAATCATGGTACTGGGTGCCAGGCGTAATGTCGGCAGGCAAGTCTTCCAGGTGGCGGCACCAGACGACTATCTCTATCTGCCGATCAACCCTTCCGGCGTTATGGCGATCATCTTTGCGTCCTCGCTTTTGATGTTCCCGACTACAGTTATGCAGTTCGCCAGCCAGGGCAAAGGCAAAGATCCAGGTCAGGCTGTCTATGAATTGTTGACCAGCATTCCCGTTCTTGGTGAAGGCATCAGGTCCATGTCGCAAGTGCCGACCGTGCAAAGTGTCTGGACGTTTATCTCCACTGAAGTAGGCAATATGTTTGTCTATTACCGCTGGGAGCACTCACTGGTTTACTTCGCGCTCATTCTATTCTTTGCGTATTTCTATGCCTCGATCATCCTGCAACCGCGAGACATGGCGGAGAATTTACGCAGACAGGGTCGCGCCATTCAAGGCGTTCGTCCCGGCCGTCCCACTGCTGAGTTTCTTGAAGACACGCTGAGCAGGCTGGTTTTCATCGGTGCCAGTTGCATCGGCATCATCGCCATCTTGCCGATTCACGCAGAACAATTTACGCAAGTAACTACGCTGCAAGGCTTGGGCAGTACATCACTAATCATCCTTGTCGGTGTGGCAATCGACACACAGAAACAAATTAAGACACACGCGCTATCGGCCCGTTATCAAGCACGAGGCATTTTCCGCAAGCCCAACGAGGGCAAGGCCTGAGTTTCCAACGTCAGTCAACGGCAGTTGTTGCCTTGTTAGGCGTTCTAATAACCTGAGTGAATTAACCAATTGGATCTAATCCAAGGAGTCAAAAGACAATGCAAATTCTGTTTCTAGGCGCGCCTGGAGCCGGCAAAGGCACACAGTGCAAAAAGCTAGCAGAAAAACTTTCGCTGCCTCATCTTTCCTCGGGCGACATGTTGCGCGAAGCAGTCAAGCAGGGAACGAAAGCGGGAATCGAAGCGAAATCCTTTATGGATAAGGGTCTTCTGGTTACCGATGATGTTCTGATCAAAATGTTCAAAGAGTTTTTGTCCAAAAAAGAAATGGACAAGGGCTTCATTCTCGATGGCTTCCCGCGCAACTTGCCGCAAGCCGAGAGCCTTTCGACATTGCTCACCGAGCTCAGCAAAAAACTTACGGTAGTTATCAATTTGCAGACGTCCGATGATTTGCTCGTCGATAGAATCACCGGCCGCCGCGTTTGCCCTAACAAAGAGTGCAACGCCGTTTATCACATCAAATATTTTCCTTCTCAAAAGGAAGGCGTTTGCGATAAATGCCAGACCGAACTTTCTCATCGCTCCGATGACAAGCCGGAAGTCGTTAAGCAACGTTTGCAAACTTACGCTGAGCAGACCGAGCCACTGATCAAATATTACGGCGACCAGGGTCTGGTCAAAACCGTCAACGGCGAAGGCGAAGCGGACGAAGTTTTCAACAACCTTGTCAAAGCGCTGCAAGTCACCGCCTAGATCGTTTGATCATCCAGTGAAATTGTTTCAGTCTTGAAATTCTTGAAGGGCACACTCAGGGTCAGACCGGGTATCATTGATATCGTCCCTGTAATTTCGTTCAGGTTATCCGATGATTGTCACCAAAACTGAAGATTTCGTGCTCATTCGCAAAGCCGGTCAGCTGGCTGGTCGCGTTCTCGAGATGCTGGAAAAAAATGCCAAGCCCGGTATCAGCACCTGGGAATTAGACGCAATGGCTGAGAAAGAAATCCGCGCCGCCGGCGCTATTCCAACATTTAAGGGGTATCGCAACTTTCCGGCTACGGTTTGTATTTCCGTAAATGAAGAAGTAGTTCACGGTATTCCGCGAAAGGACAGAATCGTCAAAGACGGGGACGTAATCAGCCTCGACATCGGTGTGACTTTTCAGCGCGATGCTTCGCCTGAAGAAGTTGAAGAGCGAAAAAAGGTGGGGCGCAATAACGGAGACAAAGGCCTGAAGCTGGATTTGATTGCAGACACTGCAGTGACGGTCCCTGTTGGCAACTGCTCCAGTGGTTTAAACAAATTGATGGACGCGACCAGAGAGGCGCTCTACGCGGGCATCCGCAAGTGCGTTCCGGGCGCTTGTCTTAACGATATCGGCGGCGCCATCGAAGATGTCGGACTGGATGGACAATACGGAATCGTGCGTGAATACGGGGGCCACGGCATCGGCTACATCCTGCACGAAGAACCGTTCATATTCAACTACAGAACTCCTGCCGGTGGAAAGACAACCTTGAAACCTGGTATGGTTATAGCGATCGAACCCATGTTCAATCTGGGCGGCGAAAAAGTGCGCACCAAGAAAGACGGGTGGACAGTTGTAACGCAAGATTACAAACCTTCTGCACATTTTGAACACTCAATTTTGATCACGGAAGGCGAGCCAGAGATACTTACTAAGCGTCCGAACGAGGATTTTGTGTGGTCAAGCAAGGCGTAATTGAATTTGAAGGGATCATCAAGGAATCCTTGCCCAATGCCATGTTTCGGGTAGAACTCGATAACGGTCACAAGGTCTTGGCCCACATTTCGGGCAAGATCCGCAAAAACTTCATCAAGATTCTTCCGGGCGATCGCGTACGAGTTGAGCTCTCATCATATGATCTGACTCGCGGACGCATCACGTACAGAATCAGAGAGTAATGTACAATTAGTCATTCCGCAGGCTGTGTCGGTTTGCATTTCACTATGAAAGCAGGCTGATGGCGGTTTTTGCGTGTTCAAAGTAAAAGGCTTAGGAAACACTTTGAGGAGAGGCGCTCCGGTGCCGTAATCAAATGAAAGTAAGAGCATCAGTTAAAAAAATGTGCGAAAAATGCAAGGTAATCCGTCGGAAACGCCGTGTTGCCGTCATTTGCGAAAATCCGAAGCACAAACAACGTCAGGGATAGATTGAAGTAAACGCTTAAAGCGTTAAGCCTTGTCTCGTTAAGTATTTTTCGAAAACAAGGCGATTGAATTGGAGGATTCATGGCCCGTATAGCCGGTGTTGACTTACCCAAGAATAAACGCGTTCACATTGCGCTGACGTACATCCACGGTCTCGGCCGTACTTCTGGCAAAAATATTTGCAAGAAGCTGGATATACCGGAAGCTAAGCGAGTTCATGAACTCACTGAAGACGAAGCGTCAAAAATTCGTGAGGAAGTCGAAAAGAGCGGACTTTACCAAATCGAAGGTGATTTGCGCCGCGTTGAAGGTCTCAACGTCAAGAGACTGATCGAAATCAACTGCTACCGTGGACAACGCCACAGAAGAGGCTTGCCTACTCGCGGACAGCGAACTAAAACGAACGCTCGTACGCGACGCGGTCGTAAACGCGCCACTATCGCGAACAAGAAAATCGCAAGCAAGTAGTGGTCAACCTCAAGTCATGCGCGTTGCGTAAGCATCCGCGCATTGCTTGACAAGATGACAGGCTGAAGTAAAGCGCAAGGATTTTCCAAAACGCTTAACGAAAAGCCCCATTTCAGTAATATTCGAGAGAAATTTCACTTATTTACTGACAATACATCTTAAGATCCAAAAGATATAGAACTGGTTCCCGTCACGATTAGACGGATTTCACACACACGAGAAGAAGAGACAACCATGGCAGCTAAAGCTCCTAAAGCCAGAGGCAAAAAGAAAGAGAAACGGTATGTATTGCAAGGTATCGTGCACATTCAGAGCACCTTCAATAACACCATTATTTCGTCTACCGATCCGCAAGGTCAGGTTATAGCCTGGGCTTCTGCCGGTACAGTCGGTTTTAAAGGCGCCAAGAAAGGCACGCCGTTCGCCGCTCAACAAGCAGCTGACACGGTCGCTCGCCGCTCTATGGACCAGGGCATGCGCCAGGTTGAAGTACTCGTCAAAGGCCCCGGCGCCGGACGCGAGACTGCAATCCGCGCTCTGCAAGCGGCTGGACTGGAAATCACTTTGATCAAAGACGTCACACCGATTCCACACAACGGATGCCGTCCACCAAAACGCAGACGCGTCTAATTTTTGATAAAGCCGGTTCATTGTTAACCCCGGCTACTTGAGTTTGATTCCGCGGCAATTGGATATCAACACATAAAACGACTAGGAGATCGAACGTTGGCTAGATATACGGACCCTGTTTGCAAACTCTGCCGCAACGAAGGCTCAAAGCTCTTCTTGAAAGGCAGCCGCTGCTATACCACTAAATGCGCCATCGAGCGCCGTCGCTATGGTCCCGGTCAACACGGACAAGCGCGCAAAAAGCATTCTGAATATGCTCTGCAGTTGAGAGAAAAACAAAAAGTACGTCGCACGTACGGACTTCTCGAAAAGCAGTTCTCGGCATATTACAAAACCGCAGCAGCTCAAAAGAAAGTTCCAACCGGTTTGAAAGTTCTTCAACTTTGCGAAGCCAGATTGGATAACCTCGTTTATAGAAGCGGCATGGTGCCTTCAAGAGCACAAGGCAGACAACTTATCGCTCACGGTCACTTCACCGTGGATGGTACCAAAGTCTATACGCCTTCTTATCGCTTGAAAGCAGGTCAAGTCGTCTCCGTGATGGAAAAGAGCAAAGCCCTGGTTAAGAGCATCATCGAAGCGAATCCAGCTCCAATTGCTCCACAATGGATTTTTGCAGACCTCGATAATTTAAAGACTTCATTCATCAATCCGCCAGCCAGAGAAGACCTCGATGGCACGATCAAAGAAGCACTAATCGTTGAATACTATTCAAGAAAATAGTGCTTGAAACCGAGGGCGGCGTGAAGCCGCCCCTGAGCGTTTCTTAGGGTAGGCAGCAACTGGGAAGAGTAAAAACGTGAATAACGACTTCAATCGACTCTATATGAATCAAACCTTGGGTGGCGTGCCATCGTCGTCTTCATCCGGAATGGGGATGAGCGGTATGGCAGGCGGCATGGGTAACTCCGGCATGGATTACGGTCTTGTACCGGAAAGCAGCCCGAGAGAGCCAATTAAAATCAAATGCCTGGAAAACAAAACCCATGCTGATGGTTCCATATATGGAAAGTTCGTGATCGAGCCACTAGATAGAGGTTATGGAACGACTCTTGGTAACGCACTGAGAAGAGTTCTGCTTTCACACATCGAAGGTTCCGCGGTCACTGCAGTACGAATTGATGGTATCACTCACGAATTCACCACCGTCCCTGGTGTCGTCGAAGACGTAATCGATATCATGCTCAACCTCAAAGGCCTGGTCGTGAAGACCTTCTCCGCCGATCCACAATATCTGCACCTCGATGTCGAGCGTCCAGGTCCTGTCACCGGCCGCGATATCTTCTGCCCAGCCGATGCCACCATAATCAACCCTGACTGGCAAATTTGCACCCTCGCCGAAGGCGGCAGAGTGCGCGCTGAAGTCACGGTAGAACGTGGTCGTGGATATGTTCCAGCCGACGCTCACAGCCATTACAAACAAGCCATCGACGTTCTTCCGATCGATGCTGTTTACATGCCTGTTCGCAAAGTCTCTTATATTGTTGAACCTACTCGTGTTGGCGAATCGACTAACTACGACAAGCTCACAATCGAACTCTGGTCCAATGGCGCAATCGATGCAACCGAAGCAATCTCGCAAGCAGCGCGCCAAGTAATCGAGCATTTGGTTCCTATCGCCGAGCTCTCGGGCAAGCCGATGGTGCCGACCACGACGCAACCTCAACAAACCGAAGGCAAACATTCATCGATCTCGATCGAAGAATTGGAACTCTCAGTTCGCGCCTACAACTGCTTGAAGCGCGCCAACATCAACTCGCTGGGCGAGCTGCTCAAGCTCACCTACGACGATTTGATGAACATCAAAAACTTCGGTAAGAAATCAGCCGACGAAGTAATCGAAAGATTGCGTCAATTCGGTTTGACCCTCGCCGATACTCCAAAAGATAAATAACCGCACCCGGACGACATCCGTGAGGATGCCACAAAAGAAGGAAACGAGTCATGCGTCACCAGAATGCACGTCACTTATTGTCAAAACCAGCAGATCAACGCAAAGCTCTTCTAAGAGCATTGGCTACAGAACTGCTTCGCCACGATGAAATCATCACGACAATGGCCAAGGCTAAAGCCCTTCGTCCATACGTCGAGCGATTAATCACCAAAGGCAAATATGCTCACATCGCCGACTACAGTGGTTTGGCTGAGAAAGCAAAAAATGGCGACGCAGAAGCCGCCAAAAAAGTTGCCAACTCGGTTCACCTCCGCCGGCAAATTCGCGCCAGCATCTACGACCGCGATGTGGTCAAAAGAGTAGTTGACGAAGTAGCTCCGCGTTACACGGATAGACCAGGCGGCTATTGCCGAATCATCAGATACAGAAATCGCACCGGTGACAATACACCTTTAGCGATCATCCAACTCGTCTAAACATCAGCGTTTAGTACGGTTGATAAAAAATTCGAGGCACCGGCCGTGATGGCTGGTGCCTTTTTGTCATGATTTTGTTTTGGATCTTTTCTCTGCGTTTTATTCGAAGGGGTGAGCCACGCCTGTGATGCTCGGTGCTCGGTGTCGCGGTGCGCGAGGTGCGCGATTGATCGGTAAGGTGATGCGGTGATCTTTGGGGCCTTCGGTTGAATCAACAAAATGTTGATACGGTGTTTGATGCACCGGATCGGTTTAACCGTTGTGCTGCAATGCTTTCGAGCACAATTTACGCTTCTTTTAGCTTATCAATGCTGCGTTGTAACAACCGAAGGGGAAATTTGGGATCACCACGGCAAGATCTTGTCGCCCAAGGATTTGCGGCATTTTTGGGGTGACAGTTAGGTTTCGCGATCACGTCATCGCTTACGGTCAATCGAACTTCGATTCTCTGCGAAGGTCACGCATCGTGAACCTCATATGAACTTGTCTGAGATAGCGGTGCGAATGCGCTCCGCCACACGTAGCCCGTAAACGAGCTGTGCACTACTCATGAGGCAACTGAGCGTAGTGAACTTGCTATTCGGGGGCGCGCTGAAGATAATGAAGCGTCCTTCTGTAGCGGGTTTGTAGCGTGCCTCGTTTGGCGTTTTTAATTGAATATCACGGCAAGAAGATCAGTGGATCGCAATTTCAATTAGGAGTGCGGACTGTTCAGGCGGAGCTGGAAGCGGCTTGCAAGACGCTGGGTCGGAAAGAAATGCGAGTGCATTTAAGCGGACGGACTGATGCGGGCGTTCATGCAAGCGGTCAAGTGGGGCATGTAGACTGGCCCGACACGGGTGAGAAGGACCTGGATCTGTGGCGAATGGCCTGGGCGTTGAACGGAATATTGAAGTCGGATATCTCGATTGTCGACATGCAGCTCGTCGACGAAACCTTTCACGCTCGATATAGAGCGACGAGCCGTGAATATGTGTATCGATTTTTGAACAGAGCTCAACGTTCAGTTTTCTTAAAAGATACTCATTACCTGGTACACTATCCTTTGGACGTCGAAGCTATGCAGGACGGGGCTTCACGGCTGTTGGGACGGCATGATTTTTCGTCGTTTCGGTCGACTGGAACCAGTCAATCGAGTCCAATTTGTACGGTCACACGATCAGAATTATTGCAATTGGGCGATGGACGCCTAGAATTCTGGATTGCTGCTGATCACTTCGTGTACAATATGGTGCGCATAATTGCTGGAACCCTGACTGAGATTGGGCTCGGCAAGAGGACCCCGGACAGCGTCGAGAACGCGCTTGAAAAGAGCGATCGTGATTTGGCCGGACCCACAGCGCCACCGTGGGGACTGACTTTATACTCAGTCAGCTACCCACAGAACTACAATTTATTTGAACGTGACCCTTCGCAAAGAAGGCTTAAGGAGTTCTCCCGTGAAGACCTATAGCGCTAAAGAATCAGAGATTCAAAAAGACTGGCATGTGATCGATGCCGAAGGCCAAGTCCTCGGACGACTAGCCGTAGAAGTTGCCAACATTCTGCGCGGCAAGAATAAACCTGAATTTACCCCTCACGTTGATGCTGGCGATTTTGTCGTCATCGTTAATGCTGAAAAGGTCAAAGTCACAGGCAGAAAAGAACTTCAGAAAGTCTATTACAGACACTCCGGTCACCCACAAGGTTTCAGACAAGAAACCCTGGGCTCGTTGCGTCTTCGCAGACCAACCGAAATTATCGAGCGCGCTGTCAAAGGCATGCTCCCGCACACCACGCTCGGTCGCGAGCAATTCACCAAGCTCAAAGTTTATGTCGGTGCCGAGCATCCTCATGAAGCTCAACAGCCGAAGCCACTTACACTCGGCCGCAAGTAGAAAACTAAGCAACCGTAACTCGGAGAAGGAAGTTAAATAGAATGACCAGCGTTATTCAATACTATGGAACCGGACGCAGAAAATGCGCTACAGCACGGGTTCGCTTGGTTCCAGGAACCGGCATCGTCAAAATCAATGAGCGCACCATGGAAGACTACATCGGTGGTCGCCACGGTCTCGAGCGCATGATCATGCAGCCTTTCAAGGCAGCCGATGCGATTGGACGTTTCGATGTACTGGTCACCGTCTGTGGTGGCGGCATCGTCGGTCAACTCGGTGCCATCAGACATGGTATCGCCCGCGCCCTCGGTGAAGCTGCTCCGCAAAACCGCCCGACTCTGAGAACGGATGGCTTCCTCACCCGCGATTCGCGTGTGAAAGAGCGTAAAAAATATGGTCGCAAGAAAGCACGTAAGCGTTTCCAATTCTCGAAACGTTAATTGCTGGACGCCGGCTTTTCCGGCGGTTGCATAACAAGAGAGCTGAGTTCTGCTCAGTGCCTCAAGCCAAAACTATTGAAGAGGACATGCAAATGTCCTCTTCGTGCTTTTTGGTAATGAGAGAGCTGGAGTGCTGCTCGAGGCCTCGTCTAGTTCAATCTATTGTCCGGTGAGTTCTTTTATACGGTCCTGGAATTCACCGCGGCCTTCGTTGTAGAGCAACTTTCCGCTGCCGTCGAGGTAAACCAGGCGTGGATAGGAATGGATGCCATACCGCTGCGCGAGGCTGGCGCCATCGTGTTCGGCGTCCATTTGTTGGAAATCCATTTTGTTCTGGTATTTGCGTCTCGCTTCTTCGAATTGTGGTGCGAACTCATGGCAGTAGTGGCACCAACTGGTTTCGAAGAAAATCACTTTGCAGCGACCAAGGTTTTTCTTTTGAGGCGCTTGGGCTGTCGCGTTTTGAGAACTGCTTGAACTTTGCGAAGCGAACGATTGCGATCCGCCGGATTGTGAACCGCTGAACTGAGTGGCGACGACTGGCTTGGGACGAGCCGCTCGAGCGACGGGGTTCTTCATCAATGCCATTTGTTGACGGGCGTAAGTTATGCAGGTTCGATCGAAACCATGTTCCGAGATCCACATGAATTGCTGCTGAGCGAGGCTGTTTTGTCCCAGGGCTTTGTAGCTCAGACCCAAGTAATACCGAGCCTTTTCGTTCTGCTGCTCGGCATGAACGATGACCTCGAATCGCTGCACTGCCGTTTTGTAATCACGACTGTTGTAGGCTTTGGTGGCAGCCGCAAACCGAATATCCGGGCCGGCCGCACAAGTGGGAAGAATGGCTGTCGATGCTTGAATTATGAGGACAGCCGCAATCATGATCGAGCGCAACATCGGCGAAAGTTCCTTCTCTAAGAATTTGCTTTTGTGGAATCGGTTTCGTCAGCGCGAGTGATCACACCCTTGGCGCGGTAGGGATTTTGAAATTTAACGAGTGCGTAGATTGCAGTGGCTGCCATAAGACCCGTGACAGCGATAAAGATCCAGCCGGCCGGTTCTTGGTTGTACAGAAGAAAAGCCCCAGCGGAAAAAATAACGCAGGAGAGGAAGAGCGAAAGCGGGATAAATAGCGCCTTCACCGATTGCATCAGTTCTGCCCTTTCAACTTGTTCTCGTTCCGATAGCGCGTTTTTCATGACAATGCCGCCTGATGTATATCTTTCGGAAGCACATATTAGCACCGCCTTCGTCTGATTTGCGGCTGATCTCTTAATCTGCCTGCCTTTTCTTGACTTAATGATAAACTTGCATCATCGTAAAGGCACTACTGGACTGGAAAGAAGCAGATATCGCTTGGACATACGGGACCTCGGTGGTTCTAAATTAGAACAGACTTTCGTTGCCGCAGAGCAGCCACATGTCTGCACCGGCTGCGCGTCCGCAGTGAATATCGGCGACCGCTTCTGCCAGGAATGCGGCACCAGAATCGGTACCAACCGCTCGAAGAGAACGACCGTCAAGGACAAAACTGAGCCCGTCGAATTCGAGCCTGGTTCTGCTTCCATCATTTGCATCAATTGCGGTACCACTAACAAAGCACTATCCACGGTGTGCGGAGATTGCAAGATTCCGCTGATTCCGGCGGCGCGCCGGCGACGTGAAGATACGCTCACGGGCGAACAGGCTGGGCTTCGCGGCTCACTGACCACTCGAAACCGCAAGCCGAATTTCAAAGCAACGCAGAATGCTATAAGTTCCAATCCAACGAAGAACGCTGTGTCGACGGTTTCCAATCAATCGCCAGCGACGGCCGTTTCAAATCCTTCGGCCACGACACCCGTTTCAAACCCGTCGTCTGCGGCGGCTCTGAATTCAGCCGCCACGACAGCGTTTGCAAAGGGAGCACCGCTACCGATATCCGATGCATATGCGGCTCACCGTGAGAAAACGGCAATTGAAAAAAATGATGCAACGGCAATCGAAAAGGGCCAGGCGAATGCGCCCGTTCCGAAGAAGACTAAGGTCAAACAACGGCTGCCTGGATTTATTTCTCCGGTCTTCAAGCGACAGAACCTTAGTGATGACACGAGCGAATCGGGCGCAGCGTTAGATTACCTTTTTGCTGAATCCAATCAGTCTGATCCGGCCAGTTTGAACCACTTTGACCGCTTGATTGCAGAGACGAGGAGCATGGGCAGCGCGTTTTCGCTGAGCACCGGACTCTACACCATCGAGAGTTTTTTCGAGCGCATTCCGATTCCGCTGTTATTTTTGATTCTCAGTTTCGTCCTCATCTGCGTGACCGCGCACGCTACCACTCAGTGGAATCGGTATGAGCAGCGGCTGCGGGCGATCGACAAAATCGCGATCAATGCCGAAGAAGACATGCGTTCGTTTCAACTCGATAAAGTAATCGGCACCATGCAGGAGTTGGAAAAAACCGAGAAGGGCGACTTGCCGCCGAGGGCGCGCGCCGTGCTGGATCAAAGTTTGTGGTTGCGTTCCTATTCGTTTGCGAAACAACATGAGTACGCCAAGGCAATCGCGGATCTGTCTTTTGTCTCGGCCAATTTTGTTTCGTTCGAGGACGTGGTCGAGAAATTGGCTGAGTACAAGAAATTGCTCGCCGGCCATCCTGAGTTCGCCAGTCCAAAAACCATGGCGGAAGCGACAAAACCTGATTCAAATGCTCGAAAAGAAGCGGGGCGGAAAACTGCTGCAAGTGTTTCAAAACCTGAGATTGAAATGGTTTCGAGCCAGTTGCATGACGAGTCGGCAGTTTCGAACAAGCCTTTTAAAAACAAGCTGAAACCGATGGATTCTGGTTTTGCAGTTTCGGAAAGAGGGTCTGCAGTTTCGGGAAAAGGTTCTGCAGGTTTGGCAAACGATTCTGCGGGTTTGGAAAAACGTTCTCCAGGTTCGGAAAAAGTTCAATTAGAAACGACCAAGCAGCGCGTGCCTACGAAGGATAGCCTGGAAGCACCTGTGTCGGGGACGTCGAACAAGCACGCCAAAATTGAAAAGGATAAGCGCTCGGCAAAATCGCAAGCGGCGCTCCTGGACCGGGAGATGAAGCGCTACAGCAACTTGTTGGTGGAATACTTCAGCAAGGCAGAAAGCGGTCAGGGCGATCTCGCCGAGCCGCCGTCGTACGAAGAATGGACCAGCGCGGGCAAACGCGATTTTTAACAGACCGGAAGCGAAAAGCGCTCGCCGGTTTCTTCGGCGGCAAGATGCCTGGTTCCACAAGTTGCCTGGTTCCGCACGTTGCCTGGTTCCACTTGATGCCTGGTTCGGCAAGATGCCTGATTCGACAAAAATTTCAGCGATCTGCAAGCGAAAAAATCTTCACTGCGTCCTCACTTTCAATTTGACATAATTCACTGAATAGCCAGGGTCAGCGAACATGTCAGTAGACAAAAAAATCGACAAGTATTACAAGAAAAAAGCCGCCGACCGCCGGGCGGCTGAAGAGCGCTCCGGAGAGCCTGAGGTTAAGACGCTCAAGCTCGAAGCGATCGACTGGCACAAGGGCGTCAAGATCTCGTCAATTGCGCTCCTGGCGGTTTTGAGCTCGTACCTGGTTACGCTCTGGGGCGGCTACGTTTATTGCGACAGCTTCAATCTCCAGCCGTTCAGAACCATTACAAAAGAATGGACGACATCGCTCCTCTACATGCTCTCAGAGGCATTTGTGAGCCCCCTGGCGCAGCCTCTGGTGCGCGCGACGTACGCGACAGACATTGCCTTCGGAACGATCAGCTCACCGGCGGTTTTTCACGGCGACAGCGTTTGCATCCATATCGCCAACTGCATACTCGTATTCGTTTTGGCTTTTAAACTCGCCGCTTTGCACAACCAGCGCAAGAAAAGCTTCGACATCGATCCGTACGCAGTCGGTGCCGGCGCAGCCATCCTGTTCGCCTGCCATCCTCTCGCGTCCGAAGCCGTAGCCTACATCTCGGCGCGCTCGGCACTACTTGTCACGTTCAACTACGTGCTCGCGCTACTCTGCTTCCTGCGCGCCTTTCTGAGCAAACAAATCAAAGACGGACTGATCGGTTATTCCGGCTGCTTCATCTTCATCATCCTGGCGATCTGGAGCGGACCGCAAGCACTCACCATCGGCAGTGCCATGTTGATTTTGGCATTAATGCTTAAGCCTGAGGAAGAAACCTGGGATCGCTGGCTCAAGGCTCGTCCTATGGAATTGTTCGCAATAGGTCTGGTGGCGCTGGTGGTGCCGTTTATTTTATTGCTGAAATACAAAGCGCCGATTGGAAATGGTTTTGGACTCGAGATGCTTCCACCTGTCGAGTACATTGCCTCACAATGCAAAACGCTGGCGACTTATTATTTGCGAGTTTTGGTCGTTCCCTTCGGACTGTCGTTGGACCCTCCATACAGCTTCGCCAAAGGGTTTTCAGACCCGCTGGCGATTGTAGGTGCGATCATTCCTCTGGGACTTTTAGGCTTGTCGTGGAAGTACCGAGCAAGTCTTCTGGTGTCATTTCCGATTATACTTTTTCTCCTGGCGCTGCTTCCTGATTTCTTATTACCACAGCCTGAACTGATGTCTGATCGCCGCATGTACTTGCCGCTCCTGGCGTTCTGTATCCCGCTTGGCGTGCTGATTGCCAGATGTTGTGAAAAACGTTTTTCGCTGACTGTTTCTGTTGCCGGCGTTATTGTTTTAACCTTCATTGGTTTAACAAACTTGCGCAATCTCGACTGGAAGCAAGATATGAAATTGTGGGAAAGTACCTACAATATGAACAAAGACAGCGAGCGCAGCAGAATCATGCGCGTCTGGTCGATGTCTAAAGGAAAGATGCTTGAAGCAGGCAAGTTGGCCGAGACGGAGATTAAACAGTATCCGGACTCCGCGGTATTGAATATGGTGCTCGGGAAATATAAGAACGTTCAAAAGGAATTCTCAAAATCAAACGAATACTTCCGAAAAGCGCTCAGTCTAGCCGAAAAACAAAATCTTTCAAGTGAGTTGATCTGGGACATTCAATACGGAATAGCTTATTCAGCACTTAAGATAGGCGACATCAAAACCGCCAATGAGTATGCGGACAAAGCGCTATTGTTGCAGCCCAACAACGCGACTTTGCACATGATCAAAGGCGAGTATTATCTTTCCGAAGACCAGCCACCGGCCGCGGTTAAGGAACTTAATGAGGCTCACACGCTGGACCGATACAATCCCGAAATTCTGGAACCGCTAACTTACGCGCTGATCGGATGCGGCACGCCGAAGATGCAGGACATGGGATACCAGGCCGCGTTACTGACGGCGAAGATTGGAAACCATCCGAGATTCGACCTGCTGAAATCTTACGCAGCGCTTGAGACCGGGCATCTCCACGAAGCAATGATGTATCTGGACACTTATAGAAAAGGGAATCCAGAGACACCAGAGATGTATTACGTTCTCTACGGAGTGTTGAAACAGATGGGAGCGCAGGAGGCTGACAAAGCCCTTCAAATAGCTCTCCAAGCCGATCCTACGCTACCGAAAAGAATGCGTTTGTATTTAAACCGACCTGTGATTTTGCCTAAAGACGCTCCAAAAGAAATGGTGGAGAAGTTCAGAAAAATCGAAGAGGCAAAAAAACTCGAAGCACAGAAAGCCGCTCAAAATCGGCAAGCTGGGTTGACTTCACCGGGTGGAATAACAACCGGTGTGAAGAATGGGGCGACACCGAAGCCCGCGAAACCTATGCTTGGAACGCTGTCGGAAGGACCAATAGAATCACAAACGAAGCCTGCAACAATACCTTCGACGGCGCGACCATCACCTCCAACATCTCCGACGGCTGCACCACCAGCGGTTAGATGATATCTCGATGCGTAAATGTTTTCGCGGACTCGCCTACGTAATCTGCTACCACGTGACCTTTGCCGATCAACTTATATTTATAGGTGACCAAACCGTTCAATCCAACAGGACCACGAGGATGCAACTTATTAGTGCTGATGCCGACTTCGGCACCGAAGCCGTAACGGAATCCGTCGGCAAACCGATTAGATGCGTTCCAGAAAACACCGGCGGAATTTACACCTTTAAAAAACTTTTCGAATACATCCGCGTCAGCAGTCACTATCGTGTCGGTGTGATTGGAGCCGTACTGGTTGATGTGATCGATCGCTTCATCAAGCGAATCAACAACCTTCACGGAAACTATGAGATCGCTATACTCGGTAGTCCAGTCTTCATTGTTTGCCCGGATCAAAATTGACTTCGAACTGGTTTCCGAAGATCCGGAATTTGCAGCGACCAAATTTGAATCATCTGTTGAACCAGATTCGGAATCGCCTTCGGACGATTCTCTCAACTCAAGCTGTCCATGCAGTTCTTCCGGCATTTCTGGAGCTGTTGAAATCAAATCGAAGGCGCGATTGTCAGCGCGAATTTGAACGTTTTGTTCAAACAGTTGCTTGGCGATCAACGGCAGCATTTCACCAGCGGCGGTGGCATGGACTAAAATCGTTTCCACCGAATTACAAGCAGCAGGGTACTGAACCTTGGCGTCAACTGCCAGTGCGACAGCCATTTCCAGGTTGGCGTCTTCGTGGATATAGAGATGGCAGACGCCCTCTGAGTGACCGAGCACCGGGATGCGTGTGTGGTCTTGAATGTAGCGAACCAGTTCTGCTGAGCCACGCGGAATAATCAAATCAACCAGACCATCGGCTTTCAAAATTGCGTCAATCTGTTCTCTATTTTCCAAAAGAATCAGAGTCTGCGATGGCAAGCCTTTTCCAGTCAGAGCTTCTTGCAGGCATTCGAACAGCACCGTCAACGTATAACGGGCTTCCTTGCCGCCTTTGAGAACTGCAACGTTGGCGGACCTCAGAGCAAGTGATGCAATCTGCGGCAAAACGTCCGGTCTTGATTCGAAAATCACAGCGATCACTCCGATCGGCGCAGACACCTGATAAAGAATCAAACCATCATCAAGTTCTCTGGCAAGAGTGATTGATCCAACCGGATCGGGCAGCGAAGCGACTTGCCTTATGCCTGTGACCATGCCGCTGAGTTTGTGCTCGTCGAGTTTTAGGCGGTCGAGCATGGTGCGCGAGATTTCACCATCCTCGAGCATTTTTTCGGCGCGTTTCAAATCGTGCTTATTAGCAGAAAGGATTTCAGTGGACCGGCGCTCGATGTTGGTCGCCATCTTCTCAATCACAGCCTGACGATCCGCCGCACTCATACTCGTCAAAACAGTGGACGCTTTTTTGGCGGCCAACAGAATTTCACTTAATGGGGGTTCAGCAGTGGTGGTCATACGTTCCTACTCTTTAGCTAAAATTGCCAGGTTGTCGCGCGTAACGATGGCATCATAATTACGGTTCGCAACGACGAGATCGATTTCATCCGATTTCTTTCCTGAAAGAAGTCGAGTCTCATCACTATTGTAATTTACTATACCCCGCGCAAACTCACGACCTGAAGGATCGACGATGCTGACGACATCGCCGCGTTTGAAAACACCATTCACATCGGTGACGCCGGCGCCAAGCAAACTTGCTTTGCGTTTCAACAGAGCATCCATGGCGCCATCATTGACTCCAATGGAAGCGTTAACGGTGGTCGCGTAAGCAATCCATCTGAGCTTGCCGCCCATCGTTCTATTCGGCAAAAATAGCGTTCCTAATTCTTCACCGCCAAAAACGCGACTGATCGCATTTTGCTGTTTGCCTCCGGCAATAATGCAGGCGCATCCGGCTTGCGTGGCAACCCTGGCGGCTTCCAGTTTCGTTTTGATCCCGCCTCTGCCTGCAGTTGCAGCAGCAGTCTTGGCATTCGAAGACGGAAAGCTCCTTTTCTTCGCCTCATTTTTATCAGCGGTAGAGACTGCCGAATCATCGTTTCCATCGACTTCGCCATCTTTCGCTTGCGACTCATCGGCAATTAGATCCGACATGTCCCTGACCAGCGGTACAAGAACAGCGTCGGCGTTTGTTTTCGGATCGGCGGTGTACAAACCTTCGACGTCGGTCAGAATCATCAAAATGTCGGCGTCCATTTTGCTGGCTACCAGCGCCGACAATTTGTCGTTGTCGCCGAAGTTAACCTTGCGCTGTTGGTTTGCTGCAATCGCCTCGAGCTCTACGGTCGAGACGGTATCGTTTTCATTGATAATCGGCAAAACTTTCAAGCTGATCAATTCAGCAATCGTGCTGCGCAGATTCAAATATCTTTTTCGATTATTGAAATCATCTTCAGTGAGCAAAACTTGAGCAGTCGTAATTCCCAATTTCTCAAATGCATCGGCATACATCGACATGAGCAGACCCTGTCCAACCGCTGCGCATGCCTGTTTCAACGGCAACTCTTTTGGACGCTTTTCCAGGTTCAATCTCTTTACGCCAAGACCGATCGCTCCGGAAGTGACTAGCAAAACTTCTTTGCCGTCCTTGATCAGATCCGCAATACCTTCCACGAAAGAATAGAAACGACTGAGAGCGACTCCACCTTCATCCCGCATGAGAACCGCGGTTCCGAGTTTCACAACCACTCGTTTTGAATCTTTTAAAACCTTTTGTCGTTCGGTGCTTTCGCTTGTCATGGAGATTTACTTTTCCTTCTTAAGCGCCGTCCGCAATTCTTCGACGTCAACAATTGGTTGCTTGCAGGTGTAATTTTCACAGATGTAGACGGTTGGTTTCCCATCCACAGCCACACGGTCTCTGGTCAGCGGGCTGTTGAAGTTGGCAACCGATTTGCTGTCAGCGACAATTACAACTTTGTCCGGGTCGTAACTTTCATTCAACGCGAACAAGAGCTCCGTATGTTTTTGATCGCCTGGTTCGTGAACAACGACGATTTCCTTGATCTGATGCAAGCTGAAGTCGAGCGCACAGAGGCTGTTTGCAAACTCGCTTGGCGCCTTCATCAGATAGTCGCCATAGAGTCTCAAAATAGTTTTAGCCGACTTGCCGTATGAATCTTTGCCGGTCAATTTCTCAATACGCAACAAGTTCATTAACGCAACAGACGCACCGGAAGGTACAGAACCATCGAAATGATTTTTTGGTCTGACAATCAGCTCTTCATGCGAATCGCTGGTGTAATAAAGTCCGCCGTTTTCCTTGTCCCAGAAGTGGGCGAGCATATGATCGGTCAACGAAACTGCGGTGTTAAACCAGCGCGGATCGGCATCGACGCCGGCAAGATCGAGAAGCGCTTGAGCGAAGTAAGAATAATCGTCGAGGTAGCCATCCAGCTTGGCCTTGCCTTGACCCCAGGTGCGAAGCAGCTTTCCATTCACCATCAGGTTTTCGAAAATAAAATTAGCGGCAGTTCTGGCTTCGTCGAGATATTCTTTTTTGTGCGTGACGCGATAGCCGTCGACGTACGCCGAGATCATCAAGCTGTTCCAGCTCGTCAGAACCTTTTCATCACGACCCGGACGAATGCGCTCAGCACGCTTGGCCAGTAGTTTCGCTTTCAAAGGTTCAAGCCGCTGGACCAACTCTTCGTAGGAAATGTTGTTTTCTTTGGCCACTTCTTCCGGCGTCTTTTTGAAGTTGAGAGCGCTGGTGCCATGTTCGAAATTGCCGGCGTCAGTCACATTGTAGATATTCAAAAGCCAGTCAGCGTCTTTATCGCCGACGACTTCTCTAATTTGGTCCGGAGTCCAGACGTAGAATTTTCCTTCTTCGCCTTCGCTATCGGCATCGAGACTGGAATAGAATGCACCATCCTCGGTGCGCAATTCATTAGCGGCAAATTGCAGAATGCCCTCAGCCACATCTTTGAAGTACTCGCGTCCTGTGAGTAGAAAAGCGTCGAAGTAAGTGGAACACAGCAGCGCATTGTCGTAGAGCATCTTTTCAAAGTGAGGAATCAACCACTGCCGATCGACGGAGTAGCGAGCAAAGCCGCCTGCCAGTTGGTCGTGAATTCCGCCCATGCCCATGCGTTCCAGCGTGGTGACAACCATCTGTTTGCATTCCAAACGATCGCTGGCTTTCGTTTCCGTGCTTCTAATTGCGTAGCGCATCGCCAGCATCAGACTGAACGTATGAGGGAATTTCGGCGCCCCACCAAACCCGCCCCATTTCGAATCGAAGCGTGACATCAGTCGACCGATGGCACCGGCGATGGTGTCCATTCGCAAAATCGTATCGGCATCTTCGCTGTCGGATGTATCAGATCCAATTCCGATTTCCAGTTTTTTCAAATGGTCGGTTATGTCGGCAGCGCTTTCAAAAACCTCATCGCGACGGTCTTTCCAGGCGGTATGGATGCCCAGAAGCACGCGCTGAAAAGACGGCATGCCGTGCTTATCGACGGGTGGGAAATATGTACCGGCAAAAAACGGTTTCAACTCAGGCGTTAGAAAAACAGTCATCGGCCAGCCGCCGTGCCCGGTCATTAGCTGAACCGCTTTCATATAGATCTCGTCGATATCAGTGCGTTCTTCGCGATCGACCTTGATATTGATGAAGTGCGAGTTCATCATTGCAGCAGTGTCTTCGTTCTCGAATGACTCATGCTCCATGACGTGACACCAGTGGCAAGCAGCGTAGCCGACCGACAACAAAATCGGACGCTCTTCTTTCTTGGCCCGGTCGAGAGCCTCTTTGCCCCACGGATACCAATCAACCGGATTGTGAGCGTGTTGAAGAAGGTAGGTGCTGGTTTCGTTAATCAGCCTGTTGGGCGTACCGCGCCGAGTTTCAGTGGAACCGATTGCTGCCATATTAAGTCTCCTCGTATGCTGTTATCGCTTCCAGCAATCCATCGTAGAGATGCACGTTCGCTTCCAGCGTCTTGTTGAAGCCATATTCAACAGAAGCGGTCGCGTCGTAATTTTCAATAAAGTGTTGGGCTAACGCCAACGCTTCGTCGCCATGATCGCATTCGACATTTACGTGGTCGAACCATGGATGGTAGTCCAGTTCGAAGTTTTTGAATGCCACTTGCATGGCCTTGAATTCCTCGAGCGCCATCAATTCCGTCGCGGTGATGGCACCGGCAGTAATGGCAGGGCCATACATGCCGTCAGGAATTTCTAGATGATCGGCATGCGGGTGATAGTAATCGACAACATCGCGAATGTAAGTCTTGACGCCCTTTCTCACAGGCATATCATCCGTGTTGCAATTGAGATTGCCGAGTCTTTTCACTCGTTCAATCACATCGCGCAACTGCCCCTGGTGGCACAAAGAATAATCGCCATTGCCATATTCGTTGCGCACATTCTCAAGCACATAGCCGACCGCCGCTTCCGGCATATAGGCTGCCGCTTTGAGCAAAAGCCGTCGCAACAAACCAGCATGCGCGTCATAATTGACCAGCAAAGCCACCGCCTGGGTAGCCGAGATGGGTTGTTTATCCGCTTTGTTTAAACGATGAAAAAGGTCGTGACTCGCGCATGCGTGCGAGAATGCCAGATTTTGAAGATACCCAGCGCCTTTATCAGTTACGTTGTTTAGCAGCATCCTTGGCTTTTACCGACCGGCTCCGGCTGTTGAGCTTTAGCCGATTTGCCGTCTTGTTTTTCTTTGGCGGCCTCGGCCGAAGTGTCCATTTCTTCCTTCTGAGGTTGATGCGCGCTTTCTTCAAGCTCGTTCTCTTCGGTTTCAAGCAACCACTGCGCTTCAAGAGCCGCTCGGCATCCCGATCCTGCAGCCGTGACCGCTTGTCGATATGTGTGGTCGATGCAATCGCCTGAAGCGAACACACCTTTGATCTTGGTCAGCACACTGCCTTCATAGTTGGTGACGATGTAGCCGGACTCATTCAGTTCGAGTTTGTCTTTGAACAAATCGGTGCTTGGTTGGTGTCCGATTGCGATGAACACTCCATCGGCCGCATGTTGGCTAACTTCGCCGGTCTTGATGTTCTTGACGCGAATCCAGGTTACTTCGCCTGCTGCCACGTCTCCAATGTCTTCGACTGTGCAGTTGAGCAAGTAGTGAATTTTTTCGTTGCGTCTCATGCGATCGACCATGATCGCTGATGCACGGAAGGTTTCGCGTCTGTGAACCAGGGTGACTTTAGTGGCAAAACGGGTCAGGAACATCGCTTCTTCGATAGCCGTGTCGCCGCCGCCAACCACAAATACTTCCTTGTCCCTGAAGAAGAAACCGTCGCAAGTGGCACAAGCAGAGACGCCGTGACCCATGAGCTTGCTTTCCGATTCCAATCCGAGCAATTTAGCCGACGCGCCAGTCGCGATAATCAGCGTCTGCGCCCGAACTTCTTGTTCGCTCGTCTTGACGACAAACGGTCTTTGCGTCAAATCGACGTATTCAGCGTTGTCGTAAATAAACTCTGTGCCGAATCGCTCGGCTTGTTTGTGCATCCTTGTCATCAAATCCGGACCCAGGATTCCATCAGGAAAGCCGGGATAGTTTTCGACGTCAGTCGTGATGGTCAGTTGACCACCGGACTGCAAGCCTTCGATAACAAGGGGCGCGAGATTGGCTCGAGCCGCGTAGATAGCCGCTGTCAGACCAGCTGCACCGGATCCAAGGATTAGGACTTTCGTTTGTTTGGGCATGAACGCTAACCCCGGCTGCGTAATGGTCGTTGCGACGGATGACAAGTGAGATGCACTTTCTTAGACTTCCATTTTAACGGAGAGACTGTGTTAGTGCGGGACATTCAAGATAACTTATCAATTTAGATCAGGAGCGCCCGATCGCCGGCTTAATCGTTGGAAACAGTCTCGGCCGGACGCAATCCGAACGGCAGAGTCAATTTGATCTGATCCAGGCTTGAAATCAGTTCTTGCTGCTTGCCAACTATATTATCCATGGTTCTGCCCACCATTGGCTCATCTGCAGCCTCTAGAAGGATTCGAACACGTTCCAGATCATTAATCTGTCCGAGTAATCCCTGAGCTTCGACCAGAGGGGCGGATGAATACCCGAAAAACTCAACCAGAATGTAGCGCCACGCCTTGATACTGAGCCTGAGCGCGTGCAATTCCTCGAGCGTGCCGGCTTGCAGAGCCAGATCTCGGGTTCTGACCTCGGTTTCAATCAAATAAGCTTCGACGGCTTCGCGCGGTCGCAGGTTGTAACGCCCATCATGAGCATACCTCCGGCGCAATTTCGCGCTTCTGGCTTTCAAATACTTGCTCAGCTTTCTTATGATCTGCGGCAGATTCAGCCGTTCCACACCAGCGGAAGTTTCTTCCTCCACCCGGTTGCGCTCGTGCTGCCACTTTGCCAGCACCTGCTCAGGCACACCGTACTCTTTACCGGTGTTGAGATTGACGTCCCAGTCCCGCACGGCGCCCAAAAGTTTGTAAGCCTTCTTAAGATCGGCTCCAATCTTCTTTTTAAACGATTTAGATTCAAAACCTTCACGCGAAAGAATGTTCCAAACCGAGTACCAGCGCCGGAAAGCAATGCGCATGTCGTGGACAGCCTTGCCAGCTTTGCCTTTGCCCTTGCCTTTGCCTTTGCCTTTACCCTTGGGTTTGTTCAGCTTTTTAGAATTCTTCCACAGCCTGTTGACCGCATCGCTAGCCACATCAATCTGAAAATCAAGAAAGTTTTCGTCTTGAATCCCACGTCGCGCGTCGCTTTGCGACCGCGCCCTTGATTTTCCCGATTTACGTTCTTCAGCCATCTGATGCACAAGTATATATAGTTAGCCGAACAAGTCTGAAATTATTTCGCGCGATCGCTTCATAACCAGTTCGCCTCCGCCCCGAGCATAGACCGCGCGAGCCCGTTCTATCACGGACGGCATGGTCACCTTTACATGCTGCGGCAGCTGATAAGGTTGTCGACAATAGTCAACAAGCGCTTTACAAGTCCTGTCCCAGGTGAATTCATTAGATAGTTTGGTCGACTGCTCAGAACACCCCTGCCGAAACGCCTTATCAAAAGCCATCCGCACAATCGCGTCGCTCCAGGCATTCTCATCTTTATACGGTAGAGCCACGCCGGCTCCAGCGCGGTCAATCATGTCGGAAAGCGGATCGCCACCGGTACTCAGCACAGGCAGCCCGCACCAGAGATAGTCGAGTATGCGAGTACGAAACGAATAACGCGTCTCCGGCAAATCGAAATGCGCAGAAACAGCCACGTCGGCATCAAGCAGATAATTGACGCGCTTCTCATACGGAATCCAGCCTTCCTTAAAGAAGACGCTCGCGCCTGTCAGACCGAGCTTATCGGAAAGCTCGATTGCATCCTTAGTCATCTTCATCATCGGCACTTTAGGATTGGGCGACTTCAAGCCCATAAAGACCAGACGCAGGTTGGGCACTCGTTCTCGCGCTCTGGCGACTGCTCCGATTACCGTCAGCGGGTCGAACCAATCCCAGATGCCACCACCCCAGAGCAAAACCAGATCATCATCGCCAATCACGGCGAATTCCTCGCGCAGCCCCGGTCCGTTGCGTTGCGGCGCCGAGGGCTCTCGACCAAACGGCACCACATCAATTAATTTACGAAGCGACGGATCGAACTCGTAAAGCGCCGGCATCAGCCGTCCCATTGAGCAGAAGCGCCCCAACCAATAATCTCGCTGCGTTTCTGAAGCGCATATTGCAAAATCACACTTGAGCATATGCTTTTCCAAAACCTGGTGCATCAAGCGATAACTGGCTTCCCCTGCCACTTTTTCATGTTTATATTGAACAAGAACAGAAAAGAGATAAGGATCGTAAAGATCGACAACCAGAAATTTTCCCAGTTCGGAAAGCTTGGGAAACGGTCTCAGCACGTTCGATTGAATGATTAAAACGTCGTTAGCGAGCGCCTCTTCATACATCACGTGTCGATTGGCACCAGTCACGATCTTGACGCCTTCGATCGGCGGTAATTCGTCTTCAGCGGCTTGCGGAACAGGCGATACAACCGTAACGAAAAACTCTTTTGCCAGTTGCTTCGCCATCTCCACCGCTCGAATGGCAGGCCCGGCCATGGATCGCGAAATCGGCTCCAGAGTGACGAGCATGACTTTGCGATGTTTTTTTTGCTGTGAAGAGAAACTCATAATCGTACCGGCGCTTGTTTTATCACTGTAAAGCGGAAGCGAGGAACCATTATATCTCCCTCAGGAAGCAGTTCATCTGAGAAGAATCTTTTACCGTACAATAGACAGCGAATCGCACGTGCCAAATCGGATTTTGCAATCAAGATTTCCCAGCGCGCTCACAACCGCACCACAAGCGATCTCAACTGAGCAAAAAGTGACTTCAGAAAAACTGATCAGCATCGTAATTCCAAACTGGAACGGCAAGCATTATCTTGCCGATTGTCTTGATTCCATTCGGAAACAAACACACAAGTCGATTGAAACAATAATCGTCGACAATGGCTCACACGATGGCTCGGTAGAGTTTTTAAAAACCAATTATCCGGAAGTAAAACTGATTACATTCGAAGTCAACACCGGCTTCAGCCCCGCGGTCAACGCCGGCATCAGGGCTGCCACCGGAAGTTACATCGCGCTTTTAAACAATGACACAATAATCGAACCTTTATGGGTCGAAGAGCTGGTCAAAGGTCTGGACGAACATCCCGAAGTTGGCTCTGTGGGCTGTAAGATGCTGGCCTATGACGATCAAACAATTTTAGACGGCGTGGGCGACGGATACCGCAGAGGTGGTCTGCCCGGTCGAATCGGACACAAAGAAAAAGACGAAGGGCGATTCGACACACAGCGCTACATCCTCGGTGCATGCGGTGGTGCCGCGATGTACCGCAGAGAATTATTCGACGATATCGGTTTATTCGACGACGATTACTTCGCCTACCTGGAAGATGTCGATCTGGGATTACGCGCCCAGAGTGCCGGCTACAAGTGCCTCTACATTCCAACCGCGATTGTTTATCACCTCGGCTGCGGCACCACAGGCAGTGGCTACTCCGCAATGGTGGTAAAACTCTCAGCTCAGAATAATTTCAATACGATCGTCAAAAATATTCCGATGCCGCTGTTGTTGAAATTTCTTCCTCATATATTTTACTGGCAAGCGTTTTACCTCGCGGTTGTCACCATACGTGGTGGACAGCTGGTTCCGTGGTTGATTGGAACGGGCAAGGGAATCGGCATGCTGCCTAAGATGCTGAAGAAACGCGCAGAGATAAATAGAAAACGAAAGACCTCGTTGGAATATTTCGAATCAATCATTATTGAATCAGAACGCGATCTGACTGAAGCGAAAGCGCGCCTGTACGCTAAGGCTCGGTTGGAAAAGAAAGAAGCGGCGCTGAAAGCGAAGTTAGAACCTCGCGATTCCAAAAACAAATCCGGCGATTCAGACCCGGGTCAAAACGACACCGCGTTAAAACGCGCAGAATCAGCTCGCCATCTCAGTTCAACAGCGAAAGGGCGGACTGAATCTCAACCACAATCTCCTGAGCGAGAAGCAAACAAAGTCACAAATCGTGAGCCATAACTTAGAGGTTTCTTCGCAGTGAAGATATCAATCAACAAAGAAAGTTCAGTTCCAGTGCGGGATCAGTTAGTGGAACAAGTTTCACTTCAGATCGCATCAGGAATGCTGACGGCTAGAGAAAAACTGCCGAGTATTCGCGCTCTGGCTGCCCGCCTTGGCATTCACTACAGCACAGTGACTGCCGCGTACAACCACTTAGCCGACGTTGGTCTTCTGGAAATTCGCCAGGGCAGCGGCGTGAGAGTGGCAAGCATCAACGGCCGAGACAGCGAACCGGCTGCCAAAACAGATCTGGACGGCATGATTAACGATTTTCTCGCGCGAGCATCAGAGAGCGGTTTTGCCGCTAAAGATGTTCTCAAAGCATTCGAGAAAATCAAAGATCGCAAACCGGTAAAGCGAATTCTGGTAGTCGACCGAAACGAAGATTTTCACCCGGTCTTGCTGACTGAGCTGAAACCGCATTTTTCAGTTCCAGTTGAAGTTTGCACCGTTCAAGAAATTCTCGAAAACCCGAATTTGATGGACGAATCGCTGATTCTCACGAGTCTCTATCACTTGTTCACTTTCCAGGACAAAGTCAAAGATAGAACCAGATTGGTGCCGTGCAATATTGAACCGGCGCGAACTGAAATGGAAAAAATCGCGACAGTGCGCTCCGGCAGTCTGATTCTGTTGGTGTCAGTGAGCCAGACGTTGATGACCATGGCGACGAAACTGGTTGCCGCCCATCGCGGCGAAGAAGTAGCGGTGCGCGCAGTTCTCCTCTCTGACGAGAAAGAGTTGAACTACATGGTCAATCATGCCGACCTGATTCTATGCGACAGCCCAAGCGAAGAGACGCTCCGAAAAATCGCCGATCCGAAAAAATTGCTCGCTTTTAAACTCTATCCTCCTTCAACGATTGAGCTTATAAAAGAACGTTTGAAGAAGTGGGGTTAAAACGGCGCACGCGAAGTTCAAGTTTGAACTTCAATAAAGCTATCCAGAAACCCTTATCCAGCCGGTTGCCGGAATACGGCTGTTGTTCGGTGATCGATCCGGTTTCGGGCAAACGGTTATTGATCGATAACTACCGGGGAGTGACGCCCAATCCAGGTAGATCGCGCAATTTCAAATAACCATCCTCATAAGTGGCACCATGAAATGGATCTTTGGCAAGCAGCATGGCGCCATCGAGATCGAGGTAGTCGACCAGTGGTGCCAGATGAACGGCAGCTGTAATTCCGATCGAAGATTCGATCATGCAGCCGAACATGATTTGCATAGAATGAGCTCGGGCTGTGTGAATCACGCGGATCGCCTCTAGCAGTCCACCAGTTTTGGCCAGTTTGACAACGATACCATCCACGCAACCAGCCAGTCGGGCCACGTCGTGCGATTTGGAAACGCTTTCATCGGCGAAGATCGGCAGAGGAGAATGTTCTCGGACGAAACGAAAATCTTCTTTGTGCGCGTTTTTCGGCAGTGGTTGTTCGATGAATAAAACGTTGTGGTTGCAGAGAAACTTCGCCATTTCAATTGCTTGCTTCGGCGTCCAGGCACCATTGGCATCTACGCTCAAAGGCAGATCGGGAGCCACTTTCCGAATCGTCAAAATGATATCGCGATCGTAGGAAGTGCCTTGTTTCACTTTCAACATTTTGTAACCGGCGGCAACGGCTTCTTTCGTTTTCTTTTCCACGATCTCGAGATTGTCGATGCCAATCGTGAAGTCGGTGATCGGCGCCTTCAGTCCGGACAAACCGAGCATTGAAACCACCGGCACGCCCGCGATTTTTCCGGCAACGTCGTGCATCGCCATCTCGACTGCGGCTTTCGCCGAGTTGTTCATGGCTATCACTTTATCCATTCGGTTTGAAACTTCGGCAATCGCAAATGGATCGTCGCCCAGGATGCGCGCCTCGCGAATTGTCTCAAGAACGGCGTTGACCGTCTCTATTGTTTCGTTGTGATAATGAGCAGGCGCAGCCTCACCAAAACCGGTGATGTCACCGTACTTCAGTTTCACAAGAACATTTTCCGACGCCACCGTCGTTCCTGACGAGATACCAAACGGATGCGCCGTAGCCAGGTCGAGATTCTCAAAATCCAATTCAAGAGCTGTTTTGGTCATGGTCACGATTATTTCCTCTACTTGGCTTGCACTGCAGTCGTTTTTCTCGATTTAAAGACGACTTCCAGAGCATCCATCAAATTATCGGCGCCAAAACGAACAGGATCGGTAGCCGGAAGACCCGTTAGTTGAGCGGCTTGATCGACAACCTTGCGAGCTTCGCTTTCGCTCAGCTTGGACGTGTTGATACAAACACCGACGACTTTGGCGGGACGGACGATGCCGGCAATCTGTTCATACATCCGAATCATTTCGTTTAAATCCGGCAAAGGAAATTCGCCCTTTCCTTCAGTCGAATCGCGACCGGCCTTGTGACACATGATCATCACTTCAGGCGCAGCGCCATGCACGAGCGACATCGTCACTCCGGAGTAGCCCGGATGATAGACGGAACCTTGCCCTTCAACAAACAACATGTCGAGACCAGGGGCTGCTTCCAGCACCAGTTCTTCGATTACGCCGGCCATGAAGTCCC
This sequence comes from Candidatus Obscuribacter sp., assembly GCA_021772095.1. GTDB lineage: Bacteria > Cyanobacteriota > Vampirovibrionia > Obscuribacterales > Obscuribacteraceae > JADYXR01. The sequence goes on along the minus strand of JADYXR010000139.1, from coordinate 155,581 downwards.
CGATTACTCGGTCGAGAGGCACTCCGGAGCCTGCAATCATGATGCCGGTCTGACCGGTAGCTACGAAACCAGATTTATAGCCGCGCCTGGTTGCCAGGCGGTCGAGTTCGATTGCCAGAGTCATTTTGCCAATCGAAATATCGGAGCCGACGGCAAGCACAGTCATCGCGTCGAGCGCTCTTGCCCTGCCATTTGCAATCGGCATATTGTCAGGCGGTTTTCTCAAATCAATCAATTGCTTGCCGTTGCGTTTGGCAGAGGCTAAGAACTCCTCATCCTCGACCAGGAAATCGTGGAGTCCGTTAATGACATCCATTTTGAGGTCCAGAGCCTTCAAAATATCCTGGCGCCAGGCTTCAGGCATGCGTCCGCCCACAAAAGCGCAGCCCAGGAGCATCGCTTCGCCGCCAAGTTTGGCAGCCTCCTCGATGGTTGCAACGATTGGAATATTCTCACCAGCACCGCAGACTTCTTTGGCAGTCTTGCCGGCATGCTGCCGGTCAACAACCGCAACGATAGGACTCTTTCCGAAGCGGATGACGCCTTCCGCTGTTTTGGAATGCCCTCCGCCAAATTCGTCTCTGGCGTATAAGATGAGGCGTTTACTGGTATCAACCTGCATAAATTAATCAGACTCCGGTTTAGTATTAGTTTGAAGATATGTGCAAATTTTCCTCTGAATTTCAGAAGCAGGGGACGGAATGCCTCCTGTGTCTTAGAATTATAGAGGTTACATTTACGAACCTCGTTAAATTGACAGCATGCCTGCTTGACGACCGTAAAGCGTTAAGATTTCAGCGAGTCCCAGCGGACTTTTCGAAATTTGCGTGCACAATCAATTACGTGGAATGTTTACGAACCCTTCTAATTGATTCTATGAATGACGAATAAGGGTACGAAAGAAGTCAGACCAATTCAATTTCTTGACCACTTACTACCAGTACGGCTAGACCACCAACCACTTCACTTATTAACACGACCTATTTCAGGTGACTATGGGCGACGAGTCTGACAACAAAGAAGCGACGGGCGCTGAAGATTCCAAAGATGGCGGCAAGAAAGCCGGCAAGGGCGGAGTGGACAGAAGCGCGTCGGCAAAAGCGTTTTATCGAGCGATGTACGCGGGCGCTGAGCCCGATCCAGAGGATTTCGGCATGAGTGTTCGTGGTGAAGAGAGAACGGGTCCTTGCCCAACGTGTGCACGTCTGCAAGCAGAAGTCACCGAGCTTGAGAAACGCACTCAAGAAGCGGAGAACCATTACAAGCGGCTTCTCGCCGACTTCGAGAATTACAGAAAGCGCATCGCTCGTGAGAAAGACGAGTTTGCGGCTGTCGGCATGCAGCGGGCTGTGGAAGCGATTCTGCCCGCGCTAGATGACATGGACATGGCCAAGACCAGACTGAAGCCTGACATGACCTCAGCGGCGATGATGGACAGTTTGACTATGGTTTACAACCGTTTCAATCGCTGCCTGGAGCAGATTGGCATTAAACAGCTGGAAGTAATCGGCGAAATGTTCGATCCGGTCTATCATGAACCGGTTCAACAGATCCCTACCAAAGCTGTGGCTGATGGCGCTGTCTATCAGCAATTGCGTCCGGGCTATATGTTCGGTGAGAAAGTCTTGCGTCCTACTCTGGTTAACGTAGCCACCGCAGATGGTGCACCGGATATCGACGAAGAACCGATCCTTCCTGCTAGCGCGGCTGCTGTGGCGACCGAAGAAAAGGCGGGCGATGTTTCAGTCGTTGATGACGGCGGCTGGGATCAAGAGGAAAACACCGAATCACGCACGCAAGATCTACCGGTCGTGGACGTGACTGCGGACCTCAACGCCAAGTTATTCGAAGAAAAAGAAGAAGTAGAAGAAGTCGAATCTGCCAAGGAAGAATAGTGGCTCCGAGTTGTTATCACCTAAATCTGATGTTTAGTGAAGCAACCGTGACATCAGGTGTTGAATGAGCAACAGCGACAGAATAATCGGCATCGATTTAGGCACAACGCATTCTTGCGTCGCCATTATGGAAGGCGGCAAGCCTGTAATCATCGAAAATGCTGAAGGAGGAAGAACCACTCCTTCTGTAGTCGCGTTTAAAAAAAGCAGTGAGCGACTGGTTGGACAGGTCGCTAAAAGACAATCGGTGACCAATCCTTTGAAGACTATTCAGTCGATCAAACGAGAGATGGGAACCAATTATCGTGTCACCATAGATGGTGTCAGCCATAGTCCGGAACAAGTTTCGGCGATGATTCTGCAGAAGCTGAAAGCCGATGCCGAGTCATACCTGGGCGAAAAACTTTCAAGGGCTGTTATTACGGTTCCAGCTTATTTCAACGACGCGCAACGACAAGCGACACGAGACGCCGGACAAATCGCCGGGCTAGACGTCATGCGAATTATCAACGAACCGACGGCAAGCGCGCTAGCCTACGGTCTCGATAAGCTCGACGACCACGCTACTATTTTAGTGTTCGACCTTGGTGGTGGCACTTTCGACGTCAGCATTCTCGAAATCACCGAAGGTGTTTTTGAGGTAAAAGCGACTAGCGGCAACAATCGCCTGGGCGGCGACGACTTCGACAACGCCATCATCGAGTGGATGGTTTCGGATTTTTTCAGTCAGACATCGATCGATGTATCAAACGATTTGATCGCCGTTCAGCGCTTCAAAGAAACTGCTGAAAAAACCAAAATCGAACTTTCCACTGCGGCTGTTTCTGAAATCCATTTGCCGTTTCTCACAGCAGACTACACTGGTCCGCTGCACTTCCAGAGCCAGTTGACGCGTGCCAAGTTTAACGAACTGACGGCACACCTGGTTGATGATTGTCTCGGTCCTCTGCAGCAAGCACTGGATGATTCGCAGCTGGAGCCATCCGAGATAGAAAACATTATCCTGGTCGGTGGTTCAACCAGAATTCCTGCAGTCCAGGATATGATTCGTCGTTTCTTTTCTAAAGAACCTTCCAAATCGGTCAACCCTGACGAGGCAGTGGCCATGGGCGCCGCCATTCAGGCGTCGATTCTGGCCGGCGACCTGAAAGAAGTTTTGCTTCTCGATGTGATACCACTTTCGTTGGGCATCGAGACCGCGGGCGAACTCTTCACCCGTATCATTCGGCGCAACACGACCATCCCGACCAGCCAGACACAGCTGTTTTCGACAACGGAAGACGGACAGACATCAGTCGAAGTCCATGTACTTCAAGGCGAACGCGAAAAAGCAAAAGACAACAAATCGCTGGCCAAATTGCACTTACCCGGCATTCCGCCTGCCCCTCGAGGCGTTCCTAAAATTGAAGTCACCTTCGATATTGACGCTGACGGAATCTTGCAATGCAGTGTCAAAGATCATGCATCTGGTTTAAAACAATCAATAACCATCCAGAGAACCACTGGATTGAACCCTGAAGAAGTCGAAGAGCTCACTCGCGAGGCCGAAGAATTCGCCGAGCAGGATCGGATCGAAAGAGAACGCATTAACGCTAGAGTCAAGGCCGACGCGGCTTGCGCCGATGCTGAGAGAACTATCACAAAGTACGGTGACAGAGTTGATAAGGCAATTGTGGACAAAGTCAGGCGCGCTATAGACAATGTAAAGGAGGACCTGACGAAGGATGACATCGAAGAGCTCAATCCTCACGTCGCCGGTCTGGAAGTTGCCCTAATGGACTTTGGTCGCCTGTTGCACCAGACCAAACCATCAGTGCGCAACACTACGAAGAAGCGCAGCACAATCGAAACCATCGAGTTGGGCAAAAGTCAGGACACCAAGAAGTTGTTAAACAACCATAACAACAACGACGATTCTGACGGGGACGAGCCGCTGGAAAAAGAACCAGGGGAGAACGCCATCGAGGACTAGACTCGGATAGGATTGAGGATCATTCACTTGGCTATAGGAAACATGTCTACAAAGAAGGACTACTACGAAGTCATCGGCATTGCTAAGACAGCAAGCCCCGAAGAGATAAAGAAGGCATTCCGCAAGCACGCTCGGACTCTCCACCCTGATAATAAGGACAGTGGCGACGAGAAAGCGTTCAAAGAGCTGGCGGAAGCTTACGAAGTTCTTTCCGATGAGAAACAACGCGCGGCATACGATCGCTATGGACACCAGGGTGTCAAAGGTTCCGCGCGTAACTTCGATGACATGGACATGAGTTCGTTTGCCGGATTCGGCATGGACGATATCCTTGAAGCACTGTTCGGGCAAGGTGTTCGCGGCGGCGGCGGCTTCGGTCGGCAAGCCGGTCCGGCACAGGGTTCGCACCTCAAGTACGATCTGCAAATTGATTTTTTGGAAGCAGTATTCGGATGCGAAAAGAAGATCGAAGTCAATCGATTGGATGATTGCACAACCTGCTTAGGAACCGGCGCCGCCCCCGGCAGCGCGGTCACCACCTGCGCTACATGCGGCGGTATGGGTCAAGTCAAAGAACTCGTCAACATGCTCTTTGTGCAAACGTATCAAATCATGCCTTGCCCGCAGTGCCGCGGTAACGGCAAGAAGATCGACAAGCCATGCCGCGATTGCCGCGGCGAAGGTTTGACTCGCAAGAAGAAAGACTTCAACTTGCCTGTACCGGCTGGTATCGCCGACGGTAGCAGAATGCGAGTGGCGAGTCTGGGCGACAAAGGACCACACGGCGGTCCTTTCGGTGATTTGTTCGTTGTGATTCACGTCAAACAACACAAAGACTTTATTCGTGACGGCAGCACGATTCACGTCAAACAAAACATCAGCTACTCAATGGCAGCCCTCGGTGGCGACCTGTTGGTGCCGACTGTAGAAGGATCGAAACTTCTCAAGATACCAGCCGGTATCCAGAGCGGAACTCAATTACTGATGAGAGATCTCGGAGTGCCACCACTGCAAGGTCAAGGACGACGTGGAGACCAGATTGTTCACATCGCGGTGAACACTCCGACAAAGTTGTCTCACGAAGAAAAAGAATTGTTCAAACAATTGGCGGAACTCAATGGTGAGACGCTCTCCGCAGACGCGGAACAGACCAAGAAACTGAAGCGCGATGCCGAAAAGTCCGACACGGATGATGCGAAAGGCAAATCCAACGGCAAAAAAAAAGACGCTCCGGTAGAAGACGGTAAAGAAGATTCATTGTTGGACAAAATTGTCGATGCTTTTCGACCGAAAAATAGCGACTGAAGAACAGCACACGAAGAACGAATGTGGCGATTGGATCATTCTTCGCCGCAGTAATGAAACGCAGTCGGATCGCTCGCTTCGTTCATTACTATCAATGTTATTGGCGCTCACCTTTAGTTTCACACTCGCACCACAAGCTCAGGCGACTCGTCCACCGGGCTCGCTCAAAGAGACTCTGCAAAAGGTTTTTCCGAGCGCGCGGGTTCGACTCGATGGTGTCATCGAACAAACCGACGGCGGACTTTTTGTTCCACTCATACCGAAAGTTCTCAACCTGAAAGCCGTGCCGGGATTGACTTCTAAGTTTCCGCCCAAAGCGCCGGTTCTCTTTTCATTTTCGAACGGATGGCATTATCTAAAACTATCCGACCAAGCCGGCAAGAAAATATTGGCTCTGCCAGCTGGTCTCAAGGAAGAAGATAAAAAGAAATTGACCGCCTGCACTCTGCCTCCGGATTTGATAGTGCCAACAGGAATGTTCATTTCTCCTGAGCTGAAGCCAACTATGGGAGAACTAACCATCGCAGTCCTGGGCGGGACAGCTGGATCACAAAGCGCAGTCACGAAGCCTCCAGAAAAAACGCCGGAGACAAAACCGGCTGAGGCTGGCGCTGTTGGTATCATTGCTATCACTTCACCGCAGACTGGAAAAATTTCATTAATGGGAAGCGCTGCGCTCGATAAATTGATCGAGTTGCCCACGGACGGCACGCCGGGCGGAATGGCAACCGCTGGTGGCAAACTTTTCATTGCCGATCAAACCAAGCATCGCGTTCTGGTAGTCGATCCCAAGAAACGAGAATTTGTCGGTCAGATCGATTTCCTTCCCGGCAGCGGACCTAAAGATGTCGCTGCAATACCGGATGGTGCCTTCCTCTATGTGTCCGAGTGCGCGGCCAATAAGATAGCGGTGATAGAACTAGCCACTCAAAAGGTTCTAATGCGCACCCTGGTTCCGGCCGGACCCACGAAATTGGAAATCACGCCAAACGGCTACACGCTCGTCGTTTTAAACGCGCCAGCCGGGAAAGTTTCATTCATCTCGACATTGAATCAAAAACTAATCGGTGTTTGCACTGTCGGACATATGCCAAGCAACGTCGTCATCACAAAAGACAGCAGCACCGCCTTCATTACCAACCGAATGTCCAACACGATTTCGGTTGTGGACATCGGTCAGAAAAAGGTAATTCGAACTATGCAGACCGGCGAGAGCCCAACCGGCATCGCCATTAGTCCTGATGGTATGCGGCTCTTCGTTGCTAACGCCAAAGAAAATTCAATCACGGTTTTTGATTTAAGCAAGATGGAAAAGATCAAAGATGTGGCTTTGCCTATCGATGTCGAGTTTCCCGGAGACCTTTTACTTATTCCGGATGGCCGGCGAATGCTGGTCACCAGCGCCGCGACTGACACGATCGGCATGATGAATATAGAAACGCTTGAGTTCGAAAAACAACCTGCGCTGGGCTCGACGAGCGTCGATATGCTCTGGATACCACAGTAGCGTCAGCAACAGCAGTAGCATGGAAACCACGCACCGCCCACGCACACCGTTACACCACGGCGGTCCAGCAACACCACAGGTGGTGCCAGTCCGAGTTGAAACTTTCACGATGCGTTGCTTACACGAATTCAATTTCAACTGACTGTCGCGGCGGAATGTAGATGATAGACCCGGCAGTGACAGCGCTGTGAGAATGTTAGCCGTTGGCTGCGGATGTTCCAGGTCCAATTTCTCTGGAAGGCAACAGCCTCAGATTTGGACGAGCTGGGTCATAGGTCCATCGCAACAGCAAGCGTCGAAAATCGTCCGCGGTGAACGGTTTGCTCAAATAATCATCCATACCGGAATCCAGACATTTTTGTTTGTCGCCAACCATCGCGTGTGCAGTTACGGCGACAATCGGAGTGCGAAGGTTGACAATTTTCTCGAATGCGCGAATCCTCTGAGTGCATTCACCGCCAGTCATGTCAGGTAACTGCCAGTCCATAAGAACGATATCGAAGCAACTAGGACATGCAGCCAGAGCGTCCAGAGCTTCCTGACCGGAGGAAACCACGACTGCATCGAAGCCATATTTGTCAGCAAGAATCCCCATTACCTTCTGTTGGCTAGGGTTGTCGTCAACAAGCAAAATTAGCGGCTGTCTTGACTCTGTCATGATTAATCAAATGTTGAATGTCTGAGGCTTTCTGAAATAGTAATAGCATGCATTGTTGCTTATGAAGCCAGCATATCAATTCTTACTTCCAGGGAACCTTCGTACTCCAGATGCGCGGCTTGGCTTGGGGTTCCCCCAGGTGTGCCGCGGACGGTGTGCTCACAGAAAGGGTGCAATTGTTGAAACGAACACGGGCAAAATACTTGCCCTCAAAATTCTCGAACCAGTTTCTCCAAGTGCTTGATCAAATGACTTTAGACCTGGTTGTATTGCGTATGCACCTTGTTCAAAAAGCGAGTGATACTGCCCTGATATAACAATTCTGCAGTGCCAACCGGACCGTTTCTTTGCTTGGCAATAATGATCTCAGCTTCGCCGCGTTTGTCTGTTTCCGGGTTGTAGTATTCGTCTCGATAGATGAACATCACAAGGTCAGCGTCTTGTTCAATCGATCCTGATTCACGTAGGTCGGACAACATCGGGCGTTTGTTCTGCCTTGCCTCTACCGCACGGGAAAGCTGAGACAGAGCCAGCACAGGCACTTCAATCTCACGAGCGAGTTGCTTCAAGCTCCGCGAAATTTCCGATACTTCTTGTACCCGGTTATCGGTTTGTTTTCTTCCCTGCATCAACTGGATGTAGTCGATGATTACCATGCCGAGACCGTGATTTTCCGCCTTCAGTCTTCGGCATTTGGCGCGAATTTCCAGTGCGTTAACCATCGCGGAATCATCGATAAATATTGGCGCTTCGCCGATTCTTCCCATCGCCCCCGCCAGCTTGGTCCAGTCTGATGTGTGCATGTGTCCGGTGCGCAATCGGTTGGAATCGATTTCTGCAGTTGAACAGAGCATTCTCATTACCAACGATTCTTTCGACATTTCAAGACTGAAGATGGCAACCGGAGTGTTGTTCTCCATAGCCGCTGCCTGTGCGACGTTCAACACGAATGCCGTGTTATGGACGCAGATGTCGTTGGAAACAAAGTTATGTGTTTCCGGAATAGTCAGATCATAAACTTGCTTACAGCTGATTGTTTCGATCGAAATTATCTCGTCCCAATAAATATCGGTCTTGAATTTCTCCGCGCTGGATGCCGATTTCGAGCTGTCAGGCTTCAGTTCTTCCACGCCGAAGATACCGATCTCGGTGCCGAATCGTTCGACCGAATCGGAATCCAAAATGTCTAATTGAAACCACTGTTTGCGGCGCTCGATAAATCTAATTTTGCGATTGACGCTGGAAAGAATACCGAATCGCAAGAGCAAGTGCTGGAGCTGCTTGACCAGTCGTTCGCTGGAGCTGGCGTAAGCGATTTGCAAATTGCCCTCTTCGTCGATAGAGACGCGACTGCTGGCAGCAAACAGTCTGTTGAGGAACAGTGCCAATTGTCTTCGCGGCAGTGTGAAAACGGAAGCAGGAATTTCAGAAGGCGAGCCGCCAACCGGCAGCCCGACGCTCTCCCGCCATGTCGCAACTGGACTGTTGCCCATCCATGTTGGTCTTGGACTTGGACTCAAACCAACCTTTCGTGAAGAACCGGTGCCACCGTAACTGGTGTCACCGACAACTTTCGCTAGAACCGGTCCGCGTAACAGTTCAACTACCGCCTCGTTGAAATCCTGTTGCAGCAACGGGTTGAAGTTGGTGAAGCTGACTTCGCCTCGTTTCAATATGCCGTCTGCTGCAAGAAGAGCGATCAACTTCACTTCACAGTCGCGTAATTCTTTCGTACCGAAAACTGGAATATGGCTTGGAACAGCAATCCGATCGCCGACTTGAATGTGTTCCAATTTTTGCCAACCCAATTCCGTCAAGAACGGGTGGGCAAGCGTAGTCTCAATCGAGCGTCCAAGACGAGTCGTGACCCGATAAACCGGTTTGATACCGTCATCTACAAAATGACTTGGTTCAGTCAGTTGTAATTTGTAATCATCGCCCAGAGTAAATATCTTGGAACGGCGTGATTTATAGATCTCCTCGATAGTAGCGACACTGCCGTCGGCAAGCACTATTTCGGAATCCCACGCCAGACACTTGCCCATGGATGGACGAGCCGCAATGATTACCAGATCTGATTTCTGGAATCCGGACGTCATCGCGTCAAGATCGTAAAATCCAGACGGTATACCTGACAGTGAATCTCTGTTTTCATACCGTGCTTCGATTTGTTGGAAAGAAGTCTCAACGACGTGCTTAACGTGCACCAACGCCTGCATCTCACGTTTTTGCGCGAGCGTGAAAATCATGTGTTCGGCCCGATCCAATGCAGTGTCTGCATCGGTTTCTTCGTAACAGCTGCCGACAATTTCCGTTCCGGCTTTGATCAATTGTCGAAGAATCGCTTTTTCTGAAACCAGTCGAGCATAGTATTCCAGGTTGGCTGTGGTAGCCACGGACAGCGACAGGTCGAGAATGTATTGACGCCCGCCCACCATATCAAGGTTACCCTGGTCTTTCAGAAACTGACATACAGTGATGATATCGATTGGTTCATTGGCTTCATAAAGATCGAGGACCGCGGCGAAAATCACCATATGCGCTTTGCGATAGAAGTGTTCAGGATTGAGAATGTCGACAATCCGCGAGGCGCCGTCGCCACTGACCAGCAGCGCACCCAACACGGCTTGCTCGGCCTCCAGCGATTGTGGCGGTAGCCTTTCCAGCGACGACTCGTTCAATTCGGAGCTCATGCTTCAATCACCTTCGGGTTCCATCTATAGTGTTAAACGTAATCCGCCGCCGAAAAGTTCAACATCACGAATTAAATTTTCTTGCTATGTTCGACAGCGAATTAAAGCTTGCGGAATATATCGATCGCATATCCCGCGCCACCACAGGAAGTGTGCTCCTGAACAGCAAATTTGGCGCTGCGACTTATATCCGGTTTTAATTTCACTTGCTATAAGGATAGCGAATCAGTGAGCAAAATGCGAAGAGAATGATCTAATAGTCTGGCTTCACTTGACGGTTTTTCAGCGATTTCGACCATTTCAAACAAACACACATATCTACAAGGCTCACCAGGGATATGTTGAACTTTTTTCAAATTGCCCTCTCAAATGAGGCGCGTCTAAATATCATTCAAAAGTGCGCGCTGTCTCAGCAAAGCTTTCAGATGTTCGTTGGCGATAACCAGCTCAGCTTGCAGCTCCGCCGTGGTCTGCTCGTGCGTGACGCCGGTTACAGGGTCGCGCCCGGGCATCTTCGGCAGCAGCTCAAAACCATACTGAACCGCTTTCATCGTGGCGGCGGTCCTGGTCGGCACTTTCAGTTTCTGCAAAAGATGATCGACATGCTTCTCGACGGCGCGCAGGTTTAAATCCAGCTCTTCAGCAATATCCTTGTTCTTCATCTCCAATCGAATCAGAATTTGAATTTCGCGATCGGTAAGATTGTGATCGGGCATGTCCACCGGCGCCGGCTGATCTACAAGTTTCGACAGCTTCTGATCGCAATAAAAATTTCCTGAGGTGACCGACTTGATCGCATCGAATAAAGTGCGCGGTCCGGAGCTCTTCAGGCAGAATCCATGCGCGCCGGCACGAAGCAATTGATTGTAGTATTTGGTGGCGTGATACGAATCAGTGAGCACCAAAACGCGAGAAGTCGGCAGATCGGTGACTATGGATCGGCACACCTCACCAGCGTTGACGCCATCGAGATCGATGTCCATCAGAATAAATTCCGGTTTCAATCGGCCGATCACCTCAGTGGCAGCATGACCATCGGCGGCTTCGCCGATGATCTCGACAACCTCAGCAACCAGCCTCTTGAGACCGAATCGAATCAGTTCATGCCTCTCGCACAAAACTGTGCGAGGTTTATAAGCCGGCGGCGGCGTTGATTGTGCTGCTGCCAGGTCCACGCTTTAGTCGTCTTCGAGCGAAGATGTATCGCCAGTCGGCAAGCCCAATTCCCACGCCTTCAGTAGTCGGCGCATGATCTTGCCGGAACGTGTTTTCGGTAGGCTTTCCTTCACTTCGATTTCGCGAGGATAGGCATGAGCAGCCAGTTGGCGTTTGGTGTGCTCGCGAATATCGTCGAGCAGTTGATCGCTCGAGGTGAAGCCATTGTTCAAAACGATAAACGCTTTGATGATCTCGCCCCGCTCTTTATCAGGCTTTCCGATTACGCCGGCTTCAGCTACCGCTTCGTGTTCGACCAGAGCTGATTCAACTTCGAACGGACCGACGCGGTGACCAGCGGTGTTGATCACGTCATCGGCACGACCGACAAACCAGAAGTAGCCATCTTCGTCTTTCCATGCGTTGTCGCCACTGAAGTACCAACCAGGAATTTTGAAGTACTCGTCGTATTTTTCCTTGTTGCGCCAGACAGTTCGCAATTGCGCCGGCCAGCCCGGTCTGACGACAAGGCGTCCAAGCTCTCCGGTTTCGACTTCGTCGCCGTCATCATTGACGACGGCTGCATAAACACCAGGCAACGGTCTTCCCATGGAGCCTGGTTTTACAGGCAAGCAAGGAATGTTGGCAATCAATTGCATTCCAGTTTCTGTTTGCCACCAGTTGTCGTGAATCGGCAAGCCATACACCTTCATGCCCCAACGCACCACTTCCGGATTCAGTGGTTCGCCTACACTGAGAATGTAGCGGAGGCTTTCCAGACTGTGGCGATAAACCACGTCGTCGCCCGCTTTCATCAGCATGCGAAGCGCAGTAGGAGCCGTATACCAGACAGTGACTTTGAGTCGATCGACTAATTCATACCAGCTGTCGGCATCGAATCTGCCCTCATAACAAACGACCGATGTGCCGTTCGACCAGGGACCGAAGATACCATATACGGTGCCGGTCACCCAACCTGGATCAGCCGTGCACCAGTAGACATCATCTTCTTTGAGATCCAAAACCCATTTGCTGGTCATGTGGTGCCCGAGAATATCGTTGTGAACGTGCACCACACCTTTTGGTTTTCCGGTGGTTCCGGAGGTGTAGAGCAAGTACAGCGGATCCTCCGCATCAGTGCGTACGCATTCGAATTTCGTGCTCGCTTTCTCGACTAATTCTTCGTAGGTATATTCTTGAGCCTTCAGTGATTTCTTATCGCCATTCACCACAATCGTGTATTGCAGATCAGTCAAATCGTGTTTGATACCATCAAGTTTCGGCTTGAGAGCTGGATTTGTAATCACAACAGTCGCGCCGCTGTCTTTCAAACGATCTCTCAGGGCGTCAGGACCAAACGCTGAAAATAGTGGTCCGGCAATTGCTCCGAGTTTTGCAATCGCAACCGTGCAGATATAAAGTTCGGCAACGCGAGGAAGGAAAACAAAAACGCGATCGCCCTTGCGCACACCCAACTCTCTCAGGGCGTTCGCCATGCGGTTGGAAGCTTCGTAGATTTCCTGGAAAGTGAATTTCTCCAGTTTATTATCATTAGATATGGCATAGAGCGCGACTTTATTGCGCCGACCATCATTCATATGGCGATCTACCGCGTTGTAGGCGGCGTTGAGTTTGCCTTCGGCAAAATATGTCAGTTCTTTCTTCGCATCTTCCCAATTGAAAGAGGCGTATGTGTCCTCGTAGTTCTTCAGATTGGGATCGATCGGAAATTTCTTGATGATCTCTTGCCTGGCACCCAGAGGAATGTGGTGTTCGTCATCTTGGGAGGCTGCGTCTGCAACCTTCTTGCCTTTTGACTTTCCGGGGCTGTCAACGAGTTTCATTCTACCCTCCGATCTGCACAAGTTCGTTGCTGATTATGGATACCGCGCCACGCTCAGCGAGAACAAAATCCTCTTGGCAAGCGTTGCCGCAAACGTCGCGCACCGGCTCGATGTCGTGTCCCTCATGGTTGGAGGGAATCGAGCGACGGAACGACCTCATAAGTTTATCGCCTTTCCCGTCCTTTAGTGCGGTTATGGGACAGGGTTGGCTAGGATTAAGAATCGGTTTAGAATAAACCTGAGAGCTTGGGAGCACGTTAGATGTCAGCCAACTGGACCAATTACAAAATGCAGGCCGTTAAGGCAAGCCAAAACCGAAATCTCGAAGAAGCCGAGCGCATGTGGCACGAAGCCTTGAAGGAGGCGGAGCAATTCGGAGAGAAAGACGGTCGCTTTGCAACCAGCGTGGACAATCTCGCTATCGTTTTGTTCAATCAATCAAAGTATGACAAGGCAGAACCATTTTATCGCAAGGCGCTGATAATCAGGGAAAGAACATTCCCGCACGATCACGAGGACGTCGCCACTTGCAGCAACAATCTTGCCTGCATCTTGTTCCGCAAAGAGAATTATAAAGAAGCGGAAGAGCTTTATTTGCGCACTCTGAAAATCAGAGAAAAGCAAGACGGCAAAAACAGCAAAGGCGTAGCCAACGTGCTTTACCAGTTGGGCATGGTTTATCACGCGCAGAACCGCTGGGAAAAGGCTGAAGACTATTACAAACAAGCTCTGGAAATTAAAAACAAGATCTATGGACCAGATCACGTAGAACTCGTTCACTTGCTGAAGAACTACGCTCATCTATTGAGAAAGACCAATCGCGAACCGACTGCGGTGCAGATGGAACAGTTCGCCAGCACGATTGAAAGCAAACAAAAATAAGCGCAGACTTGTTTATTCATTGTTCAACAATCAAAACGGCTCACGTTTGATAATGGTTCTTCGTTCAGTGCGGTTTCACATCAGCACAAAGGCACATAAGCGATGTCCTACATCCAGAATGTGTATTGAATTGCCGCGGTAATTAATCCAATGCCGACTGCACCGTAAGCGATCATGCGGAAAGTAGTATTGGCCGAATTGTTGGGATCTTGTCCCGGTGCCACCATTAGCGATCGCCAGAATGCCAGGAACGCGATTATCGCCATGCTGATCGGCAGCGAATGATAAATCACGAAAATTGGCAATTGCTGACCTTTGGCAATCCATACCTTGGTCGGTTTCTCTGGTGTAGTCGGAGTCAGTGGTGCAGTGTCGCCCTGAATGTGACAGTTGCTGACGTCTTTGCCTTCAATGTAGCCAAGGACTACCGACTGTCCGGTGTCACTGACACGGAACAAATTACCATTACGATCAGCTCCGCGAACAAAAAATCCGAGACCTTTTTCCACTCCGCTCGACGAATCGCCCATCGAGTAAACGCGCACGTCGCCGCGCCCAAACTTAGGCTCGCCCAGTACCAGAGCGCCGTTCAATAGAGAATCCAACAGCTCTTTTCGATTTCCATGCACTTCGCGGAGATTCATGAGTTTCACCAACTCAGTGTTTCCAGTAAATGGATTAGGATAAACGAATGCCTGTGCGTTGATTTGCGCTTTCTTCGTCGGATAGCCGGAGCCGCGCAGATAGCTGGCGTTGGCGGCAAGCGACATAGCATTCATCCGTTCCATAACCAGCCGATCGGGCTCTTTGGTATCAAACAAAATGGTGCCATTTTCCATAACCATGCCTTCCGGCATTTTGTTGAACCAAATCTGTTTTTCCAACACTGAATCGATAATCTGCATTGCAGCATGGTTCCAGCTTCCATCATAGAGAACACATGGAACGTTAATCAGCGTTTTGCCATCGACCAGCGAACAGTCGCGACTGCCAACCGCTAATCTCATGGTATTGTCGGGAGTGGCATAAACTGTTTTCTTTTCAACAGCACCTTTACCCGGCAGCGGTGCTGCGACAATATGCTCAACCTTTGATGGTGTCCGAGAAGTGGTTGCACTGATAAAGAAATATCCACCAATACCAACTACAAGAAGCACCACAACTGGTATCAAATATTCTTTGAACGCGCGGACGTTTGAAACTAGCCCCTCGCTTTTTGAAACAGCCGCGCGCGAAGTTACAACTTTCTTTTGAACGGCCGAACGTACATCTGCGCTGCCAACTTCGCTCTCTTCCATTTCACCGTATTCGGTGGCTTCCTCGTAGAGAACTGGAGGCACACCTTTCTTTCGATGCATTTCTTGCGATTGATTTCGTTCTGGTGGAACCGTAATTGCGTCATGCCATCCTGATGACCTTGGCTGTCCAGGTCGCGGCAGATGCGGTTCTTCCGGTGCTTCGGCTTCAGCCTTTTGAGCCTTAAGGTCGGCGACTTTAGCGGCCAGGTGTTCGAGGTATGGATCCGGATTTGTCTTTCTTCCGGTAGATTCGGCGAACGGATCATTGATTGGAAGCGGTCCGCCTTTGACCATTCCCGCCTGGTGCAGAGGCGATGCCGATTGACCGAGACCCTGTACGCTTGAACCACGCATGGCGACTGGTTCACCGCCGGTAAATATTCCGCGCTGGTGGATGCCGCTCTGGCGTGGGCTCGGTTGCATGCCAATTTGCTGGAAGCCGGTTTGATGCTGGACGCCGCTCTGATGCATGCCATCCCCTTGATGCATTCCGGGTTGCGACATTCCTGATTGCGGCATGACTGGTTGCTGCATGTTCGGTTGCTGCATGCCTGGTTGCTGCATGCCTGGTTGCTGCATGCCTGGTTGCTGCATGCCTGGTTGCTGCATTCCCGGATGTTGCATGCCCGGATATTGCATTCCGGGCTGCATGCCTGGTTGATTCATCGGAGGCGGAAACGGCCCTGGTCCCAGAGGTAAACCATCTTGTTCGTTCGACGAACGAAACGGATCTTGCATAACGCCCGCGTCACCATGTCCGGGAGATGATTGCGGCAGCGGGGGAAAACCACTCCGTGGACCATTCTGAGCACCATATCCTGGATTACTATTACCGGACGACGGCATCATATTCGGTGCCGCACCAATGTCCTGTGAACCAGGAGGACTGTTCACAGATGGTAGATTTAGAGATGATTGAGCTGAGTTCATATCATCGAATTCCAGCTCTTGCATGAGCTGAGAACCAATCGAGCTTGAACTCGTTTCGTTCTGAGCGTTCCAGGGTTGAGGAGGAAGTGGCGGTTGTCCCGCGTTCCAAGGATCCTGCATTCCGCCTGGTCCGATCGCGTTTGGCAGGCCGCCGGGAAGCTGATTGGAACTGTCAAAGCCAGGCATCATTCCAGGCTGAAGCAGAGGAGGCCGCCCCTGAGATGATGGTGGGGGAGGTGAAGCGTTCTGCGGAGGTGGCAATTGCTGCGACGGCTGCGGCGCCGGGCCGCCCATTGGAGGCTGCATCTGAGCACCAAACGGCGAATCAGCTTCCTGCGACATTTGAGGAAATTGAGGCGGACTGATTTGTTGTGAATTTAGAGCCGACTGCATTTGAGGCATCAAATGCGGCGGCACGGTCTGTTGCTGACCAGGGAGGTTCTGCTGCTGCTGCATCTCCACTGGCATTTGCTGCGGCGGCACGGTTTGTTGCTGCGCCGACAAATTCTTCTGCTGCATTTCTATTGCCATCGCCATCAAATGCGGTGGCACGGTCGGCTGTTGACTCGGAAGATTTTGCTGTTGCATTTCCATCTGCATCTGCTGTGGAGGCAGCGTCTGGTGCTGCATCGGTAAGCTTTGCGGTTGCGGTGGAAACGGCATCTGTTGCGGCAGCGGCGGCATGCCCGGCGGCGGTTGCTGCGGCATCTGTTGCGGGGGTCCTGCATAAGCCGGCGCTTGAATTTCTGGCGACTCGGACAATGGCGGTTGCATTCCGGACGATTGTGCCATCGGCGGCAGCGATGGTTGAGACGACGGAGAACCACCAGATGAAAACCCATCGTTCATCCCAGGAGGCGGCGCATCGGGCTCCGGATCCCACGGATTAGCGTTTGAAGCCGGACCAGTCAAAGCACTCATCACCGGCGGTGGTGCCGACAAGCCTGCCATCACAGGTGGTGCCTTAAAATATTGCGGCGAATTATCTTGAGCCTGAGCGGATTGGTTTTGGTCGCCAAACGGACTACCAGCCGGATGGACCGGTTGCTGCCCGCCATTATGAGAAGACTGAGCTGCAGGCGAGTTATCGCTGTTTGATGCACCGTTCAAATGCGCAGCAACAGAAATTAGCGAGTCATAAGTCGCATCTGGAAGCGGCTCATAACCAGGAGGCGGAGTCAGTCCTTGAGCTCGAGGCTGCAAATGCGGAGGCAATTGCGTTGATTGAGGCGGAGCGACACCAGGCGGAAGCTGCTGCGGCATCTGCGGCAACGGAGGCAACGGAGCTTGTGCCTTGCCTGGTCCCAGCGGACGACCATCAGGGCCAATCGTGATTATCGGATTAGTAACCGTGTTCTCTTTCCAGGCTTGAGCAGCTTGGATGTTCTCTTCCATCAATTGGATTAGAGCGTCATACCGCTGCCGAAGCTGTGTCGTCAGTTCGTGTCCGGGCGGCAAATTCGCCGTGGCAGTGTTAATCGCGAATTGATAGGTCGCTCTGGCTTCTGTAAAAGATCCAATCAGCTCCTGGGTTTTGGCAATCTTGAACATCAGATTGACCACGTCTGGATCGCCGTCACCGAGCATGCTACGCGCCACAGTGCAAAGGCGCTCGTAAAGCGGCAAACAATCGCGAAATAAATTCATGGCGTATAGACTGTCCGCCAGACGCTGCAAAACTAAAATCGCATCCGGATGATTAGGACCAAGCCTTGATTCAGCCATGTTGACCAGCTGCTGATAAATAGTGGCGGCTTCCTCAAACCGTCTCTCCAAACACAAAGCATCCGCCTGAGCCAGCATTAGCCTCAAGTCAGTTCCGTGTTGTTGCGACTCCGTCTGATTCATTCCTGGTGGGTCATGAGTAAATAGTCAACCTAAAACTTAAATACCCGCTTTTAAGGATTAGTTCCGCATAGGGTAACGTGAATCCATATATTTATATGTTACTCTCTGACCCAATCGCTCAGGAGAAGGTTATGTCACCACTGGATTGGATTTACCACCGCGCTGGTTGAACGTCGTGCGTCAAAGCGCAGGACTTTCTAGGTAGAAAGCACATCGTAATCAATGAAACGGTCAACGCCAAACAAACCAGAATCGGTTTAGACGATGCCATAAAGCTGGCATCCAAGGCTAAAGAAATTTATGTCCTAAAAGGAACCAAGGTTGTTCACGTCGATTTAAAAACGCAAAAACCCGATCGCGAAACGCTGGGAAGATTGCTTTTAGGACCGACCGGCAACTTGCGAGCACCGACGTTCTTACAAGGCGATACGCTCGTCGTCGGCTTTCATCAAGAGACTTACGAAAAACTCCTCGTCAAAAAATAAACGATTGCTAGTGATAGCAAATGTGGTGCGAGGAAATTAAGCAAGTCGAGCGTGAGCCCCAATAGCGTCGAAGTGTAAAGTGCAACAGTTTCAGAAGCTAGAGCACCGCGCCTTCGAGATAAACGATCAACTCTTCCATATTGCGATAACGAGCATTTGGATCTTTGCGAAGCGCCTTCATGACGATTCCGTTCAAAATCGCCGGCAGATTTCGGCCGATTTCAGTGCAGGCAATATTGGGGATATCGTTGTTGACGTGTCGATACATCACCTGCATGACGTCATTTCCGACGAATGGTGGTCGCCCGGTGAGCGCTTCGTACATCAAACAACCCATCGAATAAATGTCCGCACGTTTGTCGAGCAATTGTCCGCGACACTGCTCCGGACTCATATATAGAGGAGTACCGATGATCAATCCCAACTCGGTTCGCACCGGATTGGTGTTGTCGGTTCGCACCACTTTAGCAACTCCGAAGTCAGCGATTTTAACGCGCATGTCATCTGTTCCAAAGCCATAAACCAGAACGTTACTCGGTTTCAAGTCTCGGTGAACTATGCCTTCGCTATGGGCAAATCCCATTCCTCGGCAAATTTGCACGAAGATATCTCTGGCGATTGGCGCGCGCAACGCGCCTACTTGATCTACGATTTCCCGCAGAGTCATTCCGTCTACATACTCTTGAATCATAAATGGTGTGCCATCATTAGTGACACCAAAGTCCATGACGCGAATAACGTTAGGATGTTCGAGACAACTTGCGGAAGAGGCTTCCTGACGAAATCTCTGCAACAAGTCCACGTCCGACATCAATTCCTGGTGCATTACTTTAATAGCAGCAAGTCGATTCATAAAACGATGACGCGCTTTGTAAACCGTGCCACCAGAACCGGATCCCAGGACCGAGAGAATCTCGTATCGTTCTGCAAAAGTGGTGCCCACCATTTTGTCGAATTGAGTTTCGCTGCCATCGTAAGGGCAGGTCTCAGAATCCTCAGGTAATTTCGCTTTGCATCGTGTGCAAATTTTCGACTGTACGTGTTCAATCGTTACCTTTCGCGGGCGCTCATTGAGCTTAGGAAGCGAATCATTAGTGCTCGGCAGGTTTGATATTTTGTGCAAGACTTTTCTGGTGTATGCATGCACCTGGTCACCAGGAATACCAAGCTGATCGGCGATCTCGTCTACTGGCGTGCCTTCCAGTACGCCGTACAAAGCCTTTCTTTCGGTTTCCGTAAGCTGATGGCTCTGCGATGTCACTTCCGGATCTGCGCGTTTGAGAGAGCGCAGAAGTCGATGAGCAACTGTGTCGTCCAGCCAGGTGTGCCCTGCGCTGACAGTCCTCATCGCGGTGACGAGCGTGTCTCGAGAAACGTCCTTCAAACAATATCCATCAGCACCAGCCTCGAGAGCCGGGAAAACGTATTTGTCTTCGCCGTGGCTGCTCAGAATTAGAATGCGAATGTCTTTGAACTCAGCTTTAATTTTCTTTGTCGCTACAATTCCGTCGAATCCCGGAAGAGCAATATCCATCAGAATCAATGACGGTCTGAAAGCCCGAGCTTTTTCAACTGCACTGGGACCATCGGCAGCTTCCGCCACCATTTCTATGTCGGAGGCACCATCGAAAGACAGTCTCAGTCCCAGTCGTAGCACTTCTTGATCTTCAACAATCATCACTCGCATAGGCGATGTGACGCACTGTAGCTCGATTGGCTGATGGATTATAGACATGAAAAACCTGCTTCAGATTTCAAAATAGGCAAAGCCTGAGAGAGCTATGCGTTCGTTGAAGGAGAATTTGCTCCTACTCTATTAATACCTGAAGCTTGCAGCCTTGCACATCACGCAATCGATTGAATACATGGGCGTGGACCCACCCACTCGGGTGACTGCCCTCATGGGGTAACGGTTTCGAGCACGACTTATTTCCAGCAACACCTATAACTAGGTTGGTGTTCCTATCGGAATGCTGTGTTTTAGGTTACGAAGAAACTGTTTATGCCCGCGTTTATCTAGAAGCTGCATCACCCGGCAACGCCGGAGTGTCATGCAGGTCGCGAGGGAAATGGCTGTCGTCGGTCAAGAAGCCGAGCACAAAGCCGAAAAATCCGCCGGCGACGAAGCCCCAGATTCCACCGGTGAGCCAGTCACATACCGGGTCAACACTCTGAGGTTGCGGCCAGTACTTAATCACTTCGAAGGAACCGCCAACGACAACAGCGCTGAGGATTGCCATGACAATCATCGCCATTACGGGAAAGTGCAAGCGGTTTACTTTGATTTCGGTTTTGCTAGCCATCACTACCTCTAATCGATTCGATGCCGTAGTTCTTAAACTGCGTTAACGCGCACGGCGATTCAGACGCTCGACAGTATAACACCGATGGAAAGCGGGAAAATCATTCCCTTACGAGCTTTAAGCTTCCTCGAAACAAGTTTATTGGACGGAATTGTCAGGCAGCATCAAAAGCGCCAAACCCGCAATTGTCTTGGCATCCCGAACTTTCCCCTGGACGACGAGTTCCCAGGCTTCGGAAAGCTTCAAGTCCATGACATCGGTGTGCTCATCGATATCTAGGTTTTTGCCTAAGAAACTTAAACCATTTGCTGCGTACAAATAAAGAATCTCATCGCAAAATCCAGGAGCGGAAAACATGCGCGAAAGCTCCCGCCAATTTTCCGCTTCAAAACCTGTCTCTTCACGCAGTTCACGACCCGCGGCAGGAAATGGATCTTCACCTTTCTCTATACGTCCGGCAGGCAACTCGATCAATTCCTCATCAATGGAATAGCGATATTGTTTGATCAAAAGCACACGGTCGGCGGCTGGCTGCGCGGCTATGACGACGCCACCATTATGCTCGACAACCTCGCGCACAACTTCCAATCCATCCGGTGAGCGCAGTGAATCGATCCGCAAGTTGATGATGCCGCCCTCGTGGACCCGCACGGTCGAAACCCTATCGTCGTGTGTAAAAACAGTCACAGTCTTATCTCCTGATACCGGTCAACAGTGTACATGCTGCGCTATCATGTCGTGAAGGCAATGCAATGAACTACAAAGAATCAGTCGCCTACATCGAAAGCCTCGTCCCGACGCTTGAGCGCCCTACACTCACGCGGGTGAAGCTGTTCATGGCTGAAGAAAAAGATATTCAAAACAAATACAAATGCTTCCATGTTGGTGGCACCAACGGCAAAGGTTCGACTGCCACCATTCTTGAAACGATATTATCAAGCGCTGGGCAAAAAGTCGGTAAGTTCACAGGACCGCATATCATGCGCTTCAATGAACGCTTTTCATTCAACGGAAAAACAATAAATGATGTTGAATTCGCCGAAATCGCCACACATGTAAAACTTCGCTCAGATGCTTTCGCCGGTAGGCATGAGGATCTTGGCAGGTTGACATGGTTTGAATTTTTGACGGCGATGGCGTTTTTCTTTTTTGAGAAAAAAGAAATTGATTGTGCTGTGCTTGAAGTTGGCTTGGGTGGCAGGTTTGACGCGACCAACATTGCCGAGAATATTGCCGCAAGCATAATCACCAACATCGATCTGGATCACATGCATATCCTCGGTGACACCGTCGAAAAGATCGCCTTCGAAAAGGCTGGCATCATGCGCAGAGGCGTGCCGGTTGTTACTGCTGCCACAGGACCGGCACTGGAAGTTTTAAAAGCCCAAGCGCAAGAAAAAGGCGCACACCTAATTTCGATGCACGAGGGAAAGGCTGATGTGAAACGCGCGCATCAGATTTCTGTGCACGATGCAAAGGCTGAAGAAAAAGGCTCGCATCTCGTTTCACCGCCCTCGGGAAAGGCTGACGTAATCCCAGTTTCGCACGCTCAAATTATTGAGCAAGCGCTCGATTGTTTATCGTTGTATGGGCCGCACCAGAGAAGCAACGCCGAGATGGCAGTCGTCGCCCTTCTGGCATCTAAGTTTTTGAACCCGCCCAGCCGATTTCTCGACCCTCTTGCCGATACATTGCGGCAGGTCTACTTTGCCGGTCGCATGCAATTCGTGAATAACAAGATTCTAATAATGGATGGCGCCCATAACCCGGCAGGAGCGAAAGCGCTGCGCCGAGCGCTGGATCAGCGTTTGCAGGTGAATTCCCGCGATCCGGAAACCGACGGTTACTGCTTCATCCTCGGTTTCTTCGGCAATAAGAACGTGCCAGAACTGCTCCAAGAGTTGCTTCGCAAGGGCGATCGCGTCATCGCCGTCGAGGCTGATGTGCGCAGAAGCACCTATCCCAAAGAAGAGATAGTCAGTCTCTGTGCGGAACTCGGCATTCAGTCCACCATGGCTTCATCGATGAGCGAGGCGCTAAAACTGGCACAGGTAGAAAACGGAGCGGTCACAGCCGGAGCGGGAAAAACCGCTTACCAGTACGAGAAAGCCTACTCCAACACCCGCGACAGATTCGAAGAGGTCGGAGCAAGCCTTTCCAACAGAACCGAAAAAGCCCCCTCCGCCAAACAGAGCCGGGCATCCGATAATGGAGGTAATACGAACTGCGAAGTCGTTGTTACCGGTTCGTTCGCGGTTCTGAAAGAGCTAATGCTGACGCTGGGTTGGGAAACGGTCGATGACGGCAGAGATTTTGAACTGCGCTCTTAACCAGAAGATGGGTTAAAATCTCTTGATTATAGAAGGCGGGTCTGCGGAAACCGTCGGGTCGAAGTACGCATTGGTGATCTCTTTGACTGAAAAACAAACGAAGCACTCGCTTTTGGGACACGTTAAGCACCAGGGTCTGCCTGTCGCGGGCGTCGAAGTGCGCGTCCTGTCGCCACTCTCGCTCGGTACCCAGGGACCAGGGAAATTGGATCCGGCGGTGGCCCAGGCCATCACGGGCACCAAAGGCGAATTTTCGTTTTCATTACCGGGCGCAAATTACATCTTAGAAGTGATTCCCAACCCGACCACGCGTTTTCTCAAAGAAAGAGTCAACGACGTAGAACTATTTTCCAACACCACCTGCAACATCGGTCTCACCACCGGAACGCTGCTCACAGGCACGGTGGTGACGCAATCCGGCAAACAAATTATCGATGGCGAAGTTGTTGCCATCGGAATCGAACCGATCCCTTACGAAGCGACCAGTAAATTAACTCCGGAAGGCGCATACGCTCTGGTTTTGCCCAAAGGCAAATTTCACATCGCATCGCGGCATGTCAGCCAGGAAGACGCAGAGCCAAATGCCAACGGCATCGAAGAAGCTCATACCATAACGAACGGCACCACCTCATTCCCGTTTGTATCGACACAGATTTTAGTAGTCAATCTGGTGATCGATGGAACGCTTGAAATTGTTTTGCCGGAGTTGGTGAAGTTTCAAGGTGAAGTGCGAGACGTCTTTGGCCAGCCGGTTTCCAACGCCCTCGTCAAATTCGCTCCGGGTGTTCCGGCAGAACAAATGCTGGTAAGAGAACTAAATCTTTGCGCCGAAAGTAAAAGCGATGCTCAAGGAAGTTTTGAAATCTGGCTCGAGCCGGGCAATTACGACCTCGATATCATTCCGGCACCATCAGCGACTCATTTCGGAATGCGCGAAGCAAATGTCAAAGTGGACAGCGATACTACCCGCAGTTTTGTCCTTCAAGAAGGTCATAAACTCAAGGGCGAAGTGATGTTCGAAGACGAACCGCTATCAAGTTGTTTGGTCAGAGTTCAAGACGTGAGCAGCACAAAAGAATTCATCGCCAAAACCGACAACCAGGGTCAATTCACGCTTGGCGTGCCGGGCGGCAACTATAAGATGGTAGTGGTGGCACATCCGAAAAGCGCGCCATCAGTCACCATAGACGGTGCACAGCACGCCGGCATCGCGCCGTGGGCAAAGATGATCGTTGTCGGCGGAGACACACAGGTCAACGTCGGTTTGCTGGCTGGAACCGCGCTCAAAGGACGCATCCGAGATGACTCGGGACAAGCAAGAGCAGGTTTGCAGATTTCAGTTTTTGCCGATTCCAAAGAAAAGTTTACTGCTCAAACATCAGAGCTGCACCTCGCCCTGGCGCATTCAGTCACTGACGCCGATGGTCGATACTCAATTTTTCTGTCGCCGGGTGAGTATCTGATCGTGGTCCACAAAGATTTCGCCAATGCCACACCTGTCGAAGTCGGCACGGAGCCGGTCAATCTGGACATCACATGGCACGGCTGGTGCCATTTGAAATTTGAAATCTCAGGGGAAGACGGCGGAAAAGTGTCGCGCTGCCAGATGGAATATTACCCATATGGTGAAAAGCCGGAAGACGACGCGAACGAGCAGGACTCTGCCACCAATTTACCGCGCGGATATGTTTTGACCGATGACGAGGGACGCTGTCAGGTGACAATTCCGCAAGGAGTTTATACGTTCAAATTCAACCCGCCGAATTCAGGATCTTACGTTCCGAAGGATATCCGGCAGCTATCCATAAGTGCCGATATCAGCCGAAAAGTCGTACTGAGCTTGAAAAGGCAGGGTTAAGCAAACAATCGGAGCAAGCACTTGCCGCTTTACTAAATGTAGGGCCAAGTTATACAGTAGGATTAGGAGTTCGAACGAGTTATCATTCCAGTCAGACTTACTGACAAAACGGACACTTAGTACAATCAAGTAGATGACTCTAGAGCTCGCAGAGGGAGCACAGGTGAGTGACAACTTTCAGAAGAGAAAGCGCCCCAAGGTACCTACCAGTCCCTGGGATATTCTTGTTGCCTCAGTTGAGCAATCAATGGACCAGGGCAAATGGGAGGAGTCCGAACGTCTTGCATTATCAGCACTTGAAGAGGCTGAATGTTTCGAACCTGACGACCGCCGACTCGGAATAACTTTAGAGCTTCTCTCCGAAATCTATTACATGACGCAGGAATACTACCGCGGCGCGCACGTGATCAGACGTTTGCTGCAGATGTATATTCGCTGCCTCGGACCCGACCATCTCGATACCGGCACTGTGACTCACAATGCTGCGATGTTGTATCACTCGTGGACTAAGTATGATGAAGCGGAACCGTTCTACGTTCAGGCTTTGCGCATCAAGAAGAACCGACTCGGGCGCGCGCATCCGCAGGTGATGACGCTTCTCGGACACTACATTCAGCTGCTTTATCAAACCCATCGAGTGAAAGAAGCAGAAGAACTCAAGGCCACGGCGATTGCGGTTTCATCCGGACGATTCACCAGATCGGGACAATGGAAAGCGATCCCTGCGCAGCAAGACTCTGCCGTTGCCGGTGCGAAACCAAAATTGGAAGAAGCAGGCTAAACGCCGCTGTGCTTCGATAATCACTTTCGCTTTGACAAAAAGTGTCGTTCGACAAAATAGAACAGAGCATAGCCGAATGCGAGACTCAGAGCTATTCCCAGCACGTGCAGCAGCAGGTAACTTGTTGTTTGATCAATCTTAAGCGACTGCAAATACATGCGAAGCAACGCGATAATTGGCGCGTGAATCAAATAGATGCTGTAAGAAAAAACGCCGATGTTCGCTATGGTCGGCATTGTCAGAAACGTCATTGCAGTGGCGCCGAATTTTGAAGAGCGTGTTCGCTCGAACGTTGCTGCCCAGATCATTACACAGGTTATGGCGACGGCAGTAATCCACTCACTGCTTGTTTGAGTGAAGCCAGCAACACAAAAGTAGATCGCGCTCGCCACAAGCGCCGAGCAAATCCAGCCCCAGGGCAGCTTCTCGCGCACAGCTGTCGCGAACGGATGCCTCGAACAGGATACAGTTGCGCCCAGCATTCCCATCGCAAACAAAACCAGATACCAAGGTCGAGTCCATTGACCTGTGTTGAAGACGACAGCTGGTACGGCAGCCAAAAGGCACGCCGCCGCGAACGCAGCGATGACTCCAAGCTTCTTACGAATTGGCATTAGCGCTAACGCGAAGACAAAATAAATCTGCCATTCAACGGCGATGCTCCAGAGAGGATGATTGATTTTGGTTATCCACGAAGGATCGATATTGTGGACGAGAAACAAGTGCGAAAAGATGATGCCTTTTTTGAACGCGGGCAAAGACCAGTCCCAGTGAAACCCTGATGGCTGGCTGAAGCCAGGCACGACCAGGAGCAGCAGCAAACTCAACCCGAGCGCCGCATAGTATGGTGGCAAAATTCTTTTGGCTCGGCGATATATGAATCCCTTGAAACCGCCGGATAAAGTATCGCTATTAGATGCCACTACAGGTAGCATCAAACAAAAGCCGGACAAAACAATGAAGATCGGCAAGCCGAGGTATCCATGCCACAACCAGCTTGTGATCGACTGAACGGTGGGATTTACCTCCACCCATTTCTTACTTTCAAAAATCTCGAAGAAAATATGGTGCGACACCACCATCAAAACGCAAATTCCGCGCAATCCGTCGATGAATCGAAATCTCGCAGCTTCCAAGTTTGATGTATTTTTCGCAACAGGAGAGGACACTGGGAGCGCTTCTCGCGAAGGAAGTGTCGCCGTTGAAGCGCGTGAATCGTTCCAACTTCCGTCCTCCGAAGCAAGTAACTCAAGCGAAGAATTTGCACTTTTCGAAGCGAGTGCGCCTTGAGACGAAAGTAACTCTTCCGAAGGAAGTGCCTCGCTCGATCGCAAATTTTGAATTGGTGGGGCTTCAGTGCTCATGTGTTGCTTAGCGTTGGTTTGCTCCCGGAAGGAACGAATTGGAACTATGAGTTGGGACTATTGAGGGACTATTGGGTTAGAACTGTAAGTTGGAACTTAGTTTGGAGCCATGAATTGGAACTCTAAATTGGAACTTGGGTTGGAGCCGTAAGTTGGAACTCTAAGTTGGAAGTTGGGTTGGAGCCATGAGTTAGAGTTACGAGTCAGGACTAGAGGTTCCAGTGAGATGAACGAGTCCGCAGTACGGACTAATAGACAAAGACTTGCTTGCCGGCCAGGTTGAGTTGCTTGGTCGACCAAACTGACAATTTCAAATCACGGAATTGTGCATCAGAAGAAGCTTTGCTGCCTCCGTAGCCACTTTCAGAAAGCCATTGCCCGGGATAAAGAGACAGCACAATTGAAGGCTGTGCTTCTGGAGTGGTTTTCAGAAGGCGCACCGGCATTCGATCTTCAAGCTTGAAGGTCTTCCATTCCGGACCGCATTCCATGTGTGGTGGCACTTTCGATACCACGGCGAATACGCCGTTGCTGAGTAATGCGGATACCTTGCCAGGTTTCTTCGATTGCATGCTTCCCGTAAGTTCCAACCGATAGATGTTGTCACCTGAGACAGGCTGTGGAAGCTTAATTTCGATATTTGGAGCGACATGGTCAACAACAAAGCGACTAATGTGAACAGTACCGTCCCCGGTGGCACTCCTCATGACCGGAGGAAACCGATCCGACGTCAACGTTTCAGTACACAATAACGTTTCCGGTGCGCTAACACTCGCCGTGCCCGCGAAGGTAGCGACAGGATCTTGCTTCTTCTTTCCTCGAAGCGAATCAGTCACAATCGCGATTCGCACTCGACTGCTGCCTTTGACCTCTGCAGCTGCAGGACCTTCGATGAAACTATTTAACGCCACGGACCGGCTTGGACGCAACAACGGAACTCTGCATTCGTATCCAGAAACGTCGTTGACCATTCGGTTCGGACAGTTGTGCCTGAATGATGGAAGTCGTTCGGGGACTTGGGCGCTGTCACCATATACAGTGCAGCCCACTGACTGG
Source organism: Candidatus Obscuribacter sp. (assembly GCA_021772095.1). Classification (GTDB taxonomy): domain Bacteria; phylum Cyanobacteriota; class Vampirovibrionia; order Obscuribacterales; family Obscuribacteraceae; genus JADYXR01. The sequence goes on along the minus strand of JADYXR010000139.1, from coordinate 127,417 downwards.
GCAGCGATTTTAATTTGGTTCTTCCCAGACCAATCAATCCACTCTTTTGGAATTCTCGCTACACGCCACTGCCGGAAGTCTTCGGCCTCGGCCTGCATTAAGTGAGCAATCTCTTTACTGACGTAGTATCCATCGTAAATGCCGGCGTCCAAATATCGCAAGTGCACAAGTTTTTGATTCAATTCGTGACCATTGAAGTTCAGCCTCGCAGTCTCAATCGATCTTTCACCGTCAACCAAAATCACAGCTTCATACGGACCTGCTGGTTCCTTCACCTTATTCAGATCAATCTGCGAAACCAGCGTTTGCTGCGGCTCGAGTTTGATAGTGGTCTCGACTGAGCTACCTGCGCTGGCCCAATTCGCCGACTGGAGAATCACCGTGGTCAAAACTGCCCCTGATACTACAGACAATGCCAAAGGCTTCCAATGTTTCCGCACATCGGGTGCAACCAGGTGAGCGATTAGAAAGCCGGCGAACACCGCGTAGAACGGCATCACGCTGAATCCATAACGCGAGTTTGCTTCAAACAGCAGATATGTAAGTGGAGTCCACATAAACGTCAACACGACAAGAATAGGCATCGCATCACGGTCAACCTTTCGCGTAATTGCAGCTAATGTGCATCCGACCAGCCCAAGGAACAGCAAGGCGAGGTGAATCAGGCGTTGCTGCGAGGCGTCCATACCAAAGAACTTGTGCCGGAAATCATTCCAAGGGAAAGTGAGAAAACGAGTCAGTTTTTTTGCGGTGATCTGCAAAGACTCAGCGGTATTGTATTTCCACTGTGAGGCGACAAAGTATATACCTTGTTTTTCGTCACTGAAGAAGTTTGTCAGCGGCGTAATCGGAATGACCAAACGTCCTTCAACTTCAGGATCTGAGCCCATCGCCAGATTGTATCCGGCAAATCTCGCCGTCGTGATCTGCATTTTGCCGCATACAAAATGCGTGTATAGAGCCCACGGAGCAATTGTCAGAGCAAGCGCTACAACGATGGTCGAAAACGCTGCCGCCTTCTTTGGCGAGAAAAATAACCGAGCCGCGCATGATAGAAGCGTTGCCGGGATCAGCGCGGGCTTCAACAAGAAAACCAGTCCAGCGCAAACGCCGCACAAGAAATCTCGACTACGACTGGCATTACTTGAAACAGCAGACCAGATGAACGCCGATACAACGAAGATGACAAAGGCTTCGGTGTACATGAAACCGGACGCCAGATTAGCCGCTGGATAGAAAGCCCACAACAGAGCCGAGGTGACGGCACCCACTCGAGCACGCGCACTACATGCAATACCAGTGTCGGATGCAGATGAATCAGGCACTGATCCAGGAAGCTTGCTGTCGAGCAGCCGCAGGGAGATTAAATAAACGAACCCGCAAGTGAACCCGTGCAATATCGATTGGATAATTTCGACTTTGTAGTAGTCCTTCGCTTCCGGAACGCTCTGAAACAGCGCAAAAACACCCCCGATAAACGAGGTGTATATCGGTCCATCAGTCACAACATGTTGTTGAAATTTCGGATCGAGAATGAGTTCCGGTGCCCAATGAAGATGCGACAGTTCGATAAAAAACTTGGCAAAAATCGAACTGGTCCACAGGTAACTCCGCGCGTCATAAATCAGCGTGGTCTTCGGATGACCAAAAACAAAATGGTACGAAAGCGCTACCGCTGTGCCGCAAAGCATGATTGCAATTTGCCACGCGTTCGCTTTTAAAAAGCGTTGCAGCTTTTGCGCCCACGAAATTTGCGAATCAATGCCATTAGAACTATGCCCGTTCTGTTGTTTGGAACCATGTCCATTCGCTAGATTCGAACCATGTCCATTCGGCCGGTTGGAACCGTGTCCATCCGCTAGATTTGAACCATGTCCATTCGGCTGATTGGAACCACGCTCATCGATACCGGGATGAATTCCACTACTGCTCGCATCAGTTGACGCAGTTTGGGAAATATTCGAATCTGATTGTTGCGGAGACAGTTGCTGCGTCGGAGTCATAAACACTTTTTGCCATAGGAAACTTCCCGGCTAGCGTATCAAACCGAACAAATGACAACCTGAGGTGAAGATCATTTTTTATCGTATTAATGGAGCGTTCAATTTAAGATCGGCATGCAGCCTAACGCCCCACACATTTTGATTTCTGAGTCTTTGTAAACGGATGAAACCTAGTTCATCCTCGATGAACTCCGACTTAACCGTTGACTCGTTCGCGAGCGGACCAGATGCGGGCATCTCTAGCCACGTCGCGGATATAACCAGCCGTGTTGTTTTCTGAAGGTGGTGCGTATTTCTTAAGGACCAGACCAAGCGTTTCGCGGCCGGCACCGAAATATTTCTCACCGCTTACCAGGTTGAACCAATCACGTGCACCATCAGCAAATGAATCATAACCGCGGAATCCAGAACCACCTTTGATGTTACCGAAACTATTGGTACGAGCGGCTTTACCATACTTGCCGAAAGTGGATTCTGCTTTGAAAAATCCAAGCGCGATGGCTGGATCAATTCCGTATTCCATTCCGAGTTTGTATAAGTGCTCACCGAAAGTGAGATCTTTTCCAGTCGTCAGGTCGCGAATTGTTTCCGACGCGGCAGGCGATTTATGCTCTTGCAGTACACGATCGATCTGCGCGGCGCTCATAGTGGGCAGTCCCTTCAGCGGCATGTGTTCAGCCTTTCCGCCCTTAGCGTCGGCCAGTGCAGGCATCCCTTCCGGAACGCTTTCTTGATTAAGATATTCTTGTCTCGAAGTGCCATCACCAGGTGCGCGTCTGTGTCGATCGCGACGACGGGCCTCCTGATGACGATCGCGACGTTCGGGCGTCAAGCGTTCATCTGTTTGATGCGGTTCGAATTGAGCTTTAGGATCGCGATAGTCATCGCTGATGCGCGGAGTTTCGCCGACTCTTGGCTCAACTTGTATTGGCTTATCTGTTGGAGTCGGAATTACTTGCGCTGGTTTGTCGGTGGCACCAGGCTCTACCTGTGGTGGCACAGGTTTATCGTTCGCAGCAGGAGGCTCAACTTTTGGTGGTGGTACTAGTGGTGCCTTATCGGCTGGAACTTCCGGCGTAGCAACAGCAGGCTGATCGCCCGTTGGCGCTGCTGGATTCACGATCGCGGGCTTGTCGCCAGTTGGAACGTCACCAGTGGTATCAGCTTTCGGTTTCAAACCACGTTGCGCTCTAGGAACCGCATCGCTTCGAGCCTTATCAGCAGCGGGTACTGGCTGATCAGCAGCCGCTGGTTTCTGCCCTTCGCGAGGTTGAGGCGTTTCTTTCGGACGAACCTTTCGTGGAACTCCGTCGCGGTTCTTCTGTCCGCGATCGGCATGAGGCTGGGCTTCGCCACTCATTAGTCGCTCACGAACTCTGCCTCTGAGACCTTCATCTTTAATTAAATTGAGAACTTGATCCATATTGTTCTGAGTCAACAATTGATCGCCGCGCTTCAAATGTTTTTGACCTGCTTTATCAGGTTGAGACTTCCAGGTATCACGCAATGCATTCGTAACTTCTTTGCGATCGTGATGATCAAAACCAGTTCCCAGCAACCTTTCAGCAACTTGGTGATAGCCTTCTTTCTTGCCAACTTTTGCAGCTTCAAGAGTGCTTTGGTTTAACTTCGGTGCTTCAAGTTTTTGAGCAACTGCTGCATCCGGTCTCACACCCTCAGGTCTCACGCCATCAGGTTTAGCACCATCAATTTTGCCAGCTTCCAGTTTCACACCACTCGGTGGCACCACATCTGGACTCGCGCCAGCGACTCTGTCCGTCTGAACTGCGACACGCTTACCATCAGTCAAAACAGTATCGCCATCCATAATTTTCGTATCCGGTAACGTGATGCCGGCGCGAGTCGCGGCAGACGCAAGGATATCCGTCGGCTTACCGTCGGCGATGCTCTTTATATCCTGCAGACCGATTTCAGGCAACTTATTGCTCGGACCAACTTCGCACAACGGATTGAATTTAAAAACTTCTCTTACATCTTTTGCATCAGCGAGATCAACCTTAAAGTCAGGCTTCGACGGTGATGGCGCGTTGTTCTCTACCGCAGCTTCCTGCGGTTTTGCGACTTCAGATCCCATATGGGTGAGACCTCTTATTGATAGTAACTGGGCGAGTATTGGGCGAACTGCCGGTGTGAACTTCCGGTTTAGTTATCGGGGTGACTATCTTCCACAAGAATGGTTCGTGGTTCAGTCAAAGTGAACGTGGGCTGCAGTCGGACTTTGTGGCTATTCAGTTTGCCACTTTATAAAAATAACAAACGAACGTGAGTGCAACGTGACAGCAGAACGTGACAATGCCCTTGATTTAACCTGCGCCAAAGTTTCAATGCCTACAAATGAAAAACCCGGGCAACGCCCGGGCTTTTCTCTACCCCTCAGTTTTTAGGCTGCGTGCAATTTCGACAACACCCCTGATGTCTAGTTGCGGATCGATAGCTTTTCTCAGGCAGAAACTGCGTGAGGATGAACTGCGGCTGGAACGATCGGTGCGAAAGATGCTGCGTCGTCGGCAACGAGCTTTCCGTCCGATTTCGGGAAAAGGCTGAGTGGGCGGCACTCGGCGTTCTGCCAATGTGCGTTGACCATACCTTTCTTATACAGTTCCTGGTGAGTAGCGAAGAAGCAATATTTCGCCAGACTCGAATTTGTCATTTGTGAGATCTTGTTTTGCAATTCTGCTTGAGCTTCGTCATCACGAGTGACCATCAACAGCATCTCGGCGCCGTTTTCACTGACCGCTTTTGCAAGACCGGCAAGTGTCGCTTCATCGCATGATGGATTGTTTACGAGCCCGATATCATATGCGATACCATTGCTTTCGAATGAAACTTTTGCATCGAGACAGAACTTCGCTCTCTCTTCGCCTTTGGATGTCTTCCAGTTGACGTTGGAAACTTTGCCTTCGTTCTTAGCGATCAGATAAAGCATTCTGATGTTCGCTACTTCAAGATGGTGACGCTGCCAGTTGGCATCGAAACGATCGGTGTCGTCCTGGCTCTTGCCGGCAACGCTCTTCGCCATTGGCGACAACATATAGACGAGAGGTTTCGTCGGCGTCGTCCACCATGGAAGTTTCGTGCCGTGTCTATGACACAGAAGATAATCGAGATAGAAGAGCTTTCTTAGCCGATCTCTAATCAAGACTGGTTTATCTTCTTCAGTGATAAACCATGAAATATGTTTTTCGAGCAGTACTTCATGCTCGTCAATCAAATTGAAAATCAGGTGGTCTCTGTCATTGAGCTGAATAGCCATTGCTGCCTCGCTGGGGTGAATATCTCTAAGGGTTTGTGGAATGAGTGGATGTGGTTTTTCAAATTCAGCGGTTAAGTGGTTTACCGCCAACGCTTTTAACTTCCGCTGCAGTCGGATTGCCTAAGATGTACTGCTGCAGTGGGTCCGTGTCTGTCCTGGTGTGAACGCTGTACTTTTTCCGAAGTCCCATGTCCATTGCTAACAAGTCGCTTTGCATTGCCTTGAGAGCTTTGGCTCGCTCGTAGATAGCATTGAGTCCAGCATCCAGCTCTTCCTGAGTTTTAGCTGCTCTGCGCGGTTTCAATAGATCGTCATAGATGGCTGCTGAATCGGCGAACCAACCCGCTGTTAATCTTGCAAAGTCCCGAACATCATCTTTGTTCGGCGGAGTGTGCATGTTTTTCAATACCATTGCCAGGTATTTGTACTTGCCGGCCACCTTTGCGGCCACGCTCGACCATTCTGCAACGCGCTCAGATTCTTGATTGAATGGACGCTTCAGAATCGTAACTTCTTGCGAAGTCTTACTGCTCGCTGCTACGGTTTTATCGAAATCTTCAAACCATCTAACGGTTGGGTCGTTCGGATTCGACATAATGGCTAAGGGACCGGCTTTGCCCATCGGATTCTCAGGGACGGTCGTTGCTCTCAAGATTTGCGCTTTGCGCGCAGCATCTTCAGCACTTTGATTAGAGTGAAACTCTTCATGGTTTGATTGAGCAGCTGCGGATTCAATTCCACTTACGCTCAAACCAGTTGCGGACAGCAATGCGACAAGTACAAGCGTTGCGCTTGTCTTAATCATTTTCCTACTGTATCTACCGTTTTTCATTGTCGAGCTAATTCCTAATATGTCGTTTTCTTTGAGCGAAATTTATGAAGACAAACTATTTTTAGTGACCCGACAGCGGCTCTACTGGAACTCCGCTTCTACCGTTACTTCCGCCAACACCAGGAGGATCGGGCGTATCTGATCGCGACACAAATGCGTCTTGTACTTGAGCAGTCGATGGTCTTGAAACATTTTGCGCCGGCGTATCGCTGTTGGCGTTGTATGTATTCATCTGTACGATTTTCCAGATTGTGTATGCGGAGAGAAGCATCATCATTCCTGCTGCTGCGCCGAATACTCTTGAGCCACCGTAAGGGTTTCCCATCACCATCGAGTAGGCTGCCATCGACATAAATATGGTGGCACTAACTACGCCGAGGATAACTAGATAACGAGAGAAGGTCCAAACGGTCGGTAGCGGATGGTCAGAGGTATAGCCGTAAAGGCTGTTGTGGTCTGGTTTTGGATAACCGTTTCCTGGCGAATCGCTGTTGATTACTTTGCGACCACCACTGTTGGTGGCTTGTGGATATGGAGCCAGAGCGTCATTGATTTGCTCCATTTGCGCATCACTGGCGGTGGCTTCGATTTGTTGCTCGCCAGAACGCATGTTGACACCGAGAATGCCTTCAATCTGGCTGATGGCGTCGTTGCTGAGAGTGTCAGGACGAATGGTTGTTACTTCTTTTTCGCCACGAGCGCCTTGATGAAATACACGAACGATGCTTCGGTCTCTTCCGGCACCGGTCGGGAAGTTGTGTCCAGGTGTGGAATCTGCGGCGCCTGATGGAGGAGCTTGCGCACCGCCTACATCACCGGGAGTCACTGGAGCTGGACTGTTACCGTCACCTATCGGAGGCGGTGTCGGAGGAGCGAACTGTGCCATTGCTGAACTTGAAAAACCGATTGCGAGAACAACGGCGACTACAAGCGCCAAGGCGCTTTTCGTCAAACTGTCACTCGGTCTGGTCTTCACTTGCATGTGCTTCGTGCCTCGTCATAACAACTTCTATAGTGCTAAGTTACTGTTTTACAGGGACAAGGTCTACGAGGGATCTACGTACTTGGCAACAAATTTCGAAGATTTTTTCGTATCTCTACGTAGTCGGAGCAAATAATTATTTCAATATTTCGGACTCGAAATCTAGGACCAGGACTCGTATTTAGCCTGATCAGCAGTTCAAATAATGGAATTCCGTTGAAAAAGAAATTTTGAATCTGTTGAAAACATTTCGTGCGGTTTAGCAACCGAAGCATTCGTTCGAATCAGGACTGCCACTTGTTCGTCTAAGTTCGATTCTCAATCCGAATCGTTGGAGCCCATTCGAATTTCTGTGCACCAGATGCTTTAACCAGATGTTCCAAACAGATGCTCGAACAGATGTTCAAAGCAGAGGTTCAAAGCAGATGTTCAAAAATTAGTTGCTCGAACAGATGCTCAAAGCAGATGCTCGAACAGACGTCCAAACCAGTCGCTCCGAATCGCTCAACACCGCTTCCCATCAGCTCAGGCACTGCCGAGCCAAGCTTACTTAGCGATCGGGCGTCGAGCCGCCGTCATTACCATTGCCGTTGCCTGACGTAGTCACATCGGCGCCGACTTTAACCGTTTCGGTTCTCGAAATAGTCATCAATTCTTGAGCCAGGCTCTGCAGTTCAGATAGTGCCGAGAAGTCGAACATGCCATCATCGCTGCTATCGAGTTCCGGAGCTATGAGACTGGACAACTCAGCAGCCGACGCGGGCTTGCTTTCTTCAGTGATTGAGATTTTGAAGTCATCGTCCGGTCCGAAGAAGCTGTCAGCAAGGATTGAGTCAACGAAGTTGTTAACGTCTTTTGAACCGCTACCTGCTTGGCTGTCTTGGCCTGGGGCTTGAAAAATTGCTGGCTCATCAATGTCATCGATTATGGACTCCTGCTGGAATAATTCGAATTGTGGTTTGCGTCCGTTTTTGCCATTGGTTACGGAAGTAATCATCGGCAGGCGTGGTGGTCGTACAACTGGAGCATAGTCGCCACCAGGGATTTCCAGAATCTTCTGTCCGTCTTCGTCTTCGATTTTGTCGACGAGTGAAACTTGAAGAGTCTCTTCGAGAGTCGCATCTTCTGGAAGAGCGATACGAGAACAAGTTCTGTCCGGAGCCGGTTCGAAACTATCGACCACTCGACCGAGTGTGATGTCCATACCGAGTCCGCGAAGTTCGCAGCACAGTCCATCGAATGCAGCGGTGCGTCCGCCAGACTCGACGTTTTTGCCTTGCACCATATCGGCGTAGGCTTGGTGTCTGCCTTGAATGTCGTCGGCTTTGATGGTCATCATCTCGTGCAGGATGTGAGCGGCACCATAAGCTTGAACTGCCCATACTTCCATCTCGCCCATGCGCTGTCCGCCGTGGTTGGCTTTTCCGCCGACCGGCTGTTGGGTGACTGCAGCGTAAGGTCCGCCCAGTCCGCAGCGTGCGTTGATTTTGTGCAGAACCAATTGGTTCAATTTGAGCATGTACTGGCGACCGACAAGAACTGGTCTGTCGATTTTTTCGCCCGTTCTGCCATCGGTGAGGACGACTTTGCCGTCTTCGCCGAACCACTCGTAGCCTGGAGTTTTGCGAACTTCAGCCATGGCGGCTTTGACCAGTTTGTATGAGGCATCGTCGCTTAGCGATTCATCGAATTGGTGAATGCGGTAATAGCGATTGAGAATGTCTGAGTAGAGTCCAAGTTGAGTGTCGAACACTTGTCCGACGTTCATACGAGACGGGACGCCGAGTGAGTTGAGCACCAGATCTACTGGAGTGCCATCCGGCATGTAAGGCATGTCTTCATCGGGGACGATGTTCGCGACGATACCTTTGTTTCCGTGACGTCCAGCCAATTTGTCGCCCACTTCAACAGGGCACATTCTGGCGATTAAGACTTCGATTTCGCAGATCACACCAGCTTTCATTTCAGGTGTGGTTTCCGGCGTGAAGATGCGGACGTCGATGACGCGACCACCCGAACCATGCGGAACTCTCAAGCTGCTGTCGCCCATTTCTTCAGCTACTTTTCCGAAGATTGCTTGCAGCAATTCTTCTTCTGAGCTCAAGGCGCGATGCTCTTTAGGTGTCAGTTTGGAAACCAGTACATCGCCTGCTTGTACGAAAGCGCCGACTTTGGCGATGCCGCGTTCATCAAGATGTTCGAGATCTTTGGATGAAACGTTTGGCAGCTCAGGCGTGAGAATTTCAGGTCCTCTCAAGGTTTGATAAACGTTGAGCGAATGTTTTTCAATTTCAATGTGAGTCAGTTTTTGATCTTGGACCAAACCACGACGGACGACGATAGCATCCTCATAGTTGTATCCGCCCCAAGGCATGAAGGCAATCAACAGGTTTCTGCCCAAAGCCAGTTCACCTTTGTCGATACCAGGTCCGTCGGCGATAATTTCGCCGGCTTCTACTTTCTGACCGAGTGAAACTGATGGACGTTGGTCGAGAATCGTATTTTGGTTGGTGCGATCGAAACGTGTGAGGTTGTAGGCGCGCTTCTCACCGGAGGCTTGAGTGATTTCGATGTTTTGTCCGCTGACCTGGGTGACCATGCCACCACGACGAGCAGTGATCGAATGTCCGGAAGAACGGGCTACGATTTTTTCCATACCCGTGCCGACACGTGGACGCTCAGGGCGTATCAGCGGCAAAGTTTGGCGCATCATGCCACCACCCATGAGGGCGCGTCCCGTATCATCGTGCTCCAGGAATGGAATCAATCCGGAACCGACTGAGAGGAAACCTTGTGGTGTGATACCAATCATGTCGACTTGCTCAGGAGTGACTTCTATGAAGCTTTCTCCACGACGAGCTGCGACCGATGGTCCAAGAATTTTGCCATCGAGACAACGAGTGTCAGGTGGTGCCAAAGTGTATTTCTTATCATCGGATGGAGTGAGAAACTGCACTTCATCAAGCAAGTAGCCGTTCTTCACTTTGCGATAAGGCACGGTCAAGAAGCCGTCGTCATCAATTCGGCAGTAGCTGGCGAGGTAAGAAACCATACCGCAGTTTTTGCCTTCAGGCGATTCTACGAGACAAACACGACCAATCTGGGATGGGTGAACGTCGCGCATTTCGACAGGAGCTGCGTTTGGATCGATACCGCCAGGTCCGAAAGATGTGATTCTTCTTCTGTGCGAAAGTTCTGAAAGAGGATTTTGTTGATCGAGATACTGAACGAGCGGGTTGCCCGAGAAGTATTTAGTGATTGCGTTCGAGAACGGTCTTGTGTCGATCAAATCGTTAGGGCTGCCGATCTCTTCGTCTTCGTTCAACTCGAGTCTCATTTTGATCGAACGAGTCATTTGACCAAGAGCTGGACGAACAGCCTTAAGCATGGTTTCGCCAACACCGCGAAGGTGTCTGTTTTCCAAACTATCTATATGATCGACAAAACCGATGTCTAGTGGAAGACCAAGAAGGTATTCAATCGCGCAGAGCAAATCGGCTGGGCAGAGTTGTTTGTTTTCGCCTTCCAGCCTCATCTTTTCGTTGAAACGCGAGCGACCAAGTTTGCCCATGCTGTAACGACGTTTGTCCATTAATTCAGCAAGTGCAGTGGTACCAGATGCGGCGCCACCGCTGCCATCAGGTTTCCAGCCTCTGCCTACGACGGAGAGAGCTTCTTGGGTCGTGATTTCTTTCCACTCGATGCGATTGCGTTCGAGAAGTTTGCCGAGACGTTTTTGAATTTCTTGAGAGTCATAGCCCATTGAAGTGAGCAAAGTGGTGCAGGCAATCCAGCTGCGTTTCGGCAACTTGACTCTGCATTTTGCGCGGCTGGCTTTGCCGGGTACATTGGTCGGATCGAGAACAAGTTCAAACGCAATTGGTGCGCCTTGTTCTGCCAACATCAAAGCTTTGTAGTGACCAGGTGAAGGGTTGCTGAAGTAGATACCAGGTGCGCGGACGAGCTGTCCGAGTACCACACGCTCAGAACCGTTGATTACGAAAGTTCCTCTGTCGGTAATCACAGGCATGTCGGCGACGTAGCATTTTGATTTGCGCAGCTCACCAGTGACGGTATCACGCAACCAGGCTTCCATCATCATCCGACGCGAGTGCGTCATGTTGGTCTTACGGGCTTGGTCTGAGGTGTTTGGATATCCGGAATCCGGAGCGTAATCTTCAAACCACCATTTAACTTTGCCGTCTGGACCGACGAATGTCATCTCGAATCTGTTGCTGTATTCACTTTTAATAGGAGAGATTTCTGCGAAGAGATTGCCAATCGTCTCTTCAAGAAAGCGCCGGTACGAGCGTCTCGGAAACTCTGCTAAATCTGGTGCTTGGAAAAAGAAACTCATTTTACTTGCTTCCGCCTTTGGCGTCTTCCGAATTAGAGCTGGTTCCGTCGTGGTGCGACATCATTGATCTTTTGTGTACTGCCAGAGCCCGTGCCAGATCTTCTGCGTAGGTTTTAGTTCCTGGCTTCAACGCGCTTGCTATTCTGAATTCGGTGACTGCTTCGCTGATTCTTCCTGCTGCCATCAAGTTGACGGCTAGTCTGTGATGAATGGAAGCGTTCTCGAGGTCCGCTGCTATCAGGTCTCTTAAAATTGCCACCGCCGCCGTATGATCTTTGCGAGATTCAGCTTGGGTTACTTCAGTGAGCTTCGGGTCTTGAGAGGTCTCCGGGTTTCCAGCCGCTTGGGAATTGGTTGGAATAGAACCATTATCGGGAGATGGAGCGCCGTCGTAAATGGGATTTCCCGCATTCACCGGGGGGATACTACGTGTTGCGCCCGGAACGCCCATGCCTGTTGCGTTTTGCTGGGGTGGGAAATTTTGAGCGGCGACTTGATTTTGGCCAAAGTCTTGCTGTTGTCTAAAACCACCCGCCGTCGGAGGAACATTCATGCCTCCAGGAGCGCCTTCGTAGACGCCTTTAGGCTGCTGCGGCCAATTGTTAGCTGCAAAACCATTAGGCTGGTTGGCTGACATGCCTTGTGGCATGCTCTGACCACCTTGAGGCGGCATTCCTTGAGCCATGAACTGCTGTGGCATTCCCATGCCGCCTTGAGGCATGTTTTGCTGCGGCATACCTGGCATATTTTGCGGCATTCTTTGCTGCATGCCCTGGGCCATTCCTTGCGGTGGCATTCCTTGCGGCATGCCCTGCTGAGCCATGCCTTGTTGTGGAACCATACCTTGCGGCATGCCTTGTTGAGCCATTCCTTGCGGTGCCATTCCCTGTGGTGCCATTCCCTGTGGTGCCATGCGCTGAGGCATACCTTGCGGCATACCGCCACCACCAGCGGGGAACGAAATTTGATTCGGTTGACGCATTGGTTGTTGCTGCATTTGATGGTGCTGCATTTGATGCTGTGGCATCTGGTGTTGCTGCATCTGATGTTGCGGCATCTGGTGCCCAAAGTTTCCACCACCGGCAGCTTGGTGCGGTGAAGTTGCTGATGACGACTGCATTTCTTTCATGCGCGCCGCGGCTTCTTTGTTTTTCTCAGGATCGATCAACACGCAAGTGAGATAAGCCTGATGCGCGCCTTTGTAGTCGCCGGCGGCTTCCAGACATTCGCCCAGGAGAAATTGATAGCGCGCATTGCGAGGTTCAATCATGACCGCTTGCGAGATCTCAGCGAGGGCTTCTTTTTTCAGCCCTTGCGAAAACAGAGTCTCAGCCGCTTTCTTGTGCTTCTCAGCGCGTCCATGGTGATACGACTTTTGCAATGATGCTCTGCCATCAGCCAGACCGGCATGATTAGCGTTTAGCATCTCGAGTTTTTTATACTCTGCTTCAGCACCGGCATAGTCGCCAGTCAATTGCAGAGCACCGGCGAAGCCCAAGTGATAGTCCTGATTGAGTGGATTCTTCGCTACCTGACGGCGCCAGATATCAACCAACTGTGTCCCAGCCAGTGCATCAGTGTCGTCCAGAATCACAGCCTTACGCAAAAGCGCAGCAGCTCCGGTTTCATCCTTCTGCAAAAGTTTAATTATGCCAAGCTGACGTTGAGCCGGTCCATATGTCGGATCTTTGATGGCGGCTTGCTGGTAGCAACTCATTGCACCACTGACTTGCCCGCATCTGTACTGCAGATCTCCGAGTTTCACATAAACTTTAGCCGACGGATCGATCTCCATCGCCTGCTTGTACTCGATGTAAGCCGCTTCCAGATCGCCTGAGGTGACCAGTTGATCGCCAAGCTGCATACGAACATCCGGGTTGACCGGGTCAAATCCAGACTTCTCGAGCGCTGAAGACAATCCTTTGGCTGCGTGTGCGTTATCAGAAGCGGCAGCCAATGCCTTTCTGTACAGCGTAGCCGCACCCTGCCAGTCACCGTCTTTCATCTTCTTCTCACCAAAGGCGGTGCGCGCAGCGGAGAGATTGAGCTTGTACTGTTTGTGCGATGGATCGTATTGGACAGCCTTCTCGTGCATGATGATCGCTTCGGTCCACTTGCCTTGCGAGCCCAGCGATACAGCCTGGTTGTTGAAATCGATCGCGTCAGTTTTATATTTTGCGTAAGCTTTGGAGCGTTTTTCCTCGAATTGAACTTTGGCTAATTCAGCAGCTTTCCTGGCTTCGACAGCCTCTTTTGCTCTTTTCTCGTCGTCCTCTTTTTTCTGAGCTTCTACATCTCTGTAGTCAGGACGTCTCTTAAAACGGCTAGGGATGGGAGCCGAAGACACCCCATCACTTTCGAAATCTTTGCCTGCCGGCACCTCGATATCCACGGCTCGCGGAAGAGGCTTGGCTTTCAGCTTTGTGGCACCAACTGATTGCGCACACGTCAGTGTGATAGTCAGTGCAAGAAGAATAATTTGGAGTGGTTTGCTTTGGGTGAACATAGAATAGAATCCGGGTGCGAATGAGGGAGGGTTGGCTCGTTTCGCCGTAACTTGAACTCAGCTTAGCGATTCACCGCCCCAAGAGTCTATTGGGGGTTATCCCACCCACTTCGTAAAATGCCCATAAATAGGTCAAAACTCAAATGCGCGACAGCTGCTACGATCTTACTAATTCTGCGTGGAGAACTTCAACTTGAGACTGGCTGCCATATCGCTACTTCTCCTGGTGTTCATTTTGTCACCTGCCGAAGCTTCTGGAATTGGACTCAAAGCAACACTAGAGAAGGCGCCACCACACTCGGTGAAGCTGTTCAAAGGGCTGGAGCTGTACATGTGGCGTGTGGACGATAAGCCACACTGGTCTATGCTGATGGGCACAAATAGAAATAAAACGAAAGCCGAGATTCGTCGGAAAGAAGAAACGATAAAGTCGGTCGATGAGATAACGAGGCTTCTGGAAAAAGTTGCTCCTGGTGAATACATTATTTTGGTCGACCAGGAGAAGGCAGAAGGCAAGAAAAATTCGCGCGAAGAAATCTCTACTATTAAAGCTGTATGTAAGAAGCTCAATTTGAACTTCCTCGGAGATACCTAAGACTCAAAATAAACTAACAGTTTTGATGTTTTTGCCGGATGTCAGTCCCCGTCTAACTACATCCGCGTTTTTCTTTCCGTCCGACAAATACGATCGAGTGGCTCAAGGTCTTATATCTCGATCGGTCATTACGCCTAGCAGTTTGATCTTACAAAGCGCAGAGATTGTATCGACAGCCAACTCCGTTCAGGGTATAGTTTATAACGTATACACCTCAAACTACACCTTACCTGGATTAGACGGACGGAAGTTATGAGCAAGCAAATCAAATCCAACTTGGCCTACTTACGTGCAACTAGAGGACGGATTAGTCAGCGAACTATCTCGGAAGCCACCGGCATCGGACAGAAGACATTAAGTGCTCTGGAAACGGGAGCTAGCAAGGGGATCGAATTCAATACGATGGTACGACTTTGCGAGTTTTTTAAATGCACACCTAACGACTTATTCACCATCGAAGATGAACCGGATACAACTCCGCCCTCATTAGAATCATTAGCCAAAGCGGACGCCCTAATCGGAATTGCGCTTCAAAACGCTATGCAGGCACCAAAGCAAACCTCGCAGGAAATTTGGGCTGAGTTTGATGCTTTGCGTGCACGATTACAAGCCTCGAAGCCACCTGCTGAGCGACATCAATAGTGCCAAATGTAGTTATCGACACTTCGGTATTCATCGCAGGAATGCTGACAAGCAACAAGGAAAGTAGCTCTGCACAAGTAATTTCAATGTGGCGGGCCGGTGCATTTACACTTGTAATGTCGCCGCAAATTCTAAGAGAGATTGTGGCGAAGCAGATAGAGAAAAAAGTAGACGACCAACTGATCATCGAGTTTGTCACCATCGTTGCGAAGATAGCACTACATATCCCCGGTGCTTATGAATCAACTAAACTCGACAACATTGACAAGGACGACAATAAGTTTTTAGCAGCGGCCTACGAAGCTGATGCGGACTACCTGGTTTCGCTTGATGCGAAACATCTACTCCCACTCAAATTTTTTCACGGTACACAAATTTTGGCGCCGCACTTGTTTGTCCGAGCGATGGTAAGTTCGCCCCCCGAGGAAACAGAAAGGAAATAGTAGAGCGAGATCATTAATCGTTTTCGTTGTCGTCTTCAAATTCGTCATCTTCGTTGTCGTCGAGGATTTCGGGTTTGATACCGCCGTCGTTGTCACCTTCTTCGTAACGGTATCCGCCTAAACCGACACCTACGAGGCGGGTCTCGCCTTCAACTTTCTCCAGTTCCTGCGGTGAGTATCCAGTGTACTCAACCATGTAATCAGCTAGATCTTTCGAATGCGTGGTAATCCAAACTTGCGAATTCTGTGACGCGTAGGCGAGCATCTTCGCGAGCGGTTCATAGAGATCGGGATGAATACTCGTTTCCGGTTCGTTAATTGCAAGAACTGATGGAGGCTGCGAACTATAAATAGCAGCCAACAAACATAAATATTGGAGCGTACCATCCGAGAGCTCGGACGTGTCGAAAGCGCGATTGAAGCCGGGCGTTTGCAAACGCAGGCGCAAGCCGCGGCTTGAATGGTCTATCGTCAGCACCGAACCAGGGAAGGCATCATCGAGCGCCGCAAGTAAACCTTCAGCGTCGCCCATCTCGATGATGGTGCCTAACGCCGAAACGAAATCGCTGCCATCGTGCGCCATGATGTCGGTAGCCACTGCCAGTTGTGGCTTTCTCAACGGAGAATCTTTGTCGGTTCGGAAGTGATGATAGAAACGCCAGTTGAGGAGTTCCATACGCAGAGTCGACAAGTCCGGGTATTTATGCGGATCTCGGACTCCTGTCAAAACGGATTCATTTTCTGCCAGGCGCATCGTGTAATCGACCGACTGCCCCCTGGTATCACGTACGATGACACTAGCACGTTTGCGACTTAAAAGATTCGCAGTAGAACCTCCTCCTTTTAGTCGCAGTAATCGCTCTTCTTTAATATCGAGGTCACCGGAAAATATAGATGGAGGTACTTGAATTCGTTGTCCCCGATCGACGACACCGCAGATCAGGTCGTATTGCAGATCGTCAAACTTCACCGACAAATTCATATGACTGCTATCGCGCTTGCCTCTTCCACCGCACCACATAGCTGAAGGCATTCCACCTTCTTCTGCGATAGACCGCGCAAACTGACCGTTTGCAGCCGAAGACATTAGATACAGCGCGCGATAAAGATTACTTTTTCCGCATCCGTTCGGTCCCACGAAAACATTGACGCGCTGCAGTTTCAGCCATACATTTTTGATGGAACGGTAATTGCAAATAGCAAAGTCAGTAAGTGCCAATCCCTATACCTCAGTCGGCATCGTCATCTTCGTACTCACCGTCAGTCGGCGCCGTTTTCTTCGAGCCGGAACGAAACGCCCGCACGGCGGCAGCCTCATCGTCATCATCCTCAATTTCACGAGAAATCACCGTCGAGCCGCGCACATTGGTTGCACCTGCGACTTTCTCAAGCTCAATAATTTTGCAACTTCCCTTAGCTTTGATGAAGTCGGCAAGATCTTTCGAGTGCGTAGTCATCAAAATTTGGGAATGCTTTGATGCCGCCAATATTAGCTCTGCAAGCGGTTCATAAAGATCCGAATGAATGCTCGTTTCCGGTTCATTGAACACCATGAAAGAAGCCGGGCGAGGAGTTAGTAATGCGGCAAGCAGGCAAAGATATTGCAGTGTGCCATCAGAAAGTTCACGAGCAACCAAAGGACGAAATAACCCGGGAACAGTCATGGTTAGTGTCAATTCGCCATCCTCCGATTCAATTTCGATGGCAGAACCAGGAAAAGCTCGGTCAATATGTTCGTCGAATAAACTCCGATCGGCAATCGATCTGATGGTGGCAATCGCAGCCGCGAGGTCTCGTCCATCGTGGGCAAGAATGGGCGTGAGTGTAGCCAACTGATTATCTCGAATAGGCGATTGCAGATCGGTTCTGAAATCGTGATAGAAACGCCAATCCATGAACAAAGAACGAAGCGTCGTCAATTCAGGAAATTTCTGAGGTTCTCGCAACTCGGATAAAACAGACTCACTCTCGTGAACCCGCCCCGGATATTGAACTGAACGCCCTTCCATGTTCTTGGCCGTAATGGAATTCCCTTTACGGGCGAGCATCTCAATTTTCTTTTTACCAGCTAGAAGCTGCACCTTTTCGATTTTGATGTCAGGATCGTCTTTGAACAAATTCAGCCCTGCATCATCATCTTCAGGATGCAAAAAATCTTGATGGTCCATCATTCGCAAATTTGCTGCGACACGGCCAAATTCGATTTGGTACTCAAGTTCGTCAAAGGTGATACCAAGTCGAGCGCGCTCGTCTTCATCCTGCGTTCGTGGGCCGGCCCACAAGATTGAGCGAATACCGCCTTCTTCGGCGATTCGTCGGGCGAATTGGCCGTTTGCGGCGCTGGCCAAAAGTTGAATAGCCTGGTAAACGTTACTCTTTCCACAACCATTTGGTCCAACGAAAATAGTTACACCAGCCAGTTCCAGCCTGACTTCTCTAAGAGATCGATATCCAAGAATTTCTATGCTGCGAATTCGCATTCTTTCTCTCGACTGGTTGCCATCGTTCTGATTTCCATCGTTCTGGTGCACATCGTCAAAGGTTACTGTTTACTGATTCAATCTTGGTCCATCGGTCCAGAGAGCAGGTTTTTAAAACTTGGCGCGTACAGGTGATTGTCGGTGACAAGGCATCCGGCGAAGCAATTGTGCACTCCGGGACTTGCCAGCGACATGATGCCGAGGACGAAAAGAAAAATCGAGACGAGCGCAAGAACAGCTCTGATAAAGACCGTGCCGCCGCTATCTAAAGCGGCGATCGACAAAAGAACAACCGCGGCGATCACAATAGATGACGGAATGATTTTCAAAAAATGTCGAGTGCTGGATTGATTGAATCGCAATCTTGCTCCTTCGAAATCCGTGACGCGGAGACGAAAAACAGACTTACCCAGAGTGGATTCTTTGGGTGAGCCTTCCATCAGCGCGTGATACAACCAATTGATCACTACAACGACCGAAACGGAAACAAGAAGCCCCAACTCCGGGTGGGAGAGCGGCGAGGCAAGCGACATCAACTCGACGGTTTGTCCTGACGCAATCAACATTGAAATGCAAACAACAATCAATAACGGTCCGACACAAACCAACAACGCGTCGAGAACGCCGACAACGAAAGTGACCAGGACCAGAGGCTGCCATTGACTCATTTCAAAAACGAAGTGAGTAGGGCTGCCACCACAGGCGATATCGACACCATTGGCGACGACAAAGACAAAGAACGCACTCAAGCAACCCACCACGGCACCATCTATTACTTGAGCGATAAATCGCTGCGGTGGGTTAGCCGGCAACCACTCAGTCATTTGAGCTTTGTGTGAAAGCAATTGCGACGAAGTCATCCTGTCTTTTTCGGACAAATCTTCCAGTCTCAGTTTTTCATAGACTTTAGATCGCTCCGCATAAAGTTCAATCATCTCTGCTTTGGAAGCTAAGTCGATAGCGTTGTTGTAATCGAGAATCGACTTGTCGTCGTACCCGATTAGCTTATAGGCGTGCGCGCGCCGGCTGAGAAGTTCGACGAGCAGCGAGCGTTCCAGACCAGGTTTAATCGTTTCGGTCACAAAAGAAATTATCTTGTTTTGATCATCGAGCTCTCGATATGCGTCGACTAAACGCAAACAATCAAAGTGATACCACCGGCGTGCCGGTTCAAGTTGAATCGATCTTTCCATGTCGACTGCGACTTGTTCGTAATTGTGGGAGAGATAATGCGCCCAGCCCCGCAGCGCGAATGTGCCTGCGTCGTTGGGTGAAAGTTCGAGTTTCGATGTGCAATCTTCGATGGCGCCATCCAGATCGTCGAGGCAAAGACGCGTGTAAGCGCGCAGCCCATAGTTATAAGCCAGCCCTGGTGACAACTCGATGCCACGATTCATGCAAGCTTCCGCGGCTTTGAATCGCAAAAGCACGACATTCATCAAGCCGGTCAATCCATATAGGTATGCTCGAAGACCGTGGAGTCTCATTGATTTCTGAATAGTGCTCATGACTGATTTTATATTCACAGAATATCGGTCAGGCTAATCTATACCTTAGCCAGTCAAGCGGAAGAGTTCTTGAATGCCCATCACAACTACATGTTTTAACTTTTATCTGCCTGTGAAGTGCGAAGATCACAACCGTAGTTAAGCCTCAATCACACGTCCCAGTTGACGATCGAGCAATATACTATTAACCTTGCATAATGAAGGTCATGACCTTAAACGTTCGTACTTTGGTCCACGATTGCTAAAATGAAAGCCGATTCGATTGGCCGGGAGCGCAAAATATCCACATTAGCCCAATCGCGTATATAACTTAGTACAAGGCACAAATTGGCGGAGACTCAATTGGACCAGGGACTACAACCAATGTCAGGCAACCGACCACCGTCGGTTTTCCGACCTAGAACAGTGCTTTGTGAGAGGCATGAGCTGATTCGTTTCGGCTTAAAAAGGGTGGTATCGGAAGTCGTTGAAATCGTTGGCGAAGCCGCCGATGGTATGGCAGCGACTGAAATTATTCGCCGCATGCGACCGGACTTCATCATCATGGATGTCGATCTGGATGTTTTAAACGGTGTGGAAGTTTGCCGCAGAGTCGCCCAAGAGCTGCCGAACTCTCACGTTCTAGTCCTCACGGATTCTTATCACGCCACCAAGTATCACAACCAGCTCATTCGTGCAGGCGCCCGCGGCTTCTGCCTTAAGAGTTCCGGACCAAGAACATTGTTCGAAGCGATCGAACAGGTGACGCGCGGCTTGCCATACTGCGATCCGAAGATCACGCAACTGGTTAAGCAGCAGCCCACGACCAGCATGCCCAATTGCAGTCTGACGGATCGTGAAATTGAAGTTCTGATCCGATTGGATTTGAGAAACAAAGAAATTGCAGAAGAGCTAGACATGAAGCTCCGCACGGTTGAGAAACACATCGAGTGCATTCTCGCCAAGTTGAAAGTTCCGACAAGAACCGCAGCAGCACTGAAAGCGGTGCAACTAGGTTATGTGCTCCTGCCGAAGATGCCAGGACGCGACCCTGTGACCGGCATCAGCCACGAGCAGACTGTGGCCGAGCTGCAAGCCGAGTTGGCAATCGCTAACGAGCACTTGAAGGCGCTCTTGAGACAGAACGAACTATTGAAAGAAGCGCTCAACGAGAAGCTTCGGATGAGACCTCGGGACGATAACGATCCGAATCGACCAGGCGGCAGATAGAAGCGACGCTCTTGTTCTTGTGACTGGCCTGTCTTGTGATGCGCTTGTTCTGTGATGCGCCTGTTCTGTTGCTATCGCTTAGTCGACCATCAACAGGCGTTCTTGCCTTTCGATTTCGGCGCGCATATCTTCTGAAACCAGAATGTCGGCAATCGAGTAGCCGTCAACCTGTCCGCTTACGGCATAGTCGATCACGTTAATGATGTTCAGTCCAATAGCCGCTATGTAAGCGGGATTCGACGAGTCTCTATAATCTAAAAAATGTGCGATTGAGCACAAAAACTCGGTGAGACTGGGAATGTACCTGACTTTTCTGTCCTGGTCTTCATAGAGCAGAGTTTCCAATTCTTCCAGATTCTCACGCATGAGGTCAGGATTGCCCTCTAAGCCATCAACGATGCTGGCGATCAGCTGCCGCTCTCGCGCGGTAAGTTCATTCTGAATCGCGCCGCGGGCCTCAATGTTGAGCGCTCGCACGGTTTCGCACGCGAATGACAAACGCGAATCTTCCGCAGCTGATGCGGCAGCGAGTTTGATCCATTCTTCGTACTCTGAATAATTCACTTTGCAATCTGACTGAAACGGTCTACGAGATTCCCGAGTTATCGAATTCATACCGTTTCGCGGAGCAAGTTAAACGAGAGAGCCGATCGTTGTTAATATCAGCCTCAAGCCACCTGTGGACAGCCTTTCAACCGTGATTCGAAACCACCCTTAAGCAAATGTTCTTGGCGCATATTGACATTTCTGCTAAGCTCTCAACCTCGATACAATCAGCCTTTCCGAAGTTGAACGCCCCATATTCCGCATGACGAAACACTCGATTCAGTCAAAATTCAAACAACGTCGATCAGCAGCAGCCATCAGGTTGTCCGTTGCCTTAATCGTGGCGTTTGGGTTGGTACCGCATCTGGTGCCGGTCGCCTATGCGGCGGCCGATTCGAAAGAGACTGCCCCTAATGCTAAAAGCGCAGCCGCCGCATCCCAGCCCGCATCGAAACCCTTAGTTCAGAAGAAACCTGAAAGCCAACCGCCTCCGTTTCCAATCGGCAATAAAATCAGTCGCACAGTTCAACAAGTCACCGGCGTTAATTGGCTCACCGGCGTGGTGGCCGGAAAAGTGGCTGGGGCTGTCATTCACCACAAGGTCGGCGGCAAAGTAAAAGTGAAGGTAAAAACTTACAGCTTTACTGATTTAATGGCAGGAAAGCTAAAATCAGTCGATGTGAGTTTGAAGAACGCACAAGTAGAAGGCATCCAAGTTGGCTCCGTATCAGCGTCTTCAAAGAACCCAGTATGGTTCTCACCTTTCAAAGGTAAGAATAAAAAACGCGGTCTCAACAATCCGGTCAATATCGTGGTTAGTGGCGACGTCAGTAAAGAGGATGTCACCAGGGCGCTTGCTACCCAGGAAATTACAAAAGCGATTCGCGGATTCAAACTCGATTTGCCTGGATTAGGCGATGCAGAGCTGGAAGTTTTAAAGCCTCAAGTTGAAATCGATAAGGGCCTAGTCAAGATCGCCGGAACCCTTGTTACGAAAGGCGCTAGCGAAGATACTGGTGTTCCGCTCGTTATTGAAGCGACCCCAAAGCTGGTGGCAAATGATGAGATCGTTCTTGATAATTTAAAAGTGGAATCGCCACTGATCGTAGAGCCGGAAAAGTTTTCAACATTCATAGCCGACCTGATCAATCCAATTGTTCGCTTCAGCAGATATGACCGAAAGACGCATGCCTTCAGGCTTCTAGCATTGGACGTAAAAGACGACGTCGTGAAAGGTGAGGGAAATTTGTTGCTGGTTCCAAAAGACTATAAGCCACAAGTAGCCAAGAAAGCGCCACCACTGTAATCTAGTCCTGATGAATCGAACAAGTTGCCAAGACAATCAGCAAGCCAACAATCAGCTAAATCCAGGAGTGATGCGAAGCATCATCTGTTCGATAAAAACTAGACTGGAGCACATATGAATAACGCAGGATTGAATACAAAAACGCTCTCTCGAGGACTGGCAGCAGGACTGGCGCTCGGGCTAATAGTGTCCAGTGTAAGCTCGTGTGGCTTCATCCCCATGGGTGGTGGCACCAAGACGAATAGCAAAGTCGTCGGCGAGTACGTGCCACGAGGAAAAAACCTGAACGTCTGGTTTGTCAAAGAAGAAGCCAGCAACCTGGAATTGACGGCAGTCTCACGCCCTAAAACTTCGAACGATGCACTCACCTGCGCCGTGGAAGAACTGCTCCAGGGTCCTGACCGAGCCGATGCTAACCAGGGTTTCGGTACCGAAATTCCCAGAGGCACCATTCTTTTAGGAATCAAAAAAAATCCAGGCAATGTTGAAATCAACCTATCCAAGCGCTTTGCCTCGGGTGGTGGTCCAACCTCGTTGGAAACACGACTTCAGCAACTGGCACGAACAGTAAAAGACATTGAAGGCGATGTGGACATTTTCGTCAACATCGAAGGCGAAAGGCTCACGGCATCCAGCGCCGATGGATTGGAAATCGCGCAACCAATCAACATCCAACCTGAGTTCAATTAAAAACTGACTACCAGCCAACCTGACACTACTGACGCCACTACCGAAGGAAGAGGCAAGCTCCTCAAGATTCTTGGTATGTGGTTCGGGATTGCCGTGGCCGTGGGCAACACGATTGCCGCCGGCATCGTTAGAACCCCGGGCAACATCGCACAATGGTTGCCGGATCCTGTTTTCTTCCTGGGCATCTGGTTAGTCGGTGGACTCTACGCCCTGTGCGGCGCGTCTTCGCTTGCAGAACTTGGCGCAGCGATTCCTCGCAGTGGCGGTCAATACAATTTTTCCAGACGCGCTCTGGGCGACTATGCCGGTTTCGTAGTCGGCTGGAGCGACTGGTTGTCCTGTTGTGGAACAATGGCAGCAGTCGCCATCGTGATAGCAGAGTATGTCGCAAAACTAATTCCCCAGACAGCGGGATTGGAAAAGGCAATCGCGGTCTCGACGATCGCAGGCTTCGCAATCCTGCAATGGCGCGGGGTTCGATGGGGCAGTTCCACCCAACTGATCACGTCGGCATTAAAGACCGCGGCATTTTTAGTTTTAATCGCAGCATGCTTTTTGCTCGGCGGTCCTGCGCACGAAGTAGCGAAAGCGGCAGTGAATCCACCTCTTCCAACCGGATGGTCACTTGTGGTCGCCATCATGCTGGCACTGCAGGCGGTGCTTTACACAATCGACGGCTGGAATGGAGTGATTTACTTCGGTGAAGAAGTAGAAGACATCGGGCGTTCCATATCGCGCGCAATCTTTGGAAGCGTCTTTTCAATCGTGGCGATCTACTTGTTTTTGAACGCTGCCACTCTTTATGTTCTCCCGCTCAGTGAAATCGCCGGCAACAACTTCGCTTTAGGAACCGCAGCTCAACGCATTTTTGGCGAACACGGCGACATCATTATTCGTTCAGTCATGGTCGTTTCACTTTTAAGTTGCATCAATGCAGTGCAACTGTTTTGCTCTAGAATTCTCTACGCCATGGCCACCGATGGCCTCTTTTGGAAGCGGGCCGCTCGAGTCAATCCAGGTGGTACCCCTGTTTTAGCACTTTGGCTAAGCACGGTAGCCGGGATTCTTTTTGTAATGGGTTCGTTCGAGAGAGTAATCGCGATGCTCTCATTTTTCTTCGTCGCCAATTACACGCTCTCTTACCTCTCCCTTCTCCTGCTCAGAAGAAGGGAACCGGAATTACCGCGCCCATACCGCGCCTGGGGCTATCCCTGGACTACCGGAATAGCTCTGGCTGGCTCAATTCTGTTCCTGACCGGATCGATTATCACGGATCAACAGAACGCACCATATGCAGTTTTGCTACTTGCCTTAAGCTATCCCGTGTTTCGACTTATCAGGAAAAACACTGCGGAATAAATCGCTAAGTAATGTAGTGAGCAAACGGAGCGATGTAGTGAGCAAGCGGCAGAGAGCCGCTGCGCGGATCGACGGTCGGTTTAAATCCAGGTGCTTGCGCTTAAGGTGTTGGCACTAAAAATCCGACCACTAAAAGCAGTCCGCCGATTGAAGCTCCGGCAATGTCCCAAAATGAGAATTTCGAGTCGATGCCGGCGCCCGGACGAAGCTCTTGATTAACGTTAAGAAGCGCACGCTGAGCGACTGCACAAGGGATAACAGTGAGGACCATCACTATCACACTGAGAAGACTACTCTTCGAAGTTGCGACAGAGAGCACGCCAACCAGGAAGAAACAAACAGCCAGCAATATTTTTCGCAGGTGAATGGGCTTTCCGGCGCTGGCAGCCTGGTTTTCAATGCCTTCCAGCAGGTAGAAGAACGAAAACTTTATAAAAATAGCGCTGATCCACTTATTGCCCTTTGCCTTGAGCTTGTCGAAATTCTTGAATGCCCAATATGCGAGGTAGAGGTTCATCGTCAGTAGCGACATCACCCAGAACTTGACGGTCGACACAGGGAAACCGATAGGAGCGTCAGGGTCAAGGCGCCGGGATTCCAATGTGGCGGAGTCGTTCAAGATTCACCTCTTTCCGTTTCGGGGTTAAGTTATTCGATGGTCTACGGCTATTCAGAACATTATTCCCCAGCGAGCACTACTGCTGACGTGACCGACTCTGGTAAGATTCCGTAACACGAAACCGCCCGGAAGCTAAACTGGGCGCAAGCTCTGTTATTATAAATTGTTCGTGTGCCAAAAAATTATCTAAATGGAAGTCCGTCATGAAAGAAGGCATTCATCCTAAGTACCAGAGAGTCGTAGCGACCTGCGTGTGCGGTGGAGAAGTTGAAATGGGCTCTACACAAGAGACCATCCGTGTTGAAATCTGCAGCAGCTGCCATCCGTTTTACACCGGTCAACAAAAGATCGTTGATACGGAAGGACGCGTAGACAGATTCGTCAAACGCTACGCTAAAAAACAAGAAGAAGCCAAAGTATAGATTGGTCCGGCGGTCCGCCGCATGACAATCAGGATAAGTTCAGTCTTATCGCGCTTCAAATGAACCTGGCAATTTTTATTGCCGGGTTTCTGTTCTTTTTTAGTAGCCAAACAATTTATACTAATAAGCGACAAAACCCGAAGATTTGATTGGAAGGTGAACAGATGCTCGCGCAAGGAAACAAGCTCAACGTTAAGGACAGGCTGATTGTTGCTCTTGATGTTTCGTCGATTGATGAAGCAAAGGAGATCGTCAAAGATTTACGAGAACATGTCGGCATGTTCAAAATGGGTCTCGAACTTTTCGCCAGTGCTGGATTGTCCCTGTTCGAGATGATGCGGGAAGAAGGCATCAACGTCTTCTTCGATGGCAAGTTTCACGATATTCCTAATACGGCCGCGCAGGCGTCGCGGAATATCACACGGCAAGGCGTGGCGATGTTCAACGTTCATGCCACCGGTGGTGGTGCCATGATGAAAGCGGCTGCGGATGCCTGCAAAGAAACTGCCGCAACGAACAAAGATGGCAAACGCCCGTTGCTGATAGCGGTGACGGTGTTGACCAGCATTAGCCCGGATGTTTTAAAAGACGAACTTCAAGTCGGCGAAGAAGTGATGGCTTATGTTACTCGCTTAGCTTTGCTGTCAAAAAACAGCGGGCTCGATGGTGTTGTTGCATCAGCAAAAGAAGCTGCCTCTATCCGCAAAGCGTGCGGCGACGATTTCCTGATCGTCACGCCTGGAATTCGCCCTCAGTGGGCAGCGACTAACGATCAGAAACGAATCGTCACGCCATCCCAAGCCATCAAAGATGGTGCCGACTATCTGGTGATCGGCAGACCAATTACGGCCGCCAAAGATCGCAAAGACGCCGCTCAAAAAATTCTAGAAGAGATGGAGACCGCTGTTTAGACAACCGTCTTCAGATCAACAAGTCGCGGACTGAAACGGCGCCAGCCCTGGATCGAACAGAACCTGAACTCGAGAGCAGAGGATTGTTCTAAGCAATTGAAGTCACTGGGACACGCGAGAACTCGCGATCTTACGCAATTCGTCTAATTGAAATTTGCGGTTTGCCTGGCGTAGATGGAACCGGCGGTGCGCCTAGTTCTGCCTGCAGTATTCTAAAACTGTTTCGTGCTGCTCTAGAAACCGATTCATCAGTATCCAGGGCCAACTCACGAAGTAACTCAAGACAAGTGTCAGTAGAAGCAGCAAGGACTATCCTTACGTTTCTGTCCTGATCTCGAGCAAGCTTAGAAAGGATGTGATGCGGAGTACGCGGGTTGGCAGCGACGGCAGCGCGCACTGTGGTGCTACAGTCCAACGCCAGCATCTCAAGGGTGCTAATCGACGTATGCGGATTCTGGGCTATGCGCAGGCGGCTCACATCCCTTGTGTAAAGCGATTCGTAAGCAAATTCTGCTAGATTCTTCCAGGTATCCAAAGTCGCCATTTCTGATCCCCCTCCGGGGGCAAAGAGAACTCGATTGCATCTAATACAATTGTGCTCATCTTTAGGCTTAGAGTCGCAACTGTTAATGAAGCCTTCACCTTGCTATTCATTAAAATGGATGGCAAATTGAACGAGCCTTTACTGCTAGAATGACTATTAATGAGCTTCTCAATTAGAGATTGAATTATGATCCGCACCTGCATCGCATTGTTACTAGCACTTTTCGTTACATCTACTGGCGCGTTGGCCGCAGAAACGCAAGGTAACTACACCGCCTGGGGTGTTGATGAATACGAGTTCTTCAATCTGAGCAAACAAGATCTAGCCCAGAAATTCAAAGACAAACTTTGTTTCGAAGAAGGTTACGACCACGTCCACCTCGCCGGTCCACCGAACGAAGGCTGCCGAGGATACCTGGGTCCGGTGTTCAAACTGCGTTTCATGAACAACAAAGTTGTCGGAGTTCAGGCGTTATTCGAAGGATGCAAGAACAATTTTTACCGACCCGATTTCACCTCTAAGAAAGACGCTTTGAAATTTGCCATTCAAGGATTGTCGTCGTCGATAAATGACAAAGACAAACAAAAGTTGAAGACGGCACAACGAGAACTGGCGGCGCTTCAGTCGGCTTCCAGGTCTTCGCGTTAATTTGAGAGCCCGGAACGATCGACCCCGATGGATTACATAGAACGCTCGGTTTCAGTTGCGAACACTGACATGCTCAGTTCGAACGTCGCTACCTCTGCGTTGTAAACTACTTCCCGGCGGACGCCTCGGCAGCATCAGGCTCAGAGAGAATCATATCCATCGTAACCTGAGCGTAGTCCGGCAGCCCTTCACGACCTGAACCCGTAATAATTCCTAAATTGGGTTTCAGTTTCGACAATTCTTTCAATGCCTACGGCGTTAAACCGCAATTCAAGGCAGATATGCCACTCAGTTTATTCAGCTTCAGTACAGTCTTTTTGAATTCTTCGTTGGAGAATTTCCCTTCGCTAAAGTAGACATTGGCCAGCCGATTGAGCCCGGCGATTGTTTTAAGTTCACGATCGGTGATCGGAATTCCTGCAACATTCAGGTAGGTCAATTTCGGGCATTTGCCTAAACATTCGAGGTCTTCGCGTTTCACACTACACCAGCCTACTCCGATTCCCACGAGCCTGGCGTGAAACTTTTCCACAATCGCTTTCACCGTTTTTCCGGTAACTTCACGACAACAATCTACTTTCAGATCAACGAGGCCATCGCATTTTAGTAATTTCAGGCAGCCGACATCGCTGATTTTGTTTCCGCTAAGGTCGACCCGCCGAAGCTTAACCAGATTCGATATATGCTCCAAACCTCTGTCAGTTACTCCGGTGTAGCTTGCAGACAATACTTCTATCGTTCGATTTGCCGATAAAATTTCCATACAGTTGTCGTTTACGTTTTTGGCATTAACTAGATACAGGTCCACAAGGCTCGGCATCTTGGCTATCAGCTTCATCTCAGCTTCGCCGACATTGGATCGACTCAAGTTCAGATGCTTCACGTATTGTAGTTTGCTTAGTTGTTCGTAACCCGCCTTTGAGAGATTGGTGTCAGCGAGATCCAGACCAGTAATTTCCTTTCTATTGATGAAGCGCAATCCGGTCCCATCGATAGAAGTGCTGGATAAATTGACCCTATTCGTTTTGAGAACCTTTTCGTTCTGAATCAGCACAAGGCTGGAATCGTTGACGTTGGCTCGATCTCTTGGAAGGATTTGATCCCACTCGTGTTCTTCCAAGATCGTTGCGACCTCGACTCTCCAATTGTCTTTGAATTCTGTGGTGTTTGAATTTCCCCTTCTTTCCAAAATTCCCAGAACGGGAGCCACCACCACTGGTGCCTCAGTTTGTCTCCACACAAAGATTGGAGTAGCTTTAATTGTCGCAGCGACCAAAACGAGCAACACTGACAGTGCAGCAATCGCGAGCCATTTTTTCGGGACTTTAACAAGGGCAGCTTAGGAGCCTCGGCAGTTTCCTTTTTGGCGCTGATAAGTTCCTCCAGTTCTTCTTCAGCTTCTTTGATCAGGCCGATTTCAATAGCTTTTAGCCTTGCGCCGATCTCTTCAACGTTTTGAAATCTATCATCAGGATCCTTTTGAAGCATGATGTCCAGACACTCTTGTAAGCCATCCGGAATTTCGACGTCGGGTAAAAGTTCCGCAAGCAGTGGCGGATCATCTTCGCGATGCATTTGCAAAAGAGTAAACAAATCATCGGTGTCGAAAGGCGGGCTGCCCGTGATCATGCGATATGCAATACATCCAAGACCATAGATGTCTGAACGATGATCTCCTTTTGAACCGCTCGCCTGCTCAGGGCTCATATAGAGCGGACTTCCGAAGATGGCATTGCTGGCTAACTGCGATTCATCTTGGAGTTTCTGATTGCTCGCTAAACCAAAGTCAATAATCACAGCCTTGAGAGAACTAGTGCCAAAGCCATAAATCATGATGTTCGAGGTCTTCAAATCACGATGCGCGATCTTCTTGCTGTGCGCGTGCGCAAGACCGCTGACGATCTGTTGCAACAGATTCACCGTCTGAAGAATCGGCAAGCGACCGTTGCTGTCAACGAAGCGCTCAAGGCTCAAACCATCGACAAACTCCAAAATGATATAGGCATTGTTGTTTGCCGTAATGCCAAAGTTGAGAGTCGAAACCAAGTTCATATGCTCAAGCTGCGCCGCAGCTCGAGCCTCGTTTTGAAAAGCAATCAAGTCTCGATCACTCGAGCTTTTTAGAACTTTGATCGCAACTTTCTTGTCCAGATCAGTGTCATGCGCTCGAAAAACCGCTCCAGCGGCTCCGGCAGACAGATATTGAATGCCGACGTAACGCTCACCCAAAACCGCCAGAATGTCTTCTGGAATGGTCTCTTTCTTGATATCGCCTCTGATGACCGTCACTCAGTGATTCCAGCCCTCTGCAATACTCGAAGGTCAGTCGCTCACCATGGGCATGTAAGCGTCATGTCAGTATCATTCCCTGAGAATAGTGTTTCGATACAGGTGCGTCCGAAATTTAAGGCTGCGTAACGTTTAGCGGTCGCCGCGGACTGACAGATTGTGATTGAACGTTAACAAGGCGTGTGTTCGCAGGTCGGTGTTGTTCGCACGTTCGTGTTTGTTCGCGCGGTGCCGTTCAATCAAACCGGGGAGGTGGGTGTGTCGTTTGCACGAGTGTGTTCGTGTGAAACTTCAGTCGTCCAGCAGTCCGTCTTCTAGTGAGTCTGACTTGCCAAAAAAGTCGGTCCACTCCTTTTCGAGTTCCGCCACATCCTGATGTCGTGCCTCAAGGGTCATTGCGGTCGCCCTTGAGACGAAGAGATCCATGGCTTCAGAGACCTCGGGGTTGACGCGCCTTGGACGAGAGACGCTAATCGGCTCAGGGTCTTTGCCTGTGAGCAAATAATGGAGTGTGGCGCCGAGTGAGTACAGATCGCTTTGCGAAACTGGTGTTCCACGGAATTGCTCAGGCGGCAGGTATGAGTGCTTGCCCACCACTGTGCCAGTGGCGGTCGAATCTGTCTGCTGGGCGACATTGAAATCGACTAATTTTAGTTTGCCGTCAGGACGCAAAATCAAATTGTCCGGCGTAAAATCGCGATGCACTACCGGTGGTGACAGACAGTGTAAATAATGCAACATGGTGCACATTTGTTTAGTCAAACCAATTACTTCTTTCTCTGAAAACGGGCCTTTCACCTCGACGATTTGTTTAAGAGATTTCCCTTCGATGTGTTCCAAAACCAGGTAACTGCGGTGGTCTTCGACAAAGAAATCAATGAGCTTGACGATCTGATCGTGGTCGAGGTGTTTCAATATTCGAGCTTCATTTTCGAAACGCTCAAGAGCTTGTCTCCGCACTGCGACATCGACATAGACAGGTAAAATGAATTCTTTCAGAACTACAGAACTGTTTTCCTGCAGGTCTTGAACTAGATACGCGGTCCCCTGTCCACCAACACCGAGTTGACTGACGATTCTAAATCTGCCATCAGATAAGGTGGCACCTTCCGACAGTGGTTTAAAACGCTCTCGCTTGGGAGGCGCTGTCAGAGCCTGTAACCATAGTTCAGTGTAACTGTGATCCGCGGGTGGCTGCAAGGTTTGCAGAATCGTCGCGTCGCGCTCAACTTCAGGAGCGAACGCTTCAATTGCTTTCAAGATGCGCTCTTTATCGTCGACTTCGAGAACACAAGCTAACTTTACCTCGACATTTTGCTTCGGCGAGTTAGCGTCGAACAACAATTGCTGATCGGTCGGAGAGGTCTTGCCGGAGGGCATGACTAGCCGAATTTGCTTAAACTGTTCCCAGCTTGCATACTTGCCGTCGAATTCGAGGAAAGCGTGCCGCCACATGAATCGAATGCCTTTAGGGCTGAAGCCCAAATGCGTTGGTTTAGACAGGTACAGTAATCCAAAGCCTCCAAAAAATACGTAGAGGAAGGTCTGGAAGAAGTTTAGAAAATTGAGGTTTTGATCTTTAGTCATTGCCAAAGCGCTTGCGGAAAGTCCGCCTGCCATCAGGTCCGGCGACGACGTTAAAAGCTTTAGTGCCATCTGTGGTGCGCCGACTGCGATAAAAACAAACAGCACAGCTAAGATGTAAAACAATTTTTTATAGCTCGGCTTACTGAAGCGTTGTTTGAACCAGCGCTCAAACTCAGCGAATCCGCGATATCGAACA
This sequence comes from Candidatus Obscuribacter sp., assembly GCA_021772095.1. Lineage (GTDB taxonomy): Bacteria > Cyanobacteriota > Vampirovibrionia > Obscuribacterales > Obscuribacteraceae > JADYXR01. The sequence continues at coordinate 95,469 of JADYXR010000139.1, read as the reverse complement.
ACGAAATCATCGTTTGAAACTTTGACCGGCAGCTTCGTCTTGCGTTTCAGCAAGGCGCTGGCTTCGGCATCCAGAACCACCGCTTCTCTAATGCGGCGTTTCAAAAAGAAGTAGCCGGCGAACTGAAAAATGATCAGTCCAATTGTCCACATGGCGTAACTGAGATAGTGCCCCGTCATATTGCCGAGGTAACGAGTAAGCGGAGCCAGACTCACTAAATACATGACTTGAAAAGCCAACAGAAAGGCTGGCATCATGTTGCAAAATACACCGGTAAAAAGATGCACGAGCCAAGCCGGATCTTCGTTATGCTTTTTCAGCCGCGTCGATTCGTATTGCCTCAGCGCGATCGAAGATACAATCGGCCAGCGCCATTGTTGATAGATGTAATAGAGAATCGTGAGCGCTCCCAGAATGACAGGAACCCACATAACTCCATAGTATTGCGGAACAGAGTTCCAAATCATCCGCCCAATGAGACCGATCGGGAGCATTGCAACGAATAAATAAAGCGGTATCAGCCCAACGAAAAGGACGTGGCGCGGCGAAATGTTCCGGGCGCCAGTGAGATTTTTTACTACTCGACTGGTGCGGTACTGACAAAAGATGGAGTAGCCATAAGCAATCAACACTGCAAGCTCCGGCGCGCAGGTCAAGGACAGCATCATCAATGCGCAAGTCGTCCAGAACAGAGGAAGTTTGTTAATCTCGTAAATTAGAGGGAGTCCGGTCAGCGCCTGACTTTCCGCATCACCTGGCAGACGATCGGAGCCCGGTGCCAGATTCGCCAACGAATGCTCCGGTGTTTGGTTTGCCTCTGAGCTTTCGGCTTTGTTTGCAGTCGAATCAGACGCCGAAATTTCCGACGACTTCAAATCGCCGGACGATCGTAACCCCTCAGCATCAGTTTCCGCATCGAGGGACTGATCGTTGAACAGCTTGAATTCATCAGCCTCGACAGCTAACTGTTCCAACATCTCCGGCGCAGGCAGCGAAGCCAAAACTGGCTTTTCCGTCAGCTCTGCCACCACATCAGTTATTTCTTTTTTGGAGTCGAGATCTGAAACTTTGAGCGCTATTCCCGGCTCGGCATGCGCAAAACGCTGGTCGGAACCTTGTCTTTTAAAAGCTTCTCTGTCCTTAAACTCGTCGTCAGTCATGACTGCCTCCTGTCACGAGTGACTCGGCAGCAGCGCTTCGGCCGTCAAGCTTCTCGCCCAATTCGCGTGCAGTCAGAATGCGATCTTCCGGTTCAAACTCAGTAAGATTCAAAACGATTGCATCCAATTCATCTGATACCGCGGGCAGTGCGCTCTTAGGCTTCGAGGGAGAAAGAGGTGTCGGATCGCGACCGATCAACAAGTAGAAGATCGTGCAGCCAAACGAGTAGAGATCGCTTTGGGTAGTGGCTTTTCCACGCAGCTGTTCCGGTGCCATGTACGCCTGTTTGCCGACTAATGTTCCAGTCGCCTGACCGATGAATTCGTTGGCTGCGCCGAAATCGATCAGAGTAACCGCGCCGTCGTTTCTCAAGACCAGGTTATCGGGAGTCAAGTCGCGGTGGATGATTGGCGGTTCCTGGCTATGGAGATACTCGAGAATGTCGGCAATTTGCTTTGACCATTCGATCACTTTCTCTTCGCTCTGTGGTCCGTTTTGTTTTACATACTGCCGCAAATCTTGACCATGAACATACTCGAGGAGCAAGTAATGCCGACCATCTTCGACGAAGTGATCGAGTACCTTAGCGATGTTGTCGTGTTCCAGTTTCATCAAAAATTGGGCTTCGCGCTGAATGCGTTCTTCTGCGCGCATGCGAGAATCTTCGTCGGCGTTCTGCGGTATCACTGCTTCTTTGACGACGACGGTATCGAGCTTCTTCCACTGCGCTTGATAGATCGCCGATAAGCCACCAAAAGCCAATTGCTTTGTGATTTTCACTTTGCCGTTTTGTAGTACCGCATCTGGTTCCAGCGGAACGAAAGATGTTGCGTTGAAGCGCCTGCTCAGCTCTTCTTCCCACATCTGAGTGTGACTGAGCTGGCTGATGCCACGAATGTCGTTTTGCAATTTCATTTGATAATCGACAAGCGCCGGAGCGCGTTGGCAATTAGTACCCCACAGCTCGACTGCCAGCATGAGCTGTTCTCGCTCCGAAGGTTCAATCCCGGACAGATTGAGATCGACACTGGACTGGTCAAACGTCAAAAGCAATTTGCCGCTATCTTCGGGACTCGATTGAATCAAATCGGCTGCTCTCAATTCATTCCAGGAGCGGTTACGTCGAAAAGCCAGACGTGGCAGCATGAACAGCGGAAATGAAATTCCGTCCTTCGATACATAAAGCCTGTCGTCCTCGGTGACCGCCGTCAGCATCAAGCCGATTAGATAAACGCTGAGCAACGTAACGCAGATAACCGCAGTCGCTAACGAATTGGCAGAGCCCGGATTGGTGTAGATGTAGCCTATGAACAGTCCCAAAAGAATCGGCGCCATCAGCGACCAAACCGGCACAAGCACACACATCACGCCGAATCCGACGCGCGTGGGCAATGTTTTATATTGAAGAGAAAGCTCTAGCTCTGCCATCCACCAGGACCGTGAACCATGACATTGACTTACCCCTATAATTATACGATTAACCTGCGCACACGCCGCCGGTTACAAAACGTTGAGCGCAAGCGCACGAACTGCGAACATCAACAAACCGGTGATTACTTTACTGAGCCGAGGTGGCTGAGGAAGTCGTCGATTTCATCTTCGGACTTGGAGCCGCTGCTGCGTTTTTCCTCTGACTTTTCGCTTGAGCTGTTCGCACCGGACTCCACCGCCTGTGGTGCTACCGGCTTGAGTTGATCGTGAGTATCGGCGCTCTTGCGGCGTGCTCTCTCAGCTTTACGCTCGCCTTCCAAAAGCTTCCGTTCGTCATCCGCTCTTTCAGGAGCGGTGCGACGTTTCTTCTCGGGCTCAATCACTACGATGGGCTCGACCACTACTCGTTCTAAACGCGGCACAGTAATGCGTTGATCTTTTTCCCCCGGTCGATCGCTTCCGGAAGCGTGCACATCGTCGGTTGCTGTTTTGCTGATGACGACTGGGTCTCGACGACCCATGTTGAAGAGTGAAAGAAAATTGCTCATCGGATTTGGACTGGTCGAAACGCCGCCTTGATTGTATAGATACAAAATCGGCTCTCGCAAATCGTCTGCCGCCTTGTATCTAGCCAACATGCCTCTACTCGCGGCAGAGATTGCTCCTGTTTCTTCCGACACGACAATGCAAAGTCCATCATAAGTTTCTGACAGACCGATAGCCGCTCTGTGTCTGGTTCCATAACGATAATTCAGTTGCGGATCATCGGTCATCGGCAGAATTACACCGGCGGCCAAGATCTTCTCTTGCCTGATGACGACTGCGCCGTCGTGCAGTGGAGAGTTCGGAAAAAATATGCTGAGCAACAACGTCGTCGAGATATCTGCGTTGACTGTCGTTCCGGGGCTGACATAATCGCGTTCGCCTTGAGATGGCTCAATAACAATCAGTGCGCCGGTTTTCGATCTCGAGAGTTCGCGCACAGCGGAGACGATCTGGTCGACTTCTCGTTTTGTTTTCTCAAACTCTGCATCAGTCAAAGACCAGTCTACTTTTAAACTTTGCATGCGGCCTAGATGGCTGAGACCGCGGCGCAACTCAGGCTGGAAGATAATAATCAGCGCGATCAAAACGACTGGAACGAAGGTGTGAAGCAGCGATGTGATCAGCGTTAATCTGAACAAATATGCCAGTCCCCAGACCGCGGCTATGACAAGAACACCTTTAACGATTCTCTCTGCGGCGCTGCCGATGATCCGTTGCCAGCTCCAGAGCATGACGTAGCTGATGATCATCACCTGAATCACAAGTGGGATCAAAACTTCCCAGTTCGGAGGGTTGATGATACCTAGCAAATCGTTCATGGCGACGTTACCGGCGCGCGATCAACTCTTGAGCAACCATCCCGGCACTCGGTCTTGTCTGAGAAGGTCGTCGCATGTTTCACGCTCAAGAATAACCTCTGCAAAACCGTCGTCAACGAGTACGCACGCGGGACGTCCTGTCCGATTGTAATTGGACGCCATACTGTAATTGTAGGCGCCGGTGCCAAAAACGGCTATTGTGTCACCCGTTTCGGCGGAGATTCCCGCATCTTTTATGATTATATCGCCCGACTCGCAGTACTTTCCAACTAAAGTCGTCTTAGTGTCCGAGGGGGGAGCGTCCATGCGATTGGCGATGACGGCCGTGTAGAGGGCGTTATAGGTAGCAGGGCGGGGATTATCAGCCATACCACCGTCTAGTGCGACATAGCAGCCGCCCTCAGGAAGCGGTTTTACGTCACCGGCGGTGTAGAGAGTCACGCCTGCAGTGCCGACAATTGAGCGCCCTGGCTCGAGGAGCAGGCGCGGCATCGGCAGCAAACGCTTCTTGAACGCGGCTTCAACCGCACTGGACATGCCTTTTGCCCATTCTTGCAGACCGAGCGGCTGGTCGTCGACCGTGTAGGCGATGCCCAGACCGCCGCCGACATCGATCAGCTCTAATGTCGTGCCGTATGTTTGTTGAACCCGCACGACCAGATCGGCGAGCACTTCTACAATTTCGAGGAATGGTTCGAGATCATGTGTTTGGCTGCCAATGTGCGCATGCAATCCAAGCAGTCGAATCCAGGGACTGATAGCCAATCCGACGAAATCATCGAGATCGTCGATGCTGATTCCGAACTTGCTGCCGTGATGACCGGTCTTGATGTGATCGTGCGTGTCCGGCTCGATGCCCGGGATTATGCGCACAAGTATGTAAGCGTGTTTGCCTAAAACCGAAGCGATTTCATTTAAACGACTGAGCTCAGAGAAGCTATCCACCACGATCTTGATGCCATTTTCGACTGCCAATTTCAATTCGCGATCGGACTTGTTGTTGCCGTGGAAATAAATATTCTCGGTGGGCACACCGGCTTGCAGCGCCGTGTGGAGCTCGCCTTCGGATACGACATCGAGACCGAGTCCAAGTTTTTTGACGACATGACACATGGCGAGGCAAAGAAAAGCTTTGCCGGCATAGAGAATTTGTGAATTAGGATAGCCGGCGAGCCCGCTTTTCACTGCATTGACTGCCGAGACTATGGTCTGGTAATCCATGACCCAGAGCGGTGTTCCGAAGTGGTCAGCCAACTCTGTGGTGTCACAGCCGCCGAGAATCAGATGAGCGTCTTCGATGGTCGCCGTGACCGGCATCAGTTTTATGTTAGGAGAAACAACCTTAGTGGCCATGAGCTTTCCTTGTGTTCAACTGCACTATATTACCGCTCGATTCGCCTGCTTTCCAGATCGAACGTCAGTTTGCTTGATCTAAAATCAGCTTTTCGACGACAGGAACCGGCAGTGGTCCCTGGTCAAGCACGAGGTTATGAAACTTAAGCAGGTCGAAATCCTTGCCCTTTGCTTTTTGATACTTCTCGCGCAACGCCAGCCAATCGACCAGCCCGGCGTAATAAGTAGGAAGCTGAGTCGAACTCAGTTTCGCGCGCTTCAACTTAGCCTCGGCTTCCGCTTGCGTTTGAAAGCAGTCCTCAGTCATTAACCGCATGGCGTCCCCGTCGGAGAAATCCATCGTGTGATTTCGAACATCCATGATTGTGTTTGCTAATAAACGAAGTCGAATCTTCCGCATGGTCAAACGAAACTTCGGTTCATTCTTCATAAAGCCTTCATCCATCATCACCTGGGCGATGTACTCCGCCCAACCTTCGACATACGCGCCGTTGGAAAACAACGATCGCAACAGTCGACGTCTTTCCGGTTGAATGTTATTCAGATGTTCGAACTGAATATAGTGACCCGGCAAAGCCTCATGGATAGTCAACCATTTCAATGAGTAATTATTGTTTTCGCGCAATCGTGATTCCGCTTTTTCGTCTGCAGTTTTCGGATCGATGGGCGTGATCCAATATTGAGCTTCGGACTTGGGCTCCAGTGGAGGCGCGCTGTGGAAGCCCGCGCCCGAGTAGATTCCCCGCATGAATTTAGGCGTTGGTATCACTTTGAGATTATCGCGATCCGAAAGTGCGACGATTTTATTTGCTCGAATAAACTCTTTGATGCCTTCCAGATCATCCTCAATCGTCTGTTGAAGGTCATCGCGGTGCGGATGTTCGTCCGAGATGCGCTGCAACACTTCACCGATGATTATGTTTTCGCGCTCGTGTTCGGTTTTATCAGTGTGCTCGTTGTGATCGGGATACATAATTTTGTGCATCGGCAATGAGAGCGAGAGCATGTCGGCGCGCACTTCTTTCATTGTTGATTCGGCATTTTTCAACAACTGTTCCGGAGTAACACCGGTTTCCATGATCAGTTTAAACTTGGCGTCGTACATTTCTTTGCCCAATCGCCAGCTGCGCGGATTGGGGCGCTGGCCCAGATCTTCTTCCAGCCACTTAGAGAAGTCTTTCAGCGCTGCCACTGCAACTGGTGCTACTTTGTTGTACCTATCTTTTAATTTGCCATCGTCGGTAATTTCGTTTTTGACTGTGGTCTCGATCAGATCTACGTTTCCATCATTTTCTTCGATTGCCGTTTTTACAAAAATAGGATCGGCTTTATCGAGATAAACTTTGACCTGTTCCAGTAGCCTCGGAATTTGTTGGATTCTATCCAGGACATGCCCGAGCCGAACTGGCTTGTTAGCGTAGCTTGCCGTCATCGGTTGAAACAGAGCGCTGCCTAACAATTCAACCACGACAGTCGGATTGTGTTTGTAGTTTTGGATTTTATCCAACTCCAATAAGTTGACCGCGATTTGATCGTCGAGCAGATGCCAGTCGGCGGAGTCCTGCGGATCGAGCTTCTCAGGCGGCGTTTCCTTGGCGAAACGATCGCGCCATTGCTGATAGAAATCGCGTTGCTGTTTCATGAAATCGAGACTCATGTCATCGAGCATCGCATCCAGTATCAATGTCTTTCCAGTTGTCGCATCTTTATGGACGTGATATCCGGCTTCTGATGCGTCTCCTGGCGATCGCGCCAGTGACTCCTTCATGAATTGTTCAGATAACGTAGCGAACTTTTTATCGGCGTCTAGAGATGCGTCAGCGGCTCTGCCAGGAAGAATACCGATCAAACAAGTCGCTGCAACCAGAAGAGAAGCTGAAAAATTACGGTTCATAACTCTCGATGTCAATATAGTGGGGACGAAAATAATCCGCGCCCAGTATACCGGGTGCCGTTGGCAGCTACGTTAACCCATCATTTAGAGGTATCGAATTTGACTCTCGGACGTTTTGCTTTGAAATCTTTTATTGCTTTGTCTGAGACATGTTCCATGTATTTCAACTTCAGAACACCAAGCTGGTCCCAGGTCGCCAGGGTTGCCACGCCCTTGTCCGTCAGTGGCGTCACGCTCAAGTCGATTGCGCAGACTTTTGGAATGGCGTTCAACAGACCGGGCAGGTCTTGATCGTGAATAGCAAGGCGCGAAAACGATGCTTTAATGAGGCTCGGTAAGCGCAGAGATTTCGTTATGCCTGGTCCGGTGATTTTCGTTGCGTCAACGTAAATAACTTTGAGTGGCAATTTGGAAAGGTCCTTCAAACACGCGTCAGTTATCGGCGTGCTTGTCAGATCGAGACGATTGATCGACCTGGATTTCGAGAGTTGTGCGATGCCCCTGTCAGTAATTTTCGTATTGCCTGCCGTCAAGTTTTCCAGAAGCGGAAGATTCAGAACTTCAGCAATTCCGACGTCGGTTACAGCGGTTTGTGTGATCGTCAGTTTTTGAAGCGTTTTGATTTTAGCTATCTTTTTCATCGCCTCATCCCCGATTGGCGAAGCAGACAAATCCAGCTGCTGGAGCGGCAATCCGACAATATAATCAACGCTCTTGTCGGTAATTTTTGTATGCCCGACGTCCAGACGCTCCAACTCTTTAACAGTAGAAAGTTTCTTCAGTAAATCGTCGGTCAAGTTGAGTGTGGAGAAATCGGCCTGGGTGCGCCGACCGGTTCTATTGACGAAAGCAGTGACGGTTTTCTCGGCGTCGTCACTGCCGATTTCGTCGTACGAAAAATCCTCAGCCATCTTCACTTTCTCAACGTTGCGAACGTGCGTGTCTTCTTGATCGATCAGTTTGAAAGTAAGCGCGATGAACGCTGCGATGACAAGGACAGCAATAATCATAAGTATCGCGAAATCACGATTCTTAGCCGGCTTCAGCCCGAGCATTGGTTCGTTTTGTTCGTCTGAATCCAATCTCTCTCCGCGGATGGCGCAATTCGGTAACACAGTTGCTCATACAACCATGGTACATGTCCGCGAAGGGCGCAAACAAGAGTCTGCGGCTTATAACAATAGGCAAGGTCGCCGCATCTTTAGAGCACGACTGCATTGCCACTATATTTGGTTACAACGAAACTTTAGATTGCTGAATTATTATACGAAAGCGCGGCGGGGTGATACGTAAAACCGCGATCGATTCCGGTCAAGCTAAAGGTCATGTCGTGCACCTCTTCGATGTTGCACGCGTTCAATTTACTGGCGCTGACGACAGTGGTGATGCGGCCTTCGACAAGATCGAGTGCTTGTTGGTATGAGCTTTCCAGCCAGCCATCAGTGAATGTGTAGACGCCGATGACTTCGCCGCCAAACATGTATATAAAGGAAAGCACTTCGTCGCTGCCCATGCGTTTCAACACAATGCAGCCTGGCATCTGGGTCTTAACAAGATTGGAATAAACGAATCTAAACGTTTCATCGGCATTCGAATTCGCCGGTTGGTGGAAAACGTCGCCGTGAAATAAACTACCGGCGGCTAAAGCCAGGTTCTCAGGCAAAATGTAAGTGTCGACAATACTTTCGGGAACGGAGATGTCGTCCTGAAATTGTTCGAAAGCATCGTAGTTGATCAACTGCGACTCTAATTCTTTTCTGCCATACACGCAGCCAAGCACTCGACCGCGAAACGTCAGCAATGCCGATCGCGACTTGCGTTTGGGCGAGAAAATCTTTATGCAACAAGTACTTTGTTTTCCTTCGATGTTGATGAGCAACTGCTGGTATCGCAGTTTTTTCGCCTCGGAAATTTCTCGATTGGCGTCGTCGCCTTTCGGCGCCGGCACTAAACCTACAGCTCGGCGGTTGGAGCCTCGCGTTGTCGCATCGAGAAGTGTGATCTTGTCGATTTCTTCTTTAACGGTGAGTTTTTCTTTCCAAACAAACAAAACGAGGTTCCTTCGCGAATATCGCGTTTTAGAGAAGGGCTTAGTTTACGCATCGAAACTGGTAAGTCGTTAAAACTTATCATCGTGACTAAATATCAGCACTGGGGAAAGTACGCAGGGGTCAAAAGTTCGTTACAAAGGCGGATTCCAAATGAATCAAATACAGGCTGCCACGGGGGTTTCCGTATTCATGATGCTTTAGCTGATAATCAATTTGCTCATGGAGTGATAAAACGTCGAGGCGTTTTTTAAGATCAACAAGGTTTTGCGCAAGCTTTCGAGTGATGCCAACGAGAAAAACATCGTATCTGCATTTTGAAATATCGTAATCTTGATTAGCCACTCGATAGCGGCGAGAGGCGGCGATGATGCGCTTCCGCTTGCGCGCGTCGATTGATTGCGTCGCCGACTCGTGCCAGGTATTCACGCTGTCAGGCCAGATTATTCGGGTTTTGACCTCAATAAAAGTTGTCGTCTCCTCTGGTGAGATGGCGATGATATCTACTTCAGAAGAGCGACCCATACGAAATTTTCGACTGAGAATTTGCCACCCGCACAAGGTCACATGTTGCGCGACAATTTGCTCACCGATGTCGCCAAGCGTTTTTCTCCACAATCGTTTTTGATCGACAACCTCGACAAGTTTTTCGTCGAGCCCAACCGACGGCACCACCGAACCAATGGCGGGCTCCTGCTTCTTTGCCATAAATCGAACCTGTTGTTCATGTAGAAATATTTGTCAAAAGTACGCAATGGTCGGCTTTCAAGACGACAAACAAATTGATTCCTTAGATATAATGCTTAGCTCCTTAGAAGTTTCGGATCGGTCAACGGCTTCTAATAACTAATACGTAACTGACCCGCAAAAAGTTCAATCAACACCATGCTTGACATCAGATTTATCAGAGAACATTTTCCCGAAGTAGAAAAAGCGATCGGACGCCGCAATGGCGGCGGCTCTTCACTGGAAGAGTTGAAAACCGTAATCCACGATTTTCTCGCTGCCAATGAGCAGTGGGAGGACTTCAATCACCGTCGCAACGAGATCTCGAACACCTTCAAAATGAAGGGCAAAGAGCTCACGAAAGAAGAAAAAGACAAGCTTCAGGAAGATTCGAAAGAGCTGAAGTCTAAGCACGAAGAAGTCGAAAAAGTTCGCAACGAGCACAAAGAGAAGCTCGAGCAGCTCGCCATGTCGATTCCCAACATGCCGGACGCCAGCGTTCCCGATGGTAAAGGTGAAGAAGACAACGTTGAGATCTCACGTTGGGGCACGCCACCAACCATCGAAACCCCTCGAGACCACTGGGATATCGGAACCGAGCTTGATGTTTTCGATTTCGAACGCGGTGTAAAAATTGCCGAATCTCGTTTCACCATCCTCAAAGGAATGGGGGCAAAAATCGAACGGGCATTGATGAATTTCATGCTCGACACACATGCGCAGAATGGCTACACCGAAGTGTTTCCACCGATCATGGTCAACCGTGACGCGCTGATCGGCACCGGTCAACTTCCGAAGTTCGAAGGCGATTTTTATAAGTGTGCGGATGACGAGCTTTATCTGATTCCAACGGCCGAAGTGCCTGTCACCAACATGTATCGCGAAGAAGTTTTACCTGAAGAAGAACTACCAATTCTGCACTGCGCATACACGCCTAACTTCCGTCGAGAAGCAGGCAGCGCCGGCAAAGACACGCGCGGCTACATTCGCCAGCACCAGTTCAACAAAGTTGAAATCGTCAAATTCACGACGCCTGAAACTTCTGAAGAAGAGCATGAGAAGTTGACGCGCAACGCTGAGATGATTCTCGAAGCACTGGAGTTGCCTTACCGCAGAATGATCTTATGCGCAGCCGATCTCGGGTTCTGCGCCAAGAAATGTTATGACCTGGAAGTTTGGTTCCCAGGACAAAACAAATATCGCGAGATCAGCTCCTGCAGTAACTTCGGTGACTTCCAGGCTCGACGCGCCAACATCAAATACAAACCAGCCGATGGTGGCAAATCACGTTTCGTCCACACGATCAACGGCTCGGGTCTGGCGATTGGACGCGCATTTGCAGCCATTCTCGAGAACAATCTGCAAAAAGATGGATCGGTGAGAATACCTGATGTCCTGGTTCCATACCTGAATGGTGTCAAGGAAATTCGGAAGCCAGAACCTAACCACCGCACGAAAGTCGGCACGCACTAGGAGCGTCATGTCGCGGGATTCGGAAAATTTGAAACTTTCGGAATCCGGCATGCACGAAATTCAGCATCTGGCGGATCCCGCTGCTCAAGTGCAGTATCGCCATCTGCAATGGGTTGCTATGGGTGCGTCGATTTCTCATATCATCGCCGTGTTTCTGGCGCTGTATGCGTTTCGCGAGGGCGATCTGCAGGATCTTTCGCTCATCCACTTAATGGATTACGTGCCCAAACATCTGGCTGTTTGGCAGTTGTCCTGCGCCACAATCGCCGGATCCAGTCTCTCGTTTCTGGCTCTCTATCTGGCTTTGAAGCAAGTGCTGCGCTTGCGCCACACGCTCTGGGTCAATGCGGCCACATTCTTCATCGTCATCGCAATCACGCTTGATTTGCAGACCTTCGCGAATTTGATGATTACGTTTGCCGATATTTCGGCTCAGCTAGTGCTTTCCAGTGGCTATAAACAGTTATTGATGATGGAAGCCTGGCGCGTCGTCAACCAGGCGCTCACACAATCAATGATCGTTTCCAATACTTTATACGCTATGGCTGGTCTGGTAATGGCTGGAGCTATTGTTTCGGGGTTCGGCGTGCCTAAATGGCTGGGTTGGACTTCGATTCCGATTTGGTTGGCTGGATTGGCTGCCTCTGTCCTGACATTTTCCGGTCAATTGTCTCTGGCGTTGGTTTTGATGTTCTCTATGACAATTGCCTTCATATTATGGACAATCACAGTGGCCGTCGCAGTTGACCCGTATACCCACAGTCATCGCTTTCCTGTGGAAAAGCACCCAGCCAACTAACCCAATTTAATAAATTGTCTGGTTGCACACACCAGACAATAACGATATGCTGCCAGTAGGAGTTGCCACTTGCGAGCGCTCCTTGGGATATTATCGCTGGTTCCAAGCGAACCAGACAATGTACGGATGATTGAAGCATGAGCAAGAATTGGCTGGAATTGCTGGGGGACATCAACAGAGACAAGGGCAGCGCGCCCTTGTATGCCGTCATCTTCGAGCGCATCAAGAATGCCATCGATTCAGGCGAGCTGCCGATCAATTCCAAGCTACCCACTAATAGAGAGCTGGCAGTGCTTCTGGACATCGACCGTTCAACGGCATCTAGAGCATATGCAGAACTAAACACCCATGGTTATATCGAGAGTTTCGTCGGACGCGGCACCTTTGTGCGCTCCGGAAAACCCGCAGCCACTGCCGCTCAAATAGCATCTGAGGCTGCGGCAAATAGTCCAGTAGTTTGGACAGAACGTTTTTCTAAAGCCAGCCAAACGGCGCACGACATGCTGCGCATGGAGTACGCCAACTATGGTCGCTCCGAGGTTATTTCATTTGCCGGTGGCATACCGACAGACGACTCGTATCCGCACAAAGATTTCGAGCGCATTTTAAACAAGATCCTCTCGGATGGTCGGTCTCACGAACTTTTTCAATACAGCCCCGGAGAAGGAATGCCTTCTCTTCGGCACGAAGTTTTAAAACATCTGCGCTCGCAGAACATCGAAGCAAATGATGAGAAACTGCTGATTATATGCGGTTCTCAACAAGGTCTTGATGTGGTGAGCAGCATTTTAATCGATCCAGGCGACATGGTGGTGGCAGAAGATCCTACATATCTGTGGGCGACCTGCAACTTCAGAAGTCGCCAGGCTCGATGCTTACCGGTGCCTCTAGACGAAGAAGGCATCAGGATCGACATGCTCGAGTCGGTGCTGCAAAGACATCGCCCCAAGTTCATTTACGTGATACCAAACTTCCAGAATCCGACTGGTGTCACCATGTCGCTTCAGCGCCGTCATCAATTATTGGATCTGGCGATTAAGTATCAAGTCCCGATTCTCGAAGACAATTTCGTTGGCGATTTGCGCTACGACGGTGTCGCACTTCCCTCACTGCGAGCGCTTCCCGGGTCCGAGAACATAGTCATTCACCTTGGCACTTTTTCGAAAGCACTTTGCCCCGCCTTAAGATTAGGCTGGTTGGTCGCGCCACCAGAGACGATGGCACGTCTGGTGATTGCAAAACGTGCGTCAAACCTTTCGACCAATTCGATTTCACAACTGATTCTGGCGGACTTCCTCAAAGAAGGGCTCTACGAGCACCATCTCGTCACCGTGAGAGATTTGTACAGAGCCAAACGCGACACGATGCTCAAATCATTGCAGCGCGATCTTGGTTTCATCACTGATAAAAACGGACAGCGCGCCAACATCACCTGGTCAAAACCGGAAGGCGGAATGTTCGTCTGGGTCAAACTTCCCGATGGTTTATCCAGCAGAGAACTACTGAGCTACTCTCAACAAGAAGGTGTGACTTTTGCACCCGGTGATATGTGTTTTGCAAACGCAGAACACACTGAATTCATTCGACTTTGTTTCATCCAACTGGATGAAGCGACAATCGTCAAAGGTCTGAAACAACTGGCCAAGGCGATTAAGAGCTACATCGACGATGTCGCATCCACTACCCCGACCAACGATCGTTCGCATCTGATGGGAACGGGAACGCATTCTTTTATATAACTCCCCACACACAATTAGAACAACAAACCACTGGAGGTTGAAATGGCAACTAAGCTAGAAGAGAAACAGCAATCGAACGACAAAGCGCAAACCGGAACGGAGCGCGTCAAGAAAGCTCTTCCTCAAATGCTTAAAGGTGGCGTCATCATGGATGTCGTCAACGCAGAACAAGCAAAGATTGCTGAAGAATCCGGCGCCTGCGCGGTCATGGCTCTGGAACGAGTTCCTGCCGATATCCGCGCTGACGGCGGCGTTGCCAGAATGAGCGATCCGGAACTGGTGATGAAAATCATCGAAGCAGTTTCGATCCCGGTTATGGCAAAAGCTCGTATCGGACATTTTGTCGAAGCACAAATCCTCGAATCGTTAGGCGTTGACTGCGTCGACGAAAGCGAAGTGCTGACCGCAGCCGATGAGGAATATCACATCGACAAACACAAATTCACGATTCCTTTTGTGTGCGGCGCGAGAAATCTCGGCGAAGCATTGAGAAGAATCGGCGAAGGTGCCGCGATGATTAGAACCAAAGGCGAAGCCGGTACAGGCGACGTAGTAGAAGCCGTGCGTCACGCACGCGCCATCCTTGGTGCATTGAAAAAATTGTCGGTAATGCCGGATGAAGAACTGATGACTTACGCAAAAGAAATCGGCGCTCCATACGAATTGCTGAAACAAATCAAAGCAGAAGGCAAACTACCGGTCGTCAATTTCGCCGCCGGCGGAATCGCTACACCAGCTGATGCTGCTCTTCTTATGCAACTCGGCGTTGACGGCGTATTCGTCGGATCCGGTATCTTCAAATCCGGAAATCCATTGAAGCGCGCACAAGCAATCGTTAAAGCCACCACTTATTTCAACGATCCCAAAGTACTCGCTGAAGTAAGCAGAAATCTCGGTGAGCCAATGGTCGGCCGCACCGTTCAATCACTGGCACCAGAAGAGCAACTCGCCCTTCGCGGCTGGTAATTCGGAATCCTTTATTGTTGGAGTTTTAAACATGACAAATCCAATTGTTGGAGTTCTAGCAATACAGGGCGATTTTGCCGAGCACCGGCATGCTATTGAGCAAGCCGGTGCCCGCTCTGTCGAGATCCGCCACCTGAGCGATCTTGACGGAATTGATGCACTAATTATTCCGGGCGGTGAATCCACCACCATCAATAAATTCGACGACGCATTCGGCGGAAAAGTCTTTGATACCATCAACGCTTACGCCAGAGGCGGCATGCCGATTTATGGCACCTGCATGGGTTCTATCGTGCTTGCCAAACAAATCGAATCGACGACTCAACGTTCGATGGGATTGATGAATATCACCGTTAGACGAAACGCTTATGGTCCGCAGAAGAAGAGTTTCGAAACTATGCTCGCCATTAAAGAACTGGGAGCAGAGCCGTATCCAGCTGTCTTCATCCGCGCACCACAAATCGTCAGCGCTGGCTCCGATGTCACAGTGATGGCCACCATCAACGATACCATCGCAATGGCACGGCAAGGTAATTTACTTGTCACCACATTCCATCCTGAAATCACAGATGACTTGCGAGTGCATGAATACTTTCTCGCGATGATCCGCGATGCGAGCCAATCCTGCACAGCTGCGACGCCGAATTTGTCGATGGTTCGCTAACGCCTACCAACCACTGGATGCGCTGGCGGCTTCATTAGCTGCGCTTTCTGCCTGGTTCGCAAAGTTGCGCGCTTGACCGACGAGCCCTTGTAATTCGGAATTTCCCGAGGCGCGCGAAGCGGCTCGGGATGCGGCTGCCGCTGCTTGCGCTGCATGGGAACGGGCTCCACTGGCTGCCGATTGTTTTTCAGAATTCTCTTGCGTGCTGCGTGCCTGGTTCAAACAGCCTCTAGCTTGATTCATTTGATTGCGGGCGTAGCTTACTTCGTTTTCAACTGCACCGCGCGCAGAACCAACGTTCGCCGATTGCTGCGCCGGTGCCATGCCGCCACCGCCTTGCGAATTCATTTGTTTCATCATCTCGCGGAAATCACCCATGCCTTGCGCGCCGCCAGCGCCTTGAGGAGAGAACCCTCGTTGCTGTTGCGAAAAGCCTCGCTGTCCAAATCCATGGCTTCCAAAACCCTGACGCGCAAAACTTTGTTGCCCGAAACTCTGGTGACGTTGCGGCATCCCGCGATTAAAATTTTGTTGTGGCATTTGCTGTGCCTGCTGCGCCGCTTGCGGACTGCCCCAGGCGCCATCAAGATATGAATCAACACTCGACTTGCTTGAGTCCCCGGCACCAGATCTCACCGCCATGTCATTGCCGCTCGGCAAAGGCGCCGCATTCATAGTCATATCCAACCGAGATTCCGGTCCCAAAGCCTCTTGCGGCTGTGGCGCCGGCTTCACCAGGTTGGCCGCGGAAGTTTGCATCTGTTGCAGCATTTGCCCGCCCTGAGCCATCATCTGCCCACCATTCTGGGGATCCGAAAACACCATAAAGAACGCGAAGACCAGCGCGCCCATGCCGAGCCCGATGGATATCAATGTGTTGTTTCGGTTTGAGGAACTCATTAGTAAGAAAGCACTCCTAACTCATTCTCTCAGGTCGACAGCCACTGTCAAGGAAATTCGTATTGAATGACATTGAGAAGGCCTGCCGACAGACTCTTAACATCGAGATTCGGGTAGTATGGTTTGATTGCGCTCCGAATTTGCCGAACAGCAATCTATAAACCCATCCTATAAAATCAATAATTAGACCTGTCTTCTCACACTTTAAAGAACTCCACTGTTCTTGTCAGACTCCAAAGAAGGAAGTCCACCTGTGATCGACCCCGATTGGCTCTACAACGTGGCAATGTTCGCTTACTGCGTCGGTTCGTTCTTCTTCCTTCGAAAATTCGCGCACCATATATGGAGCTATTTATTAGTCGGCGTTTTGTACATCGGCTATTCGATAATTTTTGACATCAAGTTATGCATCACGATGTGGCACTTTCTATCCCTGGCTGGCTACGCCATTTTTCTCCATGGCACCATTCTTCTAGCAATCTGCGCATATGTTTCCTGGAATCATTTCAAGATCCTTCGCGCCTTCTTCGCCCTTGCCAGCGTGACACTAATAGTAGTATCAATTGACGCATTCCTGATTGAACCTCATTGGCTCTCAGTGCGTTACGAAACAATGACGTCCAACAAGCTGAAGAAACCACTAAGAATCGCTGTGCTAGCCGATATCCAAACCGACAACGTCGGCGACTTCGAAAAAGATATGCTCGCTAAAGTCAAAGCTTACAACCCCGATCTCATTCTGTTTGCCGGTGACTACCTGCAAATCTACGACGAAAATCGTCCGCATCAAGTAGAACTTCTCAACAAACTTTTCAAAGAAGCCGATCTGCAGCCGTCTCTCGGAATGTTTGCCGCGCGCGGAGATTGCGATCGCATCCCGGACTGGAACAGTTGTTTTGCAGGCTTGCCCGTGCAATGTTTTGAGGATGAACTCACCACAGTTAAAACTGACGACGTCACAGTCAGTGTTCTTGACTTGGACAATTCTCGAGGCGGAAACCGTCTCCCGCCACCGGTGGACGGCTTCCACATCATTCTCGGTCACGCACCCGACTACTCACTAAAACAACCGAAAGCAGATCTCTTAGTTGCCGGTCACACTCATGGCGGACAATTTCAAATTCCATTTTTCGGTCCAATCATGACCATCACGACAGTGCCAAGAAAATGGGCAGGCGGCTGCATGACCGACATCGGCAATGGCTCGATGCTGTGCCTATCGCGCGGGATCGGCATGGAACGCCAACTGGCGCCGCGGATTCGTTTCTGGTGCAGACCGGAAGTTGTGTTCATCGATGTGGTGTCGACGCACTAAAGACTTAGACCAAGCGGAACCGTCTTTCATTCAACCAAAGCAGATCTTCAAGTTCCTATTCTCAAATCGGAATTTGTTATCAATCGAATTACCAGCGCCAGACCGCGCCTAAGGCAGGTGCTCCAGATCATCAAGATCCTTATGCCGACCAGTCGCTTTCTTATTCGCCTTCAAATCATCGAGATTGATCAGCGGAATATTGATACCATCAACCGACGCAGTCACACTGTTCTCTTCGCAGTTTTCAAATTTCACGCCAGACAAAGTCGTCATCAACTCAATCCGAAACGGCGGCACACCAAGCCTGACGACGTTGTTCTCTTTCAAAAACAAATCAGGCGATAGCTTGTCCACACCAAAGCCGAATTGGGTTAGAACCGAAACCATTTTTTCTGCATTCGACTGATCGCGCCGAATCCAGATATTCATGTCACCCGTCGACCGCACGTAACCGTGATAGCCGACCGCATAACTTCCTACAAGTAGATAATCAACCGCCTGGTCGTTCAATAACTTCAAGAACTCTCTGAAGTCCTGCGGAAGCTTCGGAATAGCCATATGCCACCTGTCGAAGTTGCTCGATCGCTGCGAAACGCTCGTCGGGAGTTTTAGATAACCAATATTTGAGGTTGCCTTTATCCGCTTGAGCCGACATTGGCACTACCGAAAACGCTGATGTGTCTATGCTGAAACCTAACATTTTCTATTCCTCGGTACTGGTCGTTGAAATTATATGCAATTCTGCGCCGGATTGCGACAGCTGACTATCGTATGAATACGTTAGAATGGCCAGAGATTAGCGGTTTCTCCCAATATGCTCGACTTCTACATCTTCCAATTCGTGCCTCTTTTACTGGTCGAAGCCTTCGTTCTGTGGCGGATGAAATGGGGCAGCCTCGAGCGCTCGATGTACGACTCGCTGCTCATGAATTTCGCCTCTTTTCTCGGACTGATCCTCGGTTTAGGTCCTGTTGTTGCAGGCTCCGGACCATGGGGGCTGACGCTCTTCGGCACCTATTCAATCATGGTCGAAGGAACGGTTCTAATGCTTTTCGAAAGGCATCCGCCCAAACTAGTTTGGTCCGCGGTCCTGATCGCCAACTTGCTGGGCTGCATAGTCCTCGACTGCGAGGTTTTCTTCAGCTCCATCCCCTGGCACGATTTAATCGGTTCCGGCAGCAAGTAGATTCTAATTTTTATCTTTTAAATGCGGAAAAATCCGCCAAAACATCCGATACTATGAGCGTTCGTCGTTCCAAGCGACTTCGAACGCACGCCTCTGTCCCGAGAACGATTGTGCCTCAGGACGTCAGTCCGCTCGCGGGGCGGTTCTTCAGCACTTGTCAGATTTCATGAGGTTCGGTTCGATGAGTACAACCATGACAGATGTAATTTGGAAACCAACGGGTGAATACCTGAAATGCCGCGCCGCCGATTTCATTACCCAGCACGGGCTAAAAGATTGGCGCCATCTCGTCACTAAATCGACCGAAGACACCAATTGGTTTTGGAAAGAAGCACTGGATTTCATGGGCTTCAAGTGGACAAAACCATACACTCAACTCATGGATGACAGCAAAGGCTTCGCCTGGACCAAGTGGTTCGTCGGCGGTCAGCTCAACATCTGCGACAACGTTCTCGACTGGCACCAAACCAAAGGTCAAAAACTCGGCACTCGCGTCAGCGTCGGCGCCGAACATCCAGCCCTGATCTGGGAAGGCGAAGAAGGCGGAGAACGGAAATTCACCTACGGCGAACTGAACACGATGGTGAGCAAGATTGCCGCATTGATGCTCAGCCTTGATGTGAAACCAGGCGATGCCGTCGGAATGTACATGCCAATGATACCGGAGACAGTGGCAACACTAATTGCCTGTTTCAAAATCGGCGCAGTTGCAGTTCCAGTATTCAGCGGATTCGGCGCTCAAGCGCTCGCATCACGCCTGGAGGACAGCGAAGCAAAAATTCTATTCACCGCCGATGGTGGCAAGCGTCGCGGCAAATTGATCGACATCAAAAAAGATGCAGACGAAGCGGCAACTCATTTGCCAGGACTGAAGCACATCGTCGTAGTCAAACACACTGAGAATAAAGTGGATTGGAAAGACGGCAGAGATGTTTGGCTCAACGAAGCAATCAAAGATTTGAAACCGGCAGAAACAAAATTGGACCTCGAAGCCGAGCATCCATCAATGTATTTGTACACCTCGGGAACGACCGGCAAACCGAAAGGCACCGTTCATACCCACGCTGGTGCGATGGCGCAAATCGTCAAAGAGCATTGTTTCTCCTTCGATGTGAAACCGGAAGATGTCTTCTTCTGGGTCTCCGACATGGGCTGGATGATGGGTCCCTGGGAAGTTATCGGTGTCTACTATTGGGGTGGCACCATCGTAATTTTCGAAGGCGCACCAAACTTCCCTCAGCCAGATCGCGTTTGGCAAATCGTCGACAAGCACAAAGTAAACACACTCGGTATCAGCCCGACATTGATCCGCAACTTGCGCTCATCCGGTGAAGAATGGCTCAAGAAGCACGATCTCTCCAGCCTGCGTTTACTCGGCTCCACGGGCGAACCTTGGGATCAAGACAGCTATATGTGGTTCTTCGATAACGTCGGACAGAAACGCTGCCCGATCATGAATATATCCGGTGGCACCGAAATCGTTGGTGGCATGCTCACACCAATTCCACTGATGCCATTGAAACCATGTTCACTCGGCGGTCCCGGACTCGGCATGGACATTGACGTTTACGACGAATCAGGAAAGAGCCTGCGCAACGAAATCGGACATTTGGTTTGCAAAAAACCAGGTCCATCGATGACAAAAGGTTTCCTCAAAGATCCGGATCGTTATGTCGAAACCTACTTCGATAAATTCCCCGGCGTCTGGTATCACGGCGACTGGGCGAAGTGCGATGAAGACGACTCATGGTTCCTCTTCGGCCGCTCCGATGACACCATCAAAGTAGCCGGCAAACGCGTCGGACCTGGCGAAGTAGAATCCGCTTTGGTGGAACACTCCAGCGTCGCAGAAGCTGCCGTCATAGGCGTTCCCAACGAAGCCAAAGGCGAGGCACTGGTCTGTTTCGTCGTACTCAATCCAGGCAAAGAAGAAACGCCTGAGCTTTCCAAAGAACTTCGCGAACTGGTGGCACATAGCTTAGGCGCAGTGATGCGTCCAGAAATCATTCACTTCGTTCAATTCCTCCCAAAGACGCGTTCCGGAAAGATCGTCCGCAGAACAATCAGAGCAAAATACCTCGGTGAAAACACAGGCGATCTTTCGTCCGTAGAAAATCCGGAAGCACTCGAACCAATCGGTAAATTGAGCGCTAAATAGCGTTGGCGACATTGCGAAATCTCGATAGTTTTGTATTACCTCGGAGGCTAAAGGTCTTCAGCAAACTATTGCTGGAAGATTGCGCATCTGATTTGGAAAAGCGCGCTGTCGTTATTGGTGCATATTTCAACGATGAATCTGATGTGGTGTTTTTCACCAGTCAAGGTTTTTACCAACTCATCGAAGAGAAAATCAGGTACACAAATTACGAATCAATCTTCTCTATTGCGCTGCCTGAAGGTCATGATGATGACATCGAGGACCAGGTCGATCAAAACAATGTTTTGACAATCACTCTGCATGACGGAACCAAGGTTCCAGTTCCCATCAAAAACGAAACTGACGAGAGCCCCGATTTCTATACCGTTTACAGTTTCTTAGTTAGCAGAATAAGTCAGCCGAAAAGAGCCTACAGCGCAGAAGACATTCAAGAAATTGACGCACGAGAAGATTTAATCAACTTTCTTAAGATGGATGACCACACTGCGTTCAGAAATGAACGCCTGACCGATGCCTTGGAATCCGGTTTCCCTGAAAACATCGACCTTCTGGACCAATTTCTCATTGACCCGGAACTGCTCGAAAGGCCAGATGTATGGCGGCTGCTCGCGATTCTGCTTAAAGCAAACGAAGCGACGTCTTCGACACCCAACCCTCTTCTAACCGACTACTGGGATAGGAAATATTTCATGGTTGGTGATGAAAATGACGAAGAGGAATTCGATGACGATGACGATGATGAACTGAGTAAAGAATACTATTTGCCTAACGCAAAGGAGATTCCAAAAAATCTAATAGCTCATCTTAACGATCAAGTTTTAGAAGTTTTGGCGTTCGCGAGAGATGCAGCGCGACGACGCAATAAGGCATCAATAGGCCCAGAGTTTATACTATTGTCCCTAGCCGCAAGACACAGAGCCCTGTGCAACTCCGTCCTGAATCGATCAGGCATGTCAGGAAGTAATCTCAGGGAGGAGCTAATTGGTATCCTTGGAGAAACAACTGACGAAGTTGACCATGCTACCTTTTCCGTCGCAACTATTCACCTCCTTCAACAATCCGTAGAGATCGCGAAGGCCCGCTCTATGGCTGTCACACCAACAATCCTGCTTCAAGCAATTCGAAGAATCGACAGCGGTCTTGTTAGAATACTCATAGAGAAATTTGAAATAGTGGATTAAGTTGGCGCACCAGATTTAATACCATATATGGTGCTGGGAAAATTTCTTTTGACGAATCTAAGCGGAGATAAGGAAAGCTGCGCGAAGACTTAACGTCTTATGAGTTGAACATAAAAATATGTAACTAACCCGTGGAGAAGCGCGCGCTTCCGGGTAAATAGGGTATGCGCACGTACACAATTCGAGGCGCCGCTACGTAGGCGTAATGAATAACACGAGCAGACAGGTCACCTGGGCTTCGCTCGTTAACTGGCTAGGCTAGCTCATCCGGAAAGAAACTGATGAACATCGACGGAAATCGTTCAGCAACTAATGACGCCTGGGGCGTAGCGAGTGATCCGTCGGCGAGCGAAAAAAA
Organism: Candidatus Obscuribacter sp.; assembly: GCA_021772095.1. GTDB lineage: Bacteria > Cyanobacteriota > Vampirovibrionia > Obscuribacterales > Obscuribacteraceae > JADYXR01. The sequence goes on along the minus strand of JADYXR010000139.1, from coordinate 72,753 downwards.
GTGGTTGGCAGCCTGCACCCTGCTCGACGGAAAGATGCCCCCGTCGGCGGTTACGAAACGGCGCTTGCCCCAGTCCATTGGTCTGCCGTGGTCGCTATGCGTGAGCGGGATAAGCGGGCTGGGCGCTTTCATGATTTTTGGTTTTCTGTCAGCCGCTGTCTGCGAGTCCTTCACTCTTCTTTCGGGAGTGTTCTACACGTTCAACGGCCCGCATGCGTTCGCTCTATTAAGTGCCGCCTTCATCGCATTCAGTTCCGTCTTCACGTACCAGCAGCACGTCTGGGGCGGTGGTCGCATCTGGTCGGGGCTGCATTTTGGACTGGTCGCTTGCGGAGCGCTTCTGCCTTTCTCTCTGGAACTCATGTTTAACGCTCCGCACGTTGCCAGCAATCTTCTATTCTTCTCGCTCTGGGGCGCATCATTCATCGGACTGTCCGTGCTGTCCACGAGAATGACAAATAATTCGATAAGAACGTTGGAAAAATCGATCGGCGCCAATCGAGTCATGCCTTACAGCCGCGCTGTTTTCGCCAGTGCAGGTTTAGTTCTTCTTGGTCTGATCACTGTGCCGGCGCTATCCACTGCAATCTCATCAACCTGGCTCTGGCTCCCGGTAGTCTTGATAGGTTCAGGTTACTATATAACTAAACTCAACAATGCTCGAAATCCACAAACGGCTACCACAATGGCATTAGCCTCATGGAACCCGTTGATTCTCGCCAACCTTGTCCTCCTTCCTGCACTTGTCGTAAACTCCATACTGTCTATGTTTTCGTTACTTCCACAAATTGGATTTGTCGATTATCTTATCGGTTTCGGGACCATGGCGTGCCTGACTATTGGCCCTGTACTCGGCGCCAAGATCGCCTCTCGGGGTCTGCAACGTTCTCGAGAATTGGAATTGCACCAGATTCCGGCAGAATTGTTGAACGAATGCAAAATGCCGTTAAACCGCGTCGACGACGTCATCTGCGAATCTACTTAGGGATCCTGCACCATGCTATCCACGGATCGAAACATCGAAAATCATGCTTGGGAAGTCGCCAGTGACCCGAGTGCTAAAGAAGAGAAATGGATGGCTGCCGTCACTTTGCTGGACGGAAAAAATGTGGTGGCAAAAACCCATCCACGTCCGCCGGGATGGATAGCCCTTCCATGGGGAATCATTTCAACCAGTGCCAGCGCCAGTGGTGCAGTCGTAATTTTTTCATCGCTTCAATATACGCTCAGCGCAAGAATAGCCGAGCTTGCGGGTCTCTCGACCATGCCTTCACACGCGGCTCTTATCTTCGGATTCTTCTCCGTTCCATGCATAGTGTTCAGCATGTTGTTCACTTACAAACGATTGATGTCTGATGGTGGCAACGCCTGGAAGATCGCGCATTGGTCGGCGATCTTGCTGTATCTTTCCGGCGTCAGTCTAATCGCTATAGATGGGAAGCCGGTGAACTTTTCCGACGGCGGTCTGCTGCTCGCCTGGAACGTAGGTTGTTTTGCACTCGCTTTCATGAGCACCAAAATTGCGGAGAACGCATTCAAAGGCTTGAATCAAACCATTGGAGCTCGCAAGGTTTTAGTTCCAATGATGCGCAGTTTCGCGGCTGTTCCAATCGTCGCTACATTGCTGGTTTTCTCAGGATTGCTTCATGGCGCCAACTTCCATAGCACTTTTCTGATCGTCAGTTCGATCATGTTCGGGACTTCGTATTTAGCCGTTAAGCAATTAAACGCACTTCGAGGTGGCACCGCCAGTAGTATCTCTACGATTATCTGGTCCCCGATTATTCTTGCCAATGCGGCTCTGCTGCCCGCTCTGGCTGGGACGCAAATATGGCTGGCATTCAGCAACACCGCGTTGGTAAACTGGGTAGATTATATCGGCGGAATCGCGGCATTGTCCTTGTCTGTCATCGCACCGATCGCCGGCGGATATGTGGCAAGCAAACAACTTCAGCACCAGGCGGCACGGTCGCTAACACGCGGCAATGAACGGCTCACCATCGAGCCCGAGACCTGTTCGCGAACGAATCTAGAAAAGTGCTTCGACGAATAACTCAGGCTCGAAATCGCGCAGCTCGTCCATTTGTTCGCCAAGTCCGATCAGTTTCACCGGAATTTTCAAATCGCGAGCGATACTGAATACGACACCGCCTTTTGCGGTACCATCCAGTTTCGTTAGAATGACGCCAGTCAATTTGCAGACTTCGGTGAACAGTTTCGCTTGTTGCAATCCGTTTTGTCCGGTCGATGCGTCGAGAACGAGCATGCACTCAAGAGGCAGTCCAGCTCCGTGTTTTTCGACGACGCCGCGAATCTTCGCCAGTTCCGCCATCAAGTTTGTTTTATTATGGAGACGACCTGCAGTATCAATTAAGAGGCAATCGTAATTTTCTTTTTTCGCACGCTCGATTGCGGTAAATACAACAGCGCCAGGATCAGCGTTCTCGCCGAGGCGCACTATATCTACGCCTGCGCGCTGGGACCAGATCTCCAATTGCGATTCAGCAGCAGCACGGAACGTATCGCCGGCGGCCAACAAAACCTTTTTACCTTGCTGTTTAAAGCGCCAGCTCAACTTACCAATGCTGGTAGTCTTGCCGGTGCCATTCACTCCGACAACCATGTAGATGTTGACTTTTCCAGGAGTGTATTTCAATTCCGGCGATGGTGCCGTTTTCAAAATAGCTTGAAATTCTTTCTTGAGAAAATTAACTACGTCACGAGTGGTCCAGGTTTTCCCACGCGATTCTTTGCGCATGTGGGTGATCAAAGTTTGAACATTGGACAACCCAATGTCAGATTTGATCAGCTTTTCCTCGAGATCTTCAAGAAATTCTTGATCGATCGTAGTTGCATGGCCGCCCGTTTCAACCGGGGCGACAGGCACCACGTGTGGTGCCGTCTTAACTGCAACGGGTGAATGAACGGACTCGCTAACAGCAGCGACTGCGACCGTCGAATGCTCCACGACTGGCTCGTCGGCTAGCTGTTCGGCGTAATGGGCTTGTTGCTCGACGTATAAGGCTTGCTGATCCACGTAAGCAGTCTGGGGTTCAGAACCAGTTTCTCTTGTGGTCTCTGTTACTGTTTCGGTTCTAGTTTCAATCGTGGTTTCAGTTCTGACACTATGGTCAGTTTCAGTCACAGTGTCGGTCCGCGCTTCTGTTCGCGCCGCTTCGACGTGCTGCACTTCCTGCTCAATCTGATTTTCGCCAGAATATGCCTGTGCATCTGTTGGATCAACTTCCTCTTCGCCTTCGATCCCGCCGACGATTTGGGTTTTAGTTTTTGATAACGCCGACTTCAGCTTCGATAGAGTAGATCCCCAAAAGCCTTTGCGGTCCTCGGATTCATCAACCATTTAAAGTTGCTCCCTTGTATCCCAACACAATTTCTCGACTGGCGGTTATACGACTTGTTCGCCATTAGTGGGCGTGAAAATCTCGGTTCCGCTTCGCAATTCGCCAGTTTCTCTAAAATACTCGGCTTCTTCAACCAGATCGCCAAGAATTCCATTGATGAATTTCGCGGCGCGCTCGTCAGCAAATCGATGACAAAGTTCAACGGCTTCGTTGATGGCAACCTTCACAGGAATCTCTGACATGAAGAACGCTTCAGTACAAGCTAATCTCAAGATGTCGCGATCGATGCTGACCATGCGTTCGACTTTCCATTTCGACTTGGCAGCTCGAATCACTGCATCGATATCGTCGCGTCGGCTCACATAAATTGTGAGCAGTTCGATTAGAAAATTTCTCACTTCGGACTTATCGTTGCGATCCAATATCACAGACGACACATGCTTGCACTTGGAACAAGGCACATCGATGCGGGTGCGACCGCCGTGCATGGTCATCTCAGGAATATCCAGCGCCTCGGAGAGCATGCCGACAGCTCTGTCGATATGTTGCAGTTCTGTCCTCAACTGTGCGCTTGTCATCTGGACCGGATGGAAATTTTCAAGCTTTTTTCGATTGTCAGGGTGAGTGATCTCAAGCTCGTCAAGACTGTTGGAAACTTTGCTGAGCTCGGCTGCAGCGTTTTCCAAGATGTCTTTGACATGCCCTTGCAACATCATGACGGCGCGTCCGACGATGTCTTCCAGCTCCAGTTTGTCAATTTTGGTCTGGTTTTTCGGTAACTGCGGCAGCACTATCACTGCCAGTTCACGCGCGATTCGCCGTGCCTGCATATAAGGTCCCCAAAGTTCCCACTTTGCATGAGAACAACAGTAAAGACTCATGGTATCACGGCATTATGACAACCTGAGACTCTCCAGGGCTTAGTATTGCGCTCATGTTAAGGGCGTTTCCGCCTGACAATTCGACTGATATTCAGTATCAAAAACGATGGCAGGAGTGACCGAAACCCCATCACAGTGTAAGCTTGGATATCGAGAAGTCAGATTTTCGCGCAATTTTTCTGACCAATCGAAAACAGGGTAAGTCGAGGAAACCGGACGAACGAAACGGTTTACCAGCGTCGGGAGCGAAAAACATGAGCCTGAAGATCACCGGAGGACGAAAGAAGGGGAAATCCATCGACAGTCCGTCTGGAATGAAGGTACGCCCGACTGCCTCAAAGATTAGACAGGCTTTGTTTAACGTACTTGGTGGTCGCGTAGCGGAAGCCAGGGTTCTGGATCTGTTCGGCGGAACCGGATTGATGGGAATCGAGGCACTCAGTCGCGGAGCGGCAGATCTGACAACCATAGAAGTCGAACGCAAATTAGCAACGAATATATTAAACGCTTTTGAAAAGCTGGCGTTTGAGAATGCCAGAGTGGTCCAGGGCGATTTCAGAGAAAAAATCGGCGAACTGAAAGGCAACAAATTCGATATCATTTTTGCGGACCCACCTTATGACAGTCCGTTTGCGAAGATGGTAATCAACCTGGTTGATAAGTATGAATTGCTCAGCCCAAACGGACTTTTGATCATCGAGCACAATATCGACACTCGAATTCCGATGCCGGAAAAAGTGTCCATAAAAATGACTAGCGAACGTAATTATGGTCAAACATGCCTTTCGTTTTTTGAAATAGATACAAGTAAACCCAGGAAGTAGAGTGAGCGACTATTCTCAGCACGTACGCCTCGGCGATCTCCTGATGGAGGCCGGAATACTTTCGTCTACATATATAAAAGATGCGCTCGAACGTTATGAAGAAGAAGGCTTGCCGATTGGAAAGGTGCTCGTAGTCTCGGGTTACTTAAGCGACAACGAACTTCGCAACGCTTTGAATTTGCAGTACATGGTCAACGATCGATTGCTGACGCGCAAAGATGCGGTCGAAGTTTTGAAAACATCGCACACCAATAGACTGACTCTGGAAGAGTCTTTTCGAAAGACTGGTTTGGTTCAGCCGGAAGAACAGGAAACAAATAAGCTTGGACAACTGTTGGTCGACAGTGGAAATGTCGATGAAGAACGAGTCGAAGAATCACTGAAGGCGAGCAGCAGCACGGGGCTTCCACTTGGTCATATTCTCTGTCATTTGAATTTGATCTCGCAAGCGATCATCAATCGTGCGCTTTTGATTCAGCAGTTTGTTAGACGCGGACAGATTATGCGCAACCAGGGAATTGATTCACTTAGATTTGCTGGCGATCGCGAAGAACGGCTGGAGAAGCTGCAAATCAATCGTGGTTATAAACGCCAACCGTTGAGAAATACGCCTTTGATGGGTGATCTTTTATTGTCTGCTGGTGTTGCCACCGATCGACAAATTCGCGAAGCGCAACTCGCACACATCACTCACAACTCGACTTTCGGCAAGGCTCTTGTTGATACGCACCAGTTGCCTGAAGAGTTCGTGATGGCCGCTGTTGTCATTCAAGAGATGATCGACAACAATACACTTGAGTTGGAACGCGCTCGCGAAGCGCTTATTGAGGTGCGCGCGAAAGGCGTTTCGCCGACTAGAGCTGTAGCAGAAGCATGCACGTTCCGATTGCCATTGAATCAATCTCGCGCGTTATTGGAGCTTCTTTCGGCAGTCGGTGCAGTTGATATCAGAAAATTGCCAGTCGAAATTCAGGAGCGCGCTGGTGTCAATTACAACCAAGTCCTGTATCTATGCCGATCTTTATCGTCGTCCGGAACAGTTGAAGATCAAGTTTTGTATTCTGCACTCCGACTCGTTGATCTAAAAAACAGAGAATTGATTGAGCCCGACAAAGCCATAATGGTTTTGGATTTTGCGGTCAAATCAGATACGGACATCGAATACGCGCTGTACATGATGGGCGTCACTGAGAGAACTAGACTGCGCGAAGTTGACGTTCAATCTCAGCAAATTGTTTAATCTGACGGTGGTTGCCTTAACAGTCCGCATTAACAATTGGCTGGAACCCAAGCCGCTTGTCGGCATTGTTACTGTTTTGCTGCCGGTGAATCTTGTTCTTGTTCAACCACGGCGGGAATACTTTCGGGTTGATCAGGCGGACCGAACTCGGCGATTACGCAATCGCACGGACCTTCGACATGCTCGACAGGGTGCGGCTTCTCTTCTTGTTTAGGCAAGGTGGCGACTGCAAGGGCGGTAGGAGTTGAAGCGGTTGCAGTCACCACTTCTGGTGCTACCGCCATTCGTCCAGTCGTTGTTGATGGGTATTTCAAACGATCATGGTGCAATGTTCTCCAGACGCGAACAAAGGCTAGTCTGACGCGCTGCAACTCATCATAGGTAAGTGTAGAGTCAAGAAACTGTCCATCAGCCCAGCGGTTTTCGAATACTCTATCGATGGCTTCATCGACTTCTAATTCCGTTGGATCCTTCATCGAGTGCGTTACTGCTTCGGAAACATCTGCAAGCATAACGATGGCAGTTTCTTTCGTGTTTGGTTTTGGACCAGGATATCGGAAGAAGTTGGCATCGACATTTTCGACACCGTCTCGCTGACAAGCCTTATGATAGAAGTATGCCATCAGAGTGGTGCCCTGGTGCATAGGAATGAAATCTTCGACGGCTTTCGGCAGTGCGAATTTATGCGCGAGTTCGATACCATCGGTAACGTGTGCCAGCACTCGATCTCGACTCTCTTCGGGTGTCATCGAATCGTGAGGGTTAGCAGCGCCAAGTTGATTCTCGATGAAGAAACGTGCCTTCACCATTTTGCCGATATCGTGATAGAGCGCTCCCGCTCTCACCAGGTTAGCGTCCACGTGAATTGCCTTGGCGCCTGCCTCTGCGAGGTTAGCCACAGCCAGACTGTGCTGATATGTTCCAGGCGCTTTCTCTTCCAACTGGCGAAGCAATGGTTGCTCGGCATCTGTAAGTTCAATCAATCGATATGGAGTGACTAAACCAAATATGTTCTCAAGGAAAGGCAATGAGCCAATCGCGATGATGGACGAGGCGATCCCTCCAGCGAATTGAAGACCAAGCATTTGAAAATCCGGCGTCATGTTAGGCAGCCAGGACACCAAGTATGGTGTCACTCTTTCACCGAAAACAAACGGCAGAGCTTTGGCGATTCCGCAAGCACACAGAAATCCCAGGAGTTGCGAAACACCTACGATGAAACCGGTGTAGACCAGCGAATTCCGGCGTTTCGAGTATGTCAGAATCGCCGAAATTGCGGCAGTGGATAGAGCCAGCAAATGGCCACCAGGCAGATATCCTTCCACAAACAGAAGGATAATAATTGGCAAAATCAACGCCAACGCAACTCGCCGGCGAAAGAAGATCGTCAGAAGCAATGCCGCGGCAGGAATTGGCACAAACTCCGGATAGCTAGCACCCAAGAGGCTTGTAGCCACTGACGTAACGATTCCGATTGTGTACATGAGCGCAATCGATGTGGTCGAGAAGAAATGTTTTGGTTCATACGTAAGTAAAAACAATCCGGAAAATCCAAGTGCCGCCATCAGCGATATGCCAAGCACCAGGATCAATGCAGTGCTTTTCACACTCTTCACTGACAGCACCCGGAGCAAGTCCTGGCGATCTTCAGTGATCACTTCGCCTTTTTTGATTACAATATCGCCTTGCTTGATCTCCTTCATGACCGGCATCAGTGCACGGACGGCAGCATCAGCTTTCGTCTTGGTCGCACTCGGATCGATGACGAGGTTGGGTTCAAGACCATCGCAAATCAAGGCCGAGGCTTCAGCTCGCAGGTCGCGATTCCACTGGTCAGGTAAAAATTCAATTACGACTTTCTGCCATTCGTTCTTTTCTTTGACAGGAAATCGCGGGTACTGTTGCAAAACTCGATTGGTTGCACCGAGTACCACATCTCCAAAAGCCAGCAGTTCAGCCGGTCTCACAGCAGCCGCGATGTAGACCTGCTCCTTACTCACATCAGGATGGTCCTTCTTATACTGAACAAAGATTTCGCGTTGGCGTTTTAAAACATCAGCGGCCGATGGCGCAGAAGCGGCACGAGCACGTCCTTTCGCGACCATAGGTTTAGATTCCAATCGTCCTCTGATCAGGTGAATGTATTCATTGGTCGTGCCAGAGTCATCGAAAAGAGTCTTGTAATCGGAATCACTGCAGGTCAAAACAAAAACATGTTCGCGCGGTCCCATTCCGATCGCGGTGATTTGAGGGTCATTACCGACGCCCACGTCCTGAAGACTTTTGATACCGGAAAAGCGCTGATTCATTGCGTCCAGAGTCTTCTGGTCGTTTTGTCTGTCAATCACAAAATCCGGAATCACATGCTGCCGAACATGCTCCACCGCCAATGACGTGGCGATCGGATCGACAATCGTGGCGTTTTGACCTGCAAGAATATCTTTTTCGGCAACATCGCCTGTTGAAACACCCGGCGAGAACAACTCGCCAGCCGTCAGCGAAAGAAACAGCAAAATCGCCCCGATTATTCCAATCGTCAGCCAGGCGAAAAAGTCGCGACCAGACGGGAAGATAGCGTGATGCAGCTCATCGTTATGGGTGAACTGTGGATTATTTCCAGTGTTTGGTCCGTTGCTTTGCGATGTGCTCACATGCCACCCGAGGGCACTCGCTCGTCATCATCGAATGAGGCGAACGTATAAATTACCCCTCAAACATTCATCTTACTCCTAAGTATATTTCTGGCAAACGGGTTATTGTTTTATTGGGTTCATCGGGAAGGAAATCAGGACGTGAGCAACATACTCGTAACCGGCGCTGCGGGCTACATTGGCAGCCATTTCGTCAGACGATTTTTGAACGCGAAAAGCGCTGGGCAAGTTATCGCTGTTGACAATTTGAGCGTCGGTCATCGGGAATCGTTACCGGACACTGAAAGAATTCACTTCTTTGAAAACGACATCGGCGACCTGGAATTCGCCCGTTCACTTTTCCGAAAACACGACATCAGCGCGGTCGTGCACTTCGCTGCCAGCGCTTATGTCGGCGAATCGCAGGAGCAGCCGTTCAAATACTTCGACAACAATGTCATTGGCGCAATTAATCTGTTCAAAGCGATGGACGAAGCCGGCGTCAAAAAGATTGTCTTTTCCTCTAGCTGTGCGACTTACGGCAATCCGAACTATTGCCCGATTGACGAAGACCATCCCCAGAAGCCGGTCAGCGTCTATGGCAACACTAAATACATTGCCGAAAAAGCAATCCAGGCGCTCGCGACGACCGGCTGGTCGTATGTCAGCCTGCGCTACTTCAACGCCTCCGGCTGCGATGACTCAGGAGAAATCGGCGAAAGCCATGATCCCGAGACGCATCTGATCCCACTGGCGCTGCAGACCGCGTTAAAAAAACGCGAGGTGCTTTCGATCTTCGGCGACGACTATGAGACCGAAGACGGAACCTGCGTGCGCGATTATGTTCACGTCAACGATATCGCCGACGCGCATCTTCTGGCATTCGACAAATTGGAATCAGGGGCCAAAACCGAGATCAATCTGGGCTCGTCGGTCGGCGCCTCGGTGAAACAGGTGATTGATTTGTGCAAAGAGGTGAGCGGTCGAGACATCCCAGTGAAGGTGTGTCCACGAAGAGCAGGAGACGCCGTGGCGTTGTTCGCCGATCATAAGCGTGCGACCGAAGTAATCGGGTGGACGCCGAAGTACGATCTTAGATCGATTATCGAGACGGCTTGGAATTGGGAATCGAATCGCAAGTATTGATGCGTTTTAAATGAATTGTATTGGAACCAGGAGCTGATGGCAACTTAAGCATCGCCCCATGCAGTTGCGCGAGAGGCAAGTTTAAACGTGACCGCGAAATAGCCACTCGAAACGTGTGTTTTCGAAACGAACACGGTCGCAAATTATTAATTGAATCGTCTCGAGGCTATTGATCGAAACCTGCGGAGCGGACTGCCAACTGGCGCTTAACAGCGGCGTCTACAACGGTCGCTGTCGCTGCAGTTGGTTTCGGCTGTTTGACATTGTTCTGTTCGGCATGCAACTTTAACGTTGTGTCGAACGCGATTGTTTCATGCAATTGGGCCAGTTCCAGTCGTGCTGCACTGGCTTCGAGCTCAAGGTGGCGGATGCGCTCCTGGAGCAACTTCGCGTCGTTCTTGCCGGACAATCTATCTCTCACGATTGGCACCATACTCAGTGCGAAGAGGATGATAAACGGCCAGGCGCCGCCCTGTGTCAAAACACCGGTAATACAGCCTGCGACAACCACACCCAGGATCAGCCAAAACGGGCTCGTCACGACAAGAGCCACGATTGCAGCGAGTTTCAACGCGCCACCTTCGGACTTTTCTTTAATGATGATTGTGCGTTCGCTGTCCATATTTACCTTCCCGCTTATGACACTAAAAGTGGTATCACCGGGCGATGCCTTTCGCCAGAAAGATCGCTCACCAACCTGGACCTGGATCCAGACAAGGCTAATAATACCAGAGGTTCTTTGCATCCATCAAGGTTTTGATGGTTTCTTCAATATTGCGTGAAAAGTTCGTTGGTTGAAACCGGGAAATAGCGGTACTATTGTTCGGTTAAGACCTTCAGGCGAAAATGATGAGAGTAACGATTTTTGCAGCACTAGCTCTGCTTCTGGCAACCGTTTCGGTACCGGCAATTTCTCAAACCAGCAATCCGACCTATGCCAGCGGTACGGACGGTTACAGCATCAATTTTCCGCCGGATTGGAAGACAAAATCAGATCCAATCGTCAATCTGGTAGCCGCGCCTGAGAAGGTGTGGCAGCAAGCATCTCCGATGCCCAACATCAAAGTCGTTGTTCGTCCCATGCGAACCGGAGTGACCCTTGATCAGTTGTGCGACATCTCGAAGAAACAGTGGGCAGGGGCGTGGACAGTCGAGTCCGACACTCGGGTAGAGGGTTCGCCTGCGCGTTTACAGACAGCAAGCGCCGGGGGCGCGACGCACAACCGCAGGCTGGTACTGGTTCAGGACTTGAAGGTTCTGAAAACTAAGGTACTGAAGAACTTTTCAGAAGCAAACGGAAACTATTACATCGTGTCCTGCAGCGACACGCCCGAGAACTTCGCAAACTCAGAGCCTATGTTCAACGAGATCTTAAATTCGTTGACCTATTCGAAACCCGCGGACTAACGAAAAGGGCACCGCATTTGGTGCCCTTTAAGAATTCTATTGAAGTGAAACGACCTTGCGGTCATCCCGTCAATAATTAATCGCGGTACTGGTTGCCAGCTGTCGAGCGTGGTTTTGGTTGCGAAACAGCGACGGAAATTGCACGTCCTTCCACTTCGCGACCATGCAAGCCCTTGATGGCTGCTTCAGCTTCAGCTTGGTTGCCCATTTCGACGAAACCGAAACCACGGGATCTGCCCGTTTGTCTATCGGTTGCAACGTTGCAAGAACCAACGGTACCGTACTCGGCGAACAAATCAGTGAGGCTGTTATCGCTAACGCCGTATGCCAAGTTGCCGACAAAAAGTTTGTTATTCATAATCTCAACCTTCGACCAGAACGCTCATCCACAAGGTTGAGAACAATCGAGTCAATCAAAGTAAATCACTGGCATCATCACATACTTGACTGCTCGGATCTTCAAAAATTCATATTTCCGTTACTTTTGACGCTAGTTTCGTAATCAAAAGGGCGAGCGAAGATATGAGCTTTTGATACCGCCAATGGTGCATATTTTGGTTCTAAAACAAACGATTTGAACTTTTAAACCTGCCACTCATTTGTCCTAGAAGTCCGCTCAAACGCAAAAACTTTGCGCATTAACGTACTGACATCCCCCTCAAATCGCTGGAAAATGTCTAAAAAGTGTCCTTTTCGGGATAGATAGGTTAAGGGAAAGCTGGGATATCGAAATGGGAAAAGACGTCGACACTTCGACAGACGCCGACAAGCCTAAAACGCCGGTTGCGAACTCCACGACAGATGGCGCTGATTCAACGCATGTCGACGAGCCTGATGAAACCCTGGCCGAAAGCCAGGTCAGACTTTCGCAAGATGTTTGGGGAGACGAAAGCATAAAAAGCGGCACGTCGCTTAAGGCAAGCGGCGATGGTTCCGGCGATGCTATCGCTGCGGCACCGGTCCCGGCAAAAGCTGAAGGCGCTGACCCAGCGGACCAAAGCGCCGACGATGGCTTGACTTTGACTCCAATCCAGTCACTTCTCGCCCAAGGTGAGAAGGGCGCTTTGCCTGTCGGCAAGGTCGAATTAGTTTCAGCCGCTTTAGACGCAGGTTTAATTCCGGAGCTGGATTCGACGAAAGTAGAGCCAGCCGTGAGACCGGAAGAGCAGGTTGCACCCTATATGCCAGAGGTGAGGACGGGAGAGTCAGCGGGACAGCCTGTCGTCAAAGTAGATGAACCCGTCGTCAAACCGGAACAGCCTGCCGTCCCAATTGAAAAGCCTTTGGTCCAACCAGAACAGCCTGTAGTCAAAGTGGAACAACCAGCTCCGGGCTCACCCTCCGTAGTTGTCGAGACTGCAGGAGATGTTCAACTAGCCCAGGCGCCAGTTGCAACCGACACCTCGCCGCCGACAACAAAAGAGATTCCCGCGGTTGAACCAGTTGGCGATCAGACCGCTGTCGCCGACGCGGCGGTCGAAAAGGTCGTGCCGGTAGCAGGCGACAAAATCGCTGCACCGCCTCGGAAGCTGGAGAATTTAACCGACGCCGATATCGAAAAGCTCAGACAGGCAGTGCTCGAAGCAGACAAAAAAGCGCCGGACAGCCTGACGAAATTAGTGACCGGTCGCGGCGATTCGCTCGCCTTGATTGGCAAGCTCGCAACCGTCGACATGACCGGCAAGCCTGACGTCTCCAGCGCGGCAGTCGAAAGTTTAAAAGCCCAGGAACTCAAACAGACCAAGGAATACAACGACTATCTCGCACCCGGAACCACGCGCACCGATCTGGCCACGGCGCTGATTTCTCGCGGCGACGATGTTTCGATCAAAGAAGGCGAGCGCTTGCTGGTAGAAGCGGCTCAAGCACGTCCCGACCTGATTTTCCATCCCAATTTCCGCGCGCAAATCATGGACTCCTACAATAAGATGGCGGATGTCCGGAAGCAGCGCGATTTGCCGCCGTGGACCGCGGAGATCGACATGGGCGATCTGACAAAGCCTCAGGCGACTGACAATCCGGCGGCAACTGAGTGGACAGACAAGACTCCCGAACACTTTAAAGCGGCAAACGATCTTTATTGGAATTCCGGCGTCAAGGCTGCGATGCCTGAGTTTCAGAAAGCAATCGATGCTGCTGACGAAACTGCAAAACACAATCAAGAGCGTTTGGCGGCAGAACGTTTGGAGCTGTTCGTGGGCGGACTGACGGCGGATCGGGCGATCGCGCAAGGTCAAGTTACCGGCGAATCGGTAACCGAGATGGAAAAGCGCCGCGTCGATATCTGGGACAAGCAGGTCAACAATTACGTTGAAGACGCCAGCGGATCGCGGGCTCGAATGAATGTCGGACTGGCGATGATTGCCAGCGGCGACCCCGAAATGTTAGCCAAAGGCAATCAGCAATTGTTGGACGCTGTGACTAAACATCCAGGTTTGGTTTATGCGCCGGGACTGGCAAATTTCGGCAACGAATTCACTGAGCAGCTCCTGGGCGCGTACAAAGCCGGAGCCGAAAACGGCAATGTGCCGGACAACGGTGCCGCGCCACCGGCTGAAGCACAGGATGCGGCCAATCCGTTCGCGCCGCAAGAAAATCTTGCAGACGGCTATACAAACGATGCGCTCTCGAAGGCACCACTTCTTAATAGCAATACCGACACAGCAGTGGAAGGCTATGGCTGGGACAAAGCGACCGACATCGGCTTGCCGATTGCCTCTCTCGCTCTGATGCTGTACACGGGCCGACGACAGTACGTCAATTACCAGAGAAACAAAGCCGCCCGTGAAGCCAATTTCGCCATCGAACCGACTGAACGCGCAGACGCTCCCAAAGACGTGATCAAGCGCACAGGTCCAGCCGGTGAAGAGCGGCTCGAAATAAAAGGACGTGCAAAAGACGGACAAATCGTCGCCAAGAATTTGGCCGAAGGCGCTGACACCTCAGCCAATTCAAAACCAGCAATCGATCCGCCGGCAGATTTCAATCCGAACAAAGGCAAATTCGGTGAGTATCAGCCGGTTCAAGTCGACGGCAAAAAATACTATTTGAATCCAAAAGGCGAAGCATTCGAACATCGAAAAGGCAAATTCCACCCGACTGATGCGATCCGTGGACTGACGCAAAGCGAAGTAGCCGGGCACGAGCTCAAGCCGCTGGCATCTGATATGCAGCGCACCTCGTTCCAAAATCTCGGTCGTGAACTGACACCACTTGGAACATTAGCCGACGGCAGAGTGGTCTTGCAAAACAGCACCACTGGCGGTGCACCATTGCGCGACACGATCCAGGTTCCGAAAGACGTCGATCCGTTCAAAGGAGAGTTCAACAATCTCCAGCACCAGCGCCTGGCGGGCAGAGACTATTTCGTTTCAGCAGACAATAAAGTCTATACCTTCCTTCAGCCAGAACGCAAAATGATGGAAGTGGAAAGCGTGGTCGTCAAATCGGCAGACTCAGTCTACAACGCCACCGGCATGCCGGGCAGCAGTGCCGAAGAGCGCGCGATCAACAAACAAGTCAACGAGATTTTGGAACCGTTACGCACTCGGCTCCGATCGGGCGAACAAGTTGACGCACTGACTCGCGCCGAGTACATGACTAAAGCCAGAGACGCCCTGATGCCAAAGGCAAAGGAAGTGGCAAAAGCGCTTGGGCTGCCGGAAAGCGTTGTTACGGAACAGACTTTCCGCTTTGCCGAATCAAATAGTTTAGCCAGCCATGATCCGCGCACTGGTGAAATCAAGCTCAGCATTTACGGCGATTCGCACCTCACTTCCCTTGATCACGAGATCAAACACAAGAAGCAGTCGCTCGACAAAATTGCCGCAGCCAGCGCGGACCCTGCCGGATATAGAGAAGCAATTCTCGAACGCAGCATCGCCGATATCGGCAGATCAGGAAGACGTTTCACCGACAATGGTATCGACACGAGACCGGAAATCAACGATCCAAAAGCTTTGGAGCAAATGCGCAAATTGGTTCGCGATCAAGTCATGCGCGAATACGCCGAGCGCGGCTTGATTCCTCGAGCGGACGCGCCACTTGTGCAGCCCAACTCCGCTTTGCCGAAAGAAC
Source organism: Candidatus Obscuribacter sp. (assembly GCA_021772095.1). GTDB lineage: Bacteria > Cyanobacteriota > Vampirovibrionia > Obscuribacterales > Obscuribacteraceae > JADYXR01. Next base: position 57,186 of record JADYXR010000139.1, on the reverse strand, counting down.
TGATCGCTGAGCTTGGCAATGTCGAAACTGTAAAACGCGAAGTCATGCGCGAAACGCAAAACTTTTTGCTGCTCGAAAAAGAGAATACGACCGGCAAATCCGAAATCAATGAAGGCAGTCGCAACTATGTTGAACAGAAAGCCGCAGAACTGAAACGCTGGCAAGCCGACAACGCGCGCACCGCTGATGGTGGCGCGCTGAAGAACAATCCTGAAGTCAAACAGATGCTCCAGTCGGTCGCAATCGACACGCTCGGAACTCACCAACGGATCGACCCCAGCCTGCGACCGTACTACAAATTCTCGCCTGTCGAAATCGACGCACGAAAAAATCAAGTCGACGCTGCGGTCGAACGTTTGACCAGTGAATTGAAGTCAAAAGGCGACACCACAAAGCTTGCCGATCACCCGGAAGGCAAAAAGCTAATCGAGCGCGGACAGGTGATCGAACTGCAACAAAAATTGCTCGGCGATTTTCAGAGCGGTGATTTCCAGGAAGCAAAAGCTACAGCCAAAGAACTTCTCGCAAAGATGCAAGCTGAGCCTTATGTGTATTCTGAAGACGTGCGTTTCATGCAAGAGCGCGGTCTTCTTTCGGCGGAGCAAACCCGAGGTACCGCATTCGAACCATTGCTTAGAGAACCGATCAGTGCTCGCGATGGTACTAAACCTGGCGACACACGGCTCGCCGCTCTTGAAACTCCAGGGTTCAATACTCCCGGTGGTGAAAACTCCAAACTCGATCTGGCCAGGCTCGATGCCACTCGTGACCTGATCAGGCAGGGAGTAAAATTCAGAGCGGACGTCGGTCAAGAGAACGTCTACAATCTGCTGGCCAGCCCACAACCCGAGCACGGAATTCTAGCCAAACTCAAAGCAGAAGGAAGAATCGGCGTAGAGTGGGATGTGTTTCCAACAGAACCTTCCTCTCCGGCAGACAGAGTAGGAGCCGATTTCCTCCTGGTCAACAGAAAAACCGGTGAGTTCCATTTCCTCGACGCAACGAAGAATCCCAATAAAAGTAACGTGTTTCGTATGCGGCAAGACGGCGTCATTCTCTACCAGAGCGAGTATTTTGAGCGCGGTTCCGGTCTGATCGAACGCGCCGCCCCAGGAGAGCAGCCGACCGATCGAGAGGCAAAAGCAGGAGCGTTTAAGGAAAGTCTGGAATCGCAAATCTATGAATTAACTCGAAAGCCAGCCGATTTCAATCTAAAAGAAACGCCGATGCCTGACGTCAAAGCGACATCCGAAGAAATCAGCAGGGCGCAAGTCGACAAGCTGATTTCGTGGGCCGACGCAAAGTCGAAACAGTTTGGTGAGACGTCCAGCACAGAGCCATTCGCTGACATGGCCAAAGTGCTCAGAAAAGGCGTTCAAGAATATCAAAAACTTCTAGCGGTGAAGGCACCATCGCCGGAATTCGAAAAATCCGTTCGGCAAAAAACCCAAAAAGAAATCGCCAGGTTTGTGGCAGCTAAAGCCAGCAGCCAAACGCCAGCATCGCGAACTGATTTCACGCCAAACAAAAACACAAGCATCACACCGAGAAATGACACACTAGAACTAGTCGACGGCGAAAGAATCCACACGACTGAAACGCCGATGTCGAAGATGTATGAACAAGAATTCAAAAAACTGATGGATGATCCAATCCAACTGATCAAACAATTGTCGAAAGACGAAATTCTCGCGCTCGACAGGATATTCCAGACGGATCAATTCAAAGGCAAAGGCACTGAGAAATTGAAAGCCGAGATCGAAGCCGCTTACAAAGCCGATCCAAGAGGTCCGGTTGGTCGTGTTGTAGAAAAACTGAGAAGCAAGCTTTTCGAAAACAAATCACTGATTTTCATTGGTGGCAAAGAAGGCAATGGACCAAAAGTAATCGAGAAAAATGTAATCGAATCATTGCGCACCTCAACTTCGGACAATTTGCTCGGGCGCCAGCAGCCGGAAAAAATCAAAGCCCCAAAAGCAGCACCTGGAGAGGTCTTGGCCAAGCAGGTGCCCAAGGCTTCACTAGAACTTCGAGAAGTCGCGGGTCTCTTAGAAAACAAATTGGGCAGCACCCCCGATGGTCAGGTTACCGACTGGATCAAAGCCATGGTCGAGGATGCCACCAACAAGATAGTAAATTGGGATGCGGAGGAACTGGCTAAGTTCAAAGAAATCGCAACCAAATACACAGCCGGTGATCCTGAGACAGTGCGTCAGGTCCACGACCTTCTGGTCAAAGCGGCCTCGGACGGAGCGAAGCCATCTGAGTTATCGATTGGACCAGCCAAACCGGTTGCAGAAGTGCCATCACCCATAGGGGCGGAGTCGCTCGGACATTTCAAAGATCTATTGAATGGCGTCAAAGGTTTAGAAGGCAGTCAATACTTCGGAGAAGTCTCGCGTATCGCGAAGAGTGCAGTCGCATCTCAAATCACAAACCGTGGTCAGAAGCTGGCCTTCAACCAGACAGCAATGGAATTTTCGGAAACCAACAGCTTGAAGCCGGGTGAATCAGAGTTGATTCTTCGAAAAGGCAATGACGTCATCAAACCAATATCTTTTGAAGGCGGCAATGGAGTCGAGCCTGCGTATATCACCGCCGACGGTACCAAGGTTCCGGCACGCGAAGTGAAGGCAGAAATCAGAATCGGCGCTGGTTCATCGAAAGATCAGGTGGCACGCGAAGGCCTGGTTCGTTCGCAACAGCTAGGCGATATCGTGCTTGGCAAAGCGAAAACCGGACCAGCCGCAGCCGCGCAAGCCCTGGCCATAACATCCGCTTTCGATAAAGGTTTGCGAGTCGCCGACAGCCAGGGAGCCAATCGCCTGGTCGCCGAAAAGGTAGTCTCGCTTGGTGAATTCGAGTATCAGAGCCGCAGACAACCGGTTGAACTCACCAGGACCGGCGTTAAAATCGGCGATCAGAAAGAGATCACATTCGAGAAATTGGTCCAGGACACAACCAGAACAAAACGCGCGGAACTCGAGCGTTTGGAAAAGGAAAAAATCACCTCGCCAAATGCGGAGCTGGATGGTCGCATTCGCATGGTCAGTCAACAAGTTGTAGAACTGGAGCAGCTTTCCAGGGAAGTTGGTCAGCCGCAATCGCTAGCTAAATTAGCCGAAGCGATCAAACAACACGCCACTCCTGAAGAAGTGGCAAAACTGAAAGCAGAACGCGCAAGACCAGGCGGAGGCATGGGCAAAGCCGCCATCGCTCGTGGTGGCGCGTACGCTCTGGTTGCCGCATTTGTGGCAGCCACACTAGCGGGGTCGAGCAGCCCAGCTGAAGCCAACGTTCCCCAGTACGCACCTACCAGTTATTGAGGATAGCACTTGCCGGAACCAGCAGAAAATCCTGTTGTTTCGACACCGAAAGGTGCACCGGTTCGTGATACCGCGAGCGATACCGCAGCGCCTGCCGAGACCGGGCAAAAATTGTTGCAATCAGTCAACGGCGACCGCGGTCCCCAAACTCAAACTACCGACCAGAGCCAGGCTCAGCCACCCACGACCGACAATCGCACATTGTGGGTTTCGGAATTCATGGATGCTCGATTGCGCCGCCCTCAGTCAACTCCGGAGTCCACTGCCGCGGAAAAACCCACAGCGGAAACAGTTGCAAAAGGTCTGGCCGAGCTGGAACAGAGCATGAAGCGCAGCGGCACCTCGAGTACGCATCTGGACGGCGTCACTGAACAGTTCGATTCTCTTCGACAACGAGGGCAACTGCCGGAAGACCTGGGCGGTATGAAACAAATGCTCGATCGAATGAATCGAATGAGCGCCAGCGATACGCTTTCACAAGATACAGCAGGCGTCATGCTGCGTCTGGTTGCCGGAAATTTAGAAGGCAAGGTGCACCTTCTCACTCCGGAAAACGTACAGGCGCTTGCCGAGAATCCAATTTTAAACCGCGAAAATCCGAATTACGCAGAAGGTCAAACAAATTGCCGCGCTTGCACTGCTTCATTCATCATGAACGAGCGCCTCTCAGATCGAGCTATGGCTGCCGAGTTCGGCAAGATTCTCAACAAGCTTGATGCCGGAGAAATCGGTGGGAAAAGTATTTATGTTCCGTTGGAAAATGGCGCGCCGAAAATGACCGCCACTCTCTACCAGGTGAATCATGGTGCCACCCATAGTGGCACAGCCGGTATCGTCCACACGCGCAGGGCTCAAGAAGATTTCCAACGCGACAATCCCCCCGTGCCCGATTACATCCAGAGAGGGCTGCGGGAAGCTGGTTTTCACAACATGACCCTGACAGGCGGACCGACAAAACCCGGAGTCAGCCCCCTCAAAGACACCGGCTACTACATACTCGAACATGGTGTCGGCAGCAGTACCTCGGACCAGGTCAACGGACACGTGACTGCCGGAATTGTTCATCCTGACGGAAAAGTCGAGCGCGTCGATGCACAAATTCCGGAGAATCGCACCAAGCCCTGGCTTATATCATCGGCATTCAAAGTAGAAATTGGAAATCAAGCCACTGAAGAGAAAACCAGCGGCAGAAATCCAGATACTGGAAAAATGGAATCGACGACCCGAGTAATTAATCCGGACGGCACCGTTCGCAGCTTTCAAAACTATCCGGATGGTGACCCGAGAGCAGGGCAGTTGCGCAATCTGATCGACGTGGACGGTCGCAGTTATTTTCGAAGTCCTGATGGCAAATGGCAATCGCTGAAGCAAGGAGTGGCAGTAGACGCTCCGTTCAAAAAAGTGGAATATCTGGGCGTCGAAGAAGGTACCAGATTCACTTTCGAAGATCGCACCGTCACCGAAAAACCCAATGGCACGGCGGAAATCTCAGTTCCTGATCACGTGGTCAGTCGCGATGGCGTTGCGGTTAAACTCAACGGTTCTGACGCTAAGGTTTCAGACCTCGTGTCTAAAATTACACGCGAAACCAATGGCAAATTCACTGTAGATTTCAAAGACAACAGCCAACGCTCAATCGCGCTAGAGGCACCAGGAACACAGCCTCAGGACGTACGCAACATCAAGCAGCTGCAAACACAGCTGTCCGCTCTCGAAGGCGGGCAAAATACCGGCACCGCTGATGGTGGCGCTCTCAATCGCTCAGTGATGGCAAGAATTACCGAAGAAGCTAAAGGCGGCGATGCCGCCAGCGCCGTGATCAAGTTGCTCAAGCCGAATGTATCGGGCGCAGACATCAATCGCATGGCGTTGATCGCGGAGGCGATGAAAGCAAATGGCATGGCAACCGACCCGTCGAGCGTCTCCAATGTAGACAAAATCATGACGGAACTACGCCTCACTCCCGATCAGATCGGAAAAGCAAAGGCTGTTTTTGAGAAAGCACAAGAACACCTCAAAGCAGGCAAAGGACCACTCACAGAGGCGCAAGCCATCGAAATTGCCATTCTGCAAAACACGCAAGACCCGTCCAAACCGACTGGCAAAAATTATACCGAACCCACAGCTCGCGCAAAACTGAAAAAAGTCGATGAGATTCGAACTGAGACTCGTCAAAAAGACATGGCGCTGTCCACCGCGCTTGAAGTAAATCGTGTGCGCGAACAGTATCCCGGCTATTTAATCAATTCGTTCACAAAATCTCCGGCACGCAATTCCGCAGCCACCGACCGCGGCAACGAAATCAGGCGAGTCTATAAACTGGCACAAGATCCAAAAGCTCTTGCAGATGCTGAAGCGACGTATCAAAAGCTCGGAGGAGCGGCATCTAAACTAACTCTGATGGATGCCGCCGCGATAAACGAGGTGCCTGAATTAAAAGAAAATCCTAAGCTGGCAGTGGATGTTATGCAGACAGCCGTCCGCATCAGAGGCGATTTGATGAGCCGATCGGAAGCCACCGCCAACCGATACACGGCCGCGGATTATCTCAAAATGGGTTTAATCGGTAATGAAAATGAACTGAACAGACAAAGCAGCGCAAAAACCAGTGTGCAGATCGAAGCCGAGTATTCGCGCGCAGTGAACCAGGCAAAACTGGAAGCATTCAACTCGCAAGAAGCCCCTACCGGCCGACGGACAGCCCTCGGTGAAGCCGCTCCATCGACCGGAGATTCGGCACCTCGCCCATCGCCGAACACCGCACTGAGGCCACCTGGCGACGCCACCGCAGCTGGTGCCATTAGTGAGACGAAGCCAGCCGGCGACGCCACCACCCTTGACACTGCGCCAGGAGCCAGCACTGGAGTTCAAGCTGATTCATTTAGAGTGCAAGCCTTCAGAGAGAAGCTCGCCGCGCTTGACGCTCTTTCACCCGGACAAATGTTCGACGAGTATTGCAAAACCGCTTTGAGAGAAACCGCCGGTAGCGTCAATCGACGTCACCGTCCTGGTTTTGCCAGTACAGCGGTTGCCGCTGTAGAGTCGTCAACTCTGAATGCCGGTGACTCAAAATTAGCATTCATACATCAAGGCCACACAATCGATGTAAGATCGGTCGATACCACTGGAGCACCAGCATTCGTCACCGCTGATGGTACCAAAGTTAGAGCGCAAGATTGCCAGGTTCAAGTTCAATATGGTAAAGGTTCGACTAAGGACCAGGTCGCTCGAGAAGCGCTTGTATGCTCGAATGAGCTCAGAGATCTATACGAAGGCAAACCGTGCGATTCGGCTCAAAGAGCTGCAATGGCACAGGCACTCAAAACTGCATTCGACCATGGAACAACCACTGACAGCGCCCGACAAGGCGTGTCAGAGCGAGTTGCTAATCTCGGAGCATTTGAACTTACGAGCGGTCGTGAGCCCATTTTGCTGAGCGAATCTGGTGTCAAATTTGGTGGCAAACCAGAAGTGTCATTCGAGTCCCTCGTAAAGGACACGTTGAGAGACAAACGTCAACATTTGGAGCGACTGGAGAAGAGCAAAACCGGATCTGCCAACGCAGAATTGGATGGTCAAATCAAAATTCTCAACGAGCAAATTGCCGACCTCGATCACCTGTCCAGAAATGTTCATCGTCCGGAAACCATCACCAAGTTAATGGACACGATCAAAAGGCATGCCACCACCGAAGAAATCGCGCGCATCCGGGCAGAACAAGCAACCGGTGGCGGCGTCCGTTTCAAAGGCGCAGCGACCAGAGCCGGCACTTACTCATTAGTCGCCGCATTCGTCGCCCAAATGATCTACCGCGAAGGCGGCCAACAAGAAATCAACACCGGATACGCTCCCACAAGCAGTCAATAGTAGCCGGTGACATTATTGATGAGGCAACGCGGGCATCCCGTGGGCCATTATTGTCACGCCACTGCCCGAATGCTTGCCTAGGATGATGAAACGTGTGAAGGCAGAGCCGAACCCCAGCGCGCTTTACCATTCGCAGAACGCCTTGGAAAACTTGGCAAATTATTCACTGGACCGTATATAGACAATTCAGCAAATCAAAGAAGCCCAGACGGTCCCACTCGGGACGGTTGTAAAGTGGCAAATTAGGCAACAGTCAGGTTCCTGCCGCCTAAAACCACATTAGTAAGGGAATAAGAAAGAAGGACCTGTTGCACTTGTGAGGCTACAGTGGGAGACACTGGGAAGCCGGCGGACACGACCGGCACAGACAGTACGAAAAAAGCGGTCGATCCGGTCGAGGCAACTCGCACGGACAAAACCTCAACTTCCCTGGAAAGCACACCTTCCGGGGATTCGGCGCTGTCGCCCATTGCCCAGATCGCGGTCGACAATCAGGCTGCAACTCTGCCAGGAACCAAAGCTCCGGAAAAAGGCGCAGTCGACGCCCAGGGCAATTTGCAATTCTCGCCCTTGCCGGGCACCGAAACCACGACAGCCGACGCGCAACCGAAAGAGGCTGCGGCAAAAGAGGCGACCGAGAAAGACGGTACACCAAAATCCGCTGAAGCCGAAAAGACTGCGACCGTACCAGTTCTCGCGCCTGGCGATCCGCAAGCCACACCGCGCGCCACCGAACTAGCTAATCTGCCATCGGCAAACACCTATCGCGACGGGCGTTCTGACGCAATCGATTTAACGGTCAGACGGATTCACCAACTGCCTGCCGAAGACCCAGCCAGACAGCTCGTTATGCGAGAACTGGCAGAAAAGTTCGAAACCGGTAAGACCTACGCCGAGCGACTTCAAGCAGCCAAAGCCTTGATTTTTCTGACTAAAGGTCCGGACGGTAAAGTGCCGGATGTAGTCGCCATGCGTGATGTCAGCATTGCGGAAAAAAGCCATATGGTGGGCAGAGGATCCAACGCGAAGTTAGTTGTTGACGTCAAAGCGCACCACGAGCTGCGCCCGTTAGCCGCCGCCGACGTTCTGAAATTCGTTAACAACAGCGCTGAGACCATCGAGCAGCAGGTCAAAGCACTGAAAGACCAGCCTGCTGACGACAAAAATCGACACAACCTCCAACAAAAACTGACCCTGATTTTTCAAACTCATGGTGAAGACACTCCTGAAAAATTGGCGGCTGCAAAAGGTTTGCTTGATTTAAATCGCAAAGCCGACGGCACGCTTCCCGATCTTCTCGGCACAAGAACCGTTGAGCACGCCAAAGTAACAAAACGGGGTCGCCACAACACAGTTGAAACCGTAAGCGAAGCCCGGACCGAAGTCGTCAACACAACCAGGTCCGACGTGGAAAAGTTCATCGGACGCCACAGCGACGGTCTGATCGCCGACACGGCGCTGATCGCCGCAGGCAGAGAACGTTTGGCCAATCAATTGGCGAAGCCGGCCGAGTCGAAACCAGCTGACACTAAGCCTGGCGAGACACCTCCCGGCACAAAGCCAGTCGAAGGCAATCCGCCAACTGACGCCACCTCCGCCACTCCGGCAACTGACGCCACGACTGGAGCCGAAGACGCCCAACGCAGAACCGATCTCTACAACCGTTCAGTCCACATTTTCCTGGACTCCAAAAATCCGGAAGACAAAACAGCAGCAGCAATCGCGCTTATCGAGCTGAGAACAGGTGTTAACGGTCAGATTGGCGATGAGCTTGGATCGAGACACGTGCACGACAAGGCTAAAATTGAGCCGGCCAAGCGCGGTCAGCCCGCCAGAGAAATTGCCCCTGCGCGCGATTGGATTCAAACAATCCCTAAAAAGGACGTTCTTACCTATTTGCAGACTCAGCTCGATCCGTCCACCGCCTCTCCTCGTGGGCGAATAATGGCTGCCGATGCGCTTAAGCAGGCAGGGGCAATTGACGACACCCGCTATAAAGACGTCGTTCGAGGCGTCCTCTCTGACGATCGCGCACCGGAAGCGCTGAAAGTCGAGCTTCGAAAAACATCTGGTTTAGAACATAAACAGGAAGAGCTCAAACTGGCATCGGACGGTCGTGTAATCGGAGCGAAGCCGGAAGATTATGTCCAGATCTCCAATGAAAATGGGCAGCGCGATCGCCTGCAAGTGACACTGGACAGACTGGCTCAGACTCCTCAGTTTAAGGATCTTGTTTCTGCAAAACAAATTGAAGAGATGAACCGTGAACTCAAAGAAGGCACGTTCGGACCGGCATCTCGCGATTTCTACAATAAATCGGCGACCCTTTTGAATGGCTTAACCACTGATTTATCGGTTGCCATCACATCGAGAAACGGAACCTTACCGGAAGGCAACCCGATTACGGTTCCCAAAGATAACAGCGGCCGAGCCATTGGCGACGATCTTTTCCGGGCGCAACTTCTCACCGGTCGTTTGCAGATGGATCTGAAGACGCTCAAACCAGGCGAGCTTCCGGAAGGTGAGCGACTGACCGAGACGGCGCAGTGGACCGGCAAAGCCTTCAAAGAATACGACAACATGCGGCTTAAGTGGGAAGTCAGCGTCTTTGACGATCGACTGACCGCGTTCAACAAGAACGGAAAACTTGATGCCTGGATGTCGAACGACAAAATGTCGCTCGACCAGATGCGTGAATTACAGAGCGCTCGCGGCGAGTGGTTGCAGCTCGGCATGCAAGTTCGCAACTATACGCATGCCATCCACTATTTCAACAAAGCGACTGCCGACGCATCCAACATTCCGCGCCTTTCGATCAGCCAGGCTGAAGTTGCGGTCTTCTCGGATGACGCGCTTAACGATAAAAATTTCCCGGGCAAAGTGATTCGTGAAAACGGCAAAATCAAAAGCGTAGAGATCGATCTGCCCGAAACGCTGGATCGCAGCGACCCTGCCAATATTGAAAAGGTCGCAAAGCTCAGATCCTGGTTGGAGAAATACGGACCGAAAGTCGACCAGCTCACTGACGAAATCAAACAAGCGTCAATCGATCAAGGACGGCTTCTGATGTGGGGCGACATCGAACACGAAGGTGTCGACGAACTGACGAAAAAACATTACAACTTTACTGCTCTGCGTTTCGACACAGAGCGCGTCATGGTGAAGATGCCGGATGGCACACAGGAAGAACGCATTCGCGTAACCAGTTCTAAACAGCATAAGTACGCCGGCAATTTGTCTCTCTACAAAACCGTCGGTGACATCGAAGATGTAGGCAACCCGGTGACTTCAGGCGAAATCAAAGTCAACGGCAAAGTGATACCGCTCGATGCCGGTAATGATGGTGTCACCATCGGTAGCGAAGGCACAATCAAGGTTACGGGCGGCCAGGTCGAGGCCGATCACGCCCGCATGCGAGTCGCAGAGGATGGACGAGTTTTCATCAAAGACAACGGTTCGAAAAACGGAACTTATGTCAGCGGCAAACTGATCGACAGCCAAAAATGGGTCGAAGTTTTCCCGGACCAAAACGTCACACTCGGAGAACCACCAGCGTCTTTAGCAATCGGCAAGAACGAAAACGGTGAACCGACTTTTAACGGGCAGACTCTCAAGGTCGGAGAACCGACCGATCTCGGCACCATTGCCGGTACCACGATTGAAGGCGCTGAGAAGTCCGTCGTCAAAGTCGAGGCTGATGGCCGAATGTTCATCAAGGACACCGGCTCTGAAAAAGGCACATACGTCAACGGCAGAAAAGTCGACGGCGAGAAGTGGACTCAAATCAGCGCCAGCGACAAAGTCACTTTCGGCGCGCCCGCTGCATCTCTCGATATCGAAGGCGATGTCCGGCTCTACAAGCCAGGAGCCATGGTGACAGTCCTGGTCGATGGTCAAATGCAGTTGATGCCGGCGGAGAATTTGAAAGCCTGGGGAGATGAAGCCGCAGGCTGGCACTACACTGGCAAAGGCGCCATGGCGCTGATGGATTTAGGCATGATCGTCACAGGCACAATCGAGTTCAAAGGTCTACACATGGCTGCCATGCAAGGTCTCAAAGAAACCGGAAAGCTGGGAGCACGAACTGTCTTCAGTCAAATGGTTCACACTCCTGGCTTTGCAAGAGCAGCCTGGCACGCCGGGCTCGGTGCCACCGGACTGGTACACCAGTCGATCGAAAACACCGGACCATACGGCAAAAAATTCATGGAGCTCCGTGGGTACGCCATGATGGCGGATATCTTCTATGGCAGCGTGGTCAAAGACGGTCTCTCGATTTCGCGCAAAGCGTTCGGTATGGCTAAGCCGGCAGAACAGGGCAGCGCTGTCGCCAACTATTTAAAAACCGCTCCATGGGCAAAAACAGCAAGCTCGATCACAGAGAAAATGTTCCTCGGTATGAACGGTTACTTCGTGGCCGAAATTGGCGCTCATCAAATCCCCGCAATCGTCGGCTCGATCCGCAAACACGATGCTGCCACATTGTTGAACGGCGGCATGCTGTTGCGAGCGGGACAATATGAATCTAATGCCGACAAAGACGCGCCACCACTACCGACACTAGAAGATCAGGCGCGCAAATTCGCTTCTCCTGACGGCAGAGAGAAGATGTCCCAGGTTCAAAAAGAAGCAGCCGACATGGCTAAGCTGCCAGAGGAAAAATCAAAAGAGAAAGAACAATACCTGGCCAAACTTACCAGTCAATTCCTCGATTCGCCCAACAAGGACGACAAGCTGGCAGCCGCTTTCGGACTTCTCACTTATCACGCACAAGATAGCAAATCGGTGCCCAATATTCTTGGCACGCGATATAAAAGCCAAAACGATCTTCCGGAAAACGTTACCGCAGCCAATGTCAAAGCGTATATCGATTCGCGCATCCCGCCGTCGATCAACATGTTTGATAAGCAACTGCAAACCGCGGTCGAAAATCGTTTCGCCAAGATCTCAGAAATTGCCGCACAACCTTCTGACAGCCCCGACAGAAAACAACTGAACAATCAGTTGCTCAGCGAGTTTACGTCCGCGACAGGCGAGAAAGAACGCGTTGCAGCAGCAATGGGTCTGATGTTGCTCAACGAAAAAGACGGCAAAGTTCCAGATTTGCTTGGCACCACAACCGGTGCCGACGGTGAGCAAGTCGAAGTCAAAGCAGAAGACCTTCGCAACCTGCTAACCAGTTATCAATCGCACACCCTGATGGACCGGTTCGATAGCTACACGGCCTTGATGAAGGGCAACGAAAGTTTGAACACCATACTCGGCAAAACCAGAGAATTGATTGCCGCATCGGACAATGCAGAAGCGCGCAAAGAAGAATCGATCCGTCTGCAAGCAATTTTCGAAAAGAGTGAAAACAGAGAAGAGAAAGCAGCTGCTGCGCTCGGATTGATTTTCTTAAACGCAGACCCGATCACTGGAGCGTTCGCCGACACATTGGCTCAGACTACGTATCAGGTCGAAGTGCCGAGACTTACCGTAGCCACTTCGACAGGACCTTATAGCGGCTACCACAACGCCGGCGGCATCGGCAGAATGCAGATGGTCAAAGAAGACCGTGTACGCGATCTGAAGTCAGCCGATGTCATGCAATATCTCAAAGGCAACATGCCCACGCTCGCGCCTGGAACGCGGCTGGCCATGGGCGACTTGCTCTATCGCGCCGACGAGTCGCCGATGGCGGGTCAATCGAAATTCAACGATTACGCCGGACTGCTTTTGTCAGTCGTTCAGGACAAAAACGCTTCACCGGAAGCACGCAAAGAAGCGCTGGTTAATGCTCACGGACTGGGACTGGCTGAGGCAATGGAAGTTCACAGGTTTAGTACAGAACCTGGAATTGGAAAATTAGAGAGCACCATAGCCGCCACCGCCGAAGCCGATATTTACGGACGTGATTCTCGCGCAATCGAGAAAGCACTGCTCGATATCGTCGCTCAACCGACAGCCGACAAGGATTTGCGCGCATTAGCCAGCGCCACTCTTCTGGCTAACAGTGAAACAGATCCAGCCAAACGCAAAGCATTGCTGACTCAGATGCAAACTGAATACGAAGCGGCAAAAGGCACACCTGGAGCCTATTACGATCGGGTGTTCCAGAGAGAAAGCCAAGTTGTTAAAACGTCAGGTCAAGATGGTGAGCCATCAGCCGAAGACCGTGCCAAGCTGTTCCGCGCCGCTGTGATCATGTCGAAAAACAATAACTGGAAAGATTTCGGCGTAAGCGACCAACAAATGGCGCTGGCAATGGAGTCGTCATTTACGCTGGAACAGCCGGTTCTTGCGTCACACGCGCTCGAGCCGTTGCTGAAGCATTACAAAGATCTGGACGCTGACGGTCGTGGATTAGTTGAATACAACCTTCTCAGTTTACTCAAAGATAACCAGGGTGGTGTCAATTCTCCAGGTTACTTGCTGAAGCTCGATGTAATCAACAAGCTCGATCAAATTAACGCAGTGCTCGGACCTCAGTTCGCCGCTAAAGCCCGGCAAGAAATCGGCGAGGTTCTGACACCAGGCACGGTGCCAAACAAAGTCGCCGATGAAGAGACAAGAGCGGCAATAGTGCGAGCACTGGGCAAAACCAGCGCCAACGACCTCGCCACTCAAGACCTTTTGAAGCAGATCATCGGCGCCGGAGACCAGCCTGGAGATTCTTCCGCTCTGGTCAGGTCGACTGCGCTGGATCGGTTGAGCGAACTGAAGCCGGTCGGATTAAACCAGATTGCTGCTGGTTTACTTGAAACGGAAAAGGATCCTGAGGTCCTCAGAAAGCTCGGTCAGATCGAATTGACTTCACGCAGACTAGATCCTGATTCCGCTGAATATCGCGAGAGATTCAGGCAGTCGCTCAATAAGCTGATGGCGTCAGGCGCTAACAAATATTCGCTCGCCGAAGTTCCTGATTTCATTCGAAAAAACTATCCGATGCTGGAATGGACTCACATGTTCAACACGGCTTCAAAGCGAGCAGCGGACGCGAACGGCAAGTGGGTGTGGGCGTGGGAAAAAACCGGCGACCTGATGAAGCCGCATCTGGATCAAGCTAAGGGAGAGACGTCCGGCCAGCTCGACGCAATCATCTCCAAGGCCGCCCGTCCGGAAGGAGACATGGAACGCCGGACATTAGCCTGGATTGTCATGTCCAACGGTCGTTTCTTTGATGAGAGCACCAAGCAGGAGGCTGTTCAGCGCGCCGCCAATGGCTTGCTCAACGCCAGTCTTGGCGACGCACAGACGAAGGCGGCAGTGGCACCACTACTGGAGATGGCAATCGCCACTCAAGATCGCATGCCTTACAGCGCCAGAACCACACTGGTGACCGCGCTGGTAAACCTCAACCCAGGTGCGCCGGGCAGCCCTGTATCGAGAGAAGATGCGGGCGTCGCGCTGCTTGCCGGTTTAAAACGTCAATTCGAACGCACTCCCCGTGATGGCAACGATCCGAACTACAAAGCCAGCCACGAACTGCAAATGAAATTGCTCGACGCTTACTCGAAATACGCCAGCGTCGAATCGATTCCAATCCTCGAAGCCATGGCAGCCGATCAGTCGAAAGTCGGCATCGTCAGAGACACAGCCGAACGCGTCAAAGATATTGCCTATCCGGATAAGAGCGGTCGCTCGGTCGATTATGACGAAAACAATGAAGTCTGGAAATTAACCACCACCAGAGGTGGTGTCAAACAAACTCTGGTTCGTCAGGGCAAATCCGACGAATGGTACGAAGAATCAGATGCCACGAAGACGACTGTGTGGAGAGGCAAGGTCGCGGTCGATCAAACCAACGCATCGATTCGATTGAACGATTCTTTCGGCAAGTCGTTGACCCACACCGCCGATGGTGGCACGGTCCAACGCACCGGCACGAAGGTCGAGAAGGTCACATACCCTGACGGCAGCAGTCGCGAAATCAGCGATACGCGCGAAGAAATTACGAATGCCAAAGGCGTCAAAGAGATCTGGACGCTCAGAGGTGACCTCTGGCACACTGACACGGATGCGCGCAATCGCGGTCCGTGGAAGGGTACGCTGCGCTTCGACGAAGCAGGCAATTTCGTTCAAGTCTCCGCCAACGGCGAAAAGAAAATTATCAGACCGGACGGCAGCAACATCTTCTATAAAGGCGATCAGGCCACCTACTCGACACCATCAAGCAGCGATCACAGCGCTCACTCGATGCCATTGATTCGCGATCGGGCAAAACAATTGCTCGGCGAATTGCAAGACAGCACCGACGTTTTGTTACGCGGTTTGAAACTGGATGGCGAGTCGACTCCACAACAGCTAGCCGACAACTTGACGGCGATCGCGGCCAGCCGCGATAACAACAGCGAAGCGGTGGCACGAGCAGTTTTAGTTGCCGGTCTGTCGAAACCGTTGACTGGAGCCGACGATCCACGGCGCGCAGTGCTGCATCAATTGCTGAAGGATCCACACGAGCGCATCAGCATGGCAGCGGCACGCGTTCTGCTAACAAGCGGAGCCAGTGACACGCCTCAGCAGGGAGCAGAATTCGAACAAAGAAAAGCAGTCGCCGATCAGGATCGTCGCCTGGCCGCTACGGTGATTGCCGATATTGCCAAGAACGGCAGCAAGCAAGGTTTTAGAGACGATGCCAACCGTTTAATCGCCGAAATCAAACAACAAGCTGCCACTCCCGGCAGTGCCCGAGTCGCCGACGCACAACTGCTCGAAGCCGCTCTTCTGAATACGAAGTCGGCACCACGCGTTGATACTGGACGTTTTGCCGCACCACACACAATCGACCAGCAAGAAAAGTACGAACGAGCCACCGGCGCATTGATACGTGACAATCTCATCACCCTCGATCGGCTTGAAAAGCCGGAATGGTGGAGCGAGCACGGTTATAAACTGTTGGAAGCCGGCAGCTACGTCAATTCTCAATACGAAACCGCGGACAATGTCAGCTTCAGCTTCTTCGAGAAAATAAAAGCTAGATTCGACTACAGTGATGTCGAAAAGAAATTCAAAACGGCGTTCGAAAATCTCAACAGCCAGCGCGACGAGCAAATCAAACTTCTAACCGATCGGGCGATGGCCAATGACGATAGCGAAAGCGCTCAAGATGCGCGCAAAGCATTAGCGTTTATTGTCCTCAGCAATGGTTATCCACTCTCTGAGAACATTCGCAATCGGACCGTTTACGACGCGGCCAAGACGCTGGCGACGATTTACAAAAACGGCGGACCAGGCGCAGCCTACGCCGAACAGATCGTCACCGATGTTTTAATCGCCAATCCCGGCATCGACATCAGCGTCCGTTCCATCTTCGCTCAGGCTGTGATCCAGCGCGAAGGCAGCGACCAGAGCAGAAAAGGCGATGCGTCGAGCGCCAAAGCCGCACTGCTTTTGACCAATGCACTGGATGCCGAAACCTGGGCGATGCCTACCAGAGGTCAACCGCGTTATCAAGAAAGCATCAACTTCCAGAACATGATTTTAGGCAGACTCGATAAACTTGGTGAGAGCATTTCGATGCCTGTCCTCGAGGCCATGTCCAAAGGACATCCCGATCAAGATCTGAAGCGACGAGCCGACGAAATGTTCAACCGTCTCAAAGACGGAATCGGAGATCTTTTCAGTAACACCGTACCTGATACCACAACAGATCGGGCCGAATTAGCAAAATCCATTAATGAGTTGCTGAACAGAAAAGATACTCCGCGGACCGACGAAGATCTGGTTCGCGAACTGGTCAGGATGGCTCATCCCAAAACCTTCGATGTCGCATCCGCCGCCGACGATCCAAGAATACCGGTTCTACGCACCGCACTCACTCACGCCAACGATCGAGTTCGTTTAGCCGCGGCTGTCAGTCTCACACAAGCAGGTGATCCGCGAGGAGTGGTGGCACTCTCGCAATTACAAGATTCATCACGAGCAGGAATCAAACGGGAAGCCAACCTGAACTATGAAGGCACCTTCATGATGCGCTTTGCCTTGCCGAAGTTGACTGCCGACGGAGATGCTTTTGTAAGACAAACATTGAATGATGCTTCCGGCCAGCGCGCCAAAATAGCGGCAGCACGTGTGCTGGTCGCCGATCAACCCGGGGACGCGGCTGCGGCTGAGGCGATCGTCAATCTGTATGGAGCCCAGGGTGGCGCATTCAAAGCTGAAGCCGAACAAGTAATCAAAGAAATCATCGAGAAACAGCCGATTGCAAAAGCCGACGATCCAAGACGAGCCATACTCGAAACGCAGCTGCGCAGCCCCGATCAGAAAACTCAAGTAGCAGCGGCCTGGCTGCTCGCTCACAGTTCGGTCGAAGGTGACATTCAAAAAGCAGTAGCCGTGCTTGGCAAACTGGCAGTTAAGAGTGAAGCGAAAACAGAAGCACAGTCGTTATTGAAAGACATGATTGCCAGAGGCAGCGACGCGCATCAGCTACTTGCATTGAAAACCTGGAACGACGCCTGGGTCGCCAATGGCTCACCGGAAGCCGACAAACCGGCTTTCCCAACCTCGCTGGAGCAAACACGCAAATACTTCCGCACTGCATCGGTAGCCGAGCGCGCCCAAATATTCGCGCTTCCGGAAGCGGAAAAGAAAGCATTGATCATGCAATTGTCCGGCAAAAGCGAACAAGAGCTCGAAGACGGAATGCAACCAGCACCGCTTGCTGATTTCAGGGTACCACGCGAAGTTTTTGATCCCTTGAAGGTATTCAATGGTCGCCCTGAGCTGCTATTCCCATTACCTGGCACCGACCGTTGGTCGACTGGTGGAGACTCCTTTTTGAGACCACTGGCGACGCGCTGGTCGCCTGCCACCAACGACGGTTGGGAACGGAGATTACCTGCCAACACCGGTTTGCGAAATTGGGACAGCGCCCCGCAGCCGTATTTCAAAGCCACCACTGACGGTGTGGCTGCTTACAACACCACGCGCGGTGCACGAGTTCTTGGAACTGCTTCCAAGTTTCAACTCGGCGAAGGACAAACTCAATTCGTTCGTGTCGATGCGCCTGATGCCACTGCGTTTCTCAATCTGGATCAGAGCCGACCATCTGAATTTTCAAAGAAAGACAGCGCCACTTTTGCGCGACTGTCCATGGCTAATCAGCTGCAACAACAGGCGCAAACCGGCGACGTTATCAAAATTGGTCTTGACGGGAAATTAGTGCTGCAATTCGAAGGCCACGTTACGACCGGAGACCAGCTACCCGGCAACGGACGGCAACCTCATTTGACGCTTGGCGCAATGGACGACCGCAAACCATTCGCGCTGGACGGCACAGGCGACACGCCACCGGAATTTTCCGACTTCCTCGAGTACTTGCAAAAGCAAAGACCAGAGATAATGCAGCAACCAAGCATCAAAGCATCGGATCTTTCCGTCATGTTCTTGCAATATTTGCGTCAACGTGAAGCTGGTATTGAATCCGGCTATGTGATTACGCCAAGCCTTTTCGATCGCAACGTCGATCTTCTCGCAAACAACCCGAGTGCACTGCCGTGGTACCCGCAAAAAGATAATCGTGGTTATCGAAATCAACCACAACAATGGAGCGAGGTGCAAGGCGAGCGCGAACGTTTGCGCGCGGCCAAACTGGACGAACAACTGACCAAGCTTCTAGTGACGGTCGACGCTCGTGGAAGAGAAGTTAAAGACCACGGATACTCATTACCTGGTGCGCACTGGCAACCAGCTGGAGCCGTAGAAATCGGCAAACCGGAGCTATTGACTCGCCCGCCGGTAGAAAATCTGCAAGTCAATCGACTCGGTCTCACCAACATTCTGCCGTCTGCGCTTCTTGGCAAACCTCGCACCGAAGCTGTGCGCGTGCAATTGTGGCGCACCGGGGATAATACCACTTCGTTTACTCCAACCGCTTCTGTCGTTCAGCCTGACGTCGAAATTTCGACCGCCCTTCTGGATGCCAATCTCTGGAAAGCACGCCAACAGTTAAACGACAAACTAGTAATCGATCGAATGGTAGTGTTGCGCACCCCGGAAAACAACCCAGGCGTTTCAAGCTTCGCACTCAGCCCAGCCAGTCAGGAATTGCTGAGACGATACCAGCAAGTCAAACTGCAAGAACGAATTAGAATAATCAACAATTGGGAAAGTCCGTAACCGGAGTTCTCTGCATCGATAGCCTGGCAACGGGTCGAAAGTCTGGCGGCCGGACGAAACTCTGGCGGCACGTCGAAACCCTGACGGCCCGTCGAAACTCTGACGGCGGCACTCGTCGGTGTTGCCGCACACCTTAAATTGAAATTCTCAACAATTCGGAAAGTCCCTACACCGATCGTTTTATAATACGGTTTATGGTTCTTTCATTAAGCGGTTTTAGAATTGGTCACTATGAAGACGAAACGGCATTGACCGGATGCACCGTTCTTCTTTTTGACGAGGAGGCGCTGGCAGCTGCCGACGTGCGCGGCTCAGCGCCGGCGACGGCGAATTTCTCCACGCTCGATCCGATTGTGCGAAGTGCCCGAATCGACGCCATCTTTTTGACTGGTGGCAGCAGCTTCGGATTGGCGGCTGTCGCCGGAGTACAGAAATATCTAGAGAAGCAGAAGAAAGGTTTCGACGTCGGCGTCACACACATACCGAACGTTCCAACTGCTGCCATATTCGATCTCGCGGTGGGCGACTCGACGGTTCGTCCAACTGCCGAGATGGCAGAGATGGCGTGCCTCCTGGCGGTCAACACCTGCGACAGAGACGGCACGGTGGGCGCCGGAACGGGCGCGTCGGTCGGAAAACTTTTAGGTATAAAACAGGCGATGAGGGGCGGTTTTGGTTTCGCCAGCGGCACCACAACTGGTGGCGCCACAATTTGGGCGTTTGCCGTGGTCAACGCCTTCGGAGATGTTTGGAACCAGGGGCGAACGGAAATATTAGCGGGCTGTCGCACGGCGCCAGACAAAAATGATTTAGCTGACGCCGGACTGATGATACGAGAAGGCGCTAAGCGACAGGGTTTCGGACCGACGAAAAAGATACTAGAGCAAGAGTCGAGCGTGACCAACTCTGGGTCGGAGA
Source organism: Candidatus Obscuribacter sp. (assembly GCA_021772095.1). Taxonomy (GTDB): domain Bacteria; phylum Cyanobacteriota; class Vampirovibrionia; order Obscuribacterales; family Obscuribacteraceae; genus JADYXR01. The sequence goes on along the minus strand of JADYXR010000139.1, from coordinate 36,973 downwards.
CGACCGGCACCGCGTCGACGTCGCTCGAACCGTCGAAAGAGGTTCGTGAAGATCAATCGAGAGAAACCGTTTTGTCCTTAGAAAATTCAGCGCAAACTGAGCAGAATAAAACCGGCACCGTGGACAATACCACTTTGATCGTTATGGTTACTGACGCGGCACTGGATGTGATCTCCGCCAAGAAGCTGGCACAAAGCGGTATAACTGGTTTGACGGATGTGGTTTATCCGGCTTGCACCATATTTGATGGCGACCTGGCTATAGCCGTGTCGATCGGAAAGATAGAAGAAGATTTGACGCAACTTTGTCTGATTGGTCAGGCTCTGGTCAGCGAAGCGATTGTTAACGGCGTCAAAGCGGCTCGTCCGGCGGCTGGTTTGCCGGCTTATGAAGAGCCGATTTGGCAGCAGCCTTAAGCGCGTGCATGTTAAGCGGATTCGTTCTCCATATATAAAACGACTTGAGTTAAATCTCATGAGGATTCAGAATCAAGTGTCGTTGCCGATCAAGATGGGATAATGACGGCGATGACGATTATTCAGAGCCAAGGACAGCAACTACCGGACGGAAACGACACGGCATCGACGTTTCGGCAACCAGAGGTCGGCGGGCGTCCAATCACCCCATTTATGGCAGGCGATAGCGAAAAACCACCACGCACGACAGTGCTCTCAACCAGCGAAACGTCTTCCGACAAGAAGGCGGAGATTCAGCTGCGTCCGGAAAGTCTGGACGAATACATCGGTCAGACGCGGTTGAAGACAATGTTGAAGATGTCGATTTCGGCGGCGAAGTCGCGCAAGGAGCCAATCGATCACGTTCTGCTTTACGGTCCGCCCGGACTGGGCAAAACCACACTGGCACGCGTGATTGCCAACGAGATGGGCGCGCGCATTCACATGACCAGCGGACCGAGCTTAGAGCGTCCGCGCGACATCGTCGGGCTTGTGCACCAGCTGGAACAGGGCGACGTGCTTTTCATCGACGAGATTCATCGCCTCAATAAAGTGGCTGAAGAATTGCTGTACCCGGCTATTGAAGATTTTGTAATTGATTTGACTTCGGGCAAGGGTCACGCGACGCGCTCGATGCGACTGCCTTTGCCGAAGTTCACTCTTGTGGGCGCAACGACTAAAGCGGGGCGAATTTCCAAAGCCTTGCGCGACCGTTTCGGATTTGCATGCCGTCTGGAATTTTATGACATTGATGAACTGTCGCTGATCGTGGCAAGAACCTCTCAACTGCTCGGTGTGCAGGTTTCTGCTCCAGCCGTTAAGGTGATTGCTTCTCGTGCTCGCGGCACGCCTCGGATTGCCAACCGGCTGGTCCGCCTGGTTCGCGACTTCACCCAGTTTCAAGGAATCACCGCTATTGATGAGGCGTTCGCGATTCAGGCGCTGGAGTCATATCAGGTGGACATGTTCGGATTGGACAACACCGACCGCCGCTTCTTAGAGATATTGATTAACAATTACGAGGGTGGACCGGTTGGAATCGATACAATCGCAGTCACTCTGGGTGAAGATAACGAAACGCTGGAAGATGTCTATGAGCCGTTTCTCATCCAATCCGGTTTCATTCAACGAACGCCGCGCGGTCGCGTAGCCACAGCCAGAGCGTACAAACATCTCGGTCTGACTCCTACGCAAAACCAACAACTACGGCTCGAGTTTAACGAAACCGAAACCGACTCAGAAAACGGGGACTGAAGCGTAATTGAACGCGCATAACAGACCAGGCACACCGAAGAAAGCGGCTCTGGTCGCAGTTGTGGCGGCACTATATACGGTGCTTTTCGGTTTTACTCTGACGACATCAAGGCAGCCGGCGTTTGCAAAACCGGCGCCATCCGCTCCTGCGGCAGACTCGACAAAGGTTATTACACCTGCAAAAACCGGCTCACAGAAGGCGTCTTCGAAAGATGTCGCTTCCGAACAGAGTTCAGCAAACGGTTTAAACAAACCGCATGAAGCGAGCGACGCCGTTCCTTCAGGCCAATCCAACGAACAAGTTCATTCCGGCGAGCCCAAAGATGGCAGCCCATCAGGCGAATCCAAAGATGACGTCAACTCGGCTGATTTAAACAAACCGACGCCAGACACCGCCGGCGGTGACACAGTATTCGGAGGTTCTTCAATCGACGAAGAAATGGTGATAGGAAAAGTTCTCACCATCACCAGACCGAAAATCAACCAGGAGTTATACGCGCACACGGGCATGGTGTCAGAACATCAGATGGTCCGCGTCAAAGTTCTCGAAGGCGAACTGAAAGGCAAAGAGTTCGTGATACCACATGAACTGACAGACAACCCGGCCTTCAACGTGGCCGTATCACCGGGTCAAGAAGTGGTACTGGCAGTGGTGCCCAACAAAGACGGCAAGATCGAAGTCAGCATTTGCGACTACCACCGCGCGCCGGTTCTATACTGGCTCCTGGCAATTTTCCTGGTCGCTTTCCTTGCCCTCGGTGGCAAAAAAGGCTTCAAATCCCTAGTTGGTTTGCTCGCCACAGTTCTTTTGATCGGTTATATCCTTTTGCCGATGAGTTTGAAGGGCTATAACCCGCTCTACACCGCTGTCGGAATCTGCCTGCTGGCCGGAACGACCAGCATCATGCTAATCGGCGGTTTCTCCAAAAAATCTCTGTCGGCAATCATCGGCACCGTCGGTGGTGTCATCGTCGCCGGGCTGGCCGCTCATATCGTAATCGAGCTCTGCCCTCTTAACGGCTTATCGAGCGAAGAAGCGCAGATTCTCAGGGGTTCCGTCCTCGTCCAACAGATGCCGTTTTACAGCGGTTTACTGGCAGCCGGCATGTTGATAGGAGCGCTCGGCGTGATCATGGACGTGGCAATTTCGATCGCCTCTTCGATTGCCGAAGTTGCAAAGACGGACACTAAATTAACAACAAAACAACTCTATGATTCTGGAATGAACGTCGGCCGCGATATCATGGGTACAATGACCAACACGCTGATACTCGCTTACGCGGGCAGCGCCCTGCCACTACTTCTCCTGGCTACGCAGATGCCTACCATCAAACTGCTAAATCTGGATTTGTTTGCAACTGAGGTCGCATCAGCGCTCAGTGGCAGCCTTGGTTTAACTCTCACGATTCCTTTGACTGCGTTGGCAGCAGCAAAACTTATGTCGGAAAAGCAGAAATGAAGCTTTTCGGTAAATCAGAATGGAAGCGCATCGCCTACGGTTGGGCACTCTGCCTGACGGCAGTGGGAGCCGTCATGACAGGCGGATTGCTGTTTTCCACATTGCTTGGCATCGGTTGCGTTCTGGGCGCGAAAGAATTCATTTCAATGGCGCAGGCCAAGGGCTACAAACCATCGGTCAGAATTGTTTATGGCATGACAATTGCCTTCATCGTTTTGGCTTCATTACCAAAATTTCCCGGCGTCCATTTACCGGAAACATTCCCGCTCTCGCACTATCCGATCGTCCTCACTGTAGGGCTTTGCATCTCATTTTTCCGCCTTGTGCTGCGCAGCGAAAGACCGCCTGCCACCATCGCTGATATCGCCTCGACCATCCTCGGATTTCTCTACGTGGGCTGGATGCCGAGTCACTTGATCCTCCTTCGCAACATCGGACCAGCCGGATCGGAGAGCATCACAAACCCACTGCAGCAGCCAGGTTTGGCGTATCTCTGGGTGAGTCTCTTTATCATCTGGGCGACAGATGTCATGGCTTATTATTTTGGAAAAAAACTTGGCAAGACGCCTTTGCATCCTGAAATCAGTCCCAAGAAGACTGTCGAAGGTGCGCTTGGTGGGCTGCTCTCCGCGGTTTTTTGGGCAACTGTAGTGGTTTATTTCTCAGACAATTTCCTGTTTCCATCTCGTCCATTTCAGGGCAATCTCTGGCAAGCACCAATCATGGGCTTTGTCGTCTCGATTGCCGCCCAGCTTGGCGACCTTGCAGAGTCGCTAATCAAGCGCGACGCCGGCATGAAGGACTCCAGCAACATGATTCCGGGACACGGCGGATTTCTCGATCGCGGAGATAGTCTCTTGTTTGCCGGACCGATTTGTTTTTATTGGATAAAAATTGTCGTGCTTGGCATTCTGTAACGCAAAAGATCCTTTTTTCGCCTGCTATCATATACTTTAGACCTCAGATTGACCCGGAGAGGTGGCTGAGTGGTCGAAAGCGGCTTCCTGCTAAGAAGTTGTACGGTCAAAAACTGTACCGTGGGTTCGAATCCCACCCTCTCCGTATTAAAACTGCCGGGCATTGCGCTCGGCAGTTTTGTTTTTCAGATGATTTAAACGCTCGTATTCATTCAAAAACGAGCATCGAGCCGATCGACTAGATCACGGAAATTTCGTCCAGTAGAAGATTGAGCCTGTCTTTAGTGGCTTTCAGGCGTTTTGTATTTTCCATAACCAGTTGCACTGATTCAAAATTGCCGCCTTGCATGGCTTCCACGCCCGCTTCCTGCAGCGACTTAATCGCTTTGTCCAATTCCTGGATGATGCCGGAGATGTTGCCCAGAGCGCTTTTCTGAGCGTCATCGACCATCTTCGTAATCTCATCAGGATTGGATGGAACCGCTGGAATGACCGGCAAACGGTGATCGGACGTGCTCTGGAGCAAAGACTGCAAAGTCGGTTTCACACCACTTGGAACTGGAGATGGCGTCGGCGCCGGTGGATCCGGATCCGCAGAACCAAAATCAACTTGCACTGCCGGCGCCGAATCCTTTCTGGGAGACGGCGGAGCCGAGTCGTGCAGAGCTGTTCTGCGAACTAAACCAGCTAATCCTCCGCCTCTTGAAGGCACGGTGCCCTCCAATGATGGTGGCGCTACCGGAGCGGCCGGAGCAGGCAGCACTGGCGGTAGTGGAGGAGCCGGTGGCTCTTCAGACGGTGGCTCTTCAGACGCAAGTTCTTCATACGCGGTCTCTTCGAAAGCCGGTTCCTCGTAGGATGCAGCCTCTTCAGCGGCAGGCTCTTCGTATGCCGGCTCTTCTTCGTCCGCAGGCTGCTCGTATGCAGGCTGCTCGTATGCAGGCTCTTCATAGCCGGACTCTGTATATTCAGCTGCGGGCTCCGCTTCCGGTTCGGCTTCCTGAGCCGGTTGCGCAAACGCTGGAGGGGCCGGCGCGGCAAACCCGGGCGCTGGAGCTTCAGGCGCAGCCGCCGCTTCTGCCGGAGGACGGGTCACGTCACTGAGAGAAGGAACTTGCATTTCCTGGCTGGCAGTCACAGATCTCGACATATTCATGTTCGCCCATGGCGCCGGCGCGTCAGCTGCCGAATCGCCGGACATCGACTTATGCATGCCGGATTCCTCCGGCAACAAAGCAGGATTGACACGTCCGCGTTCCGCTGCCTGTCCACCGCCAAACAGCGCTCCTGGCGGGCGCATAGCCGGCGGCTCAGGTGGAACAACCGGATTGCGTTCGCTGGAAAGCCCACCGGGAGCCCCTCCAGTCAAGAGACTGGGCGGAGCACCTTCGCCAAAACCTGGCGGCGGCCCACTTAAATTACTCGGAGCACCGTCACCAAATCCTGGCGGCGGCCCGCTCAAGCTGCTTGGTGCCTGCCCCATAGACAAACCGCCGGGCGGTTGCAACAAGCCTGGAGGACCGGGAGGCGCATTCTGATTCAATCCCGGTGGTGGTCCGGGCATACCGAATCCTGGCGGTGGACCGCCAGGGGCACCAAGTCCGCCCGGTGGCATCATTTGCCCGAGCGCACCTGGAGGTGCGGTCTGGCCAAGTGCACCTGGAGGCTGTCCTGGGGCCGAGTGAACTCCCGATTGCCCAAAACCACCGGGCGGTTGAGCCGCTCCTGAATGAACTCCTGATTGACTGAGCAAACCAGGAGGTCCGCCGGAGAGGACACCCGATTGCCCGATCGCACCTGGAGCCTGACCCGGTGCCGAGTGAATACCAGATTGTCCGATCGAGCCTGGAGAATGAACTCCGGACTGCCCCATCGCGCCTGGCGCGGTCGGTAACGCCGTTTGACCGGGCGGCACAAAACCTTGAAAAGGCGGAGCTGATGCTGAAAACGCGCCGGAAGCGGTGGTCGAAGAGGTCCCGGACGAGCTTGGCACTCCATGCCCGTTGCCGGGTGCCTGAAACACTCCGCTTTCAGCGGTCGGACGTTCTGCCACAGTCACCGGGCGTTTCGTAAAACCTATGCCGGCAGCCCGATCCGCCTCTTCCTGACGAGCCGAATCTTCCATCAATCGTTTCAATTTCTGCGATCGAGTCTCTTTATTTCCGCTCCCGCCCCCGAGATTCTGACCTTCCAGTTCAAACTCATAACTTCTGTCCACCGACGCTTGCGGCTGAACCACAGACTCGGAGCTGGAAAACGTAAATTTATCGTCCGACGACGCTTCACCCGTGCACACTTTGACGAGCTGAGTAATCAGTCGCCGAGCCAGTCTCGGCACCTCGACACTGGACAATATTTTCTTTTCGATGCCCCAGATGATATCGTCACCAGCGCTGGGCATCCGCTGCACGGTTATATAAGGAGCAAAATCCGCACCCGGCGAAAACCCCACCAGGAAGTCGGTCGGCACGAAATAACCGTCGGCTTTAGACTCTTCGGCATAAACAATAAAAGACCAGTGGCGCGTCGACAAATGCCCTCTCATGAAGCGCGTCTTGGTCAAATACTCGACCTTCTCGTTCCAGTTGGTCGGGCGCTCGCAGTTGATCTTCATATCCGGATCGGTCGCGACTTTGTTCAGCTCAAACGTATATCGCTGCAAATGGTCGAAGAGCAAGTCGAGCAAAGCCGGCATGGACAGCCGCGATTCATCGACTAGCCCGCCGATTGTAATGGTTTCTTCTGCACTCTTTGGATTCTCCTCAATGCTGGTCAACCAGCGCGAGGTCTCCTCACCCGTGTACCTGCCTTTCATTCCGGACAAAATTCTTTGCTTCGATTCGAGAATTCGTCGCTTCAAGTCCGGCTTTTCAGTGGGTGCAGCTGGCGTGCTTCCCAACTGCGGCATCGGTCTCTCTTTTTCATCTTCGCGCATGTGTTTGCGATTCCTTTACTCGTTGTGAGCCGTTCCATTTGCGGTTTCTAGCCATTCCGCTTTCTTTCTCAAAATAACCAGATAAAAATCGTCCTGAATGTCAGCCGAAACGACTGCGAGATTCGATTCCGAACATAACGCCTCCAACTTTTCTCGCTCTGGTAATTGGTGCGGGACGATGTGCGGCTCATTGCGACGAAGAGAGTCGACGAAGCGCGCGCCCAAGGGATGACTGATAACAATTAGGCCCTCAGCATCCAGCAATCTGACCGCTGCCATCACGGCCTCTTGCTGATTCCACATATTCCCGAAACAAGCATTGAAGAAAACAACATCAAAGCACTCTATATTTGCAGGAAATTCTTTCGGCAGCGGCAAACCCACGTCAGCGATGTCAGATTGGCAGAAAAACACGTCAGGAAATCGGCTTTTGGCACCGCGTAACATCTCTTGAGAAAGATCGAGCCCGACGATATTTTCCTGACTCACACCGAATTCCAGAAAGTGAGCGACCAAAACGCCAACGCCGGTTCCGACATCCAGAACCCGAGATTTTTCACGGAGCCCTGCACTTTCCACGATTCGGCGCGTTCGTGCTTGAATCGCAGCCGGCACAGGTGCACGAAAGAAATCGACTCGCTCATCGAAGTATTGCCGCTGCGTCTGAATGTAGGGCGGTTTTTCACCATCGGGGGTGGATTTACCCATTCGGCAAACAACCTTCGGTAGAATGAAGTCAGTTCTTCTCACATAATTCTATTCCTCACGAAGATCAGATCTACTCTAATATCAGACAAGGAATTCAAAACGAGCACAATGGCTGGTAAGGAACAGGATCAAAAACAAAAGTCGAAGATCCGCCTCAAAGCCACGGGTGATGAGGACGCCAAAGCACGCGCGACGGCAAAACGGCTGGCCGAGCTAGAAGCCGAGGTCAAATCCGAAGGCGCCGGCCGCGTAACCAATAGCGACATCAGCGTGAAACCCGCCGCCCTGCAAAGCGAAACGCCATCACTGGTAGTCGATAGCGCGGTCAACCGGCAAACCGCAGATACAATTTTTTCGACCCACGGCAATTCGAAAAAATTGGCTCTTTTTTGGGGCGTTCTGATTGCCAGTCTGATTCTCTCAAAAATTCCGGGCGCCGAACTTTTCTTCACGCCGCTCAATCAATTCGCCACTCTTGTGCATGAATTCGGCCACGCGATTGTTTGCGTTTTGACCGGCGGTCACGTCAACGGCATGACGATTGTGGCTGATGGTGCCGGTCACGGCGGACTGACCATGTCGCAGGGCGGCATCCAATTCTTCACGATTCAAGCCGGATATTTAGGCACCGCGGTGTTTGGATCGCTACTGGTTTATCTCAGTCAATTTCATAAACTATCTAAAGGCATACTGATAGGAATCGGCTCCATAATTGGCTTTGCATCGATTTGTTTTATCGCGCCAACTTTATTTTCGGCGAGCATGGTGCAGGCATTTTTCAGCTTGCTCTGGGCGGTGGCAATGGCTGCTGCAACTATTTACGCAGGACTGAAACTAAAAGATTCGAACGCCAATCTTGTGGTTTTGTTTCTGGCTATCTACACCGCGATGGACAGCCTGCGCGCGATTAGCATAGTTCTGTCAGCGGCAATGTTCGGCTCGACAATCTGGTCCGACGCGACTGTTATGGAACAGATGTTCGTCTTGCCGGCGGTGTTCTGGAGCTTCCTCTGGGCGACACTATCGGTGGTGCTCTTGGGAACGACGGTATGGTTCACATACGGCTTAGGCGGAATCAAGCCGAAGCAAATCAAATCTACCTCTTCAGTGATTACGAAACGCAAAAAATAATTTTTCATTCTTCAATTGTGCATCGCAACTTTAAGGCGATTTGTTGTAAACACCGATTAGAGGAACCAGCACCGCGTCGATAAATTCACGTGTTGCTTGATTACCTTTTCGGCCGGGCACCACCTGCAGTGCCTGAGTTCCGTCGCTGCCCCTGTAGTACAGCACAAAACTGCGGCGCGCCTCGCCAGGATTTTGCGGATCTTTGCCACCATGTCTAATTTCTTGAAGGAAGACAGGCAGCCCGCGAAGCCGCGTTGCCACCGTTGCACTATTTTTTGAAATTCCTCTTTTCTCTAAGGCAGAAGCGGCATTTCGGGCTGTGGTCTCCACCCCGAATTCCGGTCCAAAGGAAACACGAAATACCGTTCCGTCAGTTTTTACATCACCAGGCTGCGCGTCGGCAAGCGCCCCGATCAAATCATCAACACCGAATTTCCAGGTCCCCGACAGGGTTCCTCCTTTGAAATATAATGCGGCTCTGGCGGGATTTTCAGCAGCCGGAGTTAGACGCGAAGCAAGCATGTTACTGTTTTTGCTTTTGGAAGCGACGTCAGCATAGCGGTTTATTCCGGCCGAGCCTGCAACTGCCGAACCGTAAGCGGATCCCGATAATGTCGGCGCACTCGGACGCGCAGCAGACGCCATTTTGTTGGAGTTGTCGCCCCACGCCAAATTGTTGTCGGCATAGCCGCCGCGACCGCCTTGCTTAGTGCGGATCGCACCGCCTTCAATTGCTCGCTCAACATCGGAATCCTTGCCGACATCATCATTGTGTTTGCCTGAGTTGATCGTCAATGAGACGCCCAATCCGAGCGCTAACAGCGCAACAGCGACAACACCGATTTGAAACACCGGTCGTCGAACAAGCCCGCGGTAAGGCGGCTCGAGGGTGTCTTGCTGATCGCTTCCCGGCGAACGACTGAAGTTCGGCGACTGATCCGCTAAAGTTTCCGCTCGCTTATACGGCGACTGCCTGGTCGTAGATTGCCGAGCCGAGTCTGATGGCACTTCTCTTTGCGCGGCTGACATTGACTGCTGAAGAAGAGGCGCCGATTCGACTAATCTTTGTTGAGCGGCCAAACTATTGTTGATACCACTTACGGTACCAATACCAGGGATGATACCACTCGATTGAATATAACTGCCCGAGTTTAAATCAGTAATCGTCATATTCGAGGCTTTCAACAACGCCTGGCGAAGGTCGTTCATGTTGGCAAATCTATCATCAGGATTTTTTGCCAGCGCTTTGAGAATCACACTTTCTACTTCGGGTGGCACCGTATGGTCCGGCTTCACTTCGGAAAACGGACGCGCTGTATCTTGCATTTGCCGCATCATTGTTTCTAACGGAGCACTGCCCTGAATCGGCGGCACACCGGTCAAGGCATGGTAGAAGACACATCCGAGTGCGTAAATATCAGTGCGCTCATCAATCCGTTTTGACATACATTGTTCCGGACTCATATATAACGGACTGCCAAAAACCTGACCGGTAGTGGTTAATTTGTTGACCGTCGATCCATCGGCGTGCAGAAGTTTTGCAATTCCGAAGTCGACGATGATCGGCAGGTCGGTGCCGTTGGCAGTGGTGATCCGGATATTGCTTGGTTTTATGTCGCGATGAATAACGCCTCGAGAATGGGCATGATGCAAACCGGCACAAATCTGCGCGAACAGCGGAATGGCGCGCGCGAGCGGCAGGTGGACTTGCTTTTCGATTATGACACCGAGATCCTGACCTTCTAGAAACTCCATCGTCAAAAAAGGAGTGTCGTCTTCCAGCAATCCAAAATCCAGCACGGTGACTACATTCACATGCCTGAGTGCGGCGACCGCTCTGGATTCCTGTTGAAAACGCTGCAAAGCATCGCTGTCGGAAATCATCTCCACGCGCATGAGCTTGAGCGCCTCTAGGCGATCCATAAACAAATGCCTGACCTTGTAGACGACGCTCATGCCGCCGCGCCCCAACAGCTCGACGACTTCGTACTTGCCTGCCAGAGTCTTGCCGATATAAGGGTCAACCGCGGCCGCTGTCAGTCGCGATCCGTCCTCAGGACAGACATCCTCGCCCCCCAGCGAAACGAATCCGCATCGAAAACAAAATCTGGTTCCGGCCTGTTGCATCCTTTGTGTTCAGCCAATGGGCATCGAGCCCGTTTCTCAAACCATCTCCGTGCGATCATGACAGATTTTTGCAACTCCGACCACTGGTGAAAACCCGATGCTCCTCCGCCCCTGAGCTGTGCCTGGTTTTCCGGTCACAGCATTTAAGTTCTCTTACCTGGAGAGCCGATCTCACATACAAAAATGCTTTCGGAGTACAATTTCCATGTCGCCAACTAGTGGCATGGTTTGCCGCCGCTTCATGCGTCGATTGCGACTGGAGGAAAAATGGGGACCGCTACAGAACCAATGGCCAACATCGAACAAGAAGAAGATGTAAACGAGTGGGATACTGAAGACTTCAAGATGGCTCAGGCCTTCCTCGACAAGACTTCTCGATGGATGAAACTCGACGAAAACGTACTGTTGCCGCTGCGCAATCCAAAACGTGCGATGACGGTAATGGTGCCGGTCAGAATGGACGATGAAAGCGTCAAGTCATTCGTCGGTTACCGTGTTCATCACGACCTGGCAATGGGACCTGGTCTTGGCGGAGTTCGCTACAACGTCGACTTGACGATGGGCGAAGTGGCCTCGATGGCGATGCGGATGACCTGGAAATGCGCCCTGATGAATCTGCCTTTCGGCGGCGCTCACGGCGGCATGAGAATCGATCCGGCCCAGCATTCAATGACCGAAATGGAACGCGCCACCCGACGCTATTGTTCAGAAATTATCGAATTAATCGGACCAAACGCCGACATCCAAACTCCGGATTTAAACACCGACGAACAGACAATGGCATGGATTCTCGACACCTACAGCGTCAACGTCGGCAACACCATTCCTTCGATCGTGACTGGTAAACCAAAATCTATCGGCGGTTCATTGAGTTCGCACCATGCCACCGGATACGGTGTCGCACTGGTGACCAGAAGTGTAATGCGCCACAACGGACTGGACAAGAAGACACCAAAAGTGGTGATTCAAGGTTTTGGACAAGTCGGCGCATCGGTAGCCCGCAGTCTCGGTGCCATGGGCTTCGACATCATCGCTGTTTCAGACAGCAGCGGCGGCGTATACAACCGCGATGGACTCGATATCAACAAAGTAACCGAATACCTGACCACCAACAAATCCCTGAAAGGATTCGAGGGCGGTAAGCACGTATCGAACGAAGAGATGCTGGAAATCGAATGCGATATCCTGGCACCATGCGCGGTGGCGAACGTAATCAACAAAGACAATGCCAACGCCATCAAGTGCAAAGTGCTCGTCGAAGGCGCCAACGGTCCTGTCACTCCGGATGCCGATGAGATACTGGAATCGCGCGGCATCATCGTCGTGCCCGACATTCTCACAACAGGCGCCGGCGTCACTGTCGGATACTTCGAGTGGGTTCAAGGTGTAATGCGTCTTTTGTGGACGGAAGACGAAGTCTACGCCCGCCTGGAAGAACTCGTTGATCGCACATCTCACAAAGTGTTCAAGACTTCCGAGCAATACGGACATTGCTCACTGCGGATGGCGTCAATGCGCCTGGCTCTCGACCGAGTCGTCGAAGCGCGGTGGCTCAGAGGCCTTTATCCATAAGGTCTGGTTCGTTTTAGAAGGAATTATAATTTGCTTTGCAGACTGCGGATATATTGCAGCCTGACTCGCTATTGTAGAAATATAGAAACTCACTGTAGTTTTTGAGTTGACGACGCACCCGCTAGTCTTATGTGGAGAGCAAACACTGAGGCTATTGCGGACTACAGTGGCGGAATGGGGCACAGTCCCCATTTCGTCGCCGGGAGTCCGCCAGTTGTGCTGGCATTTTTGCGGTGGCTGGCAGTATCGAACTAGAGCAAGCCTCCTAAAACGCGACCGGCTCCAGTTTCAAAGCTTCATGGACGTCATATTTGTGAAGATGCTGTTCGACATCGGCTTCTTTCAGAACGCCTGATTCAGTCACCAGACCGTTGAGCAGATCGAAAGGCACCAGATCGAATTGGCTGTTCAAAATGCGCACGCCCTTGGGCGCTTCTTCCCACACTTCTTCGCCCGGACGATCGTGCGATTCGAACTCGAAGAGTCGCTCGTCGCCTACGAACTTTTCGGAACCGGCAAGCGCGTAAAGCGGCACTTTCAGTTCGCGGCAAGCCACCGCAAGCATCCAGGAACCGACCTTATTGACCACGCCCGGCCTGGCGATGCAGTCGCAGCCCATAAAGGCAGCCGTGCAATTGGGAAGAATCAAACCCATCGCATTATCGAAAGTATGAATCACTTCGATGCCACCAGCTGCCAGCACTGTAGCCAGTTTCCGTCCTTCCATACTTGGTCGGGCTTCGGTGCAAGCCACCCGGAAATATCTTCCTTTGGACCGCGCGTTGAGCAGCGCCGACACGACCGTGGAGCTGAAAGAATAGGCGAACACAAGAGAACCAGGCTCAATCAGCTCGAAAGCAGCATCGGCAATCTTCGCAACGCTGTCGCAAAGCATCTTTTCGTAGTCATCGAGAGTTTTCTGGCACTTATCAATCAATTCCGGCGTGGTTTTGGCGTCGTCAATCGAAATCAAAACCTTGTTGCATAGGTGGAAAAGCGGCGCCATGGCGGGCTGCCCGGCGACCAGCAATTTGCCGGCGTGCTGCAACTGTTTTCTGACTTCATCAGGCGCTTGATCCGCCTTATTGGCCATTATGGTTTGAAAAACCGCAATCGCTCTAAGAGCGAGCTCGGCGGCCCCCGATTGGAGGTCTTCGATGATCGGTTTAACGAGTTCGGAAATCCATTCTGTTTCAGAATTACTCATGACAATCACCTTATGACGCAAGTTATTTTCGGCCCGGCAACTTCCTTGATCGAAGCACCGCCACGATTCTAATCTAGTCCTAGTTTAACGGTTTGAAAACCTAAAGGCCAAATCCTGTGGACAGATCAATTGGAAACTAAACACAACTCTAATCTAGGCGGCGGCGGAAGCCCAACAAATAAGAGCTCCTCGCTCTGGCGGCTCTTCACGCTTCAATGCTAGTGGCGCTGTCACTCATCTTTTGGAAGTTCGACAATCGCGAACCAAAAATGCTCGATCGACTGCACAACTTTTTGAAACTGATCAATATCGACCGGTTTTGTGATGTAGCAGTTGGCGTGGGATTTGTAAGATCGAACAATATCTTCTTCATCCTTCGATGTTGTAAGAATCACGACCGGAATGTCTTTTAGATCAGGATCGTTTTTGAGTTCGTCCAGTACCTCTCGGCCATCTTTCTTTGGCATGTTCAAGTCAAGCAAGATCAATGAAGGACGAATCGCTGAAGCGTAGTTTCCTTGCTTTCGCAAATAGGCGAGAGCTTCCACGCCATCATTGACGATTGACAAGGCATTGGCTAACTTCGAACCCTGGAGTGCTTCTATCGTAAGTTCAATATCTTCAGGACTATCTTCAACAAGAAGAATCTGGATTATTTTAGTCATTACTGTTGTCCTTGCGATATTTCAATGACGGGAAGAGTGAATTTAAAGCTGGAGCCGCTATTCGGTTCGGACGTTACCCATATGCGCCCTTGATGCCTCTCCACTATACGGCGACATAACGCCAGTCCGATCCCGGTTCCAGGATAAGCGGTTCTGCCGTGCAACCTTTGAAAAATAAGGAATATCTTTTCTGCGTATTCCATTTCAAAGCCGATACCGTTGTCTCTCACTGTAAAGAGCCAATTGATTCCCTGTCGTTCACAGGAGATGTCGATGACCAGCGGCTCTGAGCTTCTATACTTGATTGCGTTGCCGATCAAGTTCTGAAACAGTTGTCTAAGTTGCACATTTTCTGCGACCACAATCGGCAAATTATGAATCGTAATTTTCGCTTCAGTCTCATAAATAGGCGTTCGCAGATCTTCGATTGCACCTTTGACGACGGAGTTGCAATCAACTTCCACAAGTGACGGTGGTTTTGTCGACAGTCGCGAATAAATCAGTAAGTCGCCCACCAGTCGCTGCAACCGCTTGCCGCCTTCGACTGAATGATTGATGTATCTCTCAGCTTTTTCGTCCAGTGTCGTGCCGCTTCCATACTTCTTCGACAACAGATCCAAAAAACCAAGGACTGTGCGCAAAGGTTCTTGTAAATCGTGGGCCGCGACAAAAGCGAAATTTTGAAGTTCTTCATTAGAACGTCGCAATTCTTTATCTGATCTTTTGCGCTCCGTGACATCTCGAAGAAGAACCACGGCACCATCTGCGGTGCCAGCTTCATTAAGAATTGGTCCGCCAGAGACGCTTATCCAACGAGGCTGCAAAAGACCTTCATTTTTCAGAATCATTTCTTCTTGATCAACCGATTCGCCGTTTATCGCGCGCGCCAAGGGAAGTTCTTGCCATGGATAGATAGTGGTGCCATCCTCTCGGTAGCACCCGAAGAATGCGCTCCATTGCTCCATCGGTAGATCGTCAGGTTTGACTCGCCCGGTGATTGCCACGGCGGCCGGATTCACAAGAATGATTTGACCGTTTGCATCCGCGATCACAACGCCGTCGAAAATGCTGGTCAAAACAGACTGGAGCAGATAGTTTTTGTCTATTGAAGCTTTAGTGAGCTCATTCAATTGAGAGTTCATCAATTATTGCCGGCAGTTGATCGCACAACTCTAACCCCTGACTTACTGGTTTTTGTACGCGAATGGATACCAAAAACTGAAAGGCAAGAGAAGCCCTGAATGTTCACCATTATGGGTGATGCCTTCGACAGAACTGAACTGATACTATCATAATGTGACCTCATCAGTGCGCAGTCGGGATTCAGGTAATGCCATACTCCTCAGAACCTCATGAATCCCTCATCCGCGCACTATTGATTGAAGACAATCCTTCCGACGCTTACCTGCTTCAGGAGTCGCTGGATGCGAGTGTAGGTCTGGTCGAAATCGAGTGGGTTGAAGATCTCGCAGCAGGTCTTGAGCGACTAAACTCCGAGCAATTCGATATCGTGTTGTTAGACCTCAGCCTTCCAGATAGCATTTCGCTTGATTCTCTACAAAAAATTCTGCAACCATTTCCGCGAATGCCAATTGTTATTCTCACCGGACTTGATGACGGTGAAGTGGCAATCGAAGCGGTTAAGCGAGGAGCCCAAGATTTCCTTGTTAAAGGAAAGCCGAGCGGCGAATCGATTTATCGATGTATGCGGTACGCAATCGAACGGCAGCTCTCGCAAGATCTAATACGTCAGAGCGCCGTCGACGCTAATGAAGCCAGAGCCAACCTGCAGCTTGCTTTAGCGACCTCACAACTGGGGATTTTCTATTGGGACCTATTAACTAAACAAATCACCTGGGATCAAAGGGTCAGCGATCTTTTTGGCATTGATGCCTCTGTCGGAAACATAGAATCGATGACTGGATTGATTCCGGCAGAAGATCTCAAAACTCTGGAAATGGCTTTGACAAAGTGTCTTGAACCAGGAGAACGACAGGAAAGTGAAGTACAATTTCGCGCGATCTGGAGTGATGGCAGCACACACTATCTGTCATCGAGAGCCAGAGCCATTTTCAACGATGAGGGCAGCCCGGTCCGCCTGACCGGTGTCGTCACGGATAATACCAGGCAGGTCGAAGAACAAAGAAGCAAGCGACGCCTCGCACTTCTTGAGCAACGTGAGGAATTTATCGCGATGCTCGCTCATGACCTCAGAACTCCGATCTTCGGTTCGCAAAGATTGATCGACTTAATGATTCAGGGTGCCCTTGGGGAAATATCGCCCGCACATTCAAGTGTGCTTTCGAAGATTTCAGACAGTAACCAAGGAATACTGCACTCGATTAACAATGTGCTCGATGTCTACCGATTGGAAGCGAACCCGACTACACCGTTGCTTAGAACCCACGATATCAACGCGATAATCTCTGCCTGCATCAATCAATTGGAGCCGATAGCAAAAGGTTGCGAAATCAAGCTGAACTGGACACCGGAAGTGCCACTACATCCGGTGAACGTAGATGAAGTGTCAATGTCTCGGATTCTTTCTAACCTTGTTTCCAACGCACTTAAATTCACACCTGCTGGAGGACAAGTAGAGGTTTCAGTGAAAGAGCGCGAAGGAAAATCGGTTCTCGTGGTTACCGACAACGGCATCGGTATGGAAAAAGCTGTCGCGGACAAGGTCTTCGATCGATTCTATCAATCAAGCCGACAATATCGAGGCAAGGGGTTGGGACTGGGCTTATACCTCTGCCGCCAGCTCATCGGCGCTATGGGCGGTAGCATTAGCTGCAAAAGCACGCCTGGTCGAGGCACCACCTTCGAAGTGACAATGGTTCAAGCCCCTGGGGTATCTGTAAAAAGAAGATCCGTTCTTGTCGTTGACGACAATCGTCTGAATCAATTAGTCTTGCAAGCTTCTTTGCAGAACATGTCACTGGAAGCCGATACCGTCAGTAGCGGAAAAGAGGCGCTCCTGGCTGTGAAACAAAAACACTATCATGCAATTTTCGTAGACTACATGATGCCCGTGATGGACGGATTATCGACATCAAAAGCTTTGAGAGACGCCGGTGTAGGCGCACCACTTTTTTGTTACAGCGCAATCGATCCTCTGGAATCCATGCATCTTGAAGACTCGAGCTTTGATGATTTCCTGCAAAAGCCAATTGAAAACGCAAAGCTGAAACGTCTAATGACGAGGTGGCTTCCAAGATGCGATATGGTAGCCCCTTACCACAAGCACCGCGAAGCTCCGTCCTGTAGGGCGGTGATATAAGGTGCGACCGCCGTGGCGGTCAATGGGGTGTTTGTTGTTGCTGAATATATTGCTTGATTATCGAAATCGGAGCGCCGCCTAGGACGGAGAGGACGTCAAAGAGCGCAAGCGTTTTCCGTGTTTTCCGTGTGAGCAAGGTATTCATTGCCGATCACGATGCGCTTTATCGACAACCGTTGGGCCCGACTGACTAAATTGAATGTGCTATTTTTGAGATTCCAATCCAGCTTCAGCCAGTTGACGAGCAAGGTAAGGTGACTTCGCCTCATTGGCTACGTGCCCCCAGGGCAGAATCTCCGCCTCGTCGATATCTCGGTAAGCATAGTATTCAATTGATGGAACCGATTCTTCGAAGTCACGAAGCGCCTTTCGCCACGCCCCAAGAGTTTCACCAGACGTCGCAACGTTCAAAAGCACCGGCGTCAGCCTGCGATCGCCTCGCGAGAGTAGACCCTGGATGTCACTCCACTTACTGCTCTCCGGACGAATGTCGATGCCGATTTTAGCGAGATTCTTCCGCATATGCTCGATCTTTGCTTTTGCGGATCGATCACGGCCTTTCCACTGATAGGGTGTTTGCGCCTTGGGCACGAACGAGGTAACCCCGAACACGAATCTAAGTTTTTTGTGAGAGCGCTTGAGCTGGGTCAATAGACGAATGGTTTCATCGACGTCTTCATCGGTCTCATAGGGCAGACCTGAAATTCCGTAGAACTTAACGGCGGACATGCCACCACATTCGATGGCGTCAACCGCGGCTAACACTTGCGGCTCGGTCAAGTTTTTACTCATTATCCGTCGCAGACGTTCCGATCCCGACTCGAGTGCAATCGTCACTGACTTGCTGCCCAGCGCCCGCAACTTGCTCACAAGCTCGGTCGTCAGCGTATCGGCCCGTACCGATGCAACTGAAACATTCAAGCCTTCTCTTTCAAGCAAACCATCAAGCACCAGATCGAACTCAGGGTGTTCGGTGATCGATGGACCCATCAAACCAAACTTGTTGGTATGCCGACGAGCCATGTCGACTTTCTCTAAGATGGTTGATACAGGCGCGGTTCGAAAGGGTCTGGTCAGATAACTGGCAAGACAAAAACGACATTCTTGCGGACAACTGCGAGCGACCTCCAGCAAGAAGGTGTCACCCCAGGTGGTATCAGGTGAAAGAATGATCGAATGCGCGACGTAACCTTCCTTGGCGCGAAACAGGAGCTTGCTCACGTGCGGAGGCGCGCTGTCGCTCAGGGTTTTAACTGCCGTGATTGGACCGAGTGGCCCGTCATATTCGAAGGCATAGAGCGACGGCACATAGATACCGGGACACTTCGCAAAATGCTCCAGTCTTTTGAAACGACTGGTCATGCCGCTCGACTCGCGCACAGCTTCCAAAAGTTTGGGTATTGTTTCCTCGGCATCACCAAGAAGAATGACGTCGAAAATCTCGGCGAAGGTTTCGGGATTAGCCGAAAGCACAGGTCCGCCGCCGAACACCAGAGGAGCGTTATCGTCTCTATCTTTCGACAGCCACGCCACTCCATGAGCTTTCAACATTGTCAGAATGTTGATGAAGTCCAATTCCCACGAGACGGTGAATCCGAACAGCTCGCAGTCGTTGGCGCCATTCTCTTGGCAGTCTTTAAAAACGCGCGTCACGTCTACGTCGGGGGCGCTGTCGAGCAGGTGATAGACCAATTGATAGCCCAGACCAGACATGCCGATTGAGTAATCGTGCGGAAAGCACCAGGCGACTTTGATGTCGGGACTGGTCTTAAATGGCTTGGGTACAAGTCTTATCTCGTCTTTGAACATGTCTTATATAAGAACACGATGGGCGCCGCTTTGCATGCGTCGCCCATCGTGTGTGTTTATTCTTTAAGCAGTTCCGACCTAATTATGGAAAATCGAGCTAATTTCGGTTGCGGCGGTATGGCTAGGACCGGACTGCTAATGAAAACCGATCAAGTCGGTCAGGTGCTTAATTGTGGAATGTGCTTGTGCCAATCAGGACCGAGATTATCGAAAAACTCGTGGGCACACAACACGTCGTCATAAGTGATTTTCGGTTTATCTGACAGGCGCTCTTTATCGCGCTTTGTCCATTCACCAATATTTTTTGGCTTACAACGTTCTCTTCTAGGACTTGTTCCAACTATCGCTACTCCGAGTGGATTTCCACAGGAATTGCATGTAACACGTACGACGAGAACACCTGGCTCTTGCCTTAGAAGCTCAATTCCATCCTGTGCGAATGGTTTTGAACAAAAACGGCATGACTTTTGTTGAAAGTACTCTTGTATAGCCTGGAATCCGCCACCATGGTCTGAACCCATGTATAACCGCCTAAATTCTAGGTTCGCATTTGCGAACTGAAAGATCACACAACCCAAATTTTTGTTATCGTTATTAGCTCGACACGAAAGTCGGATCTCTTCAAACTCATTTTCTTACCTCAAGTGTGGCTCGGAAATGACAAAGTGATCCGGTGCTTGAAGATTATACTTGAAGCGCAAAAAATTGCACTAAGAAGATTTGCGTTTCGAGAAAATTCTTCCTGATAAAAATGGACAGTGATACCACCGATGGAGCTAAAGATCGATGACGCATATTGAAGAAATATCGGCGATGGAAATCCTGGATTCGCGCGGCAATCCTACGGTTGAAGTGACTGTGGTGCTTGCAAATGGTGCCGCCGGTAGAGCCGCGGTTCCATCTGGTGCATCCACCGGAAGTTTTGAAGCAGTTGAACTGCGAGACAAGGATCCGCACCGTTATGGTGGCAAAGGTGTACAAACCGCAATCCGCCATGTGACCGAGGATATAGGCAAAGCACTCATAGGTGCCAGTGCCATGGAACAGACATTGATCGACAGAGAATTGATCAGACTTGATGGCACCGAAGACAAATCAAAACTTGGTGCTAATGCCATCCTTGGTGTCAGTCTCGCGGTTGCCAAAGCCGCTGCAAACTCCCTTGGCATGCCGTTGTTCAGATATGTTGGTGGAGTATCGGCATGTGTGCTTCCAGTTCCTTTGATGAATATATTGAATGGTGGCAAGCACGCACAAGACGGAGTTGATCTGCAAGAGTTTATGGTCTGCCCTATCGGTGCAGCCTCATTCTCACAGGGTCTTCAGTGGGGAGCCGAGATCTACCACGCACTTAAAGCGGTGCTTCATAAGAAAGGTCTAGCCACCGGGGTTGGTGACGAAGGTGGATTCGCACCGTCGTTAAAAACGAACGAAGAAGCTCTAGAGTTGATCATGGAAGCCATTCTAAAGGCAGGTCTGAAGCCAGGAATCGATATCGGTCTCGCTCTCGATCCTGCCGCGACTGAATTTTTCGAAGACGGAAAATACAACCTCGCAACTGAAAATAGAAAGTTGACGAGCAGCGAAATGGTCGCGTTTTATGAGAAGCTGGTAAACAATTATCCGATTGTCAGCATCGAAGATGGCCTGGCTGAAGAGGATTGGACAGGCTGGAAAGAATTGACCGAACGTATCGGTTCGAGATGCCAACTTGTCGGCGATGATCTATTCGTCACCAATACGGTTCGACTCAAGCGTGGTATCGATAATGGTATTGCCAATTCAATTTTGATCAAGCCAAACCAGATCGGCACACTGACCGAAACCATAGCGGCTATCACGATGGCGTCCTCCGCGGGCTACACGAGCATCCTTTCGCATAGATCCGGTGAGACCGAAGATGCCACCATTGCCGACCTGGCAGTGGCGTTATCGACCGGACAGATCAAGACGGGTGCACCATGTCGCTCGGAAAGAACTGCTAAGTACAACCAACTTTTGAGAATCGAAAGAGACCTCGGAAAAACCGCCATATATAAAGGTGGGGCCGCGTTCGCTTCTTTCTCTAAAAAAGGTGAGAAAGCAAAAGAAGCTATCACAAGCAAAGCCTAGTAGCACCACATTTAGTGCCACAGGATAAATAGAGAATATACGTGCCAGCACCACATGCAGTGCTGGCACGTTTTCTTAGCACCACATGCAGTGTCGCAATACTTTTAGAACGATGGAATGATCCGCGAGACGTATACGCTTCACCCCGTTTGGATAAACTTTCGCCACACTGACTACCCCGGGTAGAGAAGTCAGAAAGGATAACCAGAAAATATACGCCCCAGCACCACATGCAGTGCTGGCACATTTCCTTGGCACCACATGCAGTGTCGCAATGCTTGTAGAATGACGAAATGATCCGCGAGGCGTATACGCTTCACCCCCGTTTGGATAAACTATCGCCACACTGACTACCTCGAGGCTAGACGGAATCAAACAGCCGTGAAGCCCCTAGGAAAAGTCCCACGGCGTCCTTAGAGCTTACGGAGACTTAAGGCGCTTCCGGGAACTCACAGCCGTTGGTGGCCGTACCCGATAGCGAACTGACGCTCAGGCGGTCCATCAAACAGCTCAAAGCGGGTCGAACTTACTTATTCTCAGGCTTAGCGCTCTGGGCGATCGTGTTGACCGTTCCAACACGCGATAAAACCGAAATCGTTCTATATCGACCGATGTATCTTCCATCCATGTATTGATCGACGTAGCTCTTGCATTCTAATTTGTCGGTTCCGACTTGCATGAAGTGGTCGCGGGATCTCGACGCCCAGGAGCCGTTCATGCCTTCGCCGAAGTAATAGCTGGTGCGATCGGTTTGCGCTTCGCGGCTGCTCCAGCTCATCGCTGAGGCTTGCGTTTCGGTCCAACCGGGTTGAACCCAGCGCGCGACGACGCGACCTTCGGGCACATCAACAAAGCAGACTTCACTTTTCATTTCGGTGCCGATGGTGACGGTGTCGACTGCGGAGTCGACGACGCGAGTCACACATTGCCAGCGACCGGAGTAATTAGCAGGAAAAGAATTTGGAGGCGGAGTCAACTGAGCAACGTTCGGTCCGCGTCCGTAAGCCAGTGTCGGTTGACCCGGTTGAAGCTGCACTTGCGGATTGACGGCTCTTTGTTGAGCAGGGGCAAAATTCTTATCAGATGGTGAGCCACCACCGGTGGTTATAGGAAGAGCAACATTTGCAGCTGCTGGTGTAGTACTTCCTGTGGTATCACCAGGAGTATGTTCGGTTTCAACGACTTCTACGCCGCCATTAAGCAGAGTGGCATGAGCGGGAGAAGAGAAGCCGATTCCAAGGGTGGTTGCGGCGAACAGCATGCAGAAGCCACTTACGAATTTCCTTTTATACCTTTCGGCGTTAGATGAAGTGGCAGTGCTCAACATATGGATTCCAAAATATCACAAGTCTCGGGGTCGCTAAAGGCTATTTTCCCGAGAAAACGCCGTTTTTATCGAATGCTAAATACTAGCTACAAATCTTAAGCTTTCCTCTTGACATATAGCAAGTTAATAATGCATTGCAACAACTGGCTATATAGCGCACCGGATCGCTGCTAAATCAGCTTTTCGAGTGGTAACATATCAGGCTGATAGATGGACTAGCAGCAGTGGTCCGGGTTTCAGCCATATCATAAAAATGATTTGGTGGTCCCAGGAGTTTACACTCGGCTTTCAGCCGTGTCCCGACCATAGTGGTGATCTGCCCATCTTCAGTAACAAAAAAGCCATAGAGGTGACGAGTTGTGAGCAATAAAACTGTGCCTGCCAGCGACATTAAAGACCCGAGTCTGTCTGCAGAAGGTAAGAAACGCATTGAATGGGCCGACCGCGATATGCCCGTTTTGAGACTGATCAGAGAGCGATTCGAAAAAGAGAAACCCTTTAAAGGACTGCGGATGTCGGTGTGTGCACACGTCACAACCGAGACAGCCAACCTGGCTCGCACGCTGCAAGCCGGCGGAGCCGATTCAGTAATCATCGCTTCAAACCCGCTCTCCACCCAGGATGACGCAGCAGCTGCCATGGTTCAAGAATATGGCATGCGCGTTTTCGCTATCAAAGGTGAAGACGTCGCCACGTATCACAAGCATATCGAAATCGCACTCGATCACGAACCGCACTTGATCGTCGACGATGGCAGCGACCTTGTCGCCACGCTGATTCAGACACGTAAGAATCAAATCGCTAGCGTTATCGGCAGCACGGAAGAAACCACCACTGGTATCACTCGTTTGCTCGCGATGCAAAAGGACAAACAACTGCCGTTCCCGGCAATGGCAGTCAACGATGCACAAACAAAACATATGTTTGATAATCGTTATGGTACCGGTCAGTCCACACTCGATGGTATCATCCGCGCTACCAACCGTTTGCTCGCTGGCAGAACCATCGTTGTCGTCGGCTACGGCTGGTGCGGCAAGGGCACTGCGATGCGTGCTCGCGGCATGGGTTCAAACGTCGTTGTTTGCGAAGTCGATTCAATTAAAGCGGTCGAAGCCGTGATGGACGGATTCCGCGTAATGCCGATTGCAGAAGCAGCTTCAATTGGCGATGTTTTCATCACCGTGACAGGCAACCGTCACGTAATCGATGGCAAACACTTCGCCAAAATGAAAGAAGGCGCCATCGTTTGCAACTCCGGTCACTTCGATCTGGAATTGAACCTCGATGCCCTCGCAAAAGAATCAACATCGAGAAAAGCTGTTCGTTCGTATATGGAAGAGTTCACACTGAAAAGTGGAAACCGTGTTTGCGTTCTCGCTGAAGGTCGCCTGGTCAACTTGAGTTGCGCCGAAGGTCACCCGGCAAGCGTCATGGACATGAGCTTCGCTAACCAGGCATTGGCTCTGGAATATCTGGTCAAAAATAAAGCTGACCTCAACCCCGGCGTACACAAGCTTCCAGTCGAAGTCGATCACGAAATCGCTGGTTTGAAATTAGCTTCTCTTGGAGTAACCATCGACAAGCTCACGCCTGAGATGATCGAGTACATGAATTCCTGGCAGATGGGCACGTAAGCCTGGGCCGGAAAATCAGTATGTGAAAACGAAACGCCCGGTCCAGCCGGGCGTTTCAATTTATGAAATGGAAGAGAATCTCAGCAAAACTGCCCAGAAGAAAAAATAGTAGAAGCAGCAGGCGCACAGCAAAGCCGCGCCACCAAATGTGGTACTACGCACTTTTGACGTGCTCTATTAAAACTTCGTCGACTTTAGAACGCGAGTTGTTTAATTGATCTTCTGGAACATGTAGCCGATTCCACGAGCAGTGAGAATCAGATCAGGGTTCGATGAATCCTCTTCCAGTTTCGATCTTAGTCTGCTGATGTGAACATCGACAACTCTTGTGTCAATGCGGTGATCAGGAGGATAAGCCCAAACCTGTTGCAGAATTTCACCACGAGAGAATGGTCTGCCGGAATTCGTAACCAGAAGTTCCAGCAAGCTGAATTCCATTCCGGTCAATCTGATCCGTTCATTTTTTCTCGTCACTTGTCTCTTATTAAGATCGATTTTTAAATTGCCGATAGTAATAACGTTGGTGCTTTTGCTTTGACCGGCTTCTTGCTGACGCTCGACCGTTCTGCGGAGTACCGCTTTGATACGGGCTTCCAGCTCGCTCGGGCTGAATGGTTTCACAACATAATCGTCAGCGCCGATTTCCAATCCTTGAATTCGATTAGATACATCGGCGACAGCGGTCAACATAATAATAGGTGTGTCCGACGTTTTTCGGATCTCGCGGCAGACTTCATAGCCATCCATCTTAGGAAGCATGACGTCCAATATCACCAGGTCCGGTTGGAAACTGTTGAATTGGTCCAATGCTTCTTGACCATCGGCAGCGGTGGCTACGTTGTAGCCCGCCAGCTTCAAGCGCGTTTCTAGAATGCGCCTGATAGATGCCTCGTCGTCGACGACAAGGATCTTCTCTTGGTCGTTATTTGTTTCAGCCACGGTCTTACTCTCTTCCAAGTTTCCAAACATTTCTATAGCCCGTTCCGTTGCTCGGTACCCTACTCAATGCACTTAACTTGTTCTTCGACCCGATCATATTGATCGATCTCGGCAACAAATTTACCGAGCCTGAGATCCGCATGACACCTTAGCAACTGTGTAAGTACGAACAGGCTCTTCGGGAACTGAGTATATAACATCCTTCCATCGTTCACAAAAAAACGTGCCAATCCAAATCAATTAATTAGGTTGATTGGTCCGAATTCTCTCTGCCTGGCGAGATTAACTGCAATTTATCAAAAGCCGCATCAGGACTCCCATTGCAATTGAAAACCCACCTGCGGATTCTGAGAATGAGATAACAAAACGGCTAAATAGAATGTCCAATTGCGTTTTCGTCATTTTCGAATCGACGTATCGCTTTTCGGCGCGGTGCTTATGCCCGAATGACAACTCACATAAACCCCCAGAATGTCTGATATGCGCAGAACACCATTTATATGACTGACAAGAAGGCATCACACATAGAAAGAGAATTCATGCGCTATAGAACGAAGATCGCACAACGTTTAGGCACTGCCTCCGATACCACTAGTGGTAGCAACTTGACATGCATTGATCGCCGATACACGGCACCAAATACGGTTGTCAAATAGGCACCGTAAACAACGCGCAACATTCTCCGACACTCCCTACAGCCTGTCCCAGCCCGGTTTTAGGCGCCCTCGTTAAAACTGGGAAAAGACTGTGGATCGTCTTAAAAAAGGTGAGTACACACTGTCGCGAGTCATGTTACTATGCTGACCTGGTCGGACCAGTACCGATTAACTTACTAGTTTGCATCCTGTTAGACTCGAGTCATTGAGATAGTTGTCGGGAGACATAGAGGGAGAGTGGAATGAATAAGCCTACGTTGAGCGTAGCTCTGAGCGTGTCACTGGCGCTCGCACAGGCTGGATGGCAATGTGCACAGTCCAAGGAAGGAGCCATTTGGCAACAAATGTCCGGCACCAAGACTGCTGTGAAAGCCCCAGTTAAAAAGAACACAGTTAAAAAAGCCAAAGTCGCGTCGAAACAAGTCGTAGTTGCCAAAGCAACTAAGCCTTCACCGGCGGTATCACACAATATTATTGATGAGAGTCATGCTCTCCTATTTCTATCTGGTAAAGACAAGAGCGCCAACGCCATCGGCGGTGGTCCTGCACCTACAGCAGCCCTCTCTATCCACCCAGCATTACAGTTGCCGACAAACATCGAACCGTCGCAAGCGATAGAGCCTACGACAACTCCCTCAGTCGACGTAGCCAGTGAGATTCCGATCGACGAAAAACTCAAGACAATCGAATCCACTCCGGCAAGAAGCGATGATCTGCTAGCGCAGTTCACCGCAGACAACGTACTGGCCCAGGGTGCCGACCTCGGTATTCCTGCCAGCCCGATACCACCTGTAGTGACAGGTACAGTCGACTTCGAAGAATTCAAACCAACTAACTCAATCGATCTCAAAGTGTCTCGTTCCAGAACCTTTAAGTTGAGAAACAAAGTTGTTCGTACCTCTATAAGTGATCCGGGCGTTGCCGAACCAGTAATCGTCGCTGAGAACCAAATGGTTCTTCTCGGCAAAGCACCTGGTCGCGCCACTCTCGTTCTCTGGGATGACGCAGGTAATTCGTCGGCAATCGACTTGAGAGTTTCTCGTGATTACACGGGATTGCAATCGACGCTCCGCGAAATCGATCCTCGCATCATCGTCAAAACATATTCCGTCGGTGGTTCCGATCGTCTAATCCTTTTAGGTGATGTCGACCACGTCGAATCAGTTATCAGAGCGTTCGCCGCAGCCAACGTCTATATGGACGACCGCGGAATGAACATTCAAATCGCCAACAACAGAATCATCGGTGCTCGAATCGGTGAACAAGGTGCCGGCGGTGGTGGAACGACTGGCGGACAGAGTGGACAGCTTGCACAGCTCAACACTGTTGACCGTTACACATTCTTCCCGAACTACAACAATAACGTCAGCATGGCTCAAGGCATCACCTCCGATGGTGGTCGCGTAACCAGCCTTGTGAAAGTACGTAAGGTTCCTTTGATCGCTCTTCACGTTACGTTCATGGAAATGAACACCAACGCAGCGCGTTCGTTGGGTGCCACGCTCGGTCTCAACTTCTCCGGTGGCGGATTTGGTTTCGGTATCGGTGGTGGTGGTAGCCAAGCTGGATTCGTATCTCCTGGTACTTATCTGACTCAACTTCCTGGTGCTTATCAGACCTTGCCGGTCAACACCTCTATCGGTGCGCCGATTGGTTCGCCGAGAGCCTACAGCACAGGTCCTGTAACTTTCTTCGATCCGACCACGATCAGCTCATCACTTCTCGGTATCGGTCAACCAGTATTCGCTCAAGCTTCGCAGCTCCTCAGCCAACAAGTGCTCCTCGGTGCACCAGGCGGTGCGTCGTTCACACCAGGCGGTCTGGGTAACTTGTTCAACGCAGTCAGCAACTTCGCTATCTCGCAACGATACAAGTTCTCATTGAGCCCAAGAATCGTCGGTACGATCGCACAAAACCGTGCTCGTATTCTTGCCGAGCCAACGCTCGTCACGATTTCCGGAGAAAGAGCTTCGTTCCTTGCCGGTGGAGAAATTCCAATCCTCCAGGCTATTGCGACAGCTGGACAGAACCAGTTCTCAGTAACGTTTGAACCATTCGGTCTGAGAATCAACATGATTCCAGTTCTGATGGAAAACGGGTCAATCAACCTGGAAATCGCTCCAGAAGAAAGATTGATCTCCAACACCTTCGCCTTCAACTTCCCTAACTCGACTTCGTCGATTCCAGGATTCACAACCAGAAAGGCTCAGACCATCGTTGAAATGAAGCCCGGACAAGAGCTCTTCATCGGCGGTTTGATTACAACCAACAACGGTCGCGAACTGAACAAATATCCAATCTTCGGCGAAATTCCGGTAATCGGCGCCATGTGGCGTTCGAAAGCCTGGAACAAAAACGAGAGCGAACTCGTTGTTGCCGTCAGACCGGAAATCATCTTGCCTGGTACACCAGGTCAGCTCAAACTTCCGGAAGAAATTGGACGAGTTGAAGGTCCTCGCGACATGAACCTATTCCAGGTTGAACCAACAGTAATTGACGAACGTCATTACACATCGGGACGCTCGGAAAGACATCAAAAGACATCACCTACACTGCCAGAAGGCGCTCCAATACCCGACAGCCGATAATCAGCAGATCGGTCGAGTATAGGACTTTTAGTTAACTGAACTTTAGAGGGAGAGTGGAATGAACAAGAATACGACGAGCTTAATTCTAAGCCTGTCAGTGCTTGTAGGGCAGATGGGACTGCTGGTACAACCGGCTACTGCAGCCGAGGCCATCTGGCAGCAAATGTCCGGAAGCAAAACTGGGAACGCTCCTAAGGCGCCCGTTCGCAAAGCGGTCAAAAAGACCGTTAAGAAAACAGCGACGGTAGCGAAGAGACCGAGCATCAAGAAGGTAGCCACTGCCGGTAGTATCGCGGACAATCACGTGATGCTGTTCCTCGGCAACAAGAACAAGGCAGCGGAAACGGAAGATATCATTCCTGCAGCGGCTTTGAGCTTACATCCCTCCTTGCTCCAGGCTGACAATCTATCAACCGCGGCATCCGACACAAACGACATCGTCGCTTTGAAGTCGAGCCCAACCCAGAGCGCTGCCTCAATGTCAGAAGTTACGACGGACCACCGTTCGCATTCGCAACAACTGATTGCTCAGCTTGCGCCTGATCAAGTAATTGCTCAATCAACATCATCCGGCGTCACCGCCACACCGATTCCGCCGGTAGTGACTGGCGCAGTTGATCTTGAAGAATTCAAAACGACCAACGAAATCGATTTGAAAGTATCTCAATCGAGAACTTTCAAAATGCGCAACAAGATCGTTCGTACATCTATAAGCGATCCTGGAATTGCAGAACCGGTAGTAGTTGCAGAAAACCAGATGGTACTTCTGGGTAAAGCTCCCGGAAGCACGACTATGGTTCTCTGGGACGACGCCGGCAACACTGCCGCTGTCGACATCGTTGTTTCTCGTGATTTCTCAGAACTGCAAACAGCACTTCGCGAAATCGATCCTCGTATCATCGTGAAAGCATTCTCCGTTGGTGGCTCAGATAGAGTCCTGTTGATGGGCGATGTCGATCACCCTGAATCAGTAACGCGCGCGATGATGGCTTGCAACGTGTTTATGGATGACCGCGGATTCAACATCCAGGTCGCCAACAACCGTTTGATCAACGCCAGAATCGGTGAGCAAGGCGCTGGCGGCGGCGGCTCGGCTGGTGGTAACACCGGACAACTCGCTACCCTCTCGTCAGTTGATCGCTACACCTTCTTCCCTAACGTCAACAACAACGTTTCGAAAGGTCAGATCATCACCAGCGATGGCGGCAGAGTTACGAGTCTAATCAAAGTTAGAAAAGTCCCTCTGATCATCTTGCATGTCACGTTCATGGAAATGAACACGACCTCGGCAAGGAAGTTAGCAACCGCGCTTGGCATCGATAACACGTCGCGTGGATTCGCTTTCGGCGTCGGTGGTACCAACACCACTGGTGTGCCGATTCCAAACTCGTACGGCGGATTGAACCAAGGGATCAGTACTACATTCATCCCTGCATCGTTCCCTGCCAGTTTGGCTCCGGTTGCTAACGGACCGGTCCCTACCGGCTTTTCAACTGCTCCGGTCGGGTTCTTCTCCGGCAGCGCAATCACCTCAGGAGACATCACTGGTGTCAACTCCGGTATCGGTCAAGGTCTGGCATTGCAAGCTCCTCAAGTTCTGCAAAACTCAGTTCTCTTCGGCGCACCTGGTGGTGCTTCGTTCGGACTGGACAACTTGCTTAACTTGTTCAACGCAACCAGCAACTGGGACGGCAGAGGACAGACGCACACTTCGATCACTCCGAACATCCAGGGTTTGATCAACCAACAGCGTGCCAGAATCCTCTCGGAACCATCGCTTGTTTGTATCTCTGGTGAACGTGCTGCCTTCCTGGCAGGCGGAGAAATTCCAATCCTTCAAGCCATCGCCGCAGGCGGTCAAGCACAACAATCAGTCGTGTTTGAACCATTCGGTCTGAGAATCAACTTCATCCCGGTTTTGATGGAGAACGGTTCGCTGACTATCGAAATCTCGCCTGAAGAACGCGTTCCTTCGACCCAGAACTCGTTGAACGTTCCTGGATCGACAACTCTGATTCCTTCATTCATTACGAGAAAGGCTCAAACCACAGTCGAAATGAAGCCAGGACAAGAGTTGTTCATCGGTGGATTAATTACATCCAACAGTGGTCGTGAACTGACCAAACTCCCGCTTATCGGTGAAATCCCAGTAATCGGCGCGATGTACAGATCCAAAGCTTTCGCTAAAAACGAAAGTGAACTGGTCGTCGCAATTCGTCCGGAAATCATCTTGCCAGGAACTCCTGGTCAGCTGAAACTTCCTGAGGAAATTGGACGGGTTGAAGGTCCTCGTGACACTAACCTCTTCCAAGTTGAGCCTACAGTTCTCGACGAACGCTACTTCTCTACCGGTCGCGCAGAACGTCACCAAAAGACGTCGCCGACTCTTCCAGAAGGCGCACCAATCCCAGACAGCAACTAAGACTTGCGACTGGACTGAACGAAAAATTGAAAGAGGCAGCTGCGAAGCTGCCTCTTTTGTTTTGTGGTGCCGTGTCGCGACCACACTCGTTCAAACAAAAACACTTCGCTCATTATGAACGAAGTGTTTGGCATTTTTATAAGATCGAAACTTGAAGACTCGCTTCTAGCGCCGTTTGCTGCTTGTTCTCTTGGCGGCTTTCTTCTCTTGTTTTTCGAGGAAGTGTTTTGATTCCATCGGAAACTCATCGAAGAAAACATCAAGCACGTGCTCGACGGAACGAACGATAAACTCTTCGCGATTGTTTTGCGGACTGTAGCAATTTGCCAGACCCGCTTTGTCGACGATCTTGAGAAGTCCTTTTTCGGAGAGCCGCACCATCGTCGTCATGACAGTGGTGTAAGCGATCTCACGTCGCTTGCGCAACGTGTCGTAAACTTCGCGGACAGTCACAGTTGGGTTGGCTAGTTTCCAAGCCAATTCCATGATGTCGCATTCCAAGTCGCCGAGAAACTTTTTGAGCCCTTTCTGATTGAATCTGAAGGAGGCGTTCTCGTCGTGCATTCTCATGAAATCACCAATCCATACCGGTTTCCACTGATCGTAACACAGGCTGACGACTTGTGGTAGTTGGAGTATCGAAATACAAACGATGGAAACAGCGTGTCCATATGGCCTTCAAAAAAATGAAGACAATCAAATCTCAACAAGTAATTTTGGGTGGAAAAAACATGACAATTGGGAGGTAAGATGTTTCAATGCTGTCTGTCAGTTCCTCTTTCGGTATCAACGATGTCACCCAGTCAAAAGCCTGTTGTCTTCCTGGATCGCGACGGCACACTCAATGTCGAGTCCGGTTACATCCGTGATTTAAACGATTTGCAATTGATTGACGGTGCTGCAGATGCTGTCAGGAAGCTCAATTCATCAGGCATCGCCGCTGTATTGATTACCAATCAAACCGGAGCCGCTCGCGGATACTATTCTGAAGATCACATTCGTAACTTGAACGCGAAGTTAGTGAAACTTTTAAAAGATCAGCAAGCGTTTCTCGATGACGTTTATTACTGTCCGCATCTTCCTGACGGCACAGTCGAACAATATACTCAAACTTGTGATTGCAGAAAACCGGCTCCAGGACTGGTTGAACAGGCGTACAACGAACATCCTGAATTAGATAGAACTCGATCTTTTGTAGTTGGTGACAAAGCAACCGACGTTGAGCTTGCCTCCAACTGCGGTGCCAAAAGTATTCTGGTTGAAACGGGTTACGGAAAACAAGTGCAAGCCGGCGAGTATCAATGGAAGGTCACGCCCGATTATCAAACCGACAGCATCGTTGAAGCAGTCGAGTGGATACTAAACAGTTTGAAGTCGTCGTGATCGAAAAATGGTTGTGCTCAACTAAACAGTGATGGTTTAAAGTGGTGCGCGTTTAAACAGGTGTCGTTTTAAACAGGCTCGTTCACAGGTGCTCGTTTAAACAGTCGCTCGTTTACACAATCGCTCGTTACACAATCGCTCGTTCAAACAGTCGCTCGTTTAGACAATCGCTCGTTCAAACAGTCGCTCGTTTAAACAGTCACGCTCGTTAACGCGTCTAGACTCTCGATTTAAGCGTATCTTGATTTTAAAAGTAAACTGACTTCATTCAAAAGACTTGGAATGTCGAATGGCTTGGGAAGATACAGATCAGCTCCGGCTTCCAGCGCTTTGGATTGATCCGGATGCGATGTCGCCATCACGACCCAGATCTTGCAAAGTACTTCGTCGGACTTGAGCATGCTGCACAATTTCCATCCGTCCATTTTTCGATCGGACAGATTCGACTCGAGCAAAATCAAATCGGGCGGCTCGAATCGTGCCATCGACAATGCGTCGTCGGCAGAACTGGTGACTTCGACGGTGTAACCTTCGAGAGAAAGTGTTTCTTGAAGTAAGCAAGCCATTGCGCCATCCGGCTCTACGACGAGGATACGGCCGGCGTTCTGAGTTTCCACCTTCTGAATTTCGATACTGCGAGTTCTGGTCAAAACCGTGTTGCCCATGCGCAAATCTTCTTGCGGTTCACCGAAAACAAAACATGATTCCAGCTTTTGCTTGGCCAGGTCGCGCGCATCACGAGCGGAAGTGAGAACATCGACATAACTTTGAAAACGACGCTTGGTACTGTCGACGATACCAATGGCAACTGAGATTAGTGGCACTCTGCGTCGTATGCCACCACGTCCGGTTGAAATCAAATAGCCGCGCTCGATGTCACCCTTGGGATAAAAGCGCGAGCTCATCTTATCGAACTGCTGGCAAATGCGTTCTGCTTTTCGAAACGCTTCATCGGGTCTGGTGGTCATCAAAAAGTGGTCTGCTTCGGTGTGACCGACAAAGTCAGTCTCGTCGGCGACGTCGATAAGAACCGCACCAAGAGCCTTGATCAACTGATCGCCTGCCAGGTCTCCATAGGTTTCGTTGTAAACTCGAATCTTGTTCAAATCTACCGACATGGCGGCCCAGGTTTTATCAGAGACCAGAAGTTGTTCCAGCATGCGGCGGATCATGTTTGGTCCTGGCATCAGAGTCAGTGGATTCGAGAATTCTTCTTGTCTGCGTCTTAAGTGCGCGAGCACTCGGATTGCCAATTCGTTCTTGTCGATCGGATCCTGGAGCACATCGTCGGCACCATATCTGAAGGCATTGATTCTTTCGTTCACGTCCGTCGATGGGTGAAGAAGCACCAGTACTGGTCTAGGGTGTACGAGCGTGGCGCGAACTTGCTGACAGTACAAACGTCCGTCACCTTCAGGCATATTGGCCGATAAGATGATCAAATCGGGATGGATGAACGAGAGCAGTTCGTTTGCTTCTTCAAACGATGTGACAGCGTTGACGCGCGCGCCGGTCTTCTCCAGGATGGACGCATATTCAGCAGCCTGCCGGGCTTGATGAATAATGAGAAGTTGTGGCGTCGGCATTAACATGGTCAGTCACGACCTCGTTGTGCTTGTTTTTCGTACGTTGCAGCCGGCAAACGCACCGTGAACGTGGTACCACTCGCTTGACTGGCTACCGTGATATCGCCGTCCAGCGCAAGAACCAGAGAGCGCGTAATGTACAGCCCAAGCCCGGTTCCTTCGGTTTGACGAACCAGCGGATTATCCAGGCGACTAAATTTGTGAAAGATCTTCGGCAAATGTTCTTCAGGAATACCGACGCCCTGATCTGCCACCATGAATTCCACCATCTCGGTTCCTTCGACGACAACGGTTCTTGCCACGAAGGTGACCGTTGTGCGCGCTGGAGAATACTTGATGGCATTGTCGATCAAGTTAGTCAGTATCTGCTCCAATCGATCCGCGTCGGCCCAAACCGGAGGAAGACCGGCAGGAATATCGACGACCAACCGATGGTTAGTGGCTTTCTCAGCCAAATTGATTTGCACGCGCTCGACCGCTCCTGGCAATTCAATGGCACGATTAGTCAGTTGCAAACGTTTTGATTCAAGTCTGGACACAGCCAGCAGATCTTCAACAAGACGAGTCAATCGGTCAGCCTGGTCTTTGATGATGCCGACATATCGTCGCTGTTGGCTGACGTCAAGCCGCTCTCCGGCACGCAAAATCGTGTCGGCGAAACCTTTGATACTGGTCAACGGTGTTCGCAATTCGTGGCTGACCGTGCTGACGAAGTCGGTTTGAGCTTGCTGCAACGAGTGCGCCTGCAGGATATAAACAATCGTCAGAAAACCGCTGCCCTCAGATGTGGTGGCACCGGCTTTGCTGTCCGCTTTCTTCTTTGCAGGTTTTTCATCCTGAAAATTGATTGGCACATGGCTAACCGGCATGATGAGCTCGGCTCCGGTTTTTCCAATTATCGAAGCCATTTTTGGAAGGACAGTTTGCTCCATTCCCTCTGGCACCACCGCTGGTGACCCGTTATTGCCGGGAAATTTCCCGCTGATGCCGGGATGCTCCGGGGCAACTTCGCGCTCGAGGTCGATTATCAGCTTGAGCGGCTGACCTTTGAGTGTCGCCTCGTCCTTGCCCACCAACTTGGCGATTGCCGAATTGATGCTTACGATTGCACCGTTGGCGTCGCTAACCACGAAACCATCGGCACACTCTTCCTGTAGGCAGCGATAAATGTCTTCGGTTTTAATCTGCAATTTAAATTGCCACGTGGTTGGTGCGCGAACACAAGTAATGTCGGGGCTCTAGTGCCCAAACTTACGTTAACACTAGAAAGACCAAGTGGTGGTGCATTACAACCTATCCTTAAGGTTTGAAATATTCTTACAGGGTCAAATCGAGGACTTCGGTCAAGCGCGCCTTGTCGGTCAGGTACAAATATCCGACCAGAGCCTCAAGGGCTGTGGCATAGCGATAAGCGCTCTGATCTACTTTGCGACTGCCCGTCACCTTCATGTTGCGCGCTCGCCGGACAATGTCCTTCTCGGCGTCAGTGAGATGATCCATCAAGGCCTCCAGAATGGCGGCTTGACTGACTGCGTTGACGCGCCGGACCACGTTTTTGTGCAGCTTCTGCGCGTTTGCAGACGTCAAAACTTCGCGCTCGCGCTCAAAAAGCTCGAATACGGCATCACCAAGATGAGCCAACATCCGCAAAGGCACGTCTTTTGCCTCGGCAGTCTCTAAAAGTTTTTCAAATACATGAGTCAAGAATTAGACCACATAAGGCAGAACCAAACTCATTCCATGAATCGTTCTTTGGATTTGTCCTGATTCCGTTTGTTCTTGCGCATCTTGCGCCACTTGCCGCTGCGCTTGGGAGCGTCGCCTCGGGCGCCGCCATCATCGCTTTCAGCCCCACCAAACACTCTCGCTGCCAGCACCTGGCAGGCAAACGACGGCAATGCCGACAAGATTCGCTTGGCGCGCCATGGTTCGCTAGTCATCCGGTAGAACCACTCTAAATGCAACTTCCGGAAAAACGCCGGTGCGCGCTTGGTGAAGCCCGCCCAGACGTCAAAACTACCGCCGACACCAATCACGACAGCTTTGGAAAACTGCGCCTGCCACCGGTCTATGAAGAGTTCCTGGCGCGGCACGCCCATCGCCACTAAGATCAAACGCGGCTGTTTGACAGTGATTTCCTCGATCATCGTTTCTTCTTCATCGCCACCGAAGAAACCATCATGACTGGCAATCACGTTGAGTCCGGGATGCTGACTGCCTATCACTTCCAGCAACTTATCCAGCACTTCGCGGCGTCCACCGATCAATGCGACAGGAAGGTGATGCCTGGCTGCGCTCGACAAAGCCTTGTAAGCCAGTTCGATTCCAGGAACGCGATAGGAAGGATGACCATCCATCCGCAACGCCCATACAGCGCCGGCTCCGTCAGGCACGATCAAATGCGCATGGCGGACGATGCGATCGAGTTCGCTGTCATTCTGAGCCTGAATAACCATCTCCGCATTCAGCGTCACCACATGCATGCCGCGATCCGCTGCCCAGGCTTTCTCAATGCGCTCCAGTGCCTGAGTTTCGTCGACTACATCGACCGGATAACCCAACACCTTATGACGAGCTTCATACGTGGTTGGCTTGGGCATAATTCGGGGCGCCTCGTGATTCGAACATTTTGATTTAAGTACAGAAATAATCTATCGGACCGGACATCATCAGTTTCAATTGTACGAATGCTGCGGAATTCAAAATTCCTAGCTAGTTCGTACTGAAAATTGCACCGAAATTGGAATTGATTCTACTCTTTTTTCAAGAGTCGACGTGTGTTTTGAATAGTTTCCTCCTGAAGGAGT
>JADYXR010000138.1 GCA_021772095.1 Candidatus Obscuribacter sp. | reverse complement strand
GTATCTTTCTTCATTGGCGTATCTCCTTTCTTTGTCGTTATTGAAAGAATACGCCACCTTATTCAATTACTCAAAACACAACATCTGGCAAAAACTCGGTTCTTCAAGGCTGCTAACTCTTCAAGCTTTGCTTCATTACCGATCAGTGTTAACCATGTCAATTTTGGCAATGACCCAAGTTTTGACAGGTTGTCGGCGGAGAGACTGCCGTCAGTTATTGTGACCAGCGTCAGATTTTTTGAAGCGAGTAACGAGGACATCGATTTTTCAACGACTTCTTCTCCCGTTAAAATCTCACCGAGCTTAACGTTGACTCCTCTAAAGTCGTCAGTACCAAAACCGCCAACATCTGTCGGACTCCGGAGCATCATTTCACTGCACATGAAGATGATCTTCGTGTCCTGTGGCAGACGCACCAAACCGGTTGCTAATGCGAGTTCATAGCCCGTGCCGACTTTCCAACCAAGTTTTCCGAGACGTCTATTTTTGGGAAAATGGAAAACCCGATTCGCTCCCTCAAGCTTTGCCCACGGCACTATCGCTTTTCCGTCGTCGGGAGGTGCCGTCAAGCGATCGGCACTCAATGGACCCGCTTGTTCTGTTGGTAGCATCGCGTGTTGAACAGCGGCGCCTTGAGCGGTATCAGGTGTGGTGCGCGATGAATTAACTACGAATATTGCTGCTGCAAGGGCGAGCACTGCGCCCAAGAATAAAAGGATTGATATTTGTCGAAGAGACGCCGGATTTGTGGAGGGTTCGTCAGCCAGTCTGGCAATGGCAATCGCGATCTCTTCCTCGTTCGTTTCATCATTCGTCGAACTCTTAATTGCGATTAGTTGGTCAGCTACTAGTGTGCAACTTTCGAATCGCTCGGCTGGATCTTTAGCCAGCAACGTATCGATCAACTCTTCTAACTCTGGGGGAAATTCAATACCTTCGCAGGTTTCGTTCAACAATGGTGGACGTTTTGTTCCATGCTGCATCAGCGTTTCGATAGCGGTATCAGCTCGGAATGGTGGCTTTCCTGTTAGCGCTTCGAACATCACGCAACCGAGTGAATAAATGTCGCTACGATGATCGACAGATGTGCCGGAGCATTGCTCTGGGCTCATGTACAGCGGCGTGCCAATTACATCTCCGGCTTTCGTCAATGTTTGATGCTGGCTCAGACTGTCGGAGTCGGTGAGTTTCGCGAGTCCGAAATCGATTAGTTTTGGAATGTATTTGCCGGCATTTTCTTTGTCAGGTTCTAAAACGATATTGCTCGGTTTTAAATCACGATGCACCACTCCTTCGCTGTGCGCATATGCAATCGCTTGTGTTAGCGGGATGAAAATTTCCAAGAAAATGTTGAGCGGCAATTTCCCTTGTTTTAGAATTCGCGAGAGCGTTTTGCCCTCAATCACATCCATCACTAAAAAGGGCTGAACGCCATCAATCAAGCCGAAGTCGAATGCTTTGACGATGTTGGGATGATTGAGCTTGCCTGCCGACTGCGCTTCCAGGTGGAAGCGGCGCATCGTCGCAGATGATGCGGTTACCGGGTTGAGTGTTTTGAGCGCGAATTCTTTGTCCAGTAAAATTTGGTGGACGCGATAAACAGAACCAATGCCGCCTCTTCCGAGCGATGCTTTGATTGTGTACCGTTCGCTGACGAGTTGTCCGATTTTTAATTCCGCAGGGCGGCGTAAACCGTCTGTGCGATCCTCGGTGTCCAGCGACTTTGTCTGAGGCGTGTTTGATTGAAGACTCGCGTCTCTGGTCTTTTCGTCTGCCATAGCTCAAAGGGTCTATTCGATCCTGCCATCGAGATATACCCGTTTGTGACGGAAAGCTTGCGGACGGAATTAGCGCGGTTTTAGAACCGGAAACACGCGTTTGGGACTACTTATTCGGCGATCTTATTACTTCAGAGACTGCGACTGCTTGTTCGATAATACTTGTTCGGCAATCGTGATTACTTCAAAGTTTCAGGTTTCGCATCATTACTGCTGCGCCACCAGATTTGTTCGTTGTCATCGCGCCACTTTTGCCAAATAACCTTAGCCTCGGCAATCAGGACCCGTGGATACGTGTCGGTTGAACACAATTGCATCTCGGGCGACTGGCGATTAAGTGGTGCCAGTGCGTTTAAAACTAAACTGGAGAAATCGGAATCGGTCATTCTTAGATCGGCGGCGCATTGCTGATTTGTGAGTGGAAACTCGTTCTTTCTAGCGGCGATAACTTTCTCGATCCACTGAATCTCGTCCATCATGCGCGTTGCAATCAACCGAGTGTATGAGCGGCTCACAAACCAGGTCGCGAACGTGCTGAATTTGTATTTGCTTTCCGGATCGAACTTTTGTGCAGCTTGTCTCAATGCGAGATTCCCTGCTGCAACCAACTCGACAAAACTAAAACCGAAGCCGACGTATTGAGTTGCCAGTTTGACGACAAGCCTCAGGTTTCCCTCTATGAGCCGGCTTCGAGCATTCATGGCAGCGAAACCATTCTGTTTCAGATCTCGGATAAGGTCGCTCTCTTCTTCGCCAGATAGAGGAGAAACATA
This sequence comes from Candidatus Obscuribacter sp., assembly GCA_021772095.1. Lineage (GTDB taxonomy): Bacteria > Cyanobacteriota > Vampirovibrionia > Obscuribacterales > Obscuribacteraceae > JADYXR01. The sequence goes on along the minus strand of JADYXR010000138.1, from coordinate 48,056 downwards.
GGAGATGTCCTGGAGATAATTGCTAACGATATTCATGTTTCAATCCTTCAGTTCGACAATTAGAAACCTGACGGTGACTGTATTGTTAGTGGCGCGACAGTGTGGCTCGGTGATGCGTTGATCGACTCAGCTTTGGGGGGAAATCGATTCATCAATATCACTGCAGTCTATTCTCGAGTTGTGAGATAGTCGTGAGATTGCGTGCTTAGACTTCGAACTTGATGTCGCCGCCTTCGGATTTCAGAATTTCTCGGAATTGAAGAAGGTCTTGGAGGAGTTGGGAAACTGATTGATAGCGCTGTTCGCGATTTTTGGCGAGGCTTTGCATGATGATTTTTTCCATCTGATCGACCAGGCGTGGGTTGCTGCCTTCGATTTTAAAGACAGGTGGATCCGGTGCGACGTGTTGGAAGATTGTGTCGATAGGATCTTTGCCGACGAAGGGTGGGCGACCGGTTAGTGCTTCGAAGAGTACGCAGCCGAGCGAGTAGATGTCGGCACGATGATCGACATTTTCGCCGCGGCACTGCTCTGGACTCATATAAGAGGGGCTTCCGAAGACTTCGCCTGTGACTGTGATTTTTGAGAGGCGATCGTCTTGCCTGCTGGGTTTTGCTAAGCCAAAGTCGACGATCTTGACTGTGAATCGTTCTGGGATTTTGCCGATGATCATCAAGTTGCTTGGCTTGATGTCTCTATGCACCACTTGTTTGCTATGCGCGTGCATCAATCCTGCGGCTGCTTGCATTATAATTTCCACCGCCAGATATGGTGCCAGATCGCCCTCTGCTTCGAGCATCTCTGCGAGGCTTAAGCCTTGCAGGTACTCCATTACGAGGTAGGGTTGACCCTGTTCTCCGGTGCCGAAGTCGGATACTTTTAGAATGTTTGGATGGGACAGAGAAGCGGTCGCTTTTGCTTCCTGGTGAAATCTGCGAACTGCGAGTTGTCGCGAAACCATGTGAGGGAAAAGCATTTTTACTGCGACGAAATTATTTAACATGCAATGATTTGCTTTATAGACGACGCCAGTGCCACCGCCACCGAGCAGCTCTACAAGCTCATACTTCTCATCGAGGATGATTCCCAGAAATGGATCGAGTGCGTCATCTTCTTCATCGTCGGCACCACCATCGGTGCCCCCGACTGCCCCGCCCATCGATTTGCCAGCAAACAAATCGGGAAAATTAGCATCTTTTAATTCCGCTGTGTCGGGTCCCAATTTTTTGCGAAGTCGCTTCACTGTCGTCCTGACGACGTCTTTTGTCATCGTCTGATTGCCCGGCCACAAGCCGTCGATCAAGTCTGCAGTTCCATGCGGTGGTTTTTCTCTCAGCAAAAATGCGAGCAGCTCAAATTCTCTGGGTGTTAAAGCAACCGCTCTTCCGTTCTTTGTGGCACGCAGTTTTGCCGTATCGAGGGTGATACTATTGACGGTGGCAGCAGATTGACTAGCGCTTGTCCGCGATCTTCGCAACAATGCTTTGACGCGCATTGCCAACTCTTTCATATCAAAGGGTTTCGTCAGGTAATCATCAGCACCTTCGTCGAAACCAGTTTCTTTATCTTCCATCGCGTTTTTGCCAGTCAGCATCAAAACCGGAGTTAGCGTCCCAGTTGCTCTCAAACCTTTCAGGATATCGATGCCGCTCATCTCCGGAAGATCCCAATCCAGAATGATCAGATCGAATGAACCAGCTTGGATTTTCTGAAGCGCTCCGCCGCCGCTATGCAGCGCTTCGACTTTGTGCTCCTCATACTCGAGATACGATCTCACGAGATTGGCGAGATCTATTTTGTCTTCGATTATCAAGATGTTCGGCATGATTTATGGATGCCAGCGTAACAGGGAGGCAGCGCTTAGACAACAGGTATAGTTTGTACTGTTCAGATTGATTGTTCCGTCGAGTTGTTCGGCTCAAACGTATATGTCCGGCCGCGTTGGATTGTTAGAGTGCTTCCGTCGCTTCGTACAGCAAAGACCATGCTTGAGCCTCCTCTCCTTCGGCTTCCATAGTCTTTGTTAGTGCTGTCTCCGAAAGTTGTTGCTTCGTCAGGTTGCCTGCTGCAGCAAGTTTTTTCTGTAAGTATTCTTGATGCTCGTCAGGCACCGCATCCAGCGCGAGTGCCACTAGCGGCGACAGGTGAGAAGAACGATCGAACAAGTCGAGTGCTTTGAATGCTTGCTCATCCGTGATGGTGACATTTGCGTCATTTAAGCGTTGTTGAATTCTAGACACTTGGATCGCTTGTTTTAGCGTGCCACCATTGCCAATACTACGCCAAATTGTCATCGCTTTTGCCGCTTCCTGCGGGCTGGTCTTGAACTGATCGCAAACGCGCCCTATCTCTGCCATATCGCTGAAATTACTGACGCCGGAATTACGCAATACTGGTGCCATCCGAGCAGTTTTCAAGGCATCCTCGACCGAACCATTGCAGTGGTCAATTAAATCGACCATGTCGCGTTGCACTTGCGCAGGATCTTTTGAGGAATGATCGGCGGGCTGGCCCTTCAAATACTTCTGTACGATCACCTCATATTTAGCTGCTTTCATCGGATCGGATGAATGCAGGTTCGGATGACGCGTCTGCTCGCTGTGATGCACTGGGCTATACGCAGACGTGCCGAGGAAAGCCCATTTGTCGTTTGGCGTTCTGGAGAGGCTCTTGGCGCCGTTGGCTATCGCTTTTAAATCGCGAATGGCTGCAGGAGTTGCTCCACTCCAATTTTCAAACGAGGGGAATGGAATGCCTGCTTGCTTAAATTGATCAAGCTGGAAAGTCGTCCCATCGCCTCTTAATCCTTCGATAAAACCACGAATGTTTTCTGGGCTGTTTTGAAATACAGCCAGCTGGTTGCCGTACTGACTGTCTCTGGTGGAAAGTTTGTAAAACCATTTGTGAGCGCCTTTGTCTCTTGCGGTGAAGTCGATAGGAGCGATTTCACCGGTTTGCAAATCGATAAAAACACCATCCAGTTTCATCTTGTCTGCAGTAGACATTTTACCGGTCGGAACAAATGTCCAATCACCGAGATCGCCTCGCCGCGCTGCTTCCATTGTAGCTTTGACGCAAGCGTCTTCCAGTTCGTCGCCATCGAAATGTCGTTGATCTTTTGTGGTATCGCCAGTGATTTCAGTGGTATTTTTCGCGTGTTGCGACATCAAGTCCAAGTAACGCTCAACTGCTTCGGGGATGGCGTCGGGTGCGGACACCTGTCTGAAGGCAAGAGGAATGTCGGGATGCTGGTTTGCAAACGCAGCAAACTTGGACAGCATCTCAAATCTGCCGTCCTGACCGTTGGCAGAATCGCAAAGCTCCCTGGTGAATTGAAGTCGTGAGCCATTCTCGGAGCTGGGATTCTTGGCGAATTCTTGCAATGATTTCTCCAATTCGTCTTGCACAATTTGTCGCCGTGCACCATCAGTGGTGCTCATGATCAGCTCCGACCGGCGATCAGCCAGACCAATTGCGTCGCCGATGTTGGAATCTCCCAAGTTCCGCTGGCTCAGTTCTTTGAACAGCTGGTTTCTAATCTGATCGTCCGGCGACCCATGATTGTCGCGGGTCAGTAGATTGACGGTATCGTTCAATCGCGACATCAGCATGCTGGCTTGTCGTGCGTCTGATCCGTTTCCTTCTGGAAAAAAGATTTGGACGAGTGATTTGTTCATGTTTTGTGATAACCGCGTCTGAGTGTCGGCGTCGAGACCGGCGGTATTTCCAGCTGCTAGCTTTTCATACGAGCTAATAAACTCAACTACATTGTTGGCGAGACTCTTGTCCATTAGCCTGGTTGAAGCCGCGTCCAATTTTTTCAGCTGCGCTTTTAGCTGACCTTGCATTTGGATCTCTGTGTCGAGTGGCTGATGCAATTTCGCTAAATAGTTGAGCCCATTTTGTGCGAGGTGTTGGGCTTGCAGCAGATGCAAACTGTCGCGGGCATTCAATTTTTGCGAACCATCTGTATCCGCGAATTTTTCAAGTACAAGAAGCGCATGGTCGAGTGATAAAAGATGCTCGGCCCGAACTTTATCAACGACTTCAGTTTTCGCATTGCCGTTCGAAACGATGCGCTCATTGTTGCTCAGCATCTGTTGGACGCCTTTTAACTCGTCAAGACTCAGGGGTCTTTCTGCGATTTGATCGAGCAATGCTCGTCCGGACGGTTTCTCGGAGAGCAGTGAAATGACCTTTTCAGCAATCGTTCTGTCTAACTTTTCGGCGTTCAATTTTAGTGTATTCAAGTTACCGATTTGGCTTTCACTTAATGGGCGGCCATCAAGCGCTCTGGAGAGGGCTTCGGTCAAATTGAGGACCGTTCGGTGCTTATCTTCTATCGATTCTTGTCGAGCTTCAGCTCGCGATAAAACCAGTCCGTCAGGTAAGGCTTCATCGCCATCGTCGCGATGCGACCGGCGTCGGCGTTGTAGCTCATTGAATAGCTCGCTGTCGGCACTGCCGCTTTCGCCCCAGTCTCTTCTGTAGTTCTTCTGCAGATGCCGTGATACCAGCTCCGTTGCGGCTGATGATTCCTTTTCGTGAAACCAGTCTTGATACCGTAAGTGGTGTTCAGATACTAATTCATTCAACTGCTTCTGGCGCTGCTCTAAAACTAGCTTCCAGAAGTCACCTGTCAATTTTGCATCTTTGTGCCACTCAGGGCTGTTGTCCAGATATTTGTCCAGAAGAGAAATAATGCTCTTTGATGTGTAACTCGGGAAAAGTTTTCTCAGAACTGAATTGTTGGCGACGCTTTCGAGATCGCTGCCTTGATTGAGGGCTTGCTCGATGATGGCACTGGCGCCGTTCTCGGAGGATAGCTTTTTGAGCGCCCAGTCGACAAGATTTTTTTCGCTGCGCAAGTTGTCGCCGATTCTAATTTCGGAGAATGATTTGACCAATTCTTCGGCACGGAGTTTGTCGCCTTCGGAAAGATTGCGATTTCCTTTAAGTGCGCTCAGTAGGTATTCCGACTCCAGTGGCTGACCTATGCGTTGCAAGTAGTGCTGTTGAAGTCTGGCAATTTCAACTTCTCCTGGCTGAGAATCGATGCCGAGTTCATTTGCCATGTTTCTTACGATCAGACTATTTTGCGCATTGTGTGAAAATTCGTGGCTGATGTCTTCGATCAAACGTTCTTTTGATACCATACCGCGCAACGCGTCGTCGGTTATGAACAGCCTGTTTGTACCCAGTTTGTGAGCGGCCGTGGCTGTGCCAAGATGAGTGGTGTGTACTTCCATCGGAGGCTCACCGCTGTATTCGGCTAGCTCTGCGAGTGCCTGGTTGATAATTTCGGCGTTGTCTCGTCTTACGGTGTTGATCTCATCTCTGCATACGCGCCTGTAATCAACGTAAGATTCGATCGCGTTTTCATAAATGTCGAGCAGATCCGGATGGTCTTCCAGAGCTTGACGCACAAGTTTGCGGTCGTAAAAAAGATCTTCGGCGCCGTTTTTGTCACGAGGCAGAAGTCCCGGCAATCTTTGATCGATTGCTTCGTGAGCTTCATTGTAAGCCGTTTTCCAATTTTGATTGGCTTCAATTAAGCGAGGGTTATTTGCCGGATCGACTACTTTCATCCGGTCGGCCGCTTGCGATACAGTATCAGCTACCAGCGCGATGTGACTCTCGCTAGCCCACTTTCCACCAGCCTGTAGTTGCAATTCCTCAGTGTTTAGATTTACTAAACGCCCGTCGGATGGCCGCTTTTCACTGTGAACCAAACCGACATTAATATCGAAGTCGTTTGCGGGCTTCTCTTTTCGTTCCGCGATTTTTAATGCGGTCCGATCGGCCATTTTTTGAGTGACATAATACGCTTCTTGTTCTTCGCCCTTGCGCATGGTTGTGCCATATCGCACTCGCTCGCGTTGATTGGATGCGTCTTCTTTGACCAGAGTGAAGTGGTCGGCCAAAACGAAGTTTAGTTTGCTTGCGACATGAGACTTTTCATTCATGCCATGAATTAAGCCTTTTAATTCCCAACGGGTTAACAGCTTCAATGTTCTTGGCCCATCCTGATAGTCAGGTCTTTGCGATTGCAATTGTTCAAGTCGCTTTTGATAATTGGGATCGTCTTTATTCAAGGCACTAATTTGCAAATCGCAATCTTTGGCCTTCTCCGCAAGTTTCGCAGTGTGCTCATCGTAAGCCTTTAGCCAACCTCGACGATTTCCATCGCGGACCATTTCGGCGAACGCAGGGTCGCTTTGCAGCAGTTCTGTGAATGTTTGATCGCGCTTCTGGAATTTTGTTTGAAGCGGATCGTATCCGTAAGTCTTAACTCGAATCGCAGGATCGTCAGCGTTCAACTTCTTCAAGGTGTCCAATTCATCAAGACGGAATGGGCGTGGAAAGCGATCGTTATCCACGATTGTTTTTAAATATTCAACGCGATTCTTCACCTGGTCTGCGTTTTCTTCAATCGATCGTCGCGCCCCTTTTGCTTCGCCGGCGAGATATGAATGTCGCAACCAGTCAGCTCTTCGGTACTCGCCATCTTTCAGTTTTAAGTCTTCGTTACTAATCGATTCACGGTCCTTGATCCAGTCTCTCGAGTGTTCCAGTTTTACGATTTTCGAGATCCAGTCTTTTACCGCCAATGTGTCCTCGTTACCGGAGAGAGCCGAATCGCGTTGTACGTTATAAAGACCGGCTACTTTTAAATAGTGTTTGCGGGTTTCGTCAATCAGAGTCGGTTCGTCGGTATGCAACTGCTGTTGACCTTTTGCATTTTTGGCGTGAGTGCGAACGGAGTCCAGGGCAGATGCCCTTATCATTGCCACATCTTGCTCGGCGTGCAGAATCTCATGGTATAAAGCACTGATGAATTCTGGATTGGCAACATTGAGTAAATCGGCGCTTCTCACCATAATTTTGCCGGTACTGTTTTTGTAACCAGCCTTTGCGTTTAACCCGTCTAATTGTGCATCGATTTTGGATCCGGTTTCTATCGTAATTGCTGGCAGATTTTGTTGGCGAAGAAACGTATTGATCGAATTCTCCGCGACCTGCCTTCTGCGGTCCAGTTCATCCGCCGTTGCTTTCTCATCTGTCGGTTTGAAGCGTTTCCAATCTAATGTGGGCTCCATCGCATCTGCAAATCCGTCCATGGTCGATTTCGTAAAGAACGGATGTTCCCGGGTGATTTTTAAATTTCCATTGTCATCAATGGCAAACTCTCGAACGTGCATACGTTCGTTTAAAAACTTGTCGGTAACCGGTATTCTGTCAAAATTGGAGTATGTCCAGTCGCCGCTACCAGCGCCAGGAACGTTGCCTTTTTTCCTGCTGACAGATTCGACGTTGTCTGCTAGTGATACCGAATTTGGTGTGGTATTACCGGAGACGTTAGCTACATCTGGTCTATTTCTTCGCTCCGCTTCACCTTCTTTGCGTGGAACGTTTTCTTCGCGATTCGTGTGGCGGCCTTCTCTTGCGTGTTTTTGCTGGCACACCTCGGTCTTTTGATCCGCGAGATCGAGCAGTGTTTCAACATCCATGCCCTTCTGCCATTTCACTTTTCCGCTGCTGATTCCGACAGCGATATTGTCGCCGGTCACATCTGTGTGATTGTTTATCCGCTTGGAATTAACGTCGCCTTTTGAAACCTCAAGGAAATACTTCTCGCATTTTTTCATGATCTCATCGACTTTGGCAGAATCTTTGACGATTAGAAAGGGCGATGTGCCTCCTAGGGAGCCGACAAAATCTGCGTCAAGCCCACGTACAAACTTACCTACGTCAGCCAGTACGCGGTTGCCTTTTGCGTGCGACTGCATTCGATCGTTGACTTGCTTAAAATTATCAACAGACAATTTTATGATGGTGAACGATTCGTCGCCATCACCTGCGGTGGCTTCGCTGATGTACTCTTTGAGACGATTTTTACTGGTTTCTTTGCCCAGAATTTTCGTGTGTCTGTGTTTGTAGAGTAGATCGAAATAGAGATTCTCCCGGGTTGTCGCGGTTTTGTCGCGATGCGCCGCCAGTTGTTCGTAAGTCATTCCGTGAATCAGGAAGTCTTCCTGATTGTCCGATAGTCTTCTGTATAACTTGAGTTGCTCGCTTTCCTTTTGACGCTCTACGTTAACGTTTTTATCAAAGGGATCTAGAACTGCGTCACCGCCATTTTTCAGCTGGTCTTTGACGACCGGCTTTTTCACAAACATCACTTTGTCCGCGGTTTGAAGGACGTCCTCAGCATTCATGCCGGCCTTCCATCTGACGGCGCCTACGGTCGCAGAAATTATCGGAGAAGATTGTTCTGATACTTTTGGCTCTCCGGTTTTTTTATCGATTTCGACTTTGTATGCGGTATGGTCAAAATCTTGTTTCGGAGCAAGAACTTCAAATTCGCATTGCTTTTGATTTTTTGGATCGTTTGACAGAGGTTTGCAGCCTATGCGGATACTCATGATTTCATTCAGTACTTGAGCGTGCTTCTCGTCGTCTGTAATCGGTCTTCCGGATTCGTCAAAAGTTTTCTTCGGGTTGGTTAGAAGTAAACCGAATTCATCGCCGCCGAAGTGACCAAGTGCGGTTTTCGGATCGTAACCATGCTTGTCTAAAACAGAGGCGGCTTGTTTGCCAAATTCCTTGAGCGCTTGATCGCCCATGTCCATCGAGTGCAATACGTTGACGTTCTTGAAATTGTTCAGGTCGATAAACGCGACTACTACCGAGGGCTGCTCGACCACAGATGCGAGGCCCATTTTATCTATTCGTTTTTGTCGCAGTGTTGCTCGCTCAATTTCCTCGGCAAGTTTGTATTCGAAGCCGAACTCACTGAGAGTATCTTTTACTTTCGAGTCCTCGAGGCATTCTTTTTGTTTCGTTTTGAGTTCGATTTTTGCATCGATTAATTGTTTTCGCAACTGCTCTATATCAGCCTGCTCAGCGGTTTTCGCTTCGAGACGATTGGCGCGATTCTGGTTTGTTGATGAGGTCGGCATGTGAGCGTCGGCGGCCGGCATGCCACTGCGGGCAGCTCTGGTTGAAACCTGTCGATCGGCCGCCATCAGGAGACCTTCCGCTTTGTCCATCATTGCCATGTCTGCGCTATTGGGTCGGTTATAGCCAGGCGCCCTTTCGGCAATCTCTTGCATTTTGAGACTCGTTAGTCTATTCACCTCTTCGATCATTCGAGCTGGTGTGATGCAATCTTTTGATGAATCAATTACGGTAAGTTGAGCCGCCTTATCTACGTCCGGATGGACAGCTAACTCCTCAGTCAAAGCTGCTCGGCGGTTTTCAAATTCGTTTTTGTATCTGATTAAATCAAGTTGTTTATCGAGATTGTCGGGCCGGTTCTGGATTTCTTTTTCAAGGGCTCTCAAGTTTTTGACATCAAGTGGATCTGTCGTGGCGCGATAAAGTTCGCTCAGTGGGATCTTCTTGTAAATATGGTTCGCCGATTTGTGCCACTGATTTGTGACGGAAACATACACGTCGTCAGGATTGACGTTGAGTTTGCCGGTTGCCGGATCGAACAGATTCTCCGGATTGATTTCGGAAAGTTTTCGTGGATCGGACGGATCGGTTATCACCTCGACTTTTACAACATTTAGCAAATGTTCGCCGCCCAACCCGGCGATGTGGTGCTCATTGGAATCTGTATGAAATGGTTCATGGAAAGTATGGAGCTGGACGCTGATCGGTAGCTTACCTTTGACTTGATTAGCAAATAGAACGTGGGCAAAACCTTCAGGGGAATCAAAAGTAGATGAAGCACTAAGAAATTTCGAGTCGTCATAACGCTTGTTCTGTAGCACGAACTCCTCGTGCCTGCCGGTAAGTTTTTCGAAGGCCCACGTTACTTCCGACGCGAGCATTCCTGGACCGGCTTCCTCACTCAAGACGCGGGGCGGATTGGTGCCCAGGTCAACGACATGATCGTTGAAATAACCAATTTTTCCTTTGCCAATATATTCGCCGTTGTAATAATCATGATCTGCGTAGTGAGCCGACACGATTAGTGTCTGGAACATCTGACTGGCAAACAATCTCTTTCCGTCCTTGCGATCCTCTTTTCCGTCATAATGTGCAAGAGCATCGGCATCAGGCTGAAGAAGAAATGCACCATCGGCGGTGAATGGTTTGAGGACGGTGCCGTCCGGACAACGAAATTCGCCGGTGAGAGCGAGTTCTTTCATTATTTTTGTTGTCTCTGCCGGATGCTCCGTGTAGGATCGCGACTCGGCTGATGCCAGTGCGCATGTGGAATGGTTTCCCTGGCTCACGCGTTGAGGATGCGCCGCCATCCAGAGCATCTCTTCGGCTACACGCTCCATACGCTGTTTTGTTTCCGGGTCATTGTGATGCTTGGCTATGTCCTGAAGCATGTCAGAAGTGTGCGAAAATGTTTCTGCCAACTCTCGGCGATCCTTCTTGCCGCCAGTTATGATTCGTTCGCTGAGGATGTCCATGTCGGCGAGCAGATGAGCGCCTACATCTGAATTTTGTACTTGTTTTTCGATCAAACTTTGCAGTTTTTGCCTTTGTACATTCTCATTGAGGTTGGCGACACCTGCGGTTTTGTTGCGCTGGAAATGTTCGACCGAACCATCAAGATGTTTTATTTGCTTGGAGCCATAATCGGTTTCGAAGATCAGTCGACCATCGCTTTTGACGGATACTTTTTCATCAGTTTTTAGTGTGCCGTGCGCCGTTTCTATTTTCCAGCTACCATCGTCATTTCTAACCCAGCGCTGGTTGCCGCCGGGTGTGCTCATATCCAATTGATTGACGGCACCAGACTGATCGTATGAGATGTGAGTTTGTCTTCCTTCAGCGTCTTTAATCGCAACCACTCTGTCGACTTGTTTAAGTAGCTGGGCACCTGAATGATCCGTGAATGCGGTGGTACCATCGTGCAGTAAGCGAATTGTTCCTTCCGGCAGCTCGATAACATCCGTGAATGCGTCGGCTTGTTGTTGCTCGAGGCTGAACAGATGATTTGTCATGTTCCGCTGTTGTTCGGTCAGGCTGTCCAGGTGATCTCCGGAATCGGGCAGGCGATCTAAGACTGGCGTTTGATCACCTGAGTCTGGCAGGCGATCTGATACCGCCTGTGGTTCTGCAAGACCCTTGGGCTCGGTAAGATCATGAGGCGCAGTCTGCTGATGATTCGCGGCTCTGCGTGTTTGCACGTGATGTGCCGCCATGCTCAGCGGGTGAGTTTGCGTGGCGCCAACGATACTGGCCACGATGTTTCCTGTGACGTGTTCTCTCATGGCGTTCATGTTTTCTTCGAACGACTTGGTTTTGTCCCACTGAATCAAGCCTTGCATGATTCCGGTGCCTGTGCCACCAATTGCGCCTCCCATCCCCGACATGCCCATGCCTCTCAAAAATCGCGTTAATATTGGAGCCTGGTCACCGGAAAATTCGAGGAGTCCTTTGATTATGTTCTTACCTTGTTGTTGACCGGCGTGGTCCAGAGAGCTGACCAGGACTCGTTCGCAGCTGCCGGCTGCTACTTCGGCTAGCTGGTGATTAATTGTTCGTTCTATCTGTTCGTCAACTAATTTTTTCGGCACCAGTTTCGAAGCATTTTGTCGCACTTCTCTTTCTACGCCTTCTTTCATCTCGCGCAGGGCTTGCGGACCTATTTGTTCTTCAGCCAGTTTAGTTAGCTGTTTTTGAACTCGGTTCTCTAATTCTTGTTTGGTGATCTTTCCGGCATTTTGTTTTAATTCGTGCTCGACTGATTCACGTAAAGCTTTACCAGTGGCTGCTCGCAACGCGTTGGGTGCGAGTTCCCGTCCGCCCACCAACATGGCTTCGTTAATCGATTTGGCGACCTCGCGTTTTAATGTAGATTGAAAAATTTTTTGACCTTGTTCAGTGGTAATTGCTCTGGTTAGGCCGAGTGCCTCGTCTTTGAAAATTGTGGTGCAGGCTAATTCCGATGTCATTTGGGCCGTGCCGTCGCCCAGGCGCATCATGCGACCAGCCTGGACCGGACCGGCGAGTTCAAACATTTTTCCTGATACAAAGCCGACCGTTAGATCAGTTGGAATTGATGAAAGGTCATAATCATTTCCCATCATCGTCATTTGCAGACCACAGTTGATCAAGGCGTCTCCCTGCGCCGATTGCGCGAAGGACAAGCTTTTTTGTAAGCATTGAAGCCCTCGCGCTCCGCGGCTGAGCGACTGCGTTGTATTGGCTGCGGCCAGCCCGCCTTGAACAACCACAGAGCCACCGCCTGTTGCGACTGCACCGACAACAGTAAGCGCAGCCATGACTGTGGTGGCTGTGTATTCCGCACAAGCCGCTTTCGATTCCTTGAAATTTGTCAGGTCTTTTGTGAACGTTTCCACGGCACCATTGACGGTGCTCAATAGCAAGCGCTCGTGTTCGGGGGTAAGTGGCTTCCCTGATTTATTCGCGTCTGCGATTATGTTTTCAATCTGGTTGATGCTGTTGTCGAGCTGATAGCCAGTCCCGCTGCGTCCAATGTTGTCGGCAAAATAGCTGCCGAATCCGGAGCGACTGTCGAGATACTGGTCCAGTATGTGTCGACGCAAATCCTCCGCACTGGTTGGTTTGTACAACAAATTTAGTGCTTCGGCAGCGTCTTTCTTGCCTAGTTTTGCTATCAATTCAGAACGAAGATCTTTGTGATAATTTTTCGAATAATCATCACAGAGTTTGTCCAGTTTGTCTGGAGGCGTAGTGTGCAAAAGCTCCATAATGTTAGATGAGTAGCCCGTGTCCAAAACGTACGATCGGATTTTGTCGTGGGTTTCGAGTTTGCCCGTTCGCAAAACATTTTCGATTACTTGTCGTTGCCCTTTGTCGCTTTCGGTTATTCCGTAAACACCTTCCCGCCAGTCGTCGAGAGCGCGGTCCACATTTTTGCGAAGTTTTGAAGTCTTATCCTTCAAAAGCTGCAACTCTTCCGGAGATGCATTGGCAATGTCGTTTAGCATGCCTTGCCGATCGTTCCAAAACACTCCTTTGTGCATCTGCAACTTTTGCTCGAGAGGAAGTCGACCATCTTTGCTGTTGAGCAAATTGTCGGCATAAATGCTCTTTGATCCGAGCGCAGCGTTGGATATTTCTTTAAACTGGGCGCTAAGTTTGCGATCTTCGGGCGTTAGTGGGTTTTGTATTCTCTTGAAAAGTGATGGATCATCTTTGAACGCATCTTCCATCGCTTTTACCGTTTGACGCGGATCACCAACCCACTGCGATTGCTGTGCGGACAGTTTGCCGAAAACATCCAACATCTCCGGTTGTCGACCATCGCGAAGCTGTGTCAACATGCGTTGAGCCGCACTTCGTGACTCGATATCAGTCATCGTTTTGATGCTGTCTTCCAAGTTTTTGAGGGCTTTCTCGTTCTGTCCCAACTGCCGTCTTTCTTGCTCCGGCATATTGTTGATTGTTCTGAATTGAGCGAGAACACCACTGTCATCAGATTTGTACATATTGAGCATACGTTGGGCTTGCTCATATGCGTGACTTTTGCCAGTTATTTGCGTGAAGTGCTCCAGCTCTGCATTCACTTGTTTTTGGTACTTGGCGTCGGTTCTATAGCGGACTTGCTCATCCGGCGTCATGTTAGAAATCGCGTCGAGAGCCGCGCTGCGATCGTTTGTGATATAGCCGCGCTGGCTATAGAGCACATCGAGCACATCTTTTTGTCCACTCAATTTACTCTGCGTAAACGAATCTGCGCCCATTTTTTTGTCGTATAAAGTCAGGATTTTTTTGATCTCTTTGTCCTGAATTCGATAGCCTTGCATGTCGCGAAGCGTTTGTTCCAGTTGCTGACGATACTCGCTATGACCTGGTCCATGCGTGCCTTTCACATAGTCATTCAACTTCTGCCAATCGCTTTCACTCATGTTGGCGATTTTATCCAGTTGCTCCTGAGCGCCTGTGTTGTACATGTAGCCTGCGCCTTGCGAAATGTTGGAGACCAGACCGCCGCCCTTCAGCGCGATGCTGTCTTCAAATCCTTGTAGTTCAGCCAGTCCTGTAGCCGTTGATGTGCTCACGCATTTTGAAAGTTCGCCATGCAATGATTGATATAAACGAAGTGAATTTTTCTGGTCATCTGTCAGAGTGGATTCGACTCGATACTCTAAATGTTTGCCTTCCAAGTATTGGCGCCGTTGTTCGTCAGTCAATTTATTTAGCGCGCCTCTCACTCCTTCGCGATTGGTCCAGGCACCACTGTTATCGTTTATCTCCTGAACAATTACACTGATTCCGCCGCTTGCCGCAGCCTTCGCTTGCTCAAGTTGCTGACCCGAAAAAATCTTGCTCAACTTTTTTTGACGGTCGTCATTCTCATTGAAGACAGTGCGAGTTTTTTCGTCGAATCGTCCTGTCACCTCTTTGAACATGTCCAGATTTTTAGACTCTAGGGCGATATCAGCCAATTTTAGTTTGTCGCGTTCACTGAGCTTGTCTACGCCGTTGAAGTAGAAAGGAAGCGCATCTTTAATCTCCTGAGGAACTTTCGTGCTTGATAGAATTGCTCCTCCCATCGAGCCCTGGTCAGGAAATAATTTCTGGAAAACCTTCTCGGCCTCATCGATTTGCGCGCCGTTTAAATGAGCTAATGACTTTCGCAAATCATTATTGATTTCCCAATTGCTTCTGCCGGTCGTTTCTTGTTGTTCTTCCAGTATTCTACGCACCGTCAGAGCCGTCACTTCCGCTGGATCTTTTGTCAGCAAAGATTTGAGCAGGAATTCACCCGAGCCTTGAAAATGTTTGCAGGCGGCCATTTGCTTTTCGAGATCTTCACCATTGCTGCCAATGCGATAAAGTTTTTTGAGTTCGTTTATCTCTGTTTGATTTTTGCATCCTCTAAGGATTTCTTCTAATGCCTTTCCGTCTGCGTATGTGAACACATTGTTGTTATAACCGGCTTGTTGGCGCAGGTTTGCAGCCATGTCCTTTAGTCTGGTTCTGTCATCCGATGTTAGTTCAACTGGTTTATTCGGGACCGCTGTTGACGAGGTTTTGTCCGCGGTGGCTTCGTCTGTGGGATTGTGTCGTTGTTGCTTTACCTGCGCTCTAACATCGTAGCGATCATGCAGCTCCTTCATAATCCTGGCAGCATCGCCGCTCAGAGTATCGATTTCAGCCTGAACTCGTTTTTTCTCTGCTGCGGTCGGGCGAGCGGTGGCAATTGGTTTACCATCCCGGAGAATGTCGAGCTTTCCGATAGTCGATGCGACTTTACCGTCCGGTCCGAAGTTGACAGAAAGACTATGTCCGCCCTCTTCGCTTTTCAGCGATACAGCAACTCCTGTGCCGTCGAAACTGGCTTCGCGGTGTTGCACGGTCTTGTCCTTTCGGATCGCCGTAGTTGTAATCTTAGTGTCACCGGTGGTGTCGGTCACTTCTTTGCGCGAAAAATCTTTGGCAATCACTTTGCCGTTGCTATAAGAAAATTCTTCCGATGAGGAGCTACCGGTCGACCGATCGAGAGTTTCCTGGCTGTGATAAAGCTTTTGTGCTTTGCCGTTTATGTACTCAAAGTTTTCAGTAGTTTGCGTAGCCACTTCGCCTTCGGCGTGGATAGAGACGTCGCTTTCATATACTTTGGTTTTGATTTGCGCTAGATCGAAATTAAACGTTTCTGTTTTCTGAGTTTTGTTTTCTCCTTCGATTTTTGTGGTGACATCTGTTTCGGAAATTCGCTCTTTTCCTTTGGTCAGATCATAGGTGACACTTTTTTGAGTAGTCGTGCCCGGGATTTCCTCCTTCGGCTGGCCGATATCTATCTGCGTTTTCGGTTTCCATTCTTTTGCTGCAGTCGGTGATTCGAATCCAAACTGGTGCCTGGCAGCGCCCTGACTGTCAGTCTGTGTGACAGTGCATTTGCTCTTATCGTTTATTTTTGCAGGAGGAACGTCCTTATTATTTTCATCAGTGTAGCGGTAGTTCAGGGTCGCAATTTTTTTGACTTCTTTACCGGCAGTCCCATGCATTTCCTTGGAAAGTCTGTGTCCTTTCTGCGAAAGGATTTTGGTTCTCGTGCCGTCGGCACCGAAATGATCCTCCACGTTCTGCTCTTTGCCTTCAGGAGTGACCTGCTTGAAATCGACTCTGGCATTTCCTGTGTTTTGGTCAACCAGTATTCGATGATTAACATCGGACTTGTACTCGATGTTCGTTTTCTGGTCGCCACCAAGCTGGCTGATCTTTAGCTTCGTCGGCTCATTCGATCCGGGTTTGTAATCGATCTCTTTGCGCTGACCATTTAACGTCTCGGTTTCGGTAATCAGGCCTTTAGCGTTGTATTGGTAAATGACGTGCGTTTTGGGATCTTCGTGCTGTATGACTTTAAAACGAGCGCGATCTTCCGGCTTCATTTTTGCGATGCGTTCTTCTCGTTTTGCTTCCTCGGTATTCATCTGACGCGGCTTACGCTGAGGCTCTTCGGCATGCGGCAGGAGATCGGTTATATGCTTCTGCTGACGATGCAGTTCATTACCTAAAGCTTTGAAACTCTCCTCAACCGGCTTGATGATCTTCTTGACCGCGCTGAGAGTCTGCTTTGCCTCTTGCTTGAATTCATCAAGTAGTTTTTCTGCTTTCTTCTCAACTTGTTTGCTGTCAGTTTTTGATTCGTTTTTGCCTCCAAAATAGTCGGTCACATCTTTGAAGTTGATCCCAATCGATTTCGGCGATTCCTTGCCCTGCTTATTTTTCGTTTCTTTTGATTCAACCTGTTCGGCTGGCTTTTTCTTGTTTGTTGCAGAATCGTTTGCTTTCGCCTGGTCGTGCGCTTTTTTCTTTGCAGGGGTATCAGCTGTTTTAGCCTTAGCACCACTCTCTTGCGGCTTTTTAGCCCCAGCCGAGTCACCGACTCTTTGCTTTTTGCTTTGTTGCGGTTGTGAATCGCCCTTTGCCCGCGGGACTGTTTCCTTCGCTTGTCCATGTTTTGCCTGGGCCGGCCGTTCTGCTGGTTTTTTTGCAGCGGGACGATGTTCGGCAGGTTTGGCCGTTTCGGCTTTAGCTTTTGCCCGGGGTTTTTCTACCGGCGCGGGCTTCTTCGTTTGAGGTTTTTCCGCCGGTGGGTGCTGTGCCGTCTGTACTGCGGATTTGACTTTGCCATAAACTTCCGTCAGGGCATGTTTTGTTTGAGCTAATATCCCTTCTTGTGCAGCAGGCTTATCTGCGCCCTTCTTTGCTGGCCCTTTCTTGCTCATGCGGCAAAAACTCCGTGTTAGTACTCGCGGTTAGTGAATCGCTGTTGTTTTTTATCAGTTGTTCTAGTAAATGGCATTTGTTTTGGGCTCTTTCGTCCAGTTCTCAGAAACTCGCTGGTCGTCCCGAATACCTGCACCGTTCTTGTATCCCTACGCGAAAGTGAAAGGGATACAAGGACGTTACGCAAGAATTGGATCAATTTCGGGGCATAAAGGGTAAATCGTCCACTCTATGTTCCCCCGAGGCGCCTGTAGATAAACGCCATTCCGGCGCAAGGAGAGCCTGTTTGACTACTGAAATCGAAGACCCAGACGATGATTCCGAAGGTGCCATGTCGGAGCATTTGCAGCGTTATCGCAAGTACATAGACAGTCTGAAACAGGGGCGTTCCAGCGGAATTAGCTCTGTATTCGGTCGAGCGTCTGATTTGTTGCCGCCTGATGTTTTGGAGATTAAACCGCCCACAATGGTTGCGGAGCGCATTCCGACTGCTGAGCAGGTGATTGGGGACTTCGGGAATGCCAATCATATAAATAGAAATGTAGAAAATGTTAGGTCAGAACGTTTAAATTTTGATGACGACGATGAAGTTGTCTCTGGAGATGTGGAGCGTGGTGAAGCGGGTCCAAAAGATTTAGATCCGGATCATGGCGACGATGATGATAATGCAGAAGACTTAGACCCGGATGAAGACGATGATGCCAGTTCGGGTGATTCAGGATCTGATGACGACGATCAAGAAGACATCGAATCGGACGAGGACGATGACGACGACGATTCAGATGTCGAAGATGACGATGAAGAAGTTGATGACGTCGAGGAGGATGACGACGACGATGACGATGACGCTGAGGACGAAGACGAAGAAGTCGAAGATCAGGATGATGTTTTTGAGGAACAAGACAGCAAGGCCACGGACGACGACGACACCGCTGAAGACGACACCGAAACAGAAGAACTCACTGTGCAATCTGCCCAGGGAAATCATCTGTGGACGATTTATTTCAATCGCGTAACGCCGCTTGTAATCACGATGTCGGATGGTAGCAGCATTCAAAACGCAGAAGGTCGCGACGACACGATTTTATCGTTGCGCAACGGCGGCGGCTCGTTTAAATTTTTCATTCTCAGTGGTTTAGTCATCGATCCAATCACTGGAAATATCTATGTCGAAGCAAACGACGGCGCATTTACTGCGGCGTTTATGAACAATGGTTGGCAAATTCAGCAGTATCGAAATCACGAGGGCGAAGAAACTTATTACGCAACGGAGCCGTTCAAATCAGGTCGAGACAGGCTGACTATGCAGATAACGAATGTGGCGTTGGATCCAGTGCACGGCGAAGTTTCATATGACTCGCTCGATGGCTCCGCGAGCATGACGCTGAAAAGCAGGAAGTTATTGCGGTCGGGCGAAAATTAAGTGGTACCATCTGCGATATGACAATGATTCTACTCGTCGACGATGATAAGGGGTTGGTCAACCTGGTTTTCCAGTCTCTAATTTTCGAAAAATACCTTTGCGAAATAGCCTACGATGGGGCCGAAGCTCGGAGAAAACTCGCCGATCCGGTGTTCGATTTTATCATTTTGGATTGGCAGTTACCCGATGCGACCGGGCCTGAACTGTTGCAGGAATACCGCGCCGCCGGTGGTGCCGCACCGGTTCTCATGCTGACTGGAAAAAATTCTGTCGAAGACAAAGAGATGGGTCTGGATAGTGGCGCTGATGATTATCTGACGAAACCATTCAGTGTCAAAGAGCTGACCGCGCGCATCCGCGCATTGCTGCGCCGACCGCAAGAAGTTCAAGACAATCAATTGCGCGCAGGCGATCTGGTTGTTGATCCCAAAAATCGTAAGGTCAGTTTGGCTGGGCAAGCAATAGTTCTACTTCCCAAAGAATTTCAGTTGTTAGAATTCATGATGCGTCATCCTAACTGTGTTTTTAGTACTGAGGAACTCTTGAATCGGGTCTGGTCTTCGGAGTCGGAATCGACACTGGAAGCGACAAAGAGCACGATGAAACGTTTGCGAAAAAAACTGGATCCCGAGGCAATCTACATCCACACAAAGCACGGAGTAGGGTTTATTTTTCAGACGGAGAATAAAACTTGACCCCGTCAGGTAGAGTCAGGAGTAAAAATTCGTTTGGTTTGAGGCAGCAGAGTATGATACTGCTGGCGGTGCTGCTTGTTTCGGAGTTGGCTTTTGTTTGGACGCTTCGCGAACTCTGCAATAACGCTGAGAAAGAAGCTCGCCGTCTTGGTAATGCTCGACAGGTGATTTCGAAAGCCACTCAATTGATGCTCTTGGTTTATGACACCGGGGATGCTGTTGGGAAATTTACGACAACGCATGGAACTGACGCGACACAGCGGTATCAAACGTCGAAGGACGAAATTCCCGGCATCATGAAATGGTTGAACAAAAACCTCAAAGGTCGCCCCAATGAAATGAAGTTGCTCAAGCGCATTCAGGACAACATGAGCATCTGTTTGCCGGTCATAGTCAAAATTCATAAAGAGTCCGAGAATTTGCCTCAAGCTGAAGCGATGCAAGCTTGGCGTGAAGGTCGTAAAACAATTGTTCAACACGCCGATAGACTAATCGGTGACCTGAACAAACTGATTGATTCCGCTCGCCAGATTGATAACGAGGCACCAGAAATAGAACGGAAGCAGCGCGAGGAGTTCCGGAGGGCGCTTTATTTCGGCTTGATTACCAATGCGGCTCTGTGCATTTTGCTGGGCGCGTTTTTTATCGTTCGCGTCACCCGAAGACTTAACATTATTGTTGATAACACAGGGCGGTTGAAAAATGGTTTGCCATTGAACGCACCAGTTGGTGGAAGTGATGAACCTGCAGAGGTCGATTCTGTCTTCCATGATACTGCCGTGAAAGTGAGAGCCGAAGAGGATCTGCTTAAGGACAGCGAGCGACGATTGCGGATGATTATCGAGCGCGCTCCGATTGGATTGCTTCTAATTAATAAAGTCGGAACGATTGAATTGTTTAACGGATCGATCGAGCAGTCGTTTGGTTACGAACCGCATGAGTTGTTGAACAAAAACCTGTCAAAGCTGCTGGGCTCAGCTAAGTCACAAGGTTCTACTCGGCTGATGGCGGGTCTTGCCGAGCGCGCCATTGGCCACATCGTGGAACTGAATGCGGTGCGCAAGTCGGGCGAGGAATTTCCAATTGATTTTGCGCTAGCTGAAGTGGAGTTTGGGCAGCAAAATCGCAAGTTGGCGATCATATTAGATGCCACAGAACGCATCGCTGTGCGCAATTTGCGTCAGTCCTTCGTCACCATGGTAAGCACCGAGTTAGGTAATCCACTCGCTAATGTGAAAGCGTTTTTGAATCGTTTGTCAGGTGGCGAGTATGGTGAGACATCCGAAAAAATCAACAAAGAATCGATACGAGCGAGCGACAATATCGAGCGCTTGATTCTATTGCTGAACGATCTTTTCGATCTCGAAAAACTGGAAGCGGGGCGGATCGACATCGAAGCTCGCTGGTGTTCGCTTCAACCGATAATCGATAAATCAGTGAGCGCTGTTTCGGTTTTCGCTCAACAACACAAAGTCGAGATCGAAGTTGAAGCCGCGGACTGCGCCTTGTTTGCCGATTCAAATCGCATTGTTCAGGTATTAATCAATTTCCTGTCGAATGCGATCAAATACTCACCTCCGGACAGTAGTGTGACGATTGCGATTGACACACCACAGGAGTCGTTTGTTGTGATCAAAGTGATCGATCGCGGCAGAGGTATTCCGCCGTCTCACATTAGTGCTGTTTTTGAGCGCTTCCAGCAAGTGGAAGCAAATGACGCCAAGAAGAAGGGTGGAACCGGCTTAGGACTGGCAATTTGTAAGGCAATCATCGAAGAGCATGGTGGCACAATTGGTGTCGATAGCGAGGAGGGCAAAGGCAGTAGTTTCTGGTTCAAGCTTCCGATACCAAAAGTATCCAAGTAGGTGTTTATGTTGCCCGGGCTTAAGTTGGGACAGAAAGGGTTTCTCCTGATGACTTTGCTCCTCGTTTTTCAAGGAGTGTTCATCGGCGCGAATTTCTATCTGCTCGATCAGGCGGAGCATGAATCACGAAAACAGGGAGTTACCAAACAAATCATTGACCGCGCCAGCCGCTTGCTGTCCCAGATGTACGAAGCTGGTGATAAAGTCGGGAAATACGCGTTTTTTAAAGATGAACCTAAAGGTCCGGTTTTTCTCAAAAATTATACGGATGCGCGCGACGGAATTCGTGAGTCGCTTGCCTGGCTTAAAACCGAAGTAAAAGCCCAGCCCAACCAGTCTGCGTTGCTCGGAAAAATAAATAAGAATGTCGAAGTCGGTCTCGGAATACTTGAGAGTATGAAAGCTGCGGCTGATACAGAATCACGACTGGACGCCGTGAAATTCGGTATGAAGCAGCGCATAGCTTTGCAGCCGTGCATCGAAGAGCTGGTTCACGATCACATGGCTTTTATGAGCGAGGAGCGCGCGCTCGAAACCAACGCGCCGCAACTGCAAGCCGAGAAGTTACAACAACAGTCGGGGATACTTGTTGGTGGCGCGGTTTTGAACGTGCTCATTGTGCTTCTGATGTGGATATTTATAAATGGCATCGTGAAACGACTGGATATTCTTACGGACAACTCCCAACGATTGAAGGATGGAGAATCGCTTCATCCACCAATGAACGGGCGTGATGAAATCGACATACTGGACAACTCGTTTCACAAGATGGTGGCGACAATGCAAGGCGAGGAGGCGTTGTTGCGTTCTAGTGAAAACTCAGTACTGTCGATGATTTCTCAGATGCCGGCTGGTCTTCTCATCATCGATGGCAGAGGGCGCATTGAATTTGCCAATCCAAAAATTGCCGATGCGCTTGGTTTTGACCAGGATGATTTGACATCGGTTCCGCTTGCTAATTTATTCAGTACGCGCGGCACCATAGATGGTGACTTGTTCGACTGGCTAGTTGAGAGATCCGACGGACATGTAGTCGAACTCACAGCGAAGCGAAAGGACGAAGGCACCATTCCCGTCGA
Organism: Candidatus Obscuribacter sp.; assembly: GCA_021772095.1. Taxonomy (GTDB): domain Bacteria; phylum Cyanobacteriota; class Vampirovibrionia; order Obscuribacterales; family Obscuribacteraceae; genus JADYXR01. The sequence goes on along the minus strand of JADYXR010000138.1, from coordinate 25,798 downwards.
ATTTTCGATTGCTGATGTTTCGTACGAAGGCAAACAACATTTTCTGGCAATGGCTCTGGATGTTTCAGAACGACACGAGATGGAAAAGCTGCGCCAGGCATTCGTTGCCATGGTGAGCCACGAATTGAGAACGCCATTGTCTTCGGTTTCGATGTTCTTAGAACTGCTGGAGATGGGGGTGTTTGGCAGCTCCAATGAGAAAATTGCAGGCGACCTTAAATATGCCGGCAGTCAAACAGATGAAGTGATCATGCTGATTAACGACTTGCTCGACCTCGAAAAATTGGAGGCAAACAAATTAGAGTTGGTAAAATCCGATTGTGAAATCGAGGACGTGATCGACAAAGCTGTCGAGGCGATGGCCAACACAATCGACGCGGCCGATGTGCTTTTGCACTTCGAAGGTGCTGAAGAACGGGCGCTAGTCGACCCGGAGCGCATCACGCAAGCGCTGACCAAAATGCTTTCATCCGTCATTCGCCTGACGCCTCAAGGCGAGACCATCACCATCGACACCACCACAACTGCACAGAGCGCGATTGAGATTCGCTTGAACGTTCCCACTCTTAGAATCCCAGACGAACAGGTCGAGACGATCTTTGAAAGATTCCAACAGATCTCGTTGCCCGCCCTGCGCGAGGGCACCGGTCTCGGGCTCGGGCTGGCACTGAGTCGAGCAATCATTCAGCAGCATGGTGGCAGTGTCGGTTTGCTGTCAGAGGAGACGACGGGGACGACTTTCTGGATTAATATTCCGAATGCGGCTTGACCAAACGATTTGATTGTGAAAAATACTGGGTAGATCCTAAATCAAACTGCTTCTAGAAGTAAAAATGTCCTCCGAGCACTTTTCAGATTTATTTTCAGCCTTTGCCCGGGACGGCTCTGTGACCAGAGCTGACCTTCTTCGCCTTTTCGATGACAGCGGAATCCTCGAGGACGACCCGCGCGCCAAGCGCTTATTATCTGCCATTAATCGGTCGAGCGACACCATATCCAGGGAAGAATTCCTGGCGCTAATGGAAAATTCGCCCACTCTTTTCGAGTCGGTGCTTGATGGCAGTCTGGTGATTCCACAGTTTCGTCAGTTTTGCGATGGCATAGCTAAAATCTTTGATAATGTATCGGAAACGCGCCACGGTACGTTGCCCACATACATTCCGCAGCTGGAGCGCGTCGACCCGGACAAATTTGCTGTTTCTGTTTGCACCATCGATGGACAGCGTTTTTCGCTGGGCGATAGTGACGATTATTTTTGTGTTCAGTCTTGTTCTAAACCAATGACATATTGCATAGCACTCGAAGAAGTCGGCGAAGCGACGCTGCATCAATACGTTGGCCGCGAGCCAAGCGGCAAGACATTTAACGAACTGACTTTGAATTCGTGGGGGCTGCCTCACAATCCGATGATCAATGCTGGTGCCATCATGTCTGGTGCGTTGATTAAACGGAAGAGTCCATCCGATCGTTTTGACTTCGTCATGGAAAAATGGAAGGAAGCTGCAGGCGGCGCCAAGATTGGCTTCAACAATGCTGTTTATCTATCAGAGCGTCAAACGGCCGATCGAAATTTTGCTCTTGGTTATTTCATGCGTGAGAAAAAAGCGTTCCCTGCCGAGACGGAATTGCTTGATGTTTTGGAATTCTACTTCCAGTGTTGTTCGATCGATACGACGACCAAAGCGATGGCAACCGTTGCCGCGACTCTCGCGAATGGCGGTACAAACCCGTTGACCGGCGTTCAGGTCTTCCGTCCCGACCATGTGAAACACTGCCTGTCGTTGATGTTATCTTGCGGAATGTATGACTTCTCTGGTGAATTCGCGTTCAGTGTCGGCATCCCTGCAAAGAGCGGTGTCTCCGGCGCGATACTGCTGGTGGTGCCGAATGTTTGCGGTGTGGCGGTCTGGTCGCCGCGTTTGGATGAGCTGGGCAACAGCGTTCGCGGAGTTGAGTTCAGCAAACGTTTAGTCAACAAATTTAAATTTCACACTTTCGACAGTATGCTTGGATTGCGCGATGGTAGAATCGACCCTCGACGCAATATGTACGAGTCACGCTTGAGCGGCGCGTATGCATTTTGTTGGGCGGCGGCCCAGGGCGATGTTTCCGAGATGCGCCGGTTGGTCGCGCGAGGCGTGAGCCCGTCGGTCGCGGACTACGATGGTCGCACCGCATTGCACCTGGCGGCCAGCGAAGAACAGTTGGAAGCGCTAAGATATCTTTTGCAGCTTGGTGTTGATGTGAACCCGGTCGATCGATGGAAGAATACTCCACTGGATGAAGCGGTTCGCGCCAATCACTCTTCAGTCGTTTCGATTCTCAAAGAGTATGGAGCGAAAACTGAACAAGAATGCGCTGCATCTGAGGTGAGGGAAGCTCCAGGTGAAATTCGGTAAGTTCGATCTGTCAATTGAGCCGGTTGATTTGAAGTCAATTCGGTAATATATGAGTAGTACGGCAGAAATCCAGAAATAAGTATAGAGGTCCGCATGGAACAGTCACCGCAAGAGAGATTGGCAGCGCGGATTCGCAACTTTATTCAAAGCAAAGCGGAACCCGCTCTAGTTAACCCGGCGGAGTTGACGCTGACTCGCGGCGAGCTTGGAAAGACGCTGCACGGTCTTAAGAGAAATCAGGAAGTTCTGCAAACTGCGGTGGCGAATGCAAGAGAGCGTTCGGAAACGGCGAAGTTTCGATTTACCAAATTGCAGAAGTTTGGAAGAGGTTCGCTGGCATATTCGTCTTTGCAAGAAGGCTTGCAGTATTTTATGCACGACCTTGGTTATGTCGCATACAGGCAGCTAAGGGACGGAAAAAATTCGGTCGTTGTTCTTGCCGATCCGATTTGTCAACCAGAATTTCGGAAAGAATTTTTGTTGGAGTTCTTGAAATTCAAAAGCGATCCAGTGTTTCTTCATGTCACTCATGAGACAGGAGAAGTGCTCAACGGGCTCGGTTTCAGGGTCAACGAACTCGGGGTTGAAACAATCATCGACATTCAAGATTTCGATCTGATTGGAAATAAAAAACAACAACTGCGGCAGCAACGCAATAATGCGCGGAAGGATGGGCTCGAAGTATTTGAGCTGACCTCCGTCGACAACGCTACGCTGAAGGCGTTCAAGAAAATCAGCGATGACTGGCTCAAAGACAAGGTTACTTCGGATAGCGAAATGCGTTTTATCGTCAGACCTCTGGTCTACATAGACGAGCTCGACGTGCGGAAGTTTGTGGCAAAACTGAACGGTGAAATAGTCGGCTTCGTGATTTTCGATCCGATGTATGAGAACGGAGAATCGATTGGATACATCGCCAATCATCTGCGCACCAACTTGCACCGATCGTATTCGGTTGTCGATTACATCATTCTCGAGGCGATGGAAAAATTCAAAGCGGAAGGCAAACGCGAACTTTCACTCGGTTTGTCGCCTCTTGCGAAAGTTGATGACCAGGGCGAATTCAAGCACAGTAAGTTGCTCTCCGCGCACTTCAGATACGCTTTCGAAAAAGCCAACTATCTGTATAACTTCAAGAATTTGGCTCAGCATAAACTCAAGTATCGTCCCGGCATGAAAGGTGCTCGCGAGGAAAAAGTTTACTGTGCAATGAAGACGCGCATGTTCTTAATCAGATTGAACTCGGTATATACAGTTTTGGGATTGAAACCTCTGGCACCAGCAGTGGCACAGCATGTCGGGAAGAAAGTCGCTGCGTGGATTCAGACCGGTTTTAAACGTTGCCTGGATCCCGGGACATGCGAGGCTCACAATCATGATACTGGGCGTGGTGGCGTGCAAGTCGCCCCGGCATTGTGCGCCGAAGGTGCTAAGGATTGAGTAAGAGGTCGGGTTGGCCCTACGCGAAAGGATTTGTGATTGACGACGACGCATTCATTAGTTAGAGACGGACTGGGAGTGAAGCTTTCAGATGGACGTACACTAGGGTTTGCGGAGTTTGGCGACCCTCGTGGCTCGCCCATGCTGTATTTTCACGGCGGCATTAGTTGCAGATTAGATATGGCTTTCGCGGCGGAGCGCGCTTTTGAGCGCGGCATTCGCATCATTGCGCCTGACCGTCCGGGAACAGGACTTTCCGATCGTTTGCCTGATCGCACACTGACTGATTGGGCCATAGATGTGGAAGAATTTTTGGATCAGATTGAGCTCGACAAAGTGGCGCTGTTCGGCTGGTCGCTTGGTTCTTCATATGTGTTTCCCTGCGCTCATAGAATCCCTGAACGATTCACGCGCATTGCCACCGTCGGTAGTTGCGCGATGTTCGATTCACCCGAGTACATTGAGGAAATGGGTTTGTACCTCGACAGATTTTTGATTTCATGCCCGCCTTCATTTCGCTGGCTGATGCGAACGTTTCTTGTGCTACTCGGCAAGGCGCCGGCGCATATGTTGAAGAACGAAGCCGAAAAAGAAGTTTCAAAATCGGCCTCAGATTTAGCGGTAGTTCGCGGGATGTCTTACAGCGACGTCACCACTATGCTTAATGGCAGCTTATTCCAGGGCGGCGATGGAGTGATCGATGACTACTGGGCTGTGAGAGAACCGTGGGGATTCGCTCTCAACGAAATTTTAGTCGACATCACTATGTTTCACGGTGACGAAGATACAATCGCACCACTTTCAGGAGCCACACGTTTGTCGGAATTGATTCCAGGAGCGCGTCTTGTCAGTGTTCCGGCAACTGGGCATTTCGTGCAACATCGCAAACTTGATTTGATTTTTGACACCTTGTTCAATTAGACGAACTTCGTCTGCGAAGTTTCAATCGCGAAACCGCAATTGCACTTCAATCGCTCAGCTGCAATCGCCTGAATTTCGGTGGAAAATACATCCCTCTGCGCAAAGTCGATGACGCGGTCGTTGCCGCTCGCGCTGTTTTGTCAGCGTCTACTCCTTAAACGCGTTATGCAACTGCCCGCATGCAGCCTCGATGTCGGTGCCGCGTTCCAATCTTATCGTCACCGTTTTTCCGGAACGTTCAGCCAGCTCTTTAAATTTCCATTGCGCTTCGCGACTTGGTCTGTCATACAACGCGGTGCCGTCTTCATTGTATGTCGGATTATATGGAATCAGATTGATGTTGCAGTGAATGTCCCGAACTAGCTCAGCAAGCTCGATTGCTTGCTCCGGGCGATCGGTAACATCTTTCAAAAGCACATACTCAATTGTCACTCGTCGACCAGTAGTGTGCACGTAATCTTTGAGTGACTTCATCAAATCCGCAATCGAATACTTCTTCGTAATCGGCACCACTTCTTCGCGCGTCTTAGTGTCAGGCGCGTGGAGTGACAGTGCGAGCGTGACGGAGAGGTTTTCCTTTTGCAATTGTTCGATACCGGGAATGATGCCCGAGGTCGACACCGTTATATGTCGTCCACCGATTCCGACCGATTGTTGCATCGTGAAAATCGACTCGATTACATTTTCGGTATTGAGAAGAGGCTCGCCCTGTCCCATGTATACGAGGTTTGAAATCCGTTGACCGGACTCGCGTTGAATCGCTAAAACTTGATCGACAATTTCCTGCGCAGTTAAATTTCGCATGAAGCCAAGGTAGCCGGTGGCGCAAAAAGTGCAACCGACGGCGCAGCCAACCTGACTGGAGACGCATGCCGACAGCGTGTCGCGATCTTGAAACGACATCAAAACCGACTCCACCAGTTTCCCATCAGGCAATCGAAATAAATATTTGCGTGTACCATCTCGGCTGACTTTGAGCGTGGCGATTTCCAGTGCCGACACACAAGCCGCTTCATTAAGCCGTTTTCGCAGGTCGGCTGAGAGATTGGTCATCTCATCAATCGAGCCTGCCCATTTTGCATAAATCCAGCTGTGGATTTGATCAGCCCGAAATGCCGGTTCACCAATGCTTTTGACGAATGCCTTCAGTTGCGCCAGCGATAATCCGGAAAGCGCAATTCGCCCGCTCTTGTCGCGGGCGGGATCTTTCAGTCCTCTTTCGATGTCGTTGTTCTTAGTCAATTGCGCTGCTTGCGTGGTCGAAATCCAGTGTCTCAGTCGTTCTTGCCTGTACGCCGTGGAGTGATTTCCAGGGCGGTTTTGGTTTAAACCCTGATTACTGCTGTTTCATGATAGCAGCCAAGCGGCGGTTAGCAATCGCCGACTGTTGCGTAACTTTACCGACCAGAAGCGGCGACAGGGTCCGGCAAAAGCACCGACAGCCGGTATTTGTGCCAATTAGACATATATCTAAGTGCTAAAATTGGAAGCCTTTTCCTGAATGTTTTTAGTGCCAATGCCGCCAGACGGATTAATGCGCGCTAAGATACGCTCTTGTCAGGGTTAGGCTTGCTTTTCGGGATACACCTTCGGGGGAACCATCGAGATGGATTGGGATGAACGGGGACGACAATGGCTGCGTGGGCTCTTTGGAGACACCAACGAGCGGCGGCTTAAGATGTTGCAGCCGTTTGTCGAAAAGACCAACACGTTTGAACCTGAGATCGAAAAGCTCAGCCAAGACGACCTGGTCCGCAAAACAGCAGAGTTCCGCAACAAGATTGACAACGCCATGCGGGATGTTCCTGACATCAAATTGATTCCGGACGACGCCCCAAAGATGCCTGGTCATATTAGATCGCAAAAAGACAAAGTGCTGGGCGAAGTTCTCGAAGATCTGATGCCTGAGGCATTTGCCACGGTCAGAGAAGCGAGCCGCCGTATCCTCAACATGCGCCATTTCGATGTGCAGTTGCTTGGTGGTGCCGCGTTGCACTTCAACAAAATTTCCGAGATGAGAACAGGTGAAGGTAAAACTCTCGTAGCTACTTTGCCGGTTTATCTCAACGCGTTATCCGGTCGAGGCGTTCACGTCGTCACTGTCAACGACTACCTCGCTCGACGCGACTCAGAGTGGATGGGTATTCTCTATCGTTATCTCAATCTGACCACTGGTTTGGTTTATTCACATCAACCTGATTGGGAAAAACAACAAGCTTACGGCACTGATATCACATACGGTACCAACCACGAATTTGGTTTCGACTACTTGCGCGATAACATGCGCACGAGTTTGGAAGATATGGTGCAGCGTCCGTACTACTTCGCGATCGTCGACGAAGTCGATAACATCTTAATTGACGAAGCCAGAACACCTCTGATTATTTCCGGTGCACCATCCGAATCGTATACCGAAATTTATAAACGCATGTCTCAATTGGCACCACTTCTGGAAAGAGGTCGTGACAAAGACGATGAGGATTGCGATTACTTCGTCGACGAAAAGGCCAAGAACGTTCTGGTCTCGGAACGAGGTGTTATCAACGCTGAAAAGCTTCTGGGCGTCAACGATTTGTGGGATATGCATTTCAACTTCCACCACTATCTCGTTCAATCATTGAAAGCGAAAGAACTGTTCCAGCTCGACAAGGAATACGTTGTTCACCAGAATGCAGAAGGCGAAATGGAAGTCGTCATCGTTGACGAATTCACCGGACGGATGATGCAGGGCAGGCGCTGGAGCGATGGATTGCACCAGGCTGTTGAAGCAAAAGAAGGCGTCGAGATTCAAGAAGAGACGATGACTTATGCATCGATCACTTATCAGAATTTGTTCCGCTTGTATCCGAAGCTTGCCGGCATGACCGGTACAGCTATGACCGAAGCCGCTGAATTCAACAAGATCTACAACCTTGACGTTGTGGCTATTCCGACCAACAAAAATTCGATTCGTTCAGATGCTTCGGACATCATTTATAAAACTGAACGGCAGAAATATTTCTCGGTTGTTGAAGAAATTGTCGAGATGCATGAACTCGGTCGCCCTGTTCTGGTTGGTACAGTCAGTATCGAAAAATCCGAACTGATTGCAGAGCTGCTCGGCAAACCCCAGAAGATGAGTGAGTATCTGGTCGGCAAAATTACGAAGGCGGCCGAATACATCAAGGCGCGCAACTTGACCGGCGATTCGATCGTTTCACTCAAGAAGATTTTTGAACGCCCAGGTGCGGTTGATCCGGATAAGCTCGAGCCGGTTATTAAACAGATTGAGATCGATTTCCCGAAAAAGCACGAAGAGCTGATTGAAAGACTGTATTCAATTCACCTGACTTCGCAAGTTGTTTCGGCGATTCGCAAGGGCGTTCCGCACCATGTGCTCAACGCTAAGCACCACGAAAAAGAAGCCATGATCGTCGCCCAGGCCGGACGAAAAGGCGCTGTCACTGTGGCTACCAACATGGCAGGACGAGGAACGGACATCCTTCTGGGTGGTAACGCCGAGTACCTGGCCAAAGAGCAACTGCTCAAAGAAAATTTGGAGCCGGGCAGCGAAGCTTACGATGAAAAAGTAAAAGAACTGGCGAAGAAGTACAAAGATCAAACGGACAAAGAGCACGACGAAGTCGTCGCCATGGGTGGTTTGCATATTCTCGGTACCGAGCGCCACGAATCAAGACGGATCGACAACCAGTTGAGAGGTCGGGCCGGTCGTCAGGGAGACCCTGGTTCTGCGCGCTTCTTCCTTTCACTGGAAGATCAATTGATGCGGATCTTCGGCGGTGAAAAAATCGCCAGCTTGATGGATTTCATCGGCGCCGATGAAGAGATGCCAATCGAACACAAGATGGTGACTCGTTCTATCGAAAACGCCCAGAAGAAAGTCGAAGCGCACCACTTCGATATGCGTAAACACGTTCTGCAATACGATGACGTTCTCAACACACAACGAGAAGTAATCTATAGAGAACGTCGCCGCATTCTCGAAAATACCGATTTGCGCGAAAACATTTTAGACATGCTCCACGAGCACCTCGACCTGGTTCTCGCTGTTCACATCGATCACGAGACACCACCTGAAGTTTGGGAAGAACAAGGCATGCCTGAGCTTCTCATCGCGCTGGAAGCTGATATTCCAATGATGGGATCAGTAACGATTAACGAACTTGTTGGACTGGCTTACGACGATCTTCGCAAGAAGCTGATGCAAGCGGTCACTCACGCATACGAAGTACGCGAACAAGAACTCGGAATCGAAACGATCCGCGAACTCGAGCGTCAAGTTTTGCTCCGTACAATCGACACCAAATGGGTCGACTACCTGCACAACATCGACATCCTCAGAGAAGGCGTGGGCTTGCGCGGCTACGGTCAAAGAGATCCACTGCAAGAGTACAAACGCGAAGCGTTCGACATGTTCAACATGTTGCTTCGCAACATTCAACAGGAAGCAATTCAACTTGTGTTCCGCGCGCAACCGATGAATCAACAGCAATCACAAGGCGGCATGGAAGAAGAATTGCCTGCTGAATTGGTGAAGTGGCTTGAAGAAAATCATATCGATCTAAGTGACATCACATCCATCGATCCAGACGATCTTTCGCCTGCATTGAAAGAAGCGATGCTGGCCGCTCAGGCTGATGGTGGCAGTCCGTTCACCCTCCTGCAAGACCTCGATGACGACGACGACGACGATCAAGAAGAAGGCGACGAAGTGACACCGTCCGCGCAGAAAACCGGATTTGAAAAGCTCGATGTCGATGCCACCACTCCTGAGAAATCGAAGGAAGAAAAAGCGACCGACGGCTCGGCATCATATGCCCTTGATGCGCATGGCGAAGTCGATAAAAACCTCTTGGAAGTTCGTGGGCTCGATGCCGGTAACACCGCCAATGGTGACACCGCTCCATCTGCTCCAACTCCTGCCGACGTCAAAACCGCTTTTGAAAAGCTCGACGTAGATGCCACCACACCGAAAAAATCGGTTGAGGAAAAGGCGACGGATGGCTCGTCTTCATATGCTCTCGACGCGATAGGCGAAGTCGACCAGGCTATGCAAGAAGCGCGTGGAGTGGATGAAGGTGATACCGCAGATGGTAGCGTCTCCGATAAAGAAACCGAAAAACCTTCGGTAGCGAAGTAACAGGTGTGAGCGAACGCTCGTGAAAACCTTATCCTTCGACACCAGCGGCCCTGTCGTTACCGTGGCTCTCATGGAAAACGCCGATATAGTGGCGTCCAAATCCGTTCCGCCTAATCAGTCGGGGCGGCAAGAAGCTGTCAGCCAGCTGATGCCCACAATCGACGCATTAACCTCGCAGAAGAAGTGGACACGCGACAGCATCGATCTGATCGTTGTCGGAATTGGTCCCGGTAGTTTCACCGGCATGAGAACAAGTGTGGTGACAGCGCGGACTCTGGCTCAGAGCCTGAAGATCGCCCTGGTCGGAATCGACTCGTTGAAATGCTACGCCGCCAGCTTGCCACTTCCAGCGATGGTCGTTTTGTCCGGCGGACGCGGTCATTATTTCGTTGGCTCGTACACCTCCGGTGTCGAAGGCAAAAACCGGTGGCAGCCCGGTGATCCACCCCTCAATTGCGTTTTGGAACCGTGCTGTTTGATGCGCGATGATTTCGTTTTAGCCTTGAGTAAGACTGAAAATTGTTTCGTTGAAGACAAGATTCTTGATGAAGTAACGGCTTTGAAAAGTACGGCGGCGCCGATCCCCGAAGGACTGAATATTGCTGAGATGCAAGCGCTTCTCGCGGCCAGCGAGTTGAACTTGATCAACAAAAATCGTGAAGGTTTGAAAAACACATATACGTTCGATAGTGTCAACCCGCTATACTTGCGGGGCGCCTCAATCACGATGAAGCCTACACAAGCAAATGACCAGACCGGAAGTAGAAATTAAAGCGCTTCAGCTCACCGATCTCGATGGGATAATGTCAATCGAGCCTGCGGTTTATGGCGCTCACCACTGGTCTCGGCAATCATTCATCAACGAATTGACTAATCCGGCCGGCTGTTACTTCGGCGCCGTCAATCCAATCGACGACACGATTCTCGGATACTCCGGCTTCTGGCTGATCCAGGATGAAGCGCATATCACAACTTTGGCAGTGCATCCGGAACAGCGCCGCCAGAAGATTGGCGAGCGTTTACTGATCAACAATATTATTGAAGCGCGCAAGCTTGGAGCTAATTGGATGACGCTCGAAGTGCGCGTCTCCAACGAGGCGGCTCAAGAGCTCTACTACAAGTATGGGTTTCGGCGCTTAGGTGTGCGACCGCGCTACTATCAAGACAATAGTGAAGACGCGCTCATTCTCTGGACCGACCGATTGAGCGAGCAAAAATTCGTCGATGTCTTCGTTCCGCATCTCCAAAAATTCGACATGCCTGTGAACGGAGTGTGCGAATTGTTCCTCGGTGCTGCAAGTCTGGCGAGCTAAACAAAGTATTATGGCTGACAAAGTCGCCGCTTAACGCTATTCTTGGTTTCTATGAACTGAATTCTAGTCGACAATATCGCCTGATTACAGGAAAATTAGCCTTAGCTGTTTTTAGCTAAACGGTAACGAGGATCGGAAGTTTGCATCTGGTAGCCGACAACAAACGAATCCCCGGAGTGAAGAGAAAGTCTTTCCTCGGGCAGCTCGTACTGGTCCTTTTAGGCACGCAGTTGGCGTTCTTCGGCTCCTTCACTTGCTTTGAAGTGCCGACTGGAACGGGCAGCAACCTGGTCAAATACGCGCACCGCGAAGTGCGCAATTTGGTGCTGACAGCGCCTGCTGAAGCGCAATCAAAAATCCGCCAATATGTCCCGGCGATATTTGACGAGCCGCAGTCTATACGGTATTCGACATATGTGCCATTGGCTCCAACTGCGGTGGCAATCGGTTACATCCTGGGCGCACGCCTGGCACTGTGGGCGGTGGGTCTTTTCCTCGTGCTCGGTTTCTTCGGACCAACGCTTGGCGTATATCCACTGGCTTCCGGTGGAGGACTAAACTATTATCTCGAGCCAGGTTTCGGCTACCTTCTCGGTATGCTCGCCGCTGCCACCATGTGTGGTTGGATCACAAACCAACGACGCACATCGCTTACACAAATGACCGGCATTGGCGCGGGATTGCTGTCATTGCACTTGATCGGCGTGCTTTATCTGATCGGCACCTATCTTTATTTCTATGTCTTAGAGGGGTCGAAGTCATATCTCGAATGGCAGCCCTGGATTTTCCAATACGCGCGAAACCTGAGCTGGTATGCGCTTCCTTACGACTTTGTTTTGGCGTTCATGCTAGTTGGATTGGCTTTCCCGTTCAGATGGTTGGTTGACACTTTGGTTTCATCTGATGCGACGCCGGCTCCAAAGAAAGTAAGATACGATCGAAAAGCTCTGGATGAGTTAGTCGGAAACTAATGCGCAAACCTCTTCTTTTATCTCTGGGACTGCTTGCCGCTGGCGCCGGAGTGTACGCTTACGCTCGACGCGAGGCAGGACAGTATCGCCGCGAGTTTCTTCGGGTAGAACCGAAACTGTTGCCATCGACATCGGCAAACGCCGCATCGAAAGACGCCACGCAACTGAAACGGCTTCGCATTCTGCATATATCGGATTTGCACATCACCCGCAACGACTCCAAAGAAAAATTGGATTTCCTTGCCGATGTCACTGATGATGACTACGATTTCGTTTTCTTGACCGGCGATATTTTTCAGCATGATGAATCGATCAAGTATGCGGCAAAGCTTCTGTCGCGTCGTCCAAGAATCGGTGCCTATGCCGTTCTTGGTAATCACGATTATTACAGATATTCGATGTTCAACAAAATATTCGGAAGAATATTTCCTTCTTTGAGACATCCGACCAATCAAAACCGTGATGTGGAGCCATTAGTCGATGCGCTAGAGAATGTTGGATACCAGGTCTTGAGAAACGAAGCTCGTTATCTCGAAGACAAAGGCATCTGCATAGTCGGTGTCGATTTCCCCGGCATCAAGAAAAACAAACTTCTGGAATTGGTGTCACGCTCGCCTGGAGACTGGCTTGTGCTGGCGCTGTTTCACTTGCCTAGAGAATTGGAAGCGTATAACGACGCCGGTGTTCATTATGCTTTTGGTGGTCACACTCATGGCGGACAAATTCGTGTCCCCGGATTTGGTGCCATCATTACTGATTCGGAACTGGCGCGCCACGAAGCCTCTGGTATCACATACAGAGGCAGAACTACCTTCCATATTTCACGTGGATTGGGTGCCGATCCAAGAACCAACTATCGTTTGTTCTGCCCACCACAAGCCAGTGTTATTGAGATCACTGTGCCGGCAAATTGTGCGCTGGCAAGCAACTTGGATTTCTCGGTCACGAGCGCGAAGGTAACGTAGAAAGTTTTGGCGAGAGCTATTCGGCGTTGTTAAACCACTTGTCGTAGAGCTGCCACGGCAAATGCGATTCAATCTGGCGATACACGGAATTGATACCACTCCGTTCCAGTTTCGCTTTCAACCGACGCTTACCGTCGATGAACTCGCCGACGATGACGCCTTCTTTAATGGTGCCTGAGAACGCAACCACTCGTGGTGGCACACCTTGCCGTTGCAATTTCTGCGGCGTTTCGAAAGTCAAATTGATGAACTCATCTTTCGGCAGCTCGGTCGTGACCAGCTCAAGAACCGCACCCGGACCGAATGTCAGCTCGCCCCACAGGCTAGTCGCTTGCCTAATCAGCGACATGCGCACCGAAGTGCCCTGCCCACGCATGTAATACTCACCCGATATATCGGAAAAAAGCCACATGCACGATAAGATACCGAGCACCAGAATAGTGAGAAACATCCCCATGTTTCCAATCAAAGCTCCACCCTTTCTCTGGGCTTCGAAGTCTTTATCGGAAAGTAGATCGCTTTGGTACGTCATAGAAAACTATGGTATTAAATCCGGTGTGCTCTTGTAGAGATGCCTGATGGTCGCGACGTCGGAATTTGATAAGGTTCCATTGCCATAGTACATGCTCATCAAGTCTGCGGCATTTTTACTATGCCCGTCAATGCCCAGTGCATGACCGAATTCATGCCCGGACGCCGCCCGCATTTTCAACAGCGGCATGGGTTCGCCGTTCTTTTCAGCGCAGCGAAGCAGAATTACTACCGGTTTGAAATTCGCACGTTTACCGGCCAAAATTTCTTTATAAGCGAAGCAATTTTTTGAAGTGTATCCACGAATATCGTTAGCGAAGAGCCCCAGCCCAAGCTGATTTACGAAGTGATTCACGAAGAACACATGAATGTCTGCTTCCATCGGATCATCGGTGAGACTGAAGGAGAGCAATCCTTCTTTTTCAAAACGTTTCCAGAAGTTTATTCCTTCAATAGCTGCTGCTCGATGCTGCGGCAAGTATCCTTGAGCCTGGGGCAAGCTGCCGAATTGCTCTTGATTCTGAATGACGCCAGCGACAAAACCTGGCCATTGATCGACGTGGTCCGTGTTGGTATAAGGCGCTCCCAGCGCTGGATCCAGGATGCTGTCGATGGCAAGTCCGTTTGACACATACACCTTGAGCGGCATCTGATCTGGAATCCAGCGAATTATTCCATGTGGATTTCTGAATTCCGGATAGACCCCGCCACTACTAACAGGTGCTGCTGCGCCTTTCGAGCGCGCTGGTTGATATTGTTGTTTAATGTACTGTTGTGGGGGGCGAGTTTGTTGCTGCCCCGCGCTACCGAATCCGGTGACTGACGGCAGGTTGCTGTACCGGTTGCGAAACTGCGCCTCAGTGGGCGCTACCATGATTGTCGACGAACACGCTAATGCACTTATGACAATCAGAGATGCGTTCAACAGTAGTCGGAAAGAACCCGGCTGAGAGTTGCCTTTTCTGAACACGTCGTTGATCTCTCGCTAATGTTACAAACCTGTTACTAGATAATACATCCATATGCCAAAACTTGCTCTAGAAATCTGGGTTTTCAAAGGAGATACAAAACATTCAGCGCGAAACAAAAATGTGAGACGGCCGTCATAAGTTAACAGTTTGTAGCGCCGACTCAAACGACGAAAACGTCCGCCCAATGGATACTTCAGAAGTTTTGTTTGAACAAAGTGTAAACGAATTTGATTTACGCGAAAGTGAACGAAACCTTAAAACTGTTCGCCAAAGCGGGTTTTATGCGCTACAAATACTGAACACATAACGCAGTCACTCAAGTGAGAGGAATCAGGGATGAAGCCTGTTGGGGCAGTACCAACTCTGCGGACAATTAATTGAAGTACGAAAAGTAAGACCCTGACAATTTAGTCAGGGTTTTTTGTTTTCTAGCCACAGCTAATCTAACCCGCGTTGCGGCTTGCTCTCCCGCGCGTGGAAGCATGATAAATTGATGCGATGGAAAGATGTTCATGCAGGCATGTCATTGTGCGCTGACGAACATCAGTGGCGTCTAGTGTGGTGATTTACTATGACTGAAAAGCAAAGACCTTTGAGAGCCGTAATTCTGGCTGCCGGACAGGGCAAAAGGATGAAGTCCAGCACACCGAAAGTGCTCCACGATGTTCTCGGGTTGACTATCCTTTCCCGCGTGATCAACGCTGTCAGCGCGCTTGGCACGGAGCATCTGCACATTGTGGTCGGACATGAAGCCGAGCAAATCAAAGACTTCATCGCCAAGCATCACTCCGATTTAAACATCACCACTCACCTGCAACAACCGCAACTTGGCACCGGTCACGCGCTCATGCAAGTGGCACCGGATTTGAAATCTTTCAAAGGCGATTTGATCGTAACCGTCGGCGATGCACCACTTCTGACCGCCGACACCTTGAAGCCGCTTCTCGACACGCATAGACAGGACGACGCGGTTGTCACCATTCTCAGTACCATCGTTCCTGATTCTAAAAATTATGGACGAGTGCTGCGCGATGCAAAGCAAAATGTCGTCGGAATCGTTGAGGACAAGGACGCTAACGACGAGCAAAGAAAGGTCAAAGAGATAAACGCGGCGATCTATTGTTTCAAATGGCCTGAGATTGAAGCTGGACTTGCTGGTTTGAAGAATGAAAATAAACAGGGCGAATACTACCTGCCGGATTTAGCGGAATGGGCTGTTGGTAAGGGTTTTAAACTATCAGCGTCGGTTGCTGAAGACCACCGCGAAGTGGCAGGCATCAATTCTCGATTGGAACTTTCCGAAGCAATCAGGCACTTGCGCGATTTGACAATTGAAAAATTGGCGCTGGAAAGTGGAGTCACCGTTGTCGATCCGCAGTCGACCTGGATTGCTCCGGAAGCGACTATTGGTCAGGAAACCGTAGTTCTTCCCGGCACTCACATCATGGGCAACGTCAAGATTGGTGGCAATTGCACCATCGGTCCCAATGCGGTGATTCGCGGCAACGTCGTGATCGGTGCGAATTCTTCGGTGGTACTGTCCATGGTGGTCAACTCCACATTCGGTGAAGGCTGCAAGATCGGTCCATTCAGTCATGTGCGAGAAGGCAACAGTGTTGGCAACGAAGTCAAAGTCGGCAATTTCGTCGAAATCAAAAAATGCACGATTGGAAACAACACCAACATTTCTCACCTCAGTTACATCGGTGACACCACGCTCGGTAGCAAGTCAAATATTGGCGCTGGAACGATTACAGCCAACTACGATCATTTGAAGAAGCTTAAGCACAATACAGTGATTGGCGATGGCGTGGCGACCGGTAGCAACTCCGTTATCGTGGCGCCGGTCACCATCGGTGATCGCGCGGTGATTGCAGCAGGCAGCGTCGTGACTAAAGATGTTCCAGGCAGCTCGCTTGCTGTAAGCCGCGCGCGCCAAACCAACATCGATGGTTGGAGCGATCGTTAAGGCCGTTTGCTCGCGCGACAAATCAACATCGATGGGTTGGAGTGATCGCTAGTCACCTGTACTGTCATAACAAACAACCACCGGTGGAGGGCGATTTCGCACACAAACTCGCACTCGCCGCGCTTATGAGTTTCAAGGTCCATGGTGAAAACCCTGATATTCGATCAGTGTGAGATGGCTATGTAATTCCCTGGCCAATCATTATATTGGTAATCAGCCGATTACTAATTTGCCGGGAGAACGCCATGCACCGCACCAAATTCGCATGCTTGTTTGCCTTTGCCGCACTTACCAGCCTTGTTGTTTCAGCCGTGCCGCAGTGCAGTGCGCAAAACTCGATCACGCAAAACGCGACCACTCACACGGGCCCAAACAACGGCAACACGCGGAATCCGCACTCCCTTATGGGCACCCCTTTTGTTCAAACGCCAGGTGAAGCACCGGCTGCGGGGTGGCTCGTACCGAAGGGAGCTTCCCAGCCTGTCTTCCAGGGCTCCTACTCTGGTCCGCTCAGCCCTCCCGGCTCAAAACTGACCGGTGGGTATGAAATCTCAAGCGACCCCTCTGTTCCTCAAAAGAAAGGCACGGCTAAGGGCTACATCAAAATGTCGCAAGGTAATTGTCGTTTGCCCTTACCACAGGGCAATTTTTGTAAAGTGCCACCACCCGGTGCGTTGGCACCACCGCCAGTGCCGCATACGGCTTCGCCGATGCTGATCATGCCCATCAGCAATGAAACGCTGCACTTGCAGGGCACCGATCCGCCGTCGGCCTTGCCGGTTGCCCCAAGTGGTGTCGATATCCCGGTTAGCAGTGCGCAATCGCCTGTGATAGCTACAATGTTGTTCGCCTCTCTTGCCGTCAGTTTGATGTTCGTAGGCGTTCGTTCCATCGCGTTCAAAAGACGCGCTCCTCTCTGGATCTTCGGATTGATCGCAGCAGGCGGCCTGATGCTCGTCGGATTCATGCTGTCATTTTATGAACCAGTTTTGCTGTCTTCGAGTCAATACAACGCACTGTACAACCGATCAGCTATCCGTGTGATTGGTGCCACTCCCTCGGGTCCGGTGGGCGTGCACAAATTAGTGCCGCCACCACCTTTGCCACCAGTCTATGGTTTGTCATCGAATGCTGCGGCGTCCGCAATTTCTGTGGATTTCTAGTTGAGTCTTTCCGTGTGAGTTTAATCATGACAGTATCAATGGCCAATTCAGACATCCACCCTTTAGAGCAACTTGATGGCTCGGCTGAAACTGCTGAAATCGTCGAGTCATTTAGATCATTGACGAATGACGCCGGCTCTTCCGATGCCGCATCGCCCGGTGCCGTTTCGCCTGATGCCGAGTCGACCGAAACCATATCGACCGATGCCGCACCATCAAACGCGCCGTATCCCTGGATACTACATCCGGTGCTCGACCTTGCCTTCGGATGTGGTGGCATCGTTTGGTTGCTATTTGCAATACACACGTTTATTTTGAACCAGGGTGGTGTCATACCTCAAGCGCTCGTCTCGATGTCCGCGATTGGCGTCATAGTCTTTGCCGAAACGCACACTGCCTCAACCTTTCTTGTTGTCTATCGCAATGCGGATGTGCGTAGCAAATTTGCTTTTTATACTAAATGGCTCGCACTTGCGTGCGTGCTGCTAGCACTAGCTGGAATGACGATTCCGGGAGTGACGCCAATTTTGGTGAAGATCTATTTGCTTATGGTTCCGCACCACTTTATTGCGCAGACATTCGGAATTGCCATGCTTTATTGCATGAAGCGCGGATACAAACTAAGTAATTGGGAACGTGAAACGATCAAGTTCTTTCTGCGCAGTGTCACATGGTTCGCCGTTTTGCGGCAGTTGACGTTTCAAGAGTGGAGCGGTACTTCCTTCCTCACTGTGCCGATTCCATTCTGGGGACCGCTGCCGATTTGGATGTGCACCGCATCCGAGTACAGCATGCTCTTCTCCGCCGCACTTCTTTGCGTGCTGGTTCTGGTGCGCACAGTGAGAACCGGCGAGATGCTGCCAGTCCCGGTTCAACTCACTATCCTCACCGGAGTGAGCGCATTCGTTCTTGGTCCTGTTGCCACCGGTTTCTTCTGGCTATACGTGTCAGCCTATTATCATGGTGCACAATACTTGATGGTCGTGACAGCGCAGAGAATAAAAGAGAATGGGCTGCCTGAAGGTATGCCGGCAAGCAAAATCGCGGGACAATTATTTCGAGCTCCAGCTCTGCGTTTCCTTGCGATGACTGCACTCGTGTCGTTTGGGATTTACACTTGCGTGCCGCAGGCTTTGCTCTCTACCGGCATCGACTTTGCCATGTCAGCAGCTGTGATTTTCACGACGGTCAATTTTTTCCATATCATCACCGATGGTGCGATCTGGAAACTGCGCGATCCAAAAGTGCGAGCGCAACTCGTTGCTTGAAGCGCGTTTCGACGTTTAGTCCGACCTGAAATCAGCATCAGTCTGGTTGTGAAATCGACGGGATTTAGGCAAGACTTCTGACTGCGACGTGCTTGTGCCTAAAAATTTTTGGTGTAAGATGACACCATATGGTTTTAAAACAAACGACTGGCTTTTATACCTACATCATTCGCTGCGCGGATGACTCGTTGTATACGGGTTGGACTGTCGATCTTGACCAGCGGATGTGCGCTCATAATGAAGGTCGCGGTGCCAAGTACACGCGCGGCCGAGGTCCGGTGCAACTGGTGGCAAGTTGGGAATTGGCTTCCAAAAGCGAAGCGATGAAACTTGAAAGAGCGTTGAAACAACTCAGTCGAAGAGAAAAGCAAGGTTTGATAAACGAGCTCGCTGTCCATTAGATGACTTAGCCGTTCAAGCAAGCCAATGATTTAGCGACGTTTAAGCTTCGAATGGGTTGATTGACGTTCAAACTATCGCTAGATCTAGCGATCCATCTCAGGCATGGAGTCCGCGTTCGAATCCAGACGCGATAGATAATCCAAACGGCGACGCTCAGCGTCCGCGAAGGATGACGACTCGATAGTTATAAATTTGACCAGGTTTAACGGCACCAGGTGCTTCGAGTGCTCGTTATAGTAGGGTTTGTCGGTTTCGCCGTATGACTCGATTTCTACGTAATCGTGACCGATTCGCAGGACTCTGCCGGTGAGCGTTGTGCCATCGGAAAAGTGCAACCGCGCCCACGCTCGCGTGTCTGAGAGTTTTTCGAGTCTAAGTTTCATGTTCATGACCATAGACCTATAGAGCCCCCTTGCTTATAGCTAATAGTAACATCGCCGGTGTACTTGTGGTGGTTTTCATGATCTTTGTGGCAGTATCCACATCGCTAAGGCTGCATCCCGCGCCTACACAACCGAGATGTTTTGAAGCCAGAGTCTGCTTCCACGCCACACAGTGCTTACTGAGGTCGAGTGTTACACACGCCATCAGGCTGCTTCTTCTGGGTGCTTAAAACCGCTGAATTGATTGATTCCCCAGTTCGAAGATGTGATCGCACTGAAAGATTTCTATTGCAATTAGGTGTTGAAACTCTAGCCCGCGATCGAAATACTTAGAAGGTCGAATCGAATTTTGTCGAAGAGAACGTTCATGTTTGCAAATGAAATGACGCTTAGCCAAAATTTGCGATCGATCTGGATCTCGTTCGGCAAGCCCTTTTCCAAAGGCACCATCAGAGATCATCGCGTCGGATAATAGTTTTTTTGTTGGCTTTCAGAGCAGATTAGAACCGTTTACCCACCTCGATATTCGTGATCTATTCGATGAGTATGTATTCTCACCATCTCTTAAACTTAAGGGAGTCCGAAATCTGGAACTGCTTTAGTAAAGGAGCTAAGCGTCCGTTTTAGCATGGTAGTCAAGACTTGTTTGTTTGCCACCATTGATTAAACTGGAGCAGTGGGTTGAGCGAGCTGAACGCAGACGCAGAGCCGATTTATATATTGTGTGCTAGTACATAAATATGCCAATTGGCGAACAGAACCCATCTCGATATCACAGAACTATTACTAGAAACGAGGCCCGAATGCAGGACGATACATTGCCCGTCGCTTTGCAAAAGAGAATTGAGGAACTGAAGGATTTGGAATCCTCTTACTGGGAAGATGAGCTTTATTCATATGATGCGCTCACGAATCCTACTTACAGAGACGAGCTGGAGCGCTGCTTCAAGCTGGATCCTTTAGGTCCATTGCCTCCCCGGCTATAAAATTGATCCCTTTGAGGGTCAGATCCGCATCAAAATAATTGACACTACCGGTGAGGGCATCGGAAAAAAAGTGCGATAAGCCTCCAGTCGCTACAACGACAACGGAGCCGCCCATTTTACGCTTGCCTTCTGCGATCCAGTGTTCCACCATGGCGATATGGCCAAGAACGGTTCCATTAAGAATCGCTTCTTCTGTTGTGGTGGCAAGTGGATTGATTTTGTCGCGTTGAAAAACATTTTCGACGTCCAATAACGGCAGCTGATCGATGTTTGAGTAAATCGCCTTCATCGTTTCTCTTAGACCGAGAGTGATCATTCCACCCAATAAATTTCCTGCCTTGCTCACACCAGTGAGGGTCGTGGCCGTGCCGAAGTCGATTACGATACCGGCGTCGGCTGCGCCTTTCACGTAGAGCTTGTAGACCGCCATTGTGTTGGCGAGACGATCGTGCCCGAGGGTCGGGTAGGTGTCTGATATTGAAGTTTGCGATTGAAGTGAAATCGCTATAGAAGGAATGCCGGCTTTTTGCAGGAGCGCGAGAAGCCGTTCCCGTGCGGATGGAACGACCGAGCTTATCGCAACTGTCACGGCGTTTTCACTTCGTTGCTTTTCGGACAGTGATAGCGCCGCTTCTTCTGTCTCATCGATGGAGTGGTACCACTTTGATACCATGCGGTCGTTTTCGAACAAGCCACACGCGATTGTCGAGTTGCCGATGTCTACTGCAATTCGCTTAGCCATTTTGAACACACCCTTTCAAATGCAAGTTGCGGATCATTTTCCTGAATGATTTCCTGCGTGAAAATAGTTTTTGAGACCCGCTGAGATAGCCTGTGCGATTCGGTCTTGAACATCCGGTCTGATCAGTTGCGCATATTCATCAGGATTGATCATGAATCCAATTTCGGCGAGAACCGAGAGTTGATTCGATGGACGAGTCAAGGCAAGATTTTGATAGCGAGCGCCGATGTCCGGCCAGCTAAGTTCGTGGACCAGGGCATCTTTGATAGAGCGAGCCAGTTCTGTTGATTGCGGATGATACCAGTAGGTCGACGAGCCATGTTCTTTCCATGGATCTCTGCCATCCGGCAGCGCGTTGTTGTGGACGGATAGTAGAACGTCGGCGCCGTTATTGCGCGCCACGTTGCATCGATCATACAAATCCAGATCGACATCGGTCGTGCGCGTCATGATCACTTTGGCGCCTTCTGCTTCCAATAATTTGCGCAGTTTTAAACTGATGGCCAGATTTACCTGGGCTTCAGTCACGCCGGAGCAGCCCGTAGAGCCAGGTGCGGGCATTCCGTGACCGGGGTCGACACAGATCGACAAACCAGCCAGCGGTCGGTCCGCAGTTGGTTTGACCGGCGGCGGATTTTTCACATGGACGAGTAATTTGTTGTCTTGATACGATCCCGCGAATCCCCACTGTCGGTTGCCGCGCACTTTCACAGTCAATTCGTATACATCGTCGGAAACCTGTCGCCATGTCACTCCATCGATCATGCCGGGTTCTTTGGCAGGACGTGAAACCGCTCCAGCTTGCGGCGGATCTTCACCTTCTTCGAATGCCTTGTTGTATTGCTGAGAGGCATAATCGGTATCAGATGTGGCTCCATAGATTTTCACTACGAGTTTGTTCGGATTTAAACTTTGCTCGATGTGAAACGGCAGTCGCTGGCTGAGCGGCACTACGACCGCGTCTCCGTAACTGCTTCTCGATATGTTGACGGTGCTGATAAAACCTTTCGCCGCTGCACCAGATCCGCCCCGCGAACCTTTCTCTGTAACCACATCTTCCGATTTGACGTAGACGTGTTGACCTGGACCATAGAGGACGCGCAAGTTATCTCCCTGCCATCCGTCCACCATGAGCCTCACGCCCTGCGGCAGTGGCGTCAATCGGGCCTTGTCCGGACTAACTCGAATGATGGTGTCGTCGTGTGATGTCTGCACCATACGCGGTTGCGTAAGGACAGTCACCGCACCTGGTGCAAGTGCCGTGACAGAACTTCCGTCTTTTTTAAGAGTGAACTTCACTCGCGAGGAATTAAAACGATCGGTAGGCTGAATTTTGTAAAACCCTACATATAGATCCTCTGCATCTGCCGGCAGGGACTGGAAAACTTTTCCGTAAGCAATCGCCAGTCCGTCGTTGACGTTTGCCGGTGCCGTATTCGCAGGACTCGGCGATTTCGCCGCTGCCGCGGTCGCGGCCTTGTTGCCGGCGGCACCCTTTTTTGTCCCACCAGATTTTTTCTTACTGCTTGGACCTTTCTTCTGGCGACTCTGTCTGACTTCAGGCGCCGGACTCAATGTGATGGCGCGGTCGTCGATTCTAACTGTCATGGTACCGCCAGGGGTGGCGCGCGCCTTCAAGATAATCAAATCGCCGACTGAAACTGCAGTATCGCTTTTGGGTTCGACGGTCTGGTCTAAAATCTCAACGCCGGAAGTTGCGGTTGGCGCGACTATTTCGGGACGCACCACATGCAGTGTCTTATCCGGACAGGACTTGTCTGCTGCCGAAACAACAAAAGTATTCGTTCCACGCTTGAGCGGGACTACATGCGCGAAAAATCCTTGTGCGTTTTTCCGGACAGGAGCTCCGTTGATGGTCATTCCCTTGCCGGGCTCTGACGCGCCAACGAAAAATGTAGATGACGCGGTAACTTTCGTGCCTTCCTTCGGGTAGGCAACGTAAATCGCGTTCTTATCCGGAGACTCAGTCAGCTGTGCGTATGTCGCCATGCAGGCAGGCACAAGCAGCAAACCTATAGCCGTGAACCCGGCGAAAACCCTCATTTTTGTACCTTCTTGGAAGAAAGCGCCAGGTCATTTATGGTCGGATCTATTTTTCTAAAATAGGTTTTTGTGATCATCAAATTTGTAAGGTCAGGCATTTTGCCCGAGTTCATTTGTATGAGCGCAAATTTGTGCGGTTCTAAATTTGTTCTTCTAATGAACGGCTCGTAGCGCTTAAACAGCGGTGACAGCAGATATTCCATGTGCTCGTCGTCGTAAAAAACATTCTTTTCGTTATTGATAAATTGGTATGTCGCAACTTTCGCGTCGGTTTCCATTGTCTCTGGCGTGATGGCGTGATCCGTCAAGGGCGGGTATCCGAGCGAGCCTTTGCAAATCAGAAAAACTGAGTTGGGTGCGATCCGATTATCTTTGAGTTCATTACTGGCGCGATTCATTGCGCTGGAAACTGATATCGGCTCACCACCGACCATGGCAGAACTCTTGTTCCACGACTGCGAGAGCTGTTCTGTAGTGGTTACGGGATAATTGTCCGTTATCAATTTTAGCGCCAGTAAATTGCATGAGTTGATCCAAAAACACGCGCGTTCCTTTGGATCAACTATCTTGTCTGGAGCGGTTTTTTCCAGTTCCAGCGCTGCTTCGGCGAGCTGAGGATCTTTTTTCAATGATTGATAGTCAACTAAACCATCTTTGACATACTTCCGAAGAACCTGATCGTAGGCGACGAACCGATACGTTTCAGGATGTTCGATCTTCAATGACATCGATTTGAAAAAATCCGGTATGTGTCGGGTGGCGTATGCCAGCACTAGAAGACAGCCGATGGCAAGGGCGGCGACGGGAAGAAATTTGACTCCGGATCCAAGTTTGCCAAGCATGGCTGCGTGTTCACTCTCTGGCGCTTTTCTGACCTTAATTGTATACGGTTGGCGATGATTTTCCGGTAAAGCTGCGTAACCGCCAATCGGTGTGGATCTTAGCCCTGGCTCTTCAAGTGTTTCACCAGTTAATGGACTTCCAAAGGTGACATAAATTCGCACAAAACTCAAGACTGCAATTGGCGTCCAGTGCCTTGATTCGCATGGTTTAAGTCGCTAGGCTTTCATGAGAATAGCCATGGTAGCCAGTTCTTGTGCTAGAAAAACGGAACAATCCATCAAGACTGAATTCAGTCGAATCGCAAAAGGCTCACAGCCACTGGATTGCGATTAAGTTTAATAAGATTCGATCGACGTAATAACTCAGTCCATTCGAATCGAAGGAGAATTTATGAAATTCATGAAAACAATGATGGTCGCCACGTTGCTGCTCAGTACCGCAGCTCCGGCGATGGCTGACTATGATTACGACGACTACATCGATGATCTTAAGGACAACCAGAGAGACTATCGTCGGTCGATGGAGCGCCAACAACGAGCTGTGCGCCACGCTTATCGCAATGGGTACGGAATCAACGTAGCACCGCGCTATTACGGCGGCTATTACAACCAATCCTATCCATATAACAATCGCTACTACTCCGGAGGTAGAGGTCGTTCAATCGTGCATGGAATTCTCAACTCGATTTTCTAATTCGATAGATCGCACAGAGTCCGCTGAACTCGCCTTCTGGGAGGCTGAGTATAAACACACGAGGAACGAACTCTATTTTGAGTTCGTTCCTTTTTAATGCAGTCATATTTTTTGAGCACCGTATCTGGTGAGCAATTTTGAGTTCAAAGATTAAGAAAACATTGCGGCGTGAATCTGTTGATGCCTGTCCCTGTTGTGATCGCGGCTGCGATTGACACATACGAGTTCCGATAAACATCGACGGTTTACTGAAAACTTCAACTGTGATCGAAAAAATTTTTCGAAAAGTGACATCAGGGAAAATGCACCAAAGGGCACTGTTTAGCGCGTTTTGCGTCGATAAGCTTTCAAAAAAAATTGCCCTGACACGGTATTCGTGTGCTAAGAAATTGGAACAACCGAAGGCTGAAATAGTCTATTCGTAGGAAGGCTTGCAGCAGGTACTGCGAACCAATTAATAGATTCATCGACTCGCTGAGTCAAAAGGAATCGAAGGAGAACCCAAAATGAAGTTTATGTCTACACTTATGGTCGCAGGAGTTTTTGCCAGATGTTGTGTTTTGAGTAATTGAATAAGGTGGCGTATTCTTTCAATAACGACAAAGAAAGGAGATACGCCAATGAAGAAAGATAC
>JADYXR010000137.1 GCA_021772095.1 Candidatus Obscuribacter sp. | reverse complement strand
GAGAGACAAGGCGGCGCGATTCGCTGGCGCCATCGCATCTGGTGACAATCCATCCGACAAGCGTCGAATGATTCAAGGCGAGCTAACTCTTGGAGAACTATTTGAAGAGTACCTGGAGCGCCATTTGAAGAAGAGTCGGAAAACTTGGGTTGAGTATGAGAAGCAGTTCAAACGATATTTCGAAGAATGGCTTGGGCGCAAGATTTCTACGATTACCCAAGAAGACGTTGAACGGCGTCATGGCGAGCTGTCGCGCAAGCGCGGAACGTACGCTGCCAACCGAGCGTTGCAACTAATTCGCGCACTATACAACAAAGGAATTGTCTGGCGAATGTATCAAGGCTTGAACCCCGCCGCTGGTATCACGATGTTTGAAGAGCGCACTAGAGAGCGGGTCTTGCAGTCGGATGAATTCGCACGATTCTTCGAAACGCTCGACAGCGAAGAAGATGATTTTCGCGACTTCGTTATGCTGACGCTGTTGACCGGGGCGCGAAAATCTACGGTCCTTTCGATGCGTTGGGATAACATCAGTCTGAAGCGAGCGACCTGGACAATTCCAGCAGAAACCGCTAAGAACAGCCGCATGCAAGTCGTAGTGCTTACTGAAGCTGAGCTTGAGATTCTGCACCGGCGTCACAAGATCAATAAAGAAAATTCTCCACCGAGCAACTTTGTATTTGCCGGTGTCGGCGAAACCGGCCATCTTACCGACGTCAAACGATCGTGGATGAGCTTTTGTATACGCGCACGGTTGGAGGATCTACATATTCACGATCTCAGGCGCAGCCTTGCCAGCTGGATGGCGAATACCGGTGCGAATGTGTCCGTCATCAGGAGCGCACTCAATCACAAAGATGTGAAGACAACGCTAACAGTTTACGCACGTGCAAACCAGGATGCTGAGCTTGCTGCTCGTCAGATTGCGCACAAAACAATGCTGGAGTTAGGCCGCTCTGAATCCGTTGTTCCGCTCAAAAAGAAGGCGAAAGAGCAAGAGTCGAAGGAAACAAATTAAACGGCAGCGGCACGAATTTCGTCATCAGGAACCGATTCGAATTCGACGGATGATACCAGTCGCACGTTCAACGAATTGAGAATTCTCTGAACTCGATCAATTGACACTCCATGATATTCGTTTCGTTCATCGCGTGAGACCTGCGAAACGTCTACCGAAAGCCGGCGTGCAAGCTCACTTTGTGAATACCCTTTTGAAATTCGAAGCGCGATTAGCAACTGCCCGAGTCCACTCAGATTTTTAATTGGTTGGAGGTCTCTTCTCTTTACTCGTTCGTACCACTCTATTTCTTCCCTTAGTTGGTCATGGAAGCTGTATAACGGTTCGAGCGCGGTTTCAATCTGTTTGGCGTCCAGCTCCATTTTTTGCAACACGGATCGTTGCGCCTCAATAACCGCAATGTCCTGCTCCAATCGTTTCAAGCATTCTTTATATTCCGCTTCCGTCTTAATCATGGTGCCACCTGAATTACTCGGACAGAATACTCCATACTTGACCTATATGTTCATATTGACATATTTGTCAAGTCGGTGCAACTGGCGCCGCTACACCAGCTTTGGATCAATAATGACCGTCTATGATACAAATTCCGATTTCGAGTATTTCGTCTAATGCTCGAAATACTCGAAACGGTGTGCTATGATAAAAGCTGGATGATTCAAGTTCTGGAGGCTGTGATGGCCATAACTCTCGACAATACTGAACCATTTGCATTATCGCCAGAGGATGCAAGTGAGCTGGCACGTGAACTCCCAACCGGGGCAAACTCACCCGCGTTCTTGTATGACCAGCCATGCCAGCGGAAGTTCACGATCTCCGGCGATGGAGTAACTATCGAAATTCCAGATGCTGTTTTCAAATTTCTTTTGGGTGTTCTTGAGCAAATGGCTCATGGTAACCCGGTTTTAGTCGCTTCAGTAGATTCCGAGCTGTCAACCCAAAAGGCTGCGGATTTGCTCAATGTATCAAGACCATACCTAATTGGACTGCTGGACCAGTACGAAATTCCGTATCGAAATGTTGGTAGATATCGGCGAGTAAAGTTGCAAGATATTATGACTTTGAAGAAGAGGCTAGAGCAAGACGAAGATCAAGCACTAACCGAGATGCTAGACGAATCCCAACAGCTGGAGATGCCGTACTAGATGCACCGAAATTCTGCTGTTGTATACGATGCAAGCGTATTGTTTTCGTCATCGTTGCGTGACCTCCTGATTCAACTTGGAGTTGCGGCCGTTCGTGCGGAATTGTATCGCCCGAAGTGGACTGAACAAATCAATGATGAGTGGACTCGCAACGTCAAAGAAAAATACCCGGACATTTCGATCGACCGCATAGAACGCACGCGAGCACTAATGAACAAGGCTGTCAGAGAATGCCTGGTGACAGCCTACGAACACTTGGTTGAGCAGATAGAATTGCCTGAAGATCCAGATGATAGGCACGTGGTAGCTGCTGCTATTAAATGCTCAGCAAGCACTATTGTCACATACGATCTTGGACATTTCCCGCATCTGCGTCTGGAGAAATACGGAGTCCTCGCTTTAAGTCCGGATGAATTTTTGTTGATGCTCATTGATGAGCATGATGATGGCGAGAGGCTGATTGCTAATGCGATTACTACCATACAGACTCGTCTCAAAAATCCAGCAATGACCATGGATGAGTACCTGTCCGTTCTCGAAAATACTGAGGGACCAAACTTGACCAAGACTGGTGGTCGATTGAGAAAAATATTTGGCTTGAGCACCAAAATTCCAGTCGCGGTCAAGGAACGCAGCGCGGAAGATGAGCAATAGCGGGTACGCGAGGTATAGTCGGATGGAACATAAAGTTCCATCCGACAGGAAGCACACTGCGCTGAAATGCGTTGTTCAGTTTGTACCAATAGTTCTATTGGCAATGAAAGCGTCGAGGTCAGATCGCTTGTACTTACAAAGCCGGCCGATCTTTACGACGGCCAACTGATATCTTTTGGTGCAATGCCACACAGCAAGCGTCTCTGGTGTCACTCCAAGATATGCTGCAGCTTCTTTTCTCGATAAAAGATCTGATTGTATTTTGTACGTGTTTTGTTGTGGGAATTGAAATTGAGTGTGTTCAGAATATGTTTTGCTATCGCTCGTCATGTCGCTTGTCCTCAAGAAAAAATGATGTGCGGGAGCCTGCCCGATGTGCACCGAAGTGACCACCGCCGAAGGCTGCCCAAGCGCATCTCCATGACAAAGACATTTCTTGCTGTTAAATGATTTCCTACCTAGTGGAGATTGTTCTGGCAAGGGGCTTTTCGAAAAAAATGACCCCAATTGCTAAACGAACCTCGATAATTCTGGTTAAAGATAAAGACGACGAGAGTTGAAAGTTGTTCCCCGCACCAATATTGTGCTTGACTCGCCGTGCTCATATTTTTCGGGGCGACGACGGACAACGAACGGCATGAGATCCAAAGGCTAAAGCGCCGCCGTCACCCGTGGGAATTGAAGCACGTCAGTCAAGCTGTTGACGGCGGTTTAAAAGCGAACGTTCTTGGGTGGCAACCTTAAAATGCACTGAGATTTATTCGCCGGAGTTGTTGTTTCGCCTCCCGCGATCT
>JADYXR010000136.1 GCA_021772095.1 Candidatus Obscuribacter sp. | reverse complement strand
CTTCAACCGTTATCGGTTGAGTATCTCAACCTCAGATCTTCAACCGTTATCGGTTGAGTATTTCAACCTCAGATCTTCAACCGTTATCGGTTGAGTATCCAACCTCAGATCTCCAGCCGCAGTCCGACGCAACTACTTGCCGTCGCCGTCGGCCGGCTTCGCTTCGGCAAGAGGCTTCATGGTCGGAAATGCGATTACGTCCCTAATCGACGCAGAATCAGTCAAGAACATCACGAGGCGATCGATCCCGATCCCAATACCCATCGTCGGCGGCATCCCGTATTCCATCGCAAGGATGAAATCGAGATCGAGCGGCATCGCTTCTTCGTTGCCGGCGGCTTTCTTGCGAGCCTGGTCTTCCAAACGTGCGCGTTGATCGAGTGGATCTGTCAATTCGCTGTAGCCATTTGCGAGTTCGCGACCGGCGACGAACAACTCGAAACGTTCAACTTCACCAGGATTGGTTCGGTGGGCTTTCGTTAACGGCGAAATCTCAACCGGGTAATCGATGATGAATGTTGGCTGAATCAAAGTTGCTTCAACCTTCTCTTCGAAGATTGCGTTGATCACTTCGCCGCGGCTTTCTTGATGTTCCAGAACGACACCGAGTGTGGTGGCAACTTTTTTCATCTCTTCGAAACTGGCGATGCTTTCAACATCGACGCCGGTTACGTTTCTGATCGAGTCAGTCATACGAATGCGCTGAAACGGTCGAGAGAATTCGAGATCATGACCTTGGTAGTGGACTTTGGCCGCTCCGGCCACATTGATTGCGCACTCTAGCAACATCTCCTCAGTAAAGTCCATGAGATCGTTGTAGTCGCCGTATGCGCAGTACATCTCAAGCATTGTGAACTCAGGATTGTGTCTTGTGCTCATGCCTTCATTTCGAAAAATTCGGCCGATTTCGTAGACTCTTTCGAACCCACCGACGATCAGTCGCTTCAAGTGCAACTCGGTTGCAATGCGGAGATAGAGGTCGATATCGAGTGTGTTGTGGTGAGTGACAAACGGTCTGGCATCGGCGCCGCCGGCCTCGACTTGGAGAGTGGGCGTGTCGATCTCGAGAAAGTCTCTTTCATCAAGAAAATTTCTTATAGTCCGCACGACAACACTGCGCTTGCGCAACGTCTCTCTGACTTGTGGATTCATGATCATGTCGACATAACGATGACGATATCGTGCCTCGACATCGGTGAAACCATCCCAACTATCGGGCAAGGGCTGCAGTGATTTACACAGTAATTCGAAATCGCTCACCCTGATGGAAAGTTCACCCGCTTTAGTGCGTCGAACCGTTCCAGTGATGCCAAGATAATCGCCTTTATCCAGCAACTTGCGCGTGTCAAGTTTCTCTTGAGAAAGGCTTTCTTTGTGACAAAACAACTGAATCTTTCCGGATTCATCGTAAAGATCGACAAACATCCAGCTGTTGCGCTCGTTTAAAACTTTCCCGCAAACTCGCACTTGATCTTGCGTTTCCATATCCGGAGCCAGGTCTTTGTACTTCTCGTGAAGCTGGCTCGCCTTGTGAGTTCTATCGAATCGATACGGATACGGTTTTATACCGTGCGCCTTCAACTCTTCGAGCTTGCGCAATCTCTCGACTCTGAGCCGCCCACCTTCTGCTTCCAAGCTAGTCACGAAATGACCTCCTCCAGCGCGATTGACCAAAATCAATCGCTTTAGGTTTAAAAACGTTTTCTGACTATAGCGCAGGGGGCCAACGAACGCTAAAGTTGTGACCTGTTATTAAACAGTTATTGGTGTTTATTTAAATCTTCTCTAAAGAGCTGAGACCTGACCACGTTTCGCCGCGCCATCGCAGGTAGTATCACTCAACGGAGCTGTGCTAAGTCTCGCATGGCTCTTGGCAAACCACGGACTTTCACCCGTCATCATATTTGCAAACCTTAGGAACTAACCCAAACACAGTCAATGGGTTTTTGTTGGCTATCATTTTATATTTGGTCGGCAAAATCTAAACGAGCGATTCCAGTTTCTAACGACATCGAGAGCGTCGCTCTGTCCAGGGGACCGGCTTCTCCCAGTGTATGCGGGTTTCGCGAGCAAACAGAAAGCGTTTAGTACTCAACCGATATCGGTTGAAGTATCCAAGATTGCTTGTTTCCGCTACTACTTTTTTAAGGAACATGTGCATGCTGAAACGCGCTTCACAAGCTAAATACATCAGGAATGTTATACTCTGTTTTTGATGTGATTAAGAGGCAAATGCGACGTTGCTAGCAGTTGCCGCAACAAGGAGTTTCAAACGTGACCCAATCAACAGGTAGCGGCGGCGAAGGGCGAATTATCGAGGTCGAGTTGCGAGATGAGATGCGCAAGTCGTTTATCGACTATGCCATGTCGGTCATTGTCAGTCGCGCTATTCCGGACGTCAGAGATGGACTCAAGCCCGTTCACCGCCGGATTATCTACGCCATGTACGAGGCGGGGCTGGAGCCCACTAGTCGTTACCGGAAATCCGCGACTGCAGTGGGTGATGTGATGGGTAAATATCACCCTCACGGCGACTCTTCAATTTATGAGGCCCTTGTGCGTCTGGCGCAGAAAGACGCCAGCCGTTATGTTCTAATCGATGGGCATGGAAACTTCGGAGACCTTGATAATCCGCCAGCTGCCATGCGTTACACCGAAGCAAAACTGACTCATCTTTCGATGGCGATGCTCGCCGATATCGAGTCTGAAACTGTCGATATGCGCAAAAACTTTGATGAGCGACTGGAAGAACCGTCTGTTCTGCCATCGCGCGTACCCACCCTTTTGCTGAACGGATCAGCAGGAATCGCAGTGGGAATGGCGACCAACATCCCACCTCACAACTTGCGTGAAGTGATAGACGGTGCCATGGCCCTCGTGGATGATCCGACTCTCACCTCTATCGATTTGATGAAGTACGTGACCGGACCGGACTTCCCCTCGGGTGGTCTGATTATGGGAACCGAAGGAATAACCGAAGCATATACGACAGGACGCGGTTCCATCCCACAACGTGGAATCGCCACCATCGAGCAGCTTCAAAGCAGCACGGGCAGAAATGCTCGTATGGCGATTATCGTTACGTCGCTGCCGTTCATGGTCGGACCAGAAGCGTTCACCCGACGTGTGGCGGAACTGGTTCGCAGCGATCGCTTAACCGGAATCAGCGATGTCAACGACGAAACTGACAGAACTGGTTTGCGCGTTGTGATTGAACTGAAGCGCGATGCTCATCCTGACGTCGTTCTCAACAACCTTTACAAGCATACTCAACTACAACAATCGTTCCCGGTCAACACCCTGGCACTGGTTCCAGATCCAGCCAAACCAGGCACGAACGGGCAACCAATGACGCTCGAACTGAGAGCGCTGCTGCAACAATTCATCAACCACAGAGTGGATGTGGTGACGCGAAGAACTCGCTACCTGTTGCGCAAGGCCCAGGAGAGGGCACACATCCTGGAAGGCTATCTCAAAGCGCTCGAAAAAATCGATGACGTAATTAAGGTAATTCGCGCAGCCTCATCAACAGCTGAAGCTCGCGAAGGCCTGATGACCAAGTACGGTCTCGATGAAGCACAGGCCAACGCCATCCTCGAGATGCAACTGCGTCGTCTCACCGGAATGGAACGCGACAAGATTCAAGCAGATTACGATGAACTGCAAAAAGACATCTCCAGCTATAAACAGATTCTGGAAAGCAAAAAGCTTGTCGACGAAATCATCAAAAAAGAGTTGATGGAGATTCGCGACAAATATGGCGATGACCGACGTTCGCAAATCGCTGGTGGTTTAGGCGATACCGAAATCACGGCTAAAGATCTGACACCAAACGAGCCCATGGCTGTGTTTATCACAAACCAAAACTACATCAAACGTATTTCGCTTGGCACTTTTAAACGTCAACGCCGCAATACTCGTGGCGTCGGCGGCATTAAGACGCGCGATGAGGATGAGCTTCAACACTTCTTTGTTGCCAGCATGCACGATCGTTTGCTGGTATTCACAAACAAAGGTCAGGTTTATCCGCTTGAAGTAATGAACTTACCGGAAGCAGGAAGAACTGCACGAGGACTCGCTCTAGTCAACCTGGTACAAATCAGCCAGGACGAAAGCGTAACTGCCGTGATCCCGGTTTCGGAATTCAAGGACGACGAGTTCTTGATCATGCTCACTCGTAACGCCTTCATCAAGAAGGTGCCTATGAGCGAGTTTGGCAACATTCGCCGCAGCGGCATCATCGCCATCAGCTTGAGCGAAGGCGACGAACTCGGCTGGGTGCGCCAATCCGGCGGCAAGTCCGATGTTATCATCGGCACAAGCAACGGTATGTGCATTCGCTACAGCGAAGAAGATTTGCGCCCGATGGGGCGGACCGCGCGCGGAGTGCGAGCGATTACGTTGCGAGTCAGCGACGCCATCGTTGGTTGCGACGCGATCGAACCGAAGGAAAGCAGCTACGTTCTGGTTGTCACCAACGACGGTTACGGCAAGCGCGTGAAACTCGACGAGTTTCGACAACAAGGCCGCGGCGGCGTAGGCATCATCGGCACGAAGTTCAAAACGGCCAAGTCACGACTGGCGTGCTTGAGCATAATCGAACCTGAAGATCAGATCGTGATTGCCACCGCCAATGGTATTGTAGTCAGACAGCAAGGCAGTGAAATCAGCGCTCAAGGAAGAATGGCTACCGGCGTGAGGCTGCAACAGCTGGCACTCGACGACGAAGTCGTTTCAGTCAGCCCAATTGTCGATCCGACAGACGCCGATCTGGAAGTGGAAGGAGACGACGATCTCGACTCCGGAAGCGCAGACGCACCAGAGAGCGAAACGCCGGAAAAATAAGCGCAAAAATAGGCACAAAAAAACCACGGCATCACAAACGATGCCGTGGTTTTTAATTTCCTAATGACGAATCGATTCTAAACAGTCTTCATAACGCAGACCGTTTTGCTTGCATTTCGAAACGCACCAGTTGATCGACATCTGTTTTGCCAGAGCGACATTGTCCGGAGATTTCGGCAAGTTATTGAAGACCTTGAAGAGCAATCGCTCGAGTTCGTGCTGATGATCTTTCAGGTCAGGTGGCAGTCTCAAAATCCAGCTGCCGCAGTCAGATACGCTCACTATTTCCGGCGGCGTATCTTCCGCCTCCCGCACGTGAAATGCGGTTGGATATCTGGTCAAAAGTTGCATTTAGGGTTACCTCAATAATTTCAAGAGTCGGAGGATGAAGTTGACTCTTATTGGCTCATCGGAAAGTGGGAGAGATGGTCATCGATATATATTGGTTATATTCACCCACTTATAATAACGTTACACATAATCCTCTACAAGTGGTTTACACGAGTATCTCGTTAATAAACGAGGGTGTTATTAGGGAAATTCCCATGACATCAACCTGCGAACACCATAATCACCTCGGGATTTCCCTATTCCAGGACGCTTTCAGATATTACGCAGGAAATCAGGGGCATACTAATTACACGGGAACCGCCGAAACCATCCCTTTTCAACATTTTGGTCTAACAACGCCTTGTTGTTCGACAAGGAGCATCCATGCCGCAACCGCAAAAGCAGGATCCCCGGCAACCCGAACAAGACCAAACCGTAGACAACGTGGCAAAACTGGACGCGAACAGCGACATTGTTCACGTCCGAAAAGTTGTCGCCGGCAATCCAAACACACCACTGAGCGTGCTATCGCGCCTCGCCGAGGATGACAGTGATTCGATTCGGCGCAGCGTGGCCGAGAATGCCAAAACGCCAATCGATATATTGAAACGGTTAGCGACGGATCACAGCACCGATGTGCGCCTGGCGGTCGCCGAAAACGAGAACACGCCGTCTGACGTTCTAACTTTCCTGGCGGACGATCACGCGGTTGATGTGCGCTTCGGTGTGGCTGAGAATCCGCACATGCCGGAAAACATTCTGTTGAAACTTGCCCGAGACGATAACCCCTACATTCGGTGTCGGGCGTTGAAGACGCTGCAGATGTTGGACCCTGAGGTGCAGTCGCGGTTGACGTTTTTGATGCAAGGGCCGCTGGAAGATTGAAGGGTCAAAACTTCAACCGATATCGGTTGAGTGTTTTGATCCGAGTACTCAAACCGATATCGGTTGGCTGTTTTGTCCCGAGTACTAAACCGTCAATAGATTGAAGATCCGCACCAAAACAAACAAAAACGCAACGCGCGGAGGCGTTGCGTTTCAGATTCTCTAGCTTTCTTGCGATTAGCGTGAAGGTTCTTCTTCTCTCAAGACATAGCCTTCACCACGAACAGTTTGAATCAGGCGTTTTGCATTGCCATCTTCAAGCTTCGAACGCAGATATCGGATATAGACTTCGATAACGTTGGATTCGCCGATGAAATCGTAGCCCCAAACTTTATCGAAAATGAATTCACGCGAGAGGACTTGTTCGGGATACTGCATGAACAGTCTGAGCAAATCAAATTCTTTGGCTCTCAAATCAAGCTGTCTTTCGCCACGCTTGACGACACGGTTGAGTTGGTCCATCCACAGGTCAGCATACGTAAGGATGCCTTCTTGCGGCTTACGGCGCATAACTGCGCGGATTCTGGCAAGCAGTTCTTCTGTTGCAAAAGGTTTTGTCAGATAGTCGTCGGCTCCACTGTCCAGTCCAACAACCCGGTCTTGCACGCCATCTTTGGCGGTCAGCATGATGACAGGAACTTTCGACATCGCGCGCAAGCGCTTGCAGACTTCGACTCCATCCAGACCGGGAAGCATAACGTCCAGGAGGACTAAATCCGGTTGTTCTTTCTTGAACAAATCCAATCCCTGGTTGCCTTCGTGTGCTACCGACACTTGGTAGCCTTCGTAGCCCAGCTCCAGCTCGATGAGACGCGCGATATTCACGTCATCTTCGATGATCAGGATCTTTAAGGATGTTCCCTCGTTTCCACTTGCCACGATTTCATTAACCCCCGTTCAGTCTCTCACGCCGTTATTTTCTAAAATTGAAGTCCTATCATGCTAGCTGAAATCACTTTCACGTTCAGCAATTTGTTCGGAATATTGCAGGCATTTGCAAAACACACCGTTTATGATTCCGAACAGATTTCCAACTGGCAACCTCTCGTGGGCGGGAGGCAGGTACAGACCTCTTGCAAGGAAGGTGCCCATACAAACCCTCGCAATACTCCGCAATTTTGAGTCCTTACATCACAGTAGAACATCAAGTGCTGGGTATAGCTGTCAGGTGAACCTCTTCCTTAAGCCACACAATTAAAACACAGAATCTACCAGTTGTTTAATCTTTCGAATAAGGCCGAGTTATCAGGAAGTCATATTTCATAGCCCGGATGTCATTTCTGCCAGAAGTCAAGAAACATTGGTATGGAAAGTGTTCTTACAGTTCAGAAAGGCTTCGAAGACTTAGCCAGTCAAACTTATCGCTATGACCTTCAAGCGATAGCCCAGCTTGGTGTGCGCACAGCCGTCGTGGTTGCCACGATTCTGTCTATACCGGATGCCGTCGCGCTGATCCCGAGCAGCACAACCGTCACAGCCTGGATCCTGGCTCTCGTTGGCGGGTGGATCACGGCGCTCGTCCTCTGGTTTGTATTTTTTGTCAGCATGATGAACGTCATGCGCCTCTTAATAGGCGGCATCCAAGTTGGTCCCCGCGGTGTGAAGCTGTGGCGTTATGGGCGCTGGCTGAGCTGGGAATCAATCTGCGCAATTTCGATCGAAGACGAAACCCTCTTCAAACTGATTTTTTCGTTTGAGCGAAAGGTGAAACGATTGACCTTGTTCACGCGCATGAACAGCAAGTCTGACTATTTGCGTTCCGTCGTCGTGCCGAACTACATCGCGTCCTTTTTCTTTTCCGATAAGGATTTCACTGACATGTGCCGCATGGTGTGCCAAACTCGGTTCGCGGCCGATTGTGGTGCCAACCCTGTGCTATTGGTTCCGCCCGAAACATTGGGCGGAGTGCGAAAGGCGCACAGCTTCATCAAATGGCAGCGCATCATTCTTTCGCTAATCATCACGCTGAGCGTAGGAATGTTTCTGGCCAGAAGAGCGCTCGTTTACTATACATATAATGAAGGGCAACACGCGTATCGCGTGCAAGCCTATGCGTTAGCAGAGGAAAGATTCCGAAACGCAGTTGCGATCGAACGTTCGTTTGCACCGGCATGGCACGGCTTGGCTGGCTCGGAATTCAATCTTGGCAAATTTGAACGAGCGCGCGAACATTGGAAAGAAGCGTTGAGATGGAAACCGGATTTCGTCGAAGCTAAAGTGAGCCTGGCATACATGAGCCTGCAGCAACGCAATTTTTCGGAAGCGGAAAAGCTGATCAACAGTGCACTGGCACTGGCACCAGCAAACCCGGTCGCATTGCTGAATCGAGCTGACTTGTTTCTGCGCACCGGCTATCCGCGCGCGGCGACGCAAGATGCACGCTTAGTGGTTTCACAAGCAGAAACGCAGCCCACCGATCAAGAAATATTTATGGCTACATGCTTACTAGCGCATGCTAAGCTCGTCCAGGGAAAAGTTCAAGAAGCTTCAAATCTATTGGCACCACTGCCGGTGACAGAAGCACGACTCGGAATGGGCGAAAACTTGACCTACCGATTACTCGTCGGCGCTCGCCTTGCACTTGCACTCGGGCAAATTTCCAAAGCAGAGAAACTGGCGCGAATGGCTCTACAACGCGGGGGAAATATAGATACCCTTCTGGTTATGGCTCAAGTTCGCCTGGCTCGCAAAGATTACGATGTAGCTCAGACTATCCTCGAAAAATGCCGATCGATATCGCCTTCCGATCCGTGGATCTACATAACAGCTTGCGAAGTAAATTTGGCGCGCAATCAAACGAAATCCGCAATCACCAACTTGAAGTGCGCCGAGCAATGCACACCCTCCAATCCGCTGGCGCTGTCCCGTATCGCAGAGCTTTATATAAAGCTCGGGATAATTGATGAGGCTGTTAAAGCGGCCAGCCATTCTCTGAAACTCGAACCGATTAACAACTCAACGGCGCAAACGATAATCGACAAATATTCGCCGAAAGCGGCTGACTGAAACAGGGACTTGATGGAACCGTTGGCCGCGAAGCATCCGTCTGGCAAGAGAACTCAACCGATATCGGTTGAGTATTTTTTATCGGAGAAGCGCACCACGCGAAGTTGCGCTTTTCAAATTGAACCGGCTGAATTTTTCACTGACGAAAACGCGACCGCATATCAGGAGCCCAAAAACTCAACCGATATCGGTTGAGTTTCCACAACCCGAAAACGACAAGCCCGCCAGGGTTCACGGACTTCCCTTAAACTTACTTTCCAACCGGGACTTTGCTATTTGGCGTTTGGGTTTTCTCTATTAATTGTTTAGTTGCTGAATCGCGCAGTTTTTGCAACTGGGTCGATTTCTGCACAAGTCCTTCCGCAGACAATTGGCGCAACCGATCAACAAACCATGGATCGATTTTTAAATAAAAGTCGCCGCTTGGTTTGCGTAAAACGTAAAAATTCGAACCACTCAACTTTCCGAATAAATATTTGAGTTTGACTCCATTTTTGAGTTCTACCGAAAACGTCAAGATCGGCGTGTCCAGTCCGTATTCCGGCTTGGGCTGAGCGCCCAGTACTTCGGAGATATTGACGGACGCAATGCTTTCCAAAATTTCTGCAGCAGCAGTTCCATCGAGCGCGGCCACTTTGCCGCCATAGTGCAATTCAAAATCTTTCTTCTTGCGCACCAGTTTAAGTTGCGGCAATTCGACCGAATCGATGTCTGCGCTCTGCAGTTCTACAGAGGCACGGTCTATCCAGTCACTGGATTCGGTGCTGACTTCGCGCTCCGGTATCTCAACGGAATAAATCTCGTTGGTTTTGTCAACGCGCACGTGGAGCCTGTCGTGGCCGGCAGCTGAGCCAAGCAAAACCGAGACCATGTTTTTACCTGCGCCGCTGAGCTCGATGCGTTTTTCAAAATCTGTGCTTGCGACTTTGAACCGCGGCGCCGCATCTGCAGTGGTGGCAACCGGCCAATTTCCGTTTAGATTTTTCAGTTGATCGAGTAATCGCGTCACACTTTCCGGAGCCGCAGGAAAGTTGTAAACCTGAGGCAGAGTCCAGACTTTGCCAACCCGGTCGATGACGAGTTTTCGATTCTTCTCTTGCAGAACAATCTTGTCGACTGGAGCCAAATCCGTCGTCACGATCTTCTTGCCTGGGTCGTTGACTTTGGCTTGCTCTGCGTAATGCAATCCAAACGCGAGCGCAATTTGTAAGACTAAAACGACCGCTAGAATCGGAATCATTCGAGTCATGGAGCCACCTTCTCGGTTGCAACTGGAGGTTTTGCAGCCAGGATTTTTTCCCATCGCTTACGAGCGCGCCGCGCGAAAACGGCTCTGACAACCCAAACCGCAAACAACGACAACAATGCCAATCCATAATTGAAATATTCGAAACCGGCTTGCTCCGGACTGCCCAAGGGCAGAAGCGGACGAGAGAAATGCCCGCGACTTCTGATGGCCAGCAATTCTCTGTCACCGACAGACCAGTCGATCGTATTTTCGATTAGCGAAACCGGATTGAGATAATGGGTTCCCAATGTTGCTGACGCTAGTTGCAGCATTTCATCCGATAAGAACGAGTTTGACGCATAGACCACAAGTCGTGATGTAACAGTCGATTTGTCGGCAACGGCGTGCAGTCCGGACGTGTCCTGCGTCTCAGCACCGGGGGCCGCTGTGTCGTTTTGTCCTGGTCCAGCGTTTTTGATCTGTCCGAAATCAGGATCAAGCGTTACAGCTTTCGCCTCAGCAGGCGCGGTTTTAC
Source organism: Candidatus Obscuribacter sp. (assembly GCA_021772095.1). Classification (GTDB taxonomy): domain Bacteria; phylum Cyanobacteriota; class Vampirovibrionia; order Obscuribacterales; family Obscuribacteraceae; genus JADYXR01. Next base: position 4,673 of record JADYXR010000136.1, on the reverse strand, counting down.
CTTTGAAGAACGACTGGAATTGCCCTTCTACGGCAACAGCAACAACTTTTTGTCCATTGTCTTTTCCGACCTCAAAGCCCAGTTTCGCATCTAAATCAAAGTTAGGGTGAATGTCTGTGCTCGTGGACGTCCATGAATCCTTAGACGTGCAAAGAAGCTTGGTGACGACGTTTCCCTTATTTTTGGCCTCGTCGACTGTGACTGGAGATGACCATGTCATCGTCAGTTGGTTGATACCAGAAATGATCCCACTGGTTTTGTCCATAGCATCAGGACGAATGTCTACAAAATATGGGTAGGGAACGATCATCGTCTCTTCGACCACATACTCTCCGAGTTTGCGTTCACGCGGAAGTGGAAAGGCGGAGTTCTTCGGATCGAGCACCATCGAATCGGCGATTTCAATGCCATTGTGTTTCAACCACTCGGTCAATCCCGAATCGAAGCGGCGGCCGGTCAGGTCTTCACCAATATCGACATCAAACGGCGAGGTGGAAAGAATGACAGTGCCACCACGCATGAGGAACTGATCGATTGCAAAAATTTCCTTCTGATCCATTTTTTCAGGAGCAAGAAGAACGAGAACATCGATGTCATCCGGCACGCGACCGGCTTCAAAGGATGCTTTCTTCACCGAGTATTCACTGCCCAGTTTCTCGCGAATCGCATTGAAGTGTTTTGCCTTCACATTGAAATTGAACCCTTGCACATCCGGAATCTCAGTCCAAATTCCGACTGTCTTCAGAAATCCGCGAGAGAAGCGCTTCAGCGAAGAATTGATTGTGCTCTCCAATGCCACGCGATCGAGATCTTGCGGCAACGAAACCGGCACCACTTTTCCTTTGCTGTCCAAAAGCATGTAAAACCAAAACGGTTTCGGATCGATTAAACCGAGAGACATCGGTCGAAAGCCATAGTCGGCCTCGAGTTTCTTGGCGAGCGCACCGCCGTTTGCATCGGGATCTAAAATCTCGATTGCGAATTTGCCGCGCGACTCCGCTTGCAACTTGTCCAAAACTGTGCGCAGTTTGGTTTTAAACTCAGCAAGCGGCATTGGCAAATTGGTATCGCTTGAGATGAAACCTTTGAACACGACTGGATCTTTGATATCTAGAAAAACGTTGCCGGATGATCGATAAGCCGACAGAACCTTTTTAATTGTGCTGGTGATGTCGTATTCAGGGTTGCGAAGTTCGACGTCGAGGTCTTGTTCGCCGCTAAGTTTGACTTCAATTAAGTCGCGGAAGGATAGGGTTTCGTGCTGATCTCCATACTTGATCAGAACATCAAAATACGAGTTAACCACGGCAGCCTGGTACTTACTTGCCGTTTGAAACACGACCGGCTTGATGCCGTATTTCTCACCAGCTTCGCGCTCTAGTTCTGGGTTTTCGAGCGGATCGATAAATTCGACTTTAACTTTGCCTCTACCGGCGATGGCATACTCGTTTAACAGATCGCGCAAACGCGGAACCAGAGGAGCCAATAGCGGATGTGTTTTTTTACTGAAGTAACCCCTGATGAGGAGCGGTTCTTTCAATTCCGTGAGATAGCGCTTTGTGGTTGCCGAAATGGTATAAATCTGACCTTCGGTGATATCCACTCTGGCGGAACCGACCTGCTGCAATACAAAATTGCCGGCGATCAAATTAGCAATTAGCAAGGTGGAAAACGCCAACCACTGCCGATGTCGGCGATTGCTCGGATTGCCAGCCCATCTTAAACGTTCAAGACCCAAAACGTTTAGCGAAAGAAAAATCGCCATGATACTGAAGTAATAATAGATATCGCGAAAATCAATTACGCCTCGAGTGATCGATTGGAAACGAGAGCCTGTACCGATTAGCTGCAGGATTTCACTGACCTGTGAGCTGAAAATATTCGTTACCGGCCCCGAGCCTATAACCAAGAACATCGCGCAAATGAAGATCGAAAACAGAAGGCTGACGATCTGGTTGTCGCTTCGGGCGCTGACGTAGAGCCCGATTGCGATATATGCACCGGCTAAAAATAAAGTAGCGATGTAGCCGCCAAAAACTGGTCCGAAATCCAGCTCGCCTAAAGCACATACGGTCAGCGGAATTTGAAACGTCAAAGCAACCGTGATGGCGACTAGCCCGAGGCAAGCTAAAAACTTGCCCAACACCAGCTGAAGATCGGTGACCGGTGTGGTCATCAGGAGTTCCAATGTACCAGAGCGCCGCTCCTCGCTCCACATCCGCATGGTCAAAGCCGGCACTAACAAAATCAACAGAGCCGGCATCCACTCGAACATCGGACGCGCATCAGCGACGTTGCGAATGAAAAACGGATCGACCCAGAAGAAGACGAACAGAGTGACAAACAAAAACGCGCCGATGAAAAGAAACGCCGTCACCGACGAAAAGAAAGCTGCAAATTCCCGCCGCGCGATGCGCAAGATGTTGCTCATTGGTCGACCTCGGGCTTGACAGCGGTTTCAACAGGCGTTGAGATGGCCTCATCGTTCTTGCGTGAGACATCAGAGTCGTTACTGAGTGCCAAGTTTTGACTGTCACCGTCCGAACGCTCGGGAGATGTTCCGGTGCGGGGCTCACCGAGCGGGTCCGGAACTGTGACATTGCTGGCTGCAGCGAGATTGCTGGCTGCAGCGAGATTGCCGGCTGCTGTGATCTCACCGAAAATCGTTTCCAGATCGCGAACCTGCGGTTGCAAGGCAAACAGCTTGCTACCACTATCCACAAAAGCTTTGGCGACTTCAGGTGCAGTATCGCCGGCAGTGGCAGCGCTGGTTTCAAGAATGAACTGGTTTTGTTCTACCCCTTCCTTGACACTGATGATTCGCACGCCTTTGACCGAGTTCACGATTTTCTCCGCTTGCTCTTGCCCTTGATCGACAGCGACCATTAAACGATTACTCGTGCGAAGTTCTTGCATCGACGCATCGAGCGCCACTTTGCCGCGGTTGATAATGATCACTCGATCACAAACGGCCTGCACCTCTTGCATAATATGCGTGGAGATAACTACCGTTGCGTTCTCGGCAAGTTCCTTTATCAAGGCGCGCATTTCCTGAATTTGCGACGGATCAAGACCGTTGGTCGGCTCATCCAAAATCAGAATGCGAGGCGAGTTCAGAATCGCTTGCGCGACACCAAGACGCTGTCGAAAACCGCGCGACAGCGTGTTCACCCGTTGCATCGCAACTTCTTTCAAACGAGTTTTCTCGACTGCATACATAATGCGTTGCGATCGCTTATCGTTGTTCACGCCGCGCAGGGCAGCGACGTAATCAAGGTAATCGAGCACAACCATGTCGGGATAAACCGGACAATTCTCAGGCAGATATCCCGTGTTTTTCTGGACTGAAATCCGATCGTTAGCTACGTCGACGTCATCGATGCTTACGCAACCATCGGTAGGTTCCAGATAGCCTGTGAGCATTTTCATAATCGTGGTTTTGCCGGCGCCATTATGGCCAAGCAAACCAACAATTTCGCCGTGCGCGATTTCAAACGACACTTGATTCACTGCGACTATCTTGCCGTATTTTCTGGTTAGAGATTTAGCCTTAATCATTTGGCGGGCCGCTCATGAGAGTTCGTCTGGGCTCAAACGAAAAAATACATGATATTCCCTCTTGTGGGCGGAACCATTAAGTACCGTCAATACAAGTTCATCTTCACAACTGCATTCGATCAATTGAGCCTTGAATAGTTGTTTGAAATCGAACTACTTAAGAAACCAGAGTGCATAAAACAGTCGCAATTCCGCCACCGGTCTGCGATTGCGACGACAATCCAAACTCAACCGATATCGGTTGAGTGCAAGAAGCCCGGTCCTTGAGAAACGGAAGCGAAGATCCAACTGGTTCAGATCTATAGATCTAATCGGTTTTATTGAGCAACGTTCGTCTTTTCATCTCGCCCTTCACTTCTCGCTGGGTCGTGACGGTGCTCGATCCCGAGCCACCATCACCGGCACCAGGTCTCTGGTATATAAGCGGTGCGCTGGCGAATGCATGGTTGGGAGCGCCCGTGCGCGTAAGCGGCTGACTAACAGGGGCCGCGGCGGGGGCTTTCAATTGCCCGCTGACGAATTTCTTGTTGTTTAAACCGTTCGAACTCTGCCCGGCAGGAAGATTGCGTGCCGAAGCAAAACCACCGTTGGGAATGTTCGAACCAAACCGAGATGCCGGCGGTTGCGAGAGATTAACGGCAGCCGTTCCTGGCGGCAAACCGGAAATTCCGCCACCACCACCCGGTGCATTGACATAAATCATTTCGGTCGCTGGAGCCTGGGCTTGAGGCATTTGAATAACGAGAACCTTGTTAGGAGGCGGAGCTGCTGGCACGCTGGTAATTTGAGGACCATCCGGCACGATCTGAATTTTCACCGGTGAGCGATAGATGTTCTGTGCGGGCGGTAGTTTGCTCAGATCAACGTGAGTTTGTGCAAACGCTTGCTGACCGCTGGACCAGAGACACAACGCGCCTAGCGTCATAATTTTCAGAGTTGGATTCATGTTCACCTCAAGAGGGTTTTAGAAACTACGCAGACACGTACGGAACGAAAGCAAACCAAGCCAACGGCTCCAGCGGGGATGTCTCTAGCGTAGTTGAAATTTGATGATCATGGCTCTGGGTGCTCATCTTCTTATTATGATATCAGGCTGCTTTAGTATTGCAAGTGGT
>JADYXR010000135.1 GCA_021772095.1 Candidatus Obscuribacter sp. | reverse complement strand
ATACGGGTACACATGGCGCATCTTGGCTATCCGGTCGTCGGCGATCTCGTGTACAATCGCAAGTCGTCCGGCTCCGGTTTTTGGATGAATAAACGAGAGTTTGGCCGCGTGCAGAGCGTGACCGATCAGGCCAAATTTGCTCCGCGCTTTTTCGGAGCCGGACGACTTGCGATTGTACACGAGATCGCCGACGACCGGATAGCCAAGATGCGCCATGTGTACCCGTATTTGGTGGGTGCGGCCGGTCTGTAGTTTAAGTTCGAGGAGGGTGAAGTTTCGATAACGTTCGACGACTTCGTAATGTGTAACGGCGTTTCTGCCATTGTCGACCACAGCCATTTCTTTTCGGCGAACCGGATGTCTGCCGATTGGTTTGTCTACGGTGCCGGAGTCATTGTCGGGAAGCCCTTCTACGAGTGCGAAATATGTTCGCTTAACGGTGCGCGCGGCAAGTTGTTTCGCCAATTCGCGATGGGTCAGATCTTCTTTTGCGACTACTAATAAACCTGACGTGTCCTTATCTAAACGATGGACGATACCCGGCCGTTCAACGCCGGAAATTCCGGAGAGTGTTCCGCGGCAATGATGGAGCAACGCGTTAACCAGAGTCCCCGAGCGGGTTCCGGCGCCTGGGTGTGTCACCATGCCGACGGCTTTGTTGACTACGATCAGAAATTCATCTTCGAACACGACATCGAGTGGTATCGCCTCTGGTTGCAGATCGAGTGGTTCTGTCGGTGGGATGCGCACGAGGATGACTTCGCCGCCCTTGAGCTTCAATGACGCTTTTGCGATGTCGCCATTGACTCGAATGAGTTGTGCATCGATTAGTTTTTGAACCTGTGCGCGACTTAGATCAGGGAGTGCTTTTGTGATGTAGTGATCTAATCGAGGTTTCGGCTCGGCTACGTTCAAGTCTGCGTCTTCGTAGACTAGCTCTACGTCTTCGTAGAGATCTAATGAATCGAGTTCTTCTGGATCGATCATTTTTGCGTTACCTGCATAACGCTAATCCGAGTGTTTGATGATTTGATTTGCGCCATTGCCGGTGGTGCTATGTTGAGAGTTGTCGCTATGGGTGCCGCTGTCGCTGTTGGTGCCGCTGTCGCTGCTGGTGCCATTGTCGCTGCTGGTGTCATTATCACTGTTGGAGTCATTGTCACTGGCGCTGTTGCCTGGAGAATTACCGCGAGCGCCTTCGTCTGTCGGCGTCGATAGTTCTTTATTCACAACGTTGTCTTCAGTCTTGCAGCAATACATGGCGATGAACAAGCAACCGATGCCCACATCGATCAGAGCATCCGCGACGTTGAAGACGGGAAACGAAACAAAAGCGAATTCGAGAAAATCCGTGACCTGGCCTCGAGTGTAGCGGTCGATCAGATTGCCGACAGCCCCGCCGAGCAAACATCCCATCCCAATTTGTTCCACCACTGGTAGTGGCGCGTTCGAGAGCGTCCGTTTAACAACCCAGGCCAGTATGACCAGCGATAAGACGGTTGCCACCACGCCCATGATCTGGCCGTTTTGACTTCCAATCGAAAATGCAGCACCGGGATTGGCGGTTAGCGTAAACCTGATGAATCCAGGAATGAATGGTTCCGGAATGCCATGCGTCAGGTTTGTCAGAGCCCATCGCTTGCTCAACTGATCGGCTCCGACACAAATCATCAGCACAAACAAAATCAGGAGCCCGCGAGCGCTTACCTGCTTTGAGTGAGTCATGTAGGCGGCTCCGAGTTAGTTGCTGTCGCCGTCTTTGCTATCTTCTTTTTCTTTTGGTGCCGGCTTCGCATCTGACTCACCATCTTTGGGAGTCAGTTTGATTGGAGCAATTTCGTCATTTTCGATAACCGCTGTCGTGGTAGTCGGTTTCGTCGGATCCTTCGCAATAGCAGGCGACGACTCGGTTTTTGGAACGACATTGAGACGACGGGTCAGGTAAGTCAAACCTTTGAGATTCGATCTGGTTTTATCAGTGATACCAATTGTCGCCATCAGCAGTTCATTATGATTCGATGTGTTGGCGTGAATAATGCGTTCGAGTATTTGATTCTCAATCGGTCTCCACTGGTCCTGATGCGGAGGTTGCGGATACTTGAGCGGTTCGCTGGTAATCGAACCAACCGCGATCAAATCCTTTGGTAGTTCAACTTTTAAACGAGCAGAATATTCTTGTCCCGACTTAACTTGCTCCGGCGCGATAAACGAAGTCGCGAGATCTGTTGCGGTTCCGAAGGCGACGCGAACTTTTTCGTAGTCGATCCGATCGCCGACGATCTTCCAATCTTTTCCGAACTTGCGAAGATAGAGCTGACCTTCTGAAATCGATGACAGCGTGCCTTTCGTGCCGATTCCAGGCATCTCTCTAGCGGTGCTGCCGACTGCACGGTCGCGCGATTCGACGGTGGAGAACTTTCCTTCCACGCGAATTTGTTTTGTTTTAGAACTAGATTTTGCATCTGGATAGGTTTTCCAGAAGTCCTTGGTTAGCTCTTTTACAGCGGTTTTGTCGAGACCATCGTTGTTGATGTAATCGTCATGATAGAAATTCATGACAGCATCAAGATTGTGAGCGTTCCATTGAGTCTCGATATCACCAAGCAGCGACTCGATTTCACCATGCTCGGTTTTGTACTTGTCTTTGTCAGGTTCCAGCTCCGACCGGGTGTCAGAATCGCTGGTGACGGGAGTCGATAACGTGGCACTGGCAGGAGCCGCAGCCATGGCCGGAGTTTGCGACGAAGCAAAAATTCCAATGAGCAGCGAGAGTGCAATAATGTTATCGATACTGGCGAACTGTGTGTGCCGCCTGGTTTGCGCGTTATGTCGCATGAACCGCCTCCGCGATCTCGGTCTTCCTTCAAGTTGCCAATTATAGCGGTATCGACTGGCTAGTGCTGCAACCGTGAAGCGTTAGACCAAAACTGTTGCATGATTTGGAGAGCGATGTCAGAATTTCTAATGATAGTAATTTAATTATCGTGACAGCTAGTCGCGCCAAGATTTTTGTGACCGATTGGGATGGGAGCTGAATTTGTGACGTGCGCGGCTCATAATGTGGTATCGAGCATTCGTTGAGCCTGGTAACATCGAGTAGTGGGACCGAGAATTCTCTCAAGAAAGTTTGGCATTTCTGACATGAGCGGACGCGAACACAACGATGACAGCAGTGGGAATTTAGCTGCCAGTGAGCCCACGGTGCCGGAGTTCACCGGTGATCCTTCGCGTTCAGATGCTCCGGATCCAAATGATACGCAGCCGGATCCGCAGGGTGTGCGCCGAATGCGCCAAGATCAGAACGTCACAAATGACCCGGTCAATGCCGCTCAGGGAAACTCGGACACGATGGAAGATCCGTTTTCCGCTCGTGATAAAGCGCGGTCAGATTCCTCAGCTCAAGACGAAACCAGGGAAGATCCGAATGTGGCCGGTAAAAAGGTTTGGGCTGATCCTCTGGCACCGGATGAAACTGTTCAAGACGTGCATGGACAGCCGCGCAAAATATACGCAGACCCGCTAGCTGGTGATGTTACTCAGCAATCGCCAGGTTCACAACCGACTTCGCGTGACCCCAAAAGTGGTGCGTCCGCGAGCAGGCAAAACACGAATTGGGATCCGGTTGGTGGCACGCCAGCGCCGCCGCGCTCAGAACCAGCGAAGAAGAAAACAGGTCAGTTGTTTTCGGAAGGAGATCTGTTCGCACGCAAGTATGAAATCAAAGGGCACATCGGACAAGGCGGAATGGGCGTTGTCTATAAGGCGCTCGATCTTGTTCTTGGAAGAATAGTCGCAATCAAATTTTTAAAAGGCAAAAGTGGTATCCATCCGATGGAGATGTCTCGCTTCCAACAAGAAGCGAAAGCCATAGCCAGCCTCGATCATACAAACATCATACGCGTTCACGATATGTCAGTCACCGACGATGGTGACCCGTTTTTTGTTCTTGAATATCTAGACGGACACGCGCTGTCCAGCGAAATCCGAGGAAAGAAGCAGCTTCCGCTTGAACGATGCCTCTCGATCATTTCCCAGGTGTGCGACGCGCTTCAACACGCGCACGACCACGGCGTAATTCACCGCGACATAAAACCAAGCAACCTCATGGTAGTGCCACAGAAAAACGGCACTGAGAGCATAAAACTTCTCGACTTCGGTATCGCAAAACTAAATCCAGTCGACGAACAAACCCTACTCAAACTTACCAAAACCGGCGAACTCTTTGGCAGTCCGCATTACATGAGCCCCGAACAGTGCACTGGAAAAATGATCGGAGCGACAAGCGATATTTATTCGCTCGGTTGCGTCTTATACGAGATGATCTGTGGCGTGCCACCATTCAGTGGACAGAGCGCATTGGATACTCTCGATAAGCATAAAAATGCGTCGCTGGCTTCGGTTGCTGACCTTCGGAAAGAACTTAAAGAACCGAAGTTGATCGATAATTTGCTTGACAAAATGATGGCTAAGGAAGGGGATGTCTCTAGCGTAGTTGAAATTTGATGATCATGGCTCTGGGTGCTCATCTTCTTATTATGATATCAGGCTGCTTTAGTATTGCAAGTGGT
>JADYXR010000134.1 GCA_021772095.1 Candidatus Obscuribacter sp. | reverse complement strand
CTCCTTCAGGAGGAAACTATTCAAAACACACGTCGACTCTTGAAAAAAGAGTAGAATCAATTCCAATTTCGGTGCAATTTTCAGTACGAACTAATTAGTTTCTACCATCTAATAGATGTAATGAAACGGTTCTGTTCTGCGAACGCTTATGGCATCACATGTGGTGGCATAATTCGCGTTTGGAACGAACATAATCGATGGTGATCGAGTTTGAAATTGATTGAGAAATCGGCTGGTAAGTTGGTAGTTTTACGATCCGCGGTCGGCTAAGTGACGCTGCTAGTACCGCATGCCATCGTTGGCGATTGAAAAATGTTTCGTCGATTGAAAACTAAACGGTTAATACTTATCGTCGGTTTCTGGTGCTATGCGATGAATAGTTGAGTAAGCGTCGTGCTTTCCGAATGAGTTTTTTATGGTCAAATTGACCATGTCATCCGCGATGTAACCTTCCAGATCGTTGGTGCGATCTAGCGCTGCGCCGATGCCGTCAACGAAGCCGTCATCGAAGCTGATGCATTTTACGTTTTGCAGATGTTTCACTTTGTCGGTGATCGCTTTGTAGAATTTATCCATATCGCTTTTCGTTTTGCGAAACACAAAAAAATCAATTTTGTCACGAACCTTGGTGGCAATGGTATCAACTTTTTTCATCGAAACCGTTCCGCAATCAACCCATAATTTGATCTCGCCGGAGTCATCGCGCGCTATCAAATCCGGCACGAAATGCCAGCCTGCATCTTCGTCGATGTGCGGCTGCTGATCGATGAACATCATGTACGCAAGAAGTTTGAGCGCGACATGTCCGCCGGACTCTTCGCTAAAAGCAGGAATCACCAGCTTCTCGCTGCGTTCTCGTTTGTTGTCTTGCACGACGAGATTGAATGAGTACTTCATCGATTGTTGACTCCGGTTCAGAACTGCGCAGAATAAATTTCCAATCGTTTGGTATTAGATAAAGAAACTGTATTGGAGAACACTCAGCTTAGCAGAGAATAGAGCTCATCTTTATAGGCTGTCATGCGGGCGGACGCTCGCCCCAGTTGTTGACGGCTTAAATCAAGCCTGCGCCCGTTTTCGGGGAACTGCTCGCCCGGACCTGCCGGTCACGATGTCGTCACTTTGGAATCAGATACTATTCATACAAGCTGCATTTATTCCTTTCGCCAATTTATTAACAACTATGACAAACACCCGCACAGACAGTGTAGAGGCGCCGCAACGCGCTGAAGTCCCGACCACTAAAGACGCCGCTCCGTCGGCTGCTCAGCAGGAATCGTTTAGTAGTTTAGCCGATTTTAAAGACGTTAAAGATTCGATGACGACGAATACTGCAACGATGCATGATGTCGCTATCCTCGGAATGGGCGACAGTCCTGCCAATCCGAATGCTCCCAAGATGGAATCCGGGGAGCGCGCGCCATCAGAAGATCAGTTTAAAACTCCAGTCGTCACGTCTGATGATATTTTGCGCGGGCAGCGTAATGCAGATGGTCGCCCGATCCGCGAAGGTGAAGGTGCTGGAAGCGAACCGAATGGAGTTTCAGACCATTCTTCCGCTTCAGCCGAAGCGTCTGAAGAACTTCGCGAAACCGCTCTCGATCAGCTAAAAACTTCGGCTTCCACAGAATTCGATTCCGATGGTCAAATCAAATCAGTTAGCACCGAGTCTGGTGACAGCAAAATCAGTTTTGAGTTTGGAGAAGACGGTGAAGTCACCCGCAGATCGCAATCACCAGAAGGCAGCGAGGTTGCGAAATTCAACAAAGATGGCAACCAAATTTCCAGAGAAGAAAAGGATGCCAGCGGCGAAGTCGTCTCGCAGGAAATCGACAAAACTGACACGGTAAAAGTGGGCAAGTCGGCCGATGGCAAAATCAACTCCATCGATTCTGAATCAAGCAGCGGTAAAATTCAGATGAAAATGGACAGCGATGGCAACGTGCGTACCCGCAAATTGACAGAAGGCAACGCAGACCAGGTCACATCGTTTGACGATAATGGTAATCCAACCGAAAACGTCACGACGACTTACGGCGACAATGGCAACATGAAAACTCGTGATACGCTGACTCCAGATCGTGACGTCTATGAAAAGATGGATGATGAAGGACGAATCGTCGAGTCTAAAGATGTCACCGATGATGAAACCAAAACTTTCAAGCAATTGAATGATGGCAGCCAAATGACCAGCAAGGAAACGGACGACGGCACCGATATCGAAATCAAAGATAAGGATGGCAACACCGTTCTCACGTATGAAGCTGATAGCGAAGGCCACCAGGCGATCACGAAAATGAAGAATCCAGATGGCTCGCACACCAGAACGGTTGATTCACCGGATTCGACTTCTTCCATCACTATTCGTCCGGACGGCTCGTGGGAATCCGCTGACACTGATAAGTCGAAGGATTACACAATCCGCAAAGTCGGAAAGAGCCCATCCGATCCTGGCGAAGAACAACGCGACGTTTAGGTTCTGATTGAACTGTTTGCAGGTTCTGATTGAACTATTTGATTCTGGTTTGAGCTGATTAGAAAAACCTGATAGATTTATTTGAAAGCGGTCACAGACTGAGAAAATAAATTCATGGAACAGGTATGACACGAGAACCAAATCTGAAATGAGCAATTCGCTAACTGAGATTCTTGATGAAATCAAGATCTCTGCCACGAATATTGAGACACTGGGAAAGCGCATGCAGGAACAACCGGACGCTAATGCGAGTTCGTTGCATGGACATATGGCACAGCAAATCTCATTCTTTCCTATGTTTTTGAATCAACAAATCAAGATGATTACTGAACTCGATAAAAATTTCGGCGATGAATTTCAAGGGAAGTGTATCGAAGAAGTGAAAGAAATTGCCGACACCGCAAAAGCCGTTGAAGCCGCAGCAGAAGTAGCAATCAACAGTGTTGAATCAGATGAATTCGAGCAAATGGAACGAGTACAGGTTTTATTTAAAGCGACATCGAAACTCAATATTTTGCAACAGCGAATTGCGGGAAAGATGATGAAGAGCAAACGCTCGAATGTTTGATTGGAGTATTTAAGTCTAAAGACTGGTGCGAGGATCAGTACCATCCGAATGTCGATGAGATGTCGGCTCTGCATACGTCCGCAAAGTTTGCTTTAGTCCGTTCTAAATATATAACGTCTAAAGATGGTAATGTAGTGGCTTCGCAAACCCTGGATTCCAATGAAAAAATCAATCACAGTGCAAGCCGGCCAGCAATCCGTTTGGAAAGCCATTCTCAACTATCGTGCATCGCAGCCGCACCGCAGGCGCATGGTTTCCCAAACCGAAAACGTGACCGTGATGGAAGAAAGTTTCACTGGCTTGCCAATGGTCGGAACCTCTCGCCTGGTTTATGAGGAAGTTGAGCATCCATTTGAGAAGATCACCTTCAAACTTGTTGAGGGACAACACCTTTCCAAGTTTCATGGAAGCTGGAAATTGGTTCCGAGCGCTGACGGTCGAACTTGCGCTGTTCATATAGACGCCGAGTTCGACACGAATTTACCCGTTCCATTTAAAGAAAATATTCTGAATCAGCTTGCTGAGATGGATATCGGCAAGCGACTTGCTTATGTGAAGCAGCAAGCTGAGGCAGACAAGGACTAATCCCCTGGCCTCTCAGCGCTCTGAATCGAATTCTTCGGAGGGGCAATATGGCGTTATTAATAGCACCGGAAAAGTTGTCCTGCCGATGCAGTATAAACATCTTAGTATCGCAGGCGGTGCCATTATCGTCCGCGAGGAAACAATAGAGCCTGATTCCAAAGAGTGACGGTAGTGATCGCAGTTCCTGTTTGTTAAAGTTTCTATTATTAGATTGATACCAGCTTCTGGCGAACAATCGACTGCTGGGATCATTGCGCAAAGACATTGCTTTGAAATTGTTTTGCTCTATTCAGTCGCAGAACTAAACACATACGTTATCGCATTTTCTGACACCAACGTGACCGCAACGTGACTTATTTTTCGTGTCCAAAATTTCGAAGATGCTCATAGATACTCATGCGACGGCATGGAGTTATTGAAGATGGAATTCGGATTAATCGAAACCAACAGCGACAGATACGACTCATCACGGAAGCAAAACAATCCGCAATGGGATGTTTTCGATGTAGACAAAAATCAATTAGATAGACTTCGTGAAGCGATGAGGAGAATGGAGAATAACGCTGGAACGAGCGATCAGTCGAAGCCTAATGGCACCCGAGTAAGCGAACCTGGTGCTGCTGAAATCAAGCCCCCCGCGTCGGCCCCTACCAAGCCAACCGAAACAAATTCCACTCCACCAAAACCAGTTGTGGTGACCATACCGGAGAAACCTAAATCGTCGAACACCGCACAAAAGTCGGCGCCGATTGATTCTACGGTTGGGCTAAGTCACCTGCCGTTGCCTGATACCACTGATCTGGCAGCTTTCGAAAGCAATAGTGGTTTCTTCCAACGAAACTACACCAGGGAAAATTTGATCGACATGGCGCAGTCAAGCGATGTACATGTGCAGAAAATGTCTAACTATCTTATCGAAAATTTTGACGCCGTATCTCAACTTACCAGTGGTGGCAAAAAAGGTAATTTAGGAATTAACGATGTCAGACTCCTCGCGGTGGCAAACGATGCCATACAGAACGTGAAGAGTTTAGTCACTAAGACGGTTCCTGCTGTACTAAATAACTGGGACGACTATGACTCCAATGGAAACGGCTACGTGTCCAAATTTGAATTTAATTATGCCAATCGTGACAAGCCGGAGAGCAAGGCGCTAGCAGCAAACTATGATTTCTTGAAAAACCAAACCGATGAAGGCAACTGGCTTGACCGGGGAATTTCTAAGGCAGATCTTCAAGCAGTGCAAGCGGACACGGCATTGAAGAGTGTTCTTCGCGATGCGCACAAGAATGAGGATCTGGAAGTGCGAGCCTATTACGCTCGTATTGTCGGCCGCGCTATTGGAGTCGGTGCGGTTGTACTGGCTGATCCTGAAAATAACTGGTCACGTCGTCGACAAATGAGCGTGATTGAGGGTACGGGAAGACTGACTGGTGGTGCGGTAAGTTGGTACTTCTCTGACGATGCGGATAAGCATTTTAATACCATTGCAGAACCTGCACTGTCGAAAATTTTTCGTACTCAAAGCTGAACATCCAGATGTTTGCAGTACCAAACTTGGTACCAATGAATACACTAACTAAAGCGACGCCAACTTCTGACGAATAGACGACTGCTGCGGATCACTTCTCAAAAAATCGGTGAGGAATTGCTTCGCACTATTTCTGCCGCAGAACACCATCATGTTGTCCGCGTACTGAATAATGTCCGATGCATCAACTTTCTCAAGCCGCATCACAGAATAATACTGCTCCAACGAACCGTGAGCATTCCCGACCGTCAGGTAAGCGTATGCCAGTTTGCGTCTGGCGTTGGCGTCGCTCGGGTTGCCGCGAACGGCATCCATCCATCGGTTTACTTCCTGATTACCAGCCTGACTTGCAATCGGAGCTGGCTCCATGTTGTTGCCTTGAAGCTGCGGAGGCGGCGGTGCCGGCGGCATTGGGCTTTCTTCGCTAGTTTCAGAAGGGGTCGGATTTGACGGCGGAGCCGCGTTGTTGGAATTTCCTTCCGGAAGAGCATAAGGCGCATTACCGGCTGCAGAAGGTTTTGGCGGAGCGTCCGCTGCTGCAGGCTCAGCTTGAGCTACAGCGACTGGAGTCTCATCCTGGGCCTGGCTGAAAACCGATGAAGAGTCGGCTGGTCTGTTGAAGATCGAAAATCCTGCGATTCCGAACATTAATACCACTGCGGCATAAACCCAAGCTGTGTTTACCTTTGGACCCTTTTCTTTTCTGGTAGGCAGAGGACCCGGTATCAAGATCTCGGTTTCGGTTTTGCGTGGCGCGTTGAGGAACTGCAGCTCCTCTTGCCGTTTTTTGTCAAAGGAATCGAGCAGCCTGTTGCATTCGTGAACGTAAGAACCAGTGATGCTTTCCGGCGCTTCGCCATAAGCCTCGATGTATTCAGCTACGACGGCTGGAGACGGCGTCGGCACATATGTGGCGCGGAATTCAGTGGTTTCCCAGCCAAAACCCCCACTGGTGCCCTTGCTCGCCTGCAGCACTTCCTGAGTCGCTTTGAGGCTGCTAATCACTTTATCGGCTGGGCAAGCCAATCCGATGGACGACGGTCCTTGCAAAAAGCTCTTCGCTTCGTCGAAACTCAAGCCCAGTTCTTGCTGAAGGTGCAATTGGTCGAGTGGAACAGCCTTGCGAAAACTGTACTCTCCGTATGGCAAAAGCAGAAGTTTGCAAATGGCAGTAATGCCGGTTTCGCCCGTCCCGTCTACAACACCGCCGATTATGACGGAATTGCGAGAGACGCCGATTCGGCCAGTCACGTCGCGGGCGCTGATTTCGATGACGCCTTCTTCAGTAGGCGCAGACCTGGCAATATTGTCGAGAACGACTTCGGGCTTATAGAATTGCCCGACCGCCATGGTGGTGCTGCTGAGCGCCCCTGTCTTTTTGTGCATTCCGAGAAATCCCTTGTTAGAGCTAAACCACGAGCTTAATTATAGTAAGCGATCGTTTGTGACAAAATCGTGGAATTACGAGTTGTCCCATTTTTATCGTATCAAACGGGGTCGGGGTTTCCAACCGTTTACGACTCAAAATGAGCGCCAGTAAACCGCTAAGATGGCTCCAGCAGCGGCTTCTATCAATGATCAGGATTTCTGTTCTTCTTTGATCTCTTCGACCAGTTCAGTCATTTCCTCAGCTTTTTCGACGTTTTCCTTCTCTTCTTTTGTTACAGGGGCTTTCTTTTTCGTGCCGTCAGGATGCAGGTAGTCGACTTCTTCTTCTGTAGTGCTCATGATGTCTCCGTCTGAACGTAATTGACTGTGCGTTTCCGCCAAGAATCTACAGGTCACATAGCACGTTTTAAAATCGTGACGACCGTTGCAAAATATCTTCATAAGCTAATACATGTGATCAATCACATGCACCGCATATGGTGTCATGTGTTTTGCGAACTGGCAGCTTGTTTCTTCGGATTTTTTGGGAGGACTGAACCACTAAATTTTGGAAGCAGAATTTCGGCGCCACTATTTCGATGGATTCGCCGGCTAAAAACTAGAGCTCGCCAGCGATTGCTCTCGCTGCGACTTTCGCCATGAATGCTTCACGTTTTGGAAGTGGTGCTTTTGATCCTTTAGTGAAAATGGCGACATAGAAAGTTTCACCTTTGGGTCCAACGATAATTCCAACATCGTTAGTGCCGGCATTTTTTCCTGCCACGTCGGCGCCGGTTCCAGTTTTGTGCGCCAGTTTCCATCCCTTAGGCAAACCGGCTTTTAATCGATCTGATCCAGTTTTGCAGTTGAACAAATCTTCCATCACAACCGCCGTCGATTGCTTCGATAGCAATTCGCCTTTGTGTAGTTTTTTCAACAAGTCAACCATCCCGCTTGGGGTTGCTGTATCTCGCGGGTCGGTTAGAAACTTCGCAATCTGTTTGCTTGCCGGCTGTATCGTTCCTTCCGGTCGATCTACACGAACGCCCTTGATTCCAGCTTCAGTCAATGCGCGAGTGATGGCAGCGGCGCCACCCGCCCGAGCGATTAAAACATCACAGGCGGTATTATCACTTTCACATATCGCTCTAGTCATCAGGTTTCTAATCGTGAAATCAGATTGCTTGCCCTTGATGGCGTCTTTGATCGGACTGTAATACGGAATTACATCTTTTCTGTCAATCGTAATTTTGTCCTCAATCGAAAGTTTTCCTGCGTCGGCGAGGCGAAGAATCGCGATTGAAATCGGCAACTTGCAAACGCTCTGCATCGGAAACTGTTTGCCTTGATTAAGCCCAAACGACTCGCTTCCTTTACTGTCTGCGACAGCGATTCCAACTTCTCCACGCACCGCAGCCAGTTCTGCATCGGAGAGACCTTTCTTTTGTTCAGTTTTCGCTGACATCACTGGCGGTGCCAAATTAATTAAAACAATCAAGCATGCGCTTGTAAGCAACATGTGCGATGCATTTCGAGTTCGAGTTTGAGGCAGTAACATGATTGGTTTCGTCCCTGTGTTGTGGATCAGAAAGTGTTTCCGCTGGCTATAGCTGCACACGAATGGCAATATCAAGCAATCAACCATCGACCGTCCATCCGATAATCACCAAAAGTGTGACACATAGGCTACAATCGCCTCTCGGCAGTAGTGGTTTATTAATTTTTGAGATCAAGAACTGCGATATTCTAATGCATCGCACGTCGCGCAGCAGCCAGGGCAAGGTTCTGTAAATGCTCTGCGGTCGTTTAGCTGCGCCCACCATACATTTGAGAATTCAAGAGGTTCTTCATGAAACCCAATCGTCCAATCTTTCGTTTAGCCACTCCTGTCATCGCCCTCGCTGGAACATTGTGTTTGATGTTACCCGCATACGCTGGCCATCAGGAAGGTTGGGGCGGCAACGGCATGCGTCAAATGCGCCTGGACAACCCGGGGATGAGCAATCGCCAGATCAAGCAAATGGTGCGGACAGACGCTTCTTCGACTAACTGGACTGGTCGTGCTATCAACAACGTGATTCCGCAGTTTGTGCAGAATCGACCGACTCCTCAATTGTTACCGCTCAGCATCAACAATCCGCTCAACAAGTTTAATGGTCAATCTGCGTTCACTTCGGATAATGGCAAAACGCGAGCTGTCGCTCGTGGCATGCAGCTAGACCTCACTTCTTCCGAACGTTCGATTGTTCTTGGCGAAAAACTATTTGCGAACAACGAAACATACACAATCAAAGTTGGCGGAGAAGAACGCACACTTTCGAGTGGCAGCCAAGTTTCTGCAGCCGAATATGTAGCGCTCCAGCAAGTTCTCAATGGCGGCTCGCAAGCCCTCACTATCGATCAAAGCGGTCGTGGAGTTGGTGGTCAGTTTAATTTAGACAGTATCAGTGATGGTGGCAAGACAATTCGCGCAGCCGAACTGGTTATTCCAGAGCGTGTCACCGCCAGTGGTGATTTTTCTAGACATTCTGAGGGCGTGAGAGTTTCGAACGATCTAGTCAACTACGGCTCTATCAATGCTTTCTCAAGCAGCAAGCAAACCGATACAGCTCGAATCTCGGCGCGTGATATCAACAACCATGCCGGAGCCAGTATCTCGACCAGCGAAGAACGACTCAATCTTTCCTTAAGAGCAGATCGCGACATCAACAACTCTGGTTCGATATCCAGCTCCGGTGACCTCGAACTTTCTGCCGGTCGTTCAATCGCCAACAGTGGAACAATCAGTTCCCAAGCCAACGTCAACCTCGCTGGAAATCTTGATACAGACTTGTTCGTCAATAACACCGGCGGAACGATCAGCGCACTGAATGGCGCGATCAATGTTCGGTCCTCCGAATATGACGGCACCGGGAATACCACCGTCTATGGTGGCGACCTCCTATCGCGCGAGTTAAACCTTTTTACCGGTCTAGGAACCAGTGACGTTTTCGTCAACCAACTTTCGGGTGTTGTAAATGCTAGTGGTAGTGCGGCTCATGTAAGCGCCAACACTGACAATCTGACCATTGGCACTCAATGTTTGGTTGGTGATCCAACCTATTTCAACACCGGCAACATCCAGCTGATTGGCGACATTATCGTTGGAGAGGCACTAGCTATCATCGCTGGTGGCGACATCACGCGCGGTGGCACTAACACCGTGATTAGAGCACAAACTGTCGGTGGCGTTGGTCAGGACATTACTATCATCGCTGGTGCCAATATTACTGCCGGCATCAATCCTAGCGGTTCCACTTTGCCGCCTCTAGTTCAAGCAACTGATGTCGTCACAATTAACGGCGCATCGGCCACTGGTGGCAACGTTGATCTTTCAGGAGTAGCTCTCACTCTTGATACAAGCGCAGTGGGAACCGATCTGAATGCCGGCAACCTGACGATCGCCGCTTACGCCGATAGCTCTCAGAACAAAGGCTTGATTACGATCGCGCCGAACGGAATTATAAACACCTCTGGAAGCGGAGCCGCGGGGGCTAACGGCAGTATCTATATAGTCGCAGGCGGAGTCGGCGACGGTGCGATTAACATTGGTTCGCAAATTCTATCTAACAGTGGAAGCAACATCACCGGTGATATCAACATTTACACTGCGCAACCATCGTTTAGTAGTGGCAGCGAAATGACGTTTGACACCACCGGCAAGGTCACGACGGGTAATTCAATTGTTGCAAGTGGCCAAATCACTGCAGGAAAAATCACCTTAGGTTCTGCGATAACTACAGGCCCCACCAACATCGTGGTCAACGCCGGCACTGGTATCTTGGTCTCCAGTTCCATTTTCAATAAAGGTGTAGGAAACTTTGACGATGGGGGCAGGGTAACTCTAATTGCGGAAAATGGCGGCGTCTCCTCTATGGGAGTGATAGATGTCCGTGGCGGAAACGGTGCACTCGGCGGCTTCCTCACGATTAGAGGTAATGACGACAGCGCGCCGATGACAGTTCTTGGAGCCTTCGCCGACGCCGGCACTGGCGGGACAATCTCGATAACTAATAATGGCGTTGGTGGCGTAAATCTACTCGGTATTTTATCGGCAGTTGCTAACCCAGGTAATGGCGGCACAATCGAGGTCTCCAGTGCTTCATTCATCGATTTGAGTGGAACGTTGATTGTGGACAATCAAGATGGCGGCGGTGAAGGTGGCAGAATAATACTGGGCGCCGAAAATATTGTGGTCGGAACCGGCACCGGTACGCTGTCTGCTCTTGGTCAAAACGGTTTGATCGCCATCATTACCACGAATGGTGGTATCACCACTAATGGCAACAATTTCACCGCCAAAACTGGTGGACTCCTCGGACTGGACCTCTTCACTAATACAATCAGCGCTGATTCCGTCGCCGGAGATGGAGGCGACATCATCATCGAGGCTAGTTTCGTAGATAATGTGGTTGACTCACCGCTGCAACCATTGATGCTTTCGGCAAATGGTGGAGGCGTCGGATCTGGTGGCTCAATTAGTTTCACAAATGGAAGCACCCTGGCAACTGTAATCGGAGAAGTTTCAAAACTACCAAAAGGTGATGTGAATTTTCTGGATATTAGTGCGCACGCGGGACTTCTTGACGGAAACGGTGGCAGCGTAACCGTTGATGTTGGAGGAGACCTGATTGTCAACCCGCTTGCTCTGGACGTCGCGGTATCGCCTGGAGGCGCAGATCATAATGGCGGCTCTGTCGTACTCAGCGCCGGCAACGCCCCTTCAACCAAATTCGGTAAACTCGTTCTGCTTGGTGATTTGGAAGTCACTGGTACTGGCACCGGCAATGGTGGCTCGGTTGCTCTGAGTTCCAGTTACACTAAAAACTTCGTCGTCGGATCCACTAAAGTTCCTAAAAACGGAATTTTCGGTGATATCGAAACGGGTAACGGCACCATCTCAATAGAGAGTGGGGGCGGAATACAAATTCTTCAGGATACTCTGGAGGCGACCACAGTTAGTCTAGATGCGAATGGTAAGGGTAAAATTTATTCTGCTAAAGATTTGCGATTGACCGCTCCTGAATTGAGTTTGACCTCGGATACCGGTTCTATCAGCCTGAATACGTTCTCCGACACCCTGTTGCTCAGCAGTAACTCATCGATAACAATAGACAATATTTCTTCGGCCCCAGGATCCGCTGGACTTCTTAAAATCGGAAATGTCATAGCAAACGGAGGCTTAACGCTGAACAGCTCAGGACGAATCAATTATTCGAAAGTTACTGTCGGGACGGGCGGAGACGTGCTCATCTCGAACGACTCTGGTGGCATTAGTTCCACGAGTTTTGCTTCCATGGATGTTGCAAATGGCAGTGTCACATTGAATAGCAAAAATATCGTGGATGGTGGCATCAATTTTGCTACTGGCGGCTCGGTGCGAACAACCGGGACGAAAGCCGGTGAGATAATTATTGCTATTGGTGTCATTCCGAAGAAGGGAACGAATTCGGTATACGACCAATTTGATCCGGGTCTGGACTTCCCCGTTTTCACAACGGGCAAGGCTAAAGTATTTTTCGGTGACAATCCAACATCGATCACCAATAGTGGTGCTGGTCCAGTACAAATTCAAGCTGGCGGACCGAACATCACTTTCAGCAATCAATCACTCACTCAAACGATCGGTTTCATCGGGCAAGGCGAAATCAGCACAAACGACTAACCCTGACCTCAAAGGTACTGCAATTGTCAAACAAACTGGACGTCGCCATTATTGGTTTCGGTCGCTTCGGTCAGCTGTGGTCGTCGATTTTGAAAGACGACTTCAATGTCAAAGTGTTCGATTCCTCCCGTGATGTCGAAGCGAAAGCGCGTGAAATCGGAGTGCCACTGGTGGCACTGCAAGAAGCTCTTCAATGCAACACGATTTTTTATTGTGTGCCGATTTCTTCTTTCGAGCAGGTGATCCGCGAGCATAGCGAAATCCTCGCAAAGCTTGATGGTCCACGGACTCTTATCGATGTGCTTTCGGTGAAACTACATCCAAAGGAAGTGTTTGAAAAGCATTTGCCGAAAGGTGTGCAAGCGATTTTGACGCATCCGATGTTTGGTCCGGACAGCGTGCGTTCAAACGGATTGGAAAATCAGCCGATAGTAATGGATCGTTTT
Organism: Candidatus Obscuribacter sp.; assembly: GCA_021772095.1. Lineage (GTDB taxonomy): Bacteria > Cyanobacteriota > Vampirovibrionia > Obscuribacterales > Obscuribacteraceae > JADYXR01. Next base: position 11,582 of record JADYXR010000134.1, on the reverse strand, counting down.
CGAGTTAGCGATCTAGATTTCTTGTTTTGGAAAAACTATTTTATTTCTAAACAAATGCAAGTCATTCAGATGGACGCTGATGAGCACGATCGACTGGCGGCGCAGAGCCAGGGCGTGACGCACTTTGTCGGGCGCATTCTTGGAGAATTTGGTTTAGAACCGACAGCGATCGATACGTTAGGCGCGAAGAAATTGCAGGAGATCAAAACGCAAGTTTGCCACGATACTTGGCAGCTTTTTCTCGATTTGCAAACATACAATCCGCACACGCGAGCGATGCGTTTGAAAATATCCGATGCGCAGTCGAAGATATTCAATCAACTTTTGCCTAATCGAATCTACAAAGATCGGCTTGTCGTGGGAATTCAAGGCGGCAGAGGCAGCTTCAACGAAGAAGCGGCGAGATATTATTTAAATAGAACGCCCGATGTTGCTTTTGAATTTCATTATTTGCATACGACGGAAAATGTTTTGCGCGCATTGCATGAAGGCACTGTCGACCGCGGACAGTTTGCGATACACAATTCGCTTGGTGGCATCGTCACCGAAACTGTACTCGCAACTGCTCGCTATCGTTTTGACATTATTGAAGAATTCGGGATTAAAATCGCACACGCGCTGATGATAGCTGGAGACGCCGATTTCAATGAAGTGGACACAATCATGACACACCCCCAGGTGTTGAAGCAGTGTCATACGAATCTCGAAATGAAATACAGCAAGCTCAAACAAACCAGTGGCGAAGGCGATTTAGTCGACCACGCCAAAGTCGCCGAACTACTTGGTAAAGGCGAGATGCCGAAAAATATTGCCACCATGGGTAGTCGCACGCTCGCGTCGATAAACAATTTGAAAATCGTTGAAGACAACCTTCAGGATCTTGATTCGAATTTCACCAGCTTCTTGTGGGTGCAGCGTCCGGAGTAGCTGCATTCGCCGCTCCAATGGATATGAACAAGCGCGTGCAACAACTACAAACGTTCGACTGGATAGAAGCTTGAACCAAGAAAGTCCTGCGAGACTGTTAACTTTGAAACTCTGGTTTATAGTCATCGACTGACATTCCAAACGTCCATGCCACCGCTTCCTTGGCTGTCGTCATGTTGGGCGGTACTCGCAAGTAATAGTCCTTAAACGTGCCATCCAATTCGCGAGTAGCGTTTCGAACGCGCACCATCATTAGTGGCTCGTCGAGCGAAAGTGGATCTTGAACTTTGAATGTATATTTATAGAGCGTTCCATATTGATCCTGATCAACGACTGTTGAACCGGATTCGCGAATGAAGCGTTCTTCTCCAAACATGTCCAGTTTTATTCTTCGCAACTCGGCGTTTTTCTCTGAAAGAATCTCTTCGATTTTGATCTCATGAGCGCGCTTGATCAGAGCCTCATCGACCATGATGCCGCGCCATGCGTGGATATCAAAACCGTCAACCCATTTAGCTGCCGCACCAGTCGCGCAATGCGGCTGACCGGAATCATTGGTCACCATTGTTTTTGGATGACGGCAAACAAAACAAACATCGTCTGCGAAAATAAAACCGGCTGCGCCGTGAAACATGTAAGCCCAACTATCGATCTCGTCTTCAAATTCGGCCAGGTGTTTTGGGTCCAACAAACGACAGCTTAATGCCAGGGGAAGCCATGATGCGTTAGCGCTCCACAGCACTGTTGCGTGTGCTCTTGGATCCTTGAGTGCCACTTCCGTTTCTTCTTTGACACGAACATAGGTCTCCCACGCCAGTTCGTGGAATTTTAAATTACTATCTATGTCCGGTGTTAAGTGCGGTCGCATGTATCCTTGAGCAGCTTCTGTATAGAGCGCTGCCCGAGTGTTTGCCATTCTGTCCCACTCGGTGCACTTCGATCTTATGAATTGAATGCGATTGAGGAGTTGCTTTTCTTTCTCTGTTGGTTTAAGCATGTCACCAACCACACCAGGGATGTTATGCGTGACTATTCGATGATCGATGGCACCGAGAAACATTCCCTGCATGTTCGTCAAGTTAAAGTTAAAGCCGGTAGAAGTTTTCTGCTCGATCCTGGCACTCAGCTTTATGAATCGCTGCCAAATCTCAAAATGCGGGACCGAATGCCAGACGCCACTTTGTGGTAGCTTGAGTTTCTTCGGATAAAGTGTTTCTTCGTTGAGTCGACCATCTTTTAAAATCGCGAATAGATGTTTGCTGAGGCGATCAAGCACTGTTTGCTGGGTCGTGGAAGATTCATTTTTGTACTGAAAATTCCATATTCGTTCAAGCAATGGAAGAACAGTGTTCTTCTCCACCTTGATCCATTGTGCTTTCCATTTTTCATTGTATTCTTCTGAATTGGAATTTTTCGGTTTGCCGATCCGCGCAACCAAGGTTTTCCAAGAATCTGATTTCAAAACGTTTGCCACCAGTACTGGTATCAGAATCATTTGGATGGGGCTATCACACCAGAGAATGAGCGGCGGTTTTTTGCCCGTCTTCTTATACCAGAGATTGACGCCTTCTTCGACGAGCTCTGGCTTGTCCTTTGCGGGGTCGGTTATTTCTTTGCGCCAGCGCGCGATCAACTCATCGATCTGCGCAAACGCCTTCGTTTCATTTACTTTATTCATGTGCTGAACCTAGTCGATTACGCGACGCCAACCGGCTGGCTCGTACTCGCGTTGCAACTGCACTCTGTAAGTCCCAGGTTCCAGGCACAGAGGGCTGTGCTCTTCGTGTTTGAGGATTGCCCCGTCGGCAACCACAAGATATCGCTGGTCGCCGTTGGTGAACGTCGTGGCGACAGCCGAATCGATTGCGTGCGCGTGCCCGGTCACTTCACCAAAGGCGAGAACCACCCGCGTGTCTTTAGCTTCCTCAACAGATCCTGCCGGCACATCCGATACAGGAATCAGCAATACGTCGCCTTGTCTGTACTGCGCTCTTTTCATTTTTTTCGCTCCCTTTTCAAGTTTCATAAAACCAGTATATATCGGGTCGGGGTGTGCCTGCCAAGTGTTCATGAAACCATCAGAATTTCGCTGTTCGGCTGTAGTCCTGCCTTCAGGCGCTCAGGCTTGCCAAACGACAAAGTTATTCAACTATATTAGGATTTTGGTGAGGTTTTATCTTCTACGCCCTGGAAAAACTCTGACAATTTTGTGCTTGCTGAACTTTGCGCAATTCAACAGTGCAATCTTGCCGATATTTCGCCAGAATGTCTGTATCCTCGGTCCTACCGCCCCTTTGTTAATGATTGAAATGGCCGTTAAATTGAACTCTACCTGCCATATATGGGTACAAGTGTAGAGATGGTATCCCAGGAATCTCGGCTTCGTAGTTTTTGAGTGAGGATATCACATGCCTGAGCATGACCCAGATGTTGTCGAAAACAAACAGGTCAAAGCGCCCGAGAAAACAACCACGCCTGAGAGTGCCGCTCAGGATGCGGTGATTGGTGGGAAAGATCAACAACAGCATCAGCAAATTCATCAGGATGCACTTGATTCGAATCCCAACAAGCACACGGGCTCAGCTAACATTGAAAATCCAAACAATAACTACGAAAGCATTCAGCTGATCGAGGCGATTCCTGATAGCGAAATGGTGAGGGTGATTGCTGCGCGTGGTCTTGATACGTCGCAGAACATCAAAGCAAATGCTGACACACCGTCGATGGTATCACTCGCGGCGGTTGGCGATCAGTTGTCTAACAATTTGCTCGAGATGAGACGCAAAGTTCGAGAGCACATGGATGCTGGACCCGAACGCGATCGCGTTGAGGCGATCATGAAAGATGCCGCCACTGGTACTGGTACCACTAGTGAGGTCACCAACAAAACTGGCGAACTCTCTCATGAGCAAAAGCATGCGAGTGGCAATGGGTTGGTGACTCATGACAAAGCTGGGTCGCACGAGTACAGTAATCACAAAAGCGATTCAGCTGCCGAAACTTCTGAAGGTCACAGAAACAAAACTGCAGCACCTTCAAACGAATCGATGCGAAAAGGTTTGCCTGCCGACTCTAGCACTACTGAAGCTAAAGGTTTCAACATTGTGCCGCGTGAAGTCGCTGAAACGCACCGCGCGTTCAAACAAGTTATCGTCGGCAAGGGCGATACTCTCTGGAATATCGCGCGCAAAGATCTCGGCGAAAACGCAGGCGCGGAAAACGTTCGCGCTTACACTGACATAATTGCACATGATAACAAGCTGGCAAATCCTGACCGTTTGGAAATCGGACAAAAGCTGATTCTCAGAGGGTTTCAGTCAAATCCTCTGACCGAACAATCCCCGCAAATTGAAGTTTTTCAAGATGAGCTTAAAACTATTGATGCTGCACCAGCACCTTCTGACAGCATACCAGCACCTGCTGTGAACGCGGTTGCTGAGCGGCATCACTATCAAGAATTAGAACACATGCTCGATACCCAGTATCCTGAAACTGGGGACGGTCCAGTCGAATTTGTTACGGAGCAAAATCATGAGTCAATTGGTAAAGAGACAAACCGAGCTCACTTGCTCGAAGTCGCGAAAAACCATAATCTCGATGTTTCGCTAACAGTAGATATACTCGAAGATCGAGTCGCGCGGAAACAGACCACACCAGAGGAAGTCCGAAAAACGTATGAACAAGTTGAGCGACTCCTTGAGACTGAATCGACCGCTGGTATCGACAAAAATCAACGCGAAATTTTAGCTCAACAAATTTTACTCCATGCAGCAGAACCGGATAAAATCTCGCAAGGTATGTTCAATACATGCAACGTTGCGACCGTCGAGTGCCGAGTGTTCGAACGAACGCCATCAGCTGCGGCCAAACTAATAACGGATCTCGCACTCGACGGAAAAACCACTGTGCATGCGTCTGATGGTATCAGCACAACTTTTGAAAGAAACCCAGCTCCAGCGGATAGCATGTATGCACTAGATGTGCCACCAATGTCTGGGCAGAGAAGCTATGCAAGCGAATTGTTCCAAGTCTGCGCCGTTAACATTCACTATATGAGAGCCGGCAAGGGCCTGGTTTATGAGCAGCTGCCAGTCGTGTTTGATGCAACTGGACAGTTAGCTAACCCTGAAGACAATGGCGAACGCCTTTGGGATGATCTTAAAAGACCAGGCAGCAGTCCAGATCTTCCAGACAATTCCTTTATCGAGATTTACAACGCGATAACTGGTAAAAACGATTCTAATTTTATGCTTGCAAATGAGAACGTTTTATACGGACCTAAAGACGGCGTCACGTTAATCGATAGTCAACATGAACTTGAGAATCAACTTCAAAAGATCGACAAGGCGCATGGATTTCCAGTAATCATCAAAGTTTGTACCGCTTATGAACCGTTCTGGAGCAATGGAAACTTTGGTGCCGCCGGCGGTGCTGGAGGCGCCGATGGTGGATGGCACGTTGTCACCATCCGCGGGATTGAAGATGTTCACCCGATGCGCATTAGAGTCGATAATCAATGGACCGATGAAGCAGATCATCTCGGGCGTATCAACAGTCTTTCAAGCGAGCAACTGTTTATGTCAATGCGAGATTGCTCTGATTCCCTCGTAGACATGGGCGATAAAGTTCGAGGTGGGATTCGTCATGGGCGGCGAGATCTCGGTGAGGAACTCGATTATCAACGTTTGCGTCTGATGAATAATCAAGATCTGAAAGACGCTGCGATTGACCCATCTGCCGTAATTCCAGGGCTCGTTCCAATTGGAGAAATTGAGAAGGATGTCATCAATATATTGTCCACCTCCTTTGGCAAAGGAAATCATTTAGATGAGTTTGAGAAAAAAGTAGGCTCGGATAAAGTGGACCAACTTCTAGCAAGGTTTCCGCTCGACAGTCGCATCAAAATTCAACAGGAAAGGGATCGACTAGATCTCGTTCCTCATGAGCTGTATCTGAGTCAGCTACAGGAGTTCGGGGTAACTTCTTTAGACGATATCGCTACGGCTCCAGACCAAGTTGGCGTGTTTCGCAAATTGGTTTCTGCTTTGAATCGTGAAGAGCAGGCTAAAATTATCAGGTACGTAAATTCTCACACTAAGCGAGGCATTTAGAATGGACTCGGAATCGCCTAAGCCACCAGCAATCGTAAAAAAATTCGATATGGACAAGGAACTTGACGCAATGATAAAGCGTGCGAAGGAACGACCTCCGGAAGTGCCGCATCCCACCTTGAAGGACCATGGTGCAATTCAACGTTTAGATTTCACTCCCGATTGGCTAGATGATGGAATCTATCCGAGGCTCGAAGAGCGACAACGAGATCGACACAAGATCTCGGATCCGCGATTGAAAAATTACCACGCATTCAAATTAAAAGATGATCCGAACAGCGCGCTGGTATTTTGGGATTACGATTTGCCGCTGAATTCATCATTAGCTTCGTATATGAAAAAGCTCGTCTCGAAAGTTGGTCCGATTGAAAGCACTGAGTGGCCGAAAATTCCAGTATTCAACCGATTCGGGTCGTCGGAACAGTATCAGATTGACTCTGTTGACGTCATGACTCTAAATGGAAAAAATGTTTTGTACATGCGCGGACATCATAAGGCGAGTTCCAAGTATGAGAGTCACGTTTATATGAGTCGAAATGGTGAATGGGCATGGTTTAGCCGCATCGAATATGGTTCACCAGACAAAGCAACATATGATCGTGATATCAAAAAGGTGGATGCTATGCTGAAGAAAATTGCATGGGGCCATTATTAACTCTGAGCCTAACGTTGATCCCAAAAAAATCTTGCGAAGGAACGGAACGTCTCCTGCAAGAATGATGTCATCACCAGAACGCGGTTAAAGGTCCTCGAAAGATTTTCGTTCTCCTATTTCGAAGCTGCGAAAAGCTGTTAAGAGCAGAAAATTCTGGACCGGTCCGAGTCAAACCTCCTGAAGGCATGGAATCCCTGGCATCCCGGTTTAGTTTTTGGAAACATGGTGGCATTGCATGACTATGAGAACCCGGCTCGAAAGTTTGAACCAAACAAATTGATTGAATTAAACAAGGCTTGGTATTTGGTGGGGCATGTCAGAGGCTCTGCGAGCGAGAAGCAGATTCTGTTAACCGATATTATAAAGTGTCGTTTTGTCGATGAATCAGATGATGACGAATGCGAGTCGAATTCGGACTAACCACAATGCCACCGGAATTGGTGACAACAATCTTTCGCTAGCTCCTTAGATCACACGCAATTGCATGTGACAGTTTTGAACTGTATTATGATTGCTGACGATGAGTGACTCGGCAACACCGCGCAATAATGAACCAATGTGGCCCACACTAGTAGCGCTAGTGGCCGCCGGCGGTTTGTATGCCGCACTTCCTGAGCACCTCTCCATTGGTCCGCGATGGTTGCTGCTTACGATTATCGTCGTGCTCATGATTCCGGGGGAGATTTGTCACGTCCTCGGAAAGCATCACCTTTGCAGAATCCTCGGTTACATCGTGATTGCCATCGTCACTGCTGTGATGGTGTGTTCCGTTAGTTTGCTCGTGTTCGAGATTGGTAGACGAACAGTTGAGCCCGATATCCTGTTGCGGTCGGCGGTTATTCTGTGGGTGACAAACATTCTTGTCTTTGCCGATTGGTACTGGCGTCTCGATGCTGGCGGCCCTCATCGGCGCAATATGAGAGATAGCCACACGGATGGTGCGTTTTTGTTTCCGCAAATGACGATCGAAGGACCGACCGATCATCAGGAAGAAAAAGAAAACTGGTCGCCGCAGTTTATCGACTATTTGTTTCTGGCATTTTGCACAAGCACCGCGTTGTCACCCACGGACGTGCCGGTTCTTTCTCGCTGGGCAAAGTGTTTGATGATGATTCAAGCAGTGATTTCGCTGTCCGTAGTAGGTCTGTTGGCTGCCCGAGCCGTCAATATTTTGTAGGCGCGGTTGCTCGATCCGTCGACCAAACACTATTTAAATTGGTATTTTCTTCGCATCAGAACGTTTATCGATAAAAATAATAATTCAATATACGATCGACACGAATGAAATGACGAGAGCCGAAATACTAGCCAAAGATAAAAAATATCCGGTGATCTCGCCTTCGCAGATTGCCAATCCCGAGGATGTTATCCTTCGTTCCCTCATGGCGCTCTTCTTTTCGGGCTTGCTCTGGATCGTGTTTTCGGCTGCAGTTAACTTCCAGGTGGTGCCCCAGACTATATTTTTCGGTGCGATCGTACTCTACGCCTTCGCCAGGCACGGGCCAAATCATTCATTTGTGCGTGCAAAACTACAGCTAAAAGCGAAAGGTTTGGATATCAAATCGCCAACCCTGAAAACCATCATGCCGTGGAATTGGCTAACCAAGGTCGAAATCAGGCATCGTTCTTTTGATTTCATTCCGAATTATGTCTACTTCGAGTTTAAAAATAAGTCAGATGTTTTGATTCTCTGGGAAGATGTCAGAGACGACATGGATCAAACAACGTTGATATCATGTGTGCGCACATGGGCTCCTCATGCCGAAATCCGTGGTGATGCGTCGATTGCAAAAGCAGAATCGATGGCGACGTATACTGAGCTCTGGCTCAAGGATTTGAGTTCGGCAAAATCAGAAAGTCGGCACAGGAAGGGTGAAGTGATTGAGAATGGAGCTGTCTTATTCGAAAGCTATAAAGTCGAAAAGCTCTTGAGCGGTGGCGGTCAAGGCACCGCATATCTGGCGTCAGTTCTACCACATGCCGATTTTGCAGATATGCCACCACAGGTAGTGATAAAAGAATTTATTCTGCCGCAAAACGAACGCGGGATGCAAAAGGCGAGAGAGAGTCTCAATAAAGAAGTCACTATATTGAGACGCATCGACCATCCGCGAATTATTCGACTGTATGATTTTTTCATCGAAGACATGCGCGGTTATCTTGTAATTGAATATGTCGACGGATTGACTTTCAGGCAGTTTGTCGAAAAGAATGGCTTGCCGACGGAGTCTTCAGTTGCGGAAATGGCTATCTCATTGTGCAAAACAATTTCTTATCTGCATCAACTTTCGCCATCAATAATTCACGGTGATGTTACTCCGGACAATATCATCATTGAGAAAGACGGGGGTGTGAAGTTGCTCGACTTCGACGCTGCGCAGGAACTCACGCGCAACAAAACTAACACCGTTGTCGGTAAGCACTCGTATATGTCACCAGAACAATTTAAGGGGATGCTTAGCGAATCGAGCGATGTTTATGCACTCGGATGCACGCTACACTTTTTGCTTACCGGATTTGATCCGGAGCCTATCAGCGAATCGTTTCCTAAAAAGATCAACGACACGGTGAGCGACGCCATCAATGAGATCGTTTCGAAAGCGACCAGACTCGATCAATCAAATCGATTTTTAAATCTCGATGCTATGAGGGCGCAACTTGAACAGCTCTAACATAACGAAGCGGACCGATGAGCTGCAGTCGAAGATGCCGGAAACGACCAGCGTGTATCGCATGCCGTACTCGCCGCCGTTCGGCAATTTTGCCACTATAACGTTAAAATATTTCTGGCCGCCGCTCTTGTTCGCTGCCTATTACTATCTCACGAGTAGCAATCAAATATATTCCGATTTGCTATGGTCAGTCGAGGCACCTGCAGGACGCTTAATTACGTTCGGGCTGTTCGGCTCTTATTTTCTGCTTCTCCTCTGTTTTATCAAAAAGGAATTCGTGCTTCGGCAGTCTGGTATCACTCTTCCTTTTGTTTATTTTTGGAACTCATTCGGGCGACTGAATTGGAGTTGGAAGAAGCTTGATAGTGTTTGCTTCTCGAGAAGCTCGCCCCAGCTGCCGACGGCAGATCAGGTTGTTCTCACTTTCCTCGATACGACATTTAACAGAACTGTTGATATCCATATCAAATTGAAGGAAATCCATCAGTTAGAATTGAAGAAGCTGGTCTACACAATCGTGACCAATGCACCACATGCGGTGTTCGAACCGGCGCTCGATAGCGTGGCGTTGGAATTTCCTACAGTGTCCGGCATCAAGCATTTAAACTTCCATAGTTTCACTAGCATGTGGGATGAGGAGTTCTCTACTCGCTACTCGCCAACGCTATTCGTGCCACTCGCCCCTGAGCATGAACTTCAAAACGGAGCGATCAGAATTTCAGAACTGGTGGCATGCGGTGGTTCCGCCGCTGTCTATGCAGCCAAGGACATTCGTGGCAATCAAATCATTGTAAAAGAAGCGGTGATACCAAAGAATGCTAGTGAGGCTTTGAAAGAAAAAGCGATCGAAATGTTCAAACGCGAAGCTATGTTTTTGAGTCAACTAGATCATCCTAACATCGCGAAAGTTTTGGATCACTTCGTTGAAAACGAGCACCATTATGAAGTGCTTGAGTTCATAGATGGGCTTGATTTGCGGCGCTTTGTTAAAGAACGAGGGCCTCAGCCTGAAGATTTTGTGCTCAACTGGGCGGAGCAAATTTGCGAACTCGTAGTCTATTTACACTCGCAAGATCCTCCGATCATTCACAGAGATTTGACACCGGACAATCTAGTTTTGCGAGTCGACGGTCAATTGGTGTTGATTGATTTCGGCGCAGCGAATGCATTCGTTGGTATCGCCACCGGTACTATGGTAGGAAAACAAGCTTACATGCCACCGGAGCAGCTGCGCGGTAAATCCTTGCCCCAGAGCGACATTTACTCTTTAGGCGGGACGCTGTACTTCCTTTTAATGGGACGCGATCCGATTCCATTGGAGGTTTCACAAATTGACGACCGTTCCAAGGTCAGCTTTGAAATGAATCGGCTGCTGTCTTTGTGTACTGCTTTTGAGGTGTCCGACCGATACCAGACTGCAGTTGGACTGCTTCACGAAATACGCAAAATCCGCAGCCAGCGCAGGGATAGCATTGTCTTGATGCCTACGGATCAGCCTTCGGATCCGCCCTTTGTATAACCCGTGAACGTTAACGGTATGGCGCGTGAACGTTTGGTGCCTCTGGTTTAAACTCGTGCAGGGCTGATGCCATAAGACTGATCGACGTCATGAAAATGAGGTATGCTGCAAAGACTAATACCATCATTAATCTCTGAATGACAGAAGAAAAATCGACAATCACTGAAGTCTCAGAAGAACCACCTGCTCACGGGAAGTCCCAGTTTGGCGGGAGATTGTTGAGACTAATTGTTGTGAGTCCATTGTTCTTGGTCATGCTTATCTTGGAAAAGATATTTGCGTTAACTACGACTATTTTTATCCCGCCCGTAACTGGTCCTTTTAAAGTCGGGCGAAGATGCTTCCACTGGGTTGATTCGTCTCGTCGAGAAATTTTTAGTGATGATCCCGATGCGAAACGGCAGTTGTTGGTTTGGTTTTGGTATCCGGCATCTGAGGCGGACAACAGCACTAAGGCTGCTTACTTGCCTTTGCCGTGGACCAAACGCCTTCTCAAGATCAAAGAATCCCGACCAACTAATGCAGTTGTTTGTAACGCGCTGGACAATGCTCCAGTTTTAGCTCTGCAAAGTCCGTGTCCGCTGTTAGTGTTCGCCCCGGTGTTGGCGGCGGTCAAATAGCGCATAAAGACGGCGGCAAGAATTATTCCAGAAGAAAAAGGAAAGGCTGTCGATGACGACAGCCTTTCCTTTTCTTTT
>JADYXR010000133.1 GCA_021772095.1 Candidatus Obscuribacter sp. | reverse complement strand
CACCACTTGCAATACTAAAGCAGCCTGATATCATAATAAGAAGATGAGCACCCAGAGCCATGATCATCAAATTTCAACTACGCTAGAGACATCCCCCTAATTTGTTTGTTAGAAATTACGTCAATTTTGATCCCGTTAGACCGGAACCTCCTGATGCTCTTTCAGCTCGAGCATTGAGTTTAGACGAGACTTGCTGCGGTGCCACAGAAATGCGACCACATAAACCTGGCTGTAGCTATGCAGCAAAGAGTAGCCAACGGAATGCGCAAAATCGGAATAGTAATAAAGCTAAGTGATGTGATTAGCCTCGCCTATGTCAATCAAAAACATAACAGTCCCCAATCGTAAAGTGTCTAAGGTCTTACTTTTCAGTTTGTTGTTGGCACTATTTTCGACTCAATTGTTTTCTGCATCGTTTGGGGAGCAAAGCAGTATTCAAAAGGGTCGTGAGCTGTTTGGTAAGGGGAAATTTACCGAAGCACTTAATTTTTTCGACCAAGGCGTTGATGAAAAACCGACCGAAGGAGCTCCTCACTTCTGGCGTGCCAAGTGCCTTTCATCTCTCGATCGTGGAAAGGAGGCTATCGCCGAGTACAAGCTCGCGCTGTTGCTCTCCACCGATAAAGCAACAAAGGAAGCATGTCGCGCCGAGCTCAAGAAAAATAACGAGAGTATTCCTGTTGGATCGGTCGTCTCTGAGTCCGATGCAATAGATGCTGACGGCAAAATCTTCAAACTGTCGACGAAAAAATTGGATTGGAATTTGACAGTCGATGACAATTTGAAGAGCAGTCTCACTGCTCAAGACGCGCAGTTAGCCGCTGCGGTCAATGGCAGTGGAATGTCCTCGCTTGATAGAATGACCCGCGAACCTTTCTACGGCGGTGCTGCAACTAGAGACAAAATAGCACTTGAAATCGAAAAGAGTGTGCCGCATGCAGCATTTCAGCTTTCGGCGGCCGATCTGCAAACGTTCAAAGCAAGCGATGTCTATATTATCTTGGACCATTCCGGTTCGATGGAGTCCAGGGATTGTCCGGCCGGCGGCACTATTCAAAGTCGGCTTAATTGGTCTGCCGAGGAGTTAATTGGTTTTTCAGAAACGCTTTCCAGGTCTTTACCGCATGGGTTTGTTTTTATTCCATTCAATTCCAGCCCGCAAGCTTTCATGGTCAAAGACTCGCAATCATTCTCTTCATTACTTCGCGGTCTCAAATGGCAGGGTGGCACTCAGCTATCACCCGCACTGAAACTGGCTTTTCAAATGCATGAGCGCCACTTGAACCAGCCCTTGTTGATCGCGATCATCACGGATGGTTTGATAAACATCAGTGATGTTAAGCACACAATTTCTGCTGCTACCAGAAAATTCCGTCTGCCTAACGGCGTGTTCGTTACGTTTGCTCAAGTTGGTGTCAGTGTCGATACCACCTTGTTACAGGAGGGCGGTGTGCGCTCATCTCCAGCGCTCGACTCAATAAGCAATGGTCTGGACGAAATGAACAACCTTCATCATAACTTCGGCGCCGCTTACAAAGCCTGTTCGGTGGTGAGATTTAGAAAGTTGCGCGAAGATGGTCTTGGCCGCTCTATTTTGCGCGCATTGCGTGCTTATGTGCCGGCGCCATCGGAACAGGGCAAAGCGGAAACGAAGAAAATCGAAAAGAAAAAGTGACCGGCTCGCTCGAATGGCTTAAGCTCGTCGCTCCGGCGCTGCCTGTGTTGGTCTTGTCGGCTGAGGACAACAGCTTTTGGAACATTGCTCTGGAACGAGGCCGAATTCTCCTTCAGCTTTTGGCTGGTCGCCATTGGTTTTTTCCAGAACCAATTCGCGGATCATATTGATGAATGCAGGATGAGTTCCGGCAGTGCCTGCGCGAAGCATGCGGACGCCCTTGCTCTCGGCCAGTTCCATGGCTTGTTTGTCCAGGTCGAATTTGACCTCCAGGTGATCTGAAACAAAACCAATTGGTTGAACAATTACGTCTTCGTATCCTTGAGCAGAGAGTTCTTCGATGTAATCGCAGATGTCCGGCACCAGCCATGGTTGCGTGGCTGGACCGGAACGACTTTGAAAAACGAGCTCCCAGTCTGTATGTCCGACGGTTTCTGCAATTAGCTTACCTGATTCGCGAAGCTGCGATTCATATCCGCATCCGGCAGCCATCGAAGTAGGAATACTGTGAGCGGTAAAAACCAATTTCGATTTTTTGCGATGCTCATCCGTTAACTGGTTGAGCGCAACCCGCAGTCTATCAACGTTTGCTTCGACGAAGCCAGGATGGTTGAAGAATATACGCAGCTTGTCGATGAACGGTGCGTTCGGTCCGACCTTCTCACGAGCGGCTTCGATGTTTTCGCGATACTGCCGGCAGCCACTGTAAGAGCTGTAAGCGGAAGTCACAAATGCAAGAGCATTTCTTACGCCGTCTTCTGCCATCTTCTTGATCGTTTCATCCAGCATGGGATGCCAATTTCGGTTGCCCCAGTAAATTGGAATGTGGGGACCCTTCTCGGCAAATAGAATTTTGAGCTCGTGCATCAACGCGCGATTTTGTTCGTTGATTGGACTGACACCACCGAACTGCTCGTAGTGTTTTGCCACCTCGACCATTCTTTCGGGTGGAACGTTTCGGCCGCGCAATACGTTTTCCAAAAATGGAATAACATCGTCGGGTGCTTCAGGTCCGCCGAAAGAGACTATTAACAGCGCATCGTATTTACTCATGTTTCCTGCCTTGACGAAATCGTCCTTTCGCTAAACTCGCTTAGCGTGGGTTTCCCAGTACTTATCGCGAAGACCTTTTTTGAAAATCTTTCCGCTTCCGGTCTTAGGAAGTTCTTTTACGAAGTCGATCGACTTAGGCGCTTTATAGCTGGCCAGGCGTTGTTTCACGAACTCGATGATTTCAGCTTCTGAGCTCCATCGTGCCGTGGCAAACAATAACTGCTTTGACCGCCTCGCCCCACTTCTCATCAGGCACTCCAAACACAGCGCATTCGAATACTGCTCCGTGTTCGTATATTATATGCTCGACCTCGGTTGAGAAAACGTTTTCTCCTCCTGTGACAATCATGTCCTTCTTGCGATCGACGATGTTCAAAAATCCATCTTGATCGACCGTCGCGAGATCGCCTGTGTGCAGCCATCCGTTAATAATCGTGGCAGCCGTGATGTCGGGTTTATTCCAATATCCTTTGGTGACATTAGGACCGCGTGCAATGATTTCGCCCACTTCTTCCGCGTTGTGCGCCACTTCGCTGCCGTCTTCTTTGACCACCTTCACGTCAACGCCAATAATTGGGCGACCCGTTTTTGCTTTCACTTCCAGCAATTTGTGCGCGGGAAGATTGGCATGAACAGCCAGAGGCAACGAGATCGTCAGAAATGGACTGGTTTCTGTCATTCCATAAAATTGGGCGTAATCGCAGCGGAAAACTTCCGCCACCTGCCGCACCATATCTGGTGCTATCGGCGAGCCGGCGGTAAGAATGAAACGCAACGTATTGTAGGTGTACTCCCAAATATTGTGCGAGTCGAGCAATGTCCCCAGCATGGTTGGCACTAAGGCCGTCAGGGTCACGCCTTCGCGTTCGATTACTTGCATTACAGGCGTCGCTTTAAATTGAGGCAAGAACACGTGTTTGCCGCCGGCCCAGGTCACCGACCAGATCGCCCAGGCATCGACCAGGTGAAAAATTGGCGCTACGTGCAGCCAGACATCAGAATCTTTGATGTTTAGTTCTGAAACAGCAGCAAGTGCGTTGAACGCGGCGTTGCCGTGAGTGAGCATCACACCTTTGGCTTGGCCAGTTGTTCCGCTGGTGTAATAGAGCTGCGCTAGATCGTCGGAAGTGGCGTTTGGCTCAGGGAGCGCCACGCCCCAGTGGTTCATTAAGAACGGTTCGTAATTGGTCGAGTTGATATCGTTTTTTTGCGGCGCTCCTGGACCGAGCCACAGAAGCTGTTTCACTGACGTTTTGTTCTTGAAAATCTTTTCAATCACTTCTGAAAATTCGGTGTGGCCGACAAAAATCTTGGCGTTGGAATCCTGCAATATGACTCGGACTTCCTCGGCGTGCAGGCGGTAGTTGAGAGGATTGAGGACAGCTCCCATAAACGCGGTTGCATAATAGAGTTCAAGATACTCATGACAGTTGAGCGACATGCAAGCGACGACGTCGCCTTTCTCCACGCCGGCATCCTTGAGCGCGGCTATCAGTGCGGCGATGCGCTTGCCGAGTTCCTCATATGTCATCTTCTTTTGCCCGTCGGCAATCGCTTCTTTGGTTGGAAACAGTGAAAGCGCTCTGAGCAACGACTGATTGAGGTGCATTGGTTGTCAATGTCCTTGTGAAAGTATCGGAGGATTGAGCATTTTAGTCTCTAGCCGTGCCATTTGTTTGCGGTTTGAATAAAGTCATTAGTATTTAATGATCATTGTCTCAAGTTTCCAAACGAGCTGATATCCTATGCAAAACCGCCATTCAGGCTCCTCGGAGCGGAGGGCGCGGATCTTGCAGTGTTTTGCGTGACATCTGCTCGATTAGTAATCCGGCAATTGGCTTAGCTAAGAAGGTGTTCGACATGGGTCAAGTAAAAGAAAAAATGTACAACGGAATCAAGGTTCCAGAAGGCGAAGTAGTTAAATTCGAAAACGGCAAACCCGTTACTCCGTCAAAACCAATTATTCCGTTCATCGAAGGCGACGGCACCGGCCGCGACATTTGGAAAGCTTCCAAACTGGTTATCGACGCTGCTGTCAAAAAAGCATACGGCGACAAAAAAGAAATCGCCTGGTTTGAAGTTCTCGCCGGCGAAAAAGCATTCGATCAAACCAAAGATTGGCTTCCGAAAGATACTATCGAAGCCCTCAAAGAATTCGGCGTTGCAATCAAAGGACCACTCACCACGCCAGTTGGCGGTGGTATACGCAGTCTCAACGTTTCGCTCCGTCAAATATTCGATCTTTATTGCTGCGTAAGACCAGTTAAGTATTTCTCCGGCGTGCCATCACCAGTGGTGTCTCCAGAAAAACTCAACGTCGTCATCTTCAGAGAGAACACTGAAGACGTATACGCCGGTATCGAGTATCCAGCAGGTTCTCCTGAAGCCAAGAAAATCATCGACGCTATCCATAGTGTCAGCCCTGACAAAACCATCCGTCCTGATTCCGGGATCGGCATCAAACCGATTTCAAAAACCGGCTCGCAACGTCTTGTTCGCCGCGCCATCGAACACGCAATCGAACACAAGTTGCCATCAGTGACTTTGATGCACAAAGGCAACATCATGAAGTTCACCGAAGGTGCCTTCAAAGATTGGGGCTACGAAGTAGCTGAGAAAGAATTCGCCGAACATATCATCACCGAAGAAAAACTTTGGGCCGATCATGATGGCAAAATGCCTGCCGGCAAAATCCTGATCAAGGATCGTATTGCTGATTCAATGTTCCAACAAATCTTGTTGAGACCAGATGAATACTCGGTTATCGCAACCACCAACTTGAACGGCGACTATCTCTCAGATGCATGCGCAGCCCAAGTAGGCGGACTCGGAATCGCTCCTGGAGCCAACATCGGCGACAACTGCGCGATCTTCGAAGCAACCCACGGTACCGCTCCTAAGTACGCCGACAAAGACGTTATCAACCCAGGTTCGGTCATCCTGTCCGGCGTCATGATGCTCGAATTCCTGGGCTGGAACGAAGCTGCTCAGCTCATTCTGAAGGCTCTGGCTACAACCATCCAACAGAAGAAAGTAACTTATGACATGGAGCGCCTCATGACCGGCGCCACCAAAGTCAAAACCAGCGAATTCGCCAAACATATCATTGAGAATATGGGTTAATTCGAACGGTTAGAACGTTCGTGTAATTGAGAAGGGACGGCTGAGAAGTCGTCCCTTTTCCTATAGTGATTTCCTTGTTTGCTTCGCGTTAGCAGATCTACATCGGCTTCGCGGCAACAGGCGTTTGTTCTTTGGCAAGCTGTTGTTTCAGAGTTAAGAGCATGCCTTCCTGAGGGAGGGAATCGAGATAGCCCAGCTTTTGGGATTCGACTCGATCACGCCGAGCCCCGTCGGCATCGCCGTTGCAAGCGAGTGCTTCGGACCGGAGTCGATACGCAAACGGGTTGTATTTCAGAATTCGAATAGACTCGGATGCAGCAGATGCGGCTTCATCATATTTGCCTAAACCGATCAGTGCGAGCGCTCGAGTCCGATGAACTGCAGCAAGATCGGGATATTCTTTGCTGAGCGTATCTGCGATTTTTAACGCCTCTGTGCCGCGCCCCGAAATTGTATAAGCTTCGGCTAGAGTCATTTGAGCATCCGGTGAGGGATGATTCTTCGCCACTACGGAAGCGGTTTCTAAAGCTTTTTCGGCTTGACGAGTGCTTATATAATATACCGCCAGTAGTGCCTGCCCATCTGTCGGAGATTTCTCGCTAACGATATCTATGTTTTGTTTTGCTTTTTCGTTATCGCCGAGAAGCAGGTATGCTCTGGCTAAACATGAGTAAGGTTCGATTGCTTCCGGATTCTTCTTTTGTGCGGTTTGCGCCGTTTTTATCGCCTGCTTCAAATCGAGCTTCTGCATCTCCGCTTCGGATTTCAAACAAATCAAAGTCGGATCAGATTCATTCAAAGTGATTGCTTTTCGGATGGAATCGAGCGCTTCATCAGGTTTTCCAAGATGGATATAACAGGTCGCCAAAACCTTGTATGTATAGACCAGATCGCCTCCGTGCTTTGCGGATTGGAGTGCATCTTGCAGCGCTTTCTCATATTGCCCATTGAGCGCGTATGCCTTAGCGCGGTATGCCAGTGTCTGTTCATCGGCAGGATCCAGTTGTACTGCCTTGTTTGCGCTGTCGATAGCAGCGTCAGCTTGTTTTAGTTCGCCGAGAAGCATCGAGCGCTTGCTGTGGTACCAACCGACGTCGGAACGCAACTCGATTGCTCGATTGAGATCGTTGAGCGCGCCGTCGTAGTCCATCAATAGTGACTTGACTGTGCCGCGTTTGGCATACAGTGCGGAATCTTTGTCGCTTTGCAAAATTGCGGCATCGTATAATTTCAGCGACTTCTTGTATTTTCCGCCAGCGATAAGAGTGCCTGCTTGCGAAGATAACTGGTCAGGGTTGTTGTTTGACGCGCAACCAGCAAGCAACGCAACCAACATCACTAAAACGCTTCGATTCATGGAGAGCTCCGTTATCACCGCATTAATTGAATAGCGCGAATCGGGTCGATCGTTGTGACTTGTCGGATTATTTTGCATGAA
Organism: Candidatus Obscuribacter sp.; assembly: GCA_021772095.1. GTDB lineage: Bacteria > Cyanobacteriota > Vampirovibrionia > Obscuribacterales > Obscuribacteraceae > JADYXR01. The sequence continues at coordinate 121,055 of JADYXR010000133.1, read as the reverse complement.
TCGGTTAAGGCACGAGACCGACGTCTCGTTCCTTCGGTATGTCATTGAGTTTCTTTATCGCCTGTCAATTGAGCCTGAATGCTTCATCGACACTAACGGTCACGCAATTGAATTTACATGGCTGCAAGCGGGCATATAGATACTACAAAATGAATTTCAATCCAGCGCTGGCACTAAAAGTCGTACGAATTTGCGGAAAGCTGCAAATTCGCCAATTCTTGCTCTGTCTGCTTGTTTTTGCTGTAGCGACCGCGTTGCTTTGTATTTCGGTCCCAAGCATCAGTAGCAATCCATGGTTTCAAGACATCAATATCTTGATCGCATATAAGAGCGGCGACTTCGGAATAGTTTTCAGAAATTGGAATCTGTTCCTAAGAGGTATGCTCGAGCTTACGGGGTTTTATCTCGGCTTCTTTTGTCTGTTTTTTATTGCCGTTCTCGTGAACCGTTCATTCGACTATATGTCAGCGAAATACCATCTGTTTATTGCTTTTGATCGAAACGACAAATGTTTTATCGATGGGAATGCAAACTCTAGTCTATTCGAGATTCGATTCGCAGCAGGCGAATCGCTGATGGTGTTAAAGGTCAGGGATGGAAACGACTTCGATTGCTTCGAACTCAGCTCACTGGCGGAAACACCTGATACTGTAAATCAAGCAATAGAACAAGCCGTTGTGAGTCATCCCGAGAACACGAGAGTCCGCGCCTTGACTGCCCGAATATACGAACCGATATAAACTTGCATCTCAGATCCAATGCCGTTCTCCGACTGATACCGTCCTTTTGTTTTTTTCATTTTTTCTCCGAAATTATATACCAGAGCAATAATGCTAAGATTCTTACAAGTGCGACAACTTAGCGACTGAGATCGGGCCAGCTCATAATCTGCTCGTCACTGAAGTTTTTAAACGGGTCGATTTCCTGTCCCGCTTTGGGGCTAGGCATCTTTTTGATATTCGGATCGCCGATTGAAAGTGCCACCGCCTGTAGTTCCGCCGGGCGAGCCGGAATCAACACCTGCCCGACAACGTCGGTTTTAACTTGATTGAGCTGCAGCAGTTTGGCCTTGGCGCGCGCTAATTGTTTTTCTCTCAAGGCTTTTAGTTTTTCGGCTTTCGCTTTATCTGCGGCGACTTCTTTGGCCTTCAAAAGCAGCGCTTCAGTCTGCTTTGCAATAATTTCTTCAAGCGCTTTTTTCTCGCGAGCAGCCTGGTATTGCTTGTATGCCGCGATGTATTTGAGAATTTTTCCGTAGTCCCAGCGCATGGTGAAATTGAAACCGGCGATTTTTGAAGTCGGTGGAAACTCCAATATCCGAGAGTGATTCATGCTTTGAATTGTTTTCATTAGCGCTGAGTTGAGTACACCATCCCCGGTGCTCGCGTAAATGTGCCCTCGCAAATTTCCACGCCTGTCTATACTAAAGACGCACGCGGCTCTGCCTGTGACCTGGTTTTTGGCATCCTGATAAAGGTGGGAAGTGAGAACATGCTGAAACGCGCGAGTGAAGCGTTGAATCCAATAATCCCAATCGGATGTACTTTCTGGTGACTGACGAAATTTACTCAAACCATCGGAATGGCTTCCCCATTTCGATGCATTGAGCGATTTGCTTTTGTCGACCAGATCCATGACGTCGTCCATCGGAATGGTCGTCGCGGCCCAACTCTTGTAGTACTGACCGCCGGCGTGCGCTTTCTTCGCTTTGTCGAAGCCGCCTTTGACTAATTTCTTTCCATTCTTGAGCAAATCATCCATGGAACTAAACATCACCGGTGGTGGCATCATAATGTCACCTTCGGCGGTGACTTGCGGTTGCGCTTTGGGCGCACCAAAAACTTGAGACACACTGTTTCCGAACATGCTAAACCAATCACTGCCGGGCCTGATTATTTTTGGAACTTTTGGCAGCGCGTCACTTTTGTCGTTGAGTGCCTGGCTCGCTAGACCTTGAATCATCTCCGGTGGGCAAAGTCGCGCTGCCCATTCCAACTCGTCCAGGGCATAAGCGTCGTCGCCCATCTTTTTCTTGACCATGCCCAAGTAGTAATGTGTCACTCCGTCGTCCGGATTGTTTTTCAAGTCTTCGGTAAGCAGTGCGACAGCTTTCTCGTAGTTGCCGGCTTTGTACTCTTTGATAACTTCCGGCAACATGGCGGACTGTGCATTGGCAGCCGCTGTCGAAAACCAGAGGCAAGTGATTAGAAAGGCTGTGTGTAAGTGAATTCTCTTCATCGTTCCAGCAATGATCTATGAGAAATTATTCCACATCAGCACTTATTTAACGCGCAGGCGGTGAGCGCGGCACGTCCATCTCATCTACCACGAGTCACAGCTGTCGAGCGCTTAACCTCGAACAACCCCGAGTTCCTGCAGCGCATCATCGACGCTGATACCGCTCTGGTGGCTGTAATTGAAAGCAATAAATGCTTGTTCGGTTTCAAGAATTCCTTCACGCACAAGTGAGTAACAGCGCAGTGCAGATTTCAAAGTTGTTTCATCAATGCAGCCTGCGACCAGAAGCATGCGACCTAAAATTTGTGGGTTGTTGACGCTGGTTTCGACGGCGCGTTTGATATCTTCATCAGTCACGACTCCAACCAGAGTTAAAAATTGGCTGAGAGAAACTGATACCGCCGGTAGTTTCATGTTCGAGTCGACCGTTTTGCGATCCGTCGTCGAACCGTAATGATAGATTTCCGTCAAACGGTGTGCGGCCCACAATGGCGTGATTTCGCCTTTGGAAACTTCAGATTGGAAACCTAGTGCAGCATCCAAAACTTCTTTCGAGATGTATTGAAGTTCGACAAGAACTTGACCGATTGGTTTCTTATTCAGCAATCCGATTTCGATGGAGTACATCAAATCAGATTCACTCATCAGACCTGCGAGAACCAGCAGTTCCCCGAGTCTGATTGTGTGGCGAGCAGGTAAGCGGTAATAGCCGCGTTCCATCAACGGAAGTTCCACTGCTACTTGTCGAACTTTAGCGGCCTTCAAGCCTTGAATCGCCTGGACCTTCGTTACTTTGCCATCGCGAATCAAAATTTGTGCGTTTAGTGCTGAAGAAAGAAGCGCTTCGGAGAGCACCAGATTCAATACCAGTAGTCGGCCGAATGGAACACCGGAAGCGCGACTTTTTACAAGTGCGTCTTGCAATTGTTCTTGCGTCACATAGCTGGCTTCGATAAGCAGCTCTCCGAGCTTGTTGGTGCTGACTTCGCCTGGATGGTTCCAGCCCATCTGTTCCAGGGCCTGCTCCAGAGTCAGCTTTGTGTTTAGAACTACAGCCGCCGCTTTTTTAGCTGAATCCAAATCGATCAGCTGGTCTTTCAATAGCGATTGAATTTGAACGGCGGATTGCAGATTTTCTTCGCTAACGAATGACGACATCACCAGAACCCGCCCAACCGGCAACCCGACCTCGCGGGCAAGATTGAGGGCATGAGCCAGATCTTTCGTCGAAATCATGCCGATATCCACGAGAACCTGCCCCAATCGCAAGTCTGCTCTGGCATCTGTTTGCTCTAACGGCACATTTTCGGACGGCGACATTTTAGTTTCCTGCAAGACACTTTTATTGAATCGATTTTACCTGGTAGGCGTGCTCGATGTTTTTATTTCGCCAGGCAAAGAGATAATTTTTTCGTCGATTAGCTTGTCGATTTCCGCGTTCGTGTAGCCGGCTTTGTTAAGCAGGCTCAGAAGCTCCGTCAGGCGGTTGTCACCGTTTTCCGGAGAACGAACTTTGCGCAGCTGTTTGTCAACCGGGAAGAGGATTTGCGGGATATTTCCGAGCACAGGATGAATCAGATTGGCGACCATTCCGCGCTCCTTCAGCGGATAGGATTCAAATGCCTCGTTGATAGTATTGACGGGCGATACGCAGCATTTACTGCCTTCGAAAAGCCGCGTCCACTCGCTCAGATTTTTGTGCTTGATAACGTCAGCGATAGTTTCTTTCAGCTCGGTTTCTCTGCTCAGATCGGCGATTACAGGTTCCAGATCGGGGCGCTCGATGATTCGGCAAAACGTTTGCCAGAACGGGCGTTCCAGGCAGGCGACGGCGAGAAATCGACCATCCTGACATTCATAGACGTTGTAATTGGGAAACTCTTTTGGATAGGCAAAGCCGCCTTCCGCCGGCGTCTTTCCGGTATAAAGCACCATTGATCCCAAAACGTTTAGAGACGAAAGTGTGGCATCAAGCATGCTGATATCAAGCGCTTTCCCTTTTTCGCCAGGCTTCCGTTCATAAAGCGACGCGACGATCGATAGCGCACCGAGCAGCCCGGACATGTAATCAGAAACTGGAATCGCCGGAATAACGGGACGTTCGTTGTCTCTGGAATTCAAGCTCAGCAAGCCGGTTTCGGCGACTAGATTCAAGTCGTGAACAGGTGTGTCTTTACGATCCGAATCGGCACCATGACCGGTGATAGACAGAAAAATAATCGAGGGATTCAAAGCGCTCATCGTTTCATAGCCGAGTCCCAGTCGATCCATCACGCCCGTTCTGAAGTTCTCAATAACCACGTCGCACTCAGGCACAATGCGCTTGATTAGCTCGACGCCCTCGGTCGTTTTCAGATCGACTTTCAGTCTGGATTTATCTCGTTGCATACTCCAGTAAAAAAGACTTTCGCCTTCGACGATTGGTGGCAGTTTGTGCGCGAGTCCCGGAATGTGCGATTCAATCCGCAAAACATCGGCGCCCATGTCACTCAAGGCTGCGGCGCATAGCTCACCCGGCAGCAAATGCGTGAAGTCGAGTACTTTGATTCCTGAGAGTGGTGGCATGAGTCGTCCTGATTGTTCTGATTTTTTGTTTGAAAAACTAAACTGGAAAAATTTGGCACAGTTTGAAGCAATTATTTTTGCGACTTTTTTGTATTGGATTTGCTTTTAGGTGTAGTGAACGAATCGAGGCTCATTGCCTATGTGTAGAGCCTCCACGTCCATCGACTACCTCAATCCCCACTGGTAAATTCGCAAAGCAGCAGGATGATGGTTCTGGTTTCAATTGAGCGACAAAACTTTGTGCATCCGACACGGTGCCTTCAATTACAAGCACGTCGTTTTCGATTTCAAAATTCGCGGTCTTACCTTTGCGAAAAACAATTGTGCTTTCCGCTCCGCGAATGATGATCCCTTTGTTGCTGGAAAAGCCATCCACGAGAGCGGCTTGAAGTTTTGAAATCACATCGACACCGAGTGTAATCGATGGTTTGTATGTAAAAATCCATTCCGCAACGGGGCAATCAAACGTTATATCCGCGGCACCATCCGCGGTGATACCGTGCTCGACTTTGGAGGCAATTACCGGATCTTTTGTGATTGATTCTCTTCCAGGTTGAGCGATTAATAAACTGCCTAACTGCACTTTTGCCAGTTCGAGGAACTTCTCTCCACGCCAGCGTTTCACCGCATTCAATTCGTCGCCGGTGATTGCCACGGCTTGAAAAAATTCAACGTTTCCATTTTTGGTTTTGATACTTTCAAGCTCTGAATCGCGTGTGAATATCATCGCTGCTATTCGGGCTTGAGCACCACCATTGAACACGTTTTCTAAATCGATATGATTGCCCTGTTGCAGATGTGTTCCACTTTCGAAAATCACGAAGGCCACACTATTAAGCAGCTCGCAAGGCCATTGTGGAGGCTGGTTGTCGGTTATCGGCGCGGTCAATCGAAACGTGAGCTCGAAACCCAGCCCGCTCAAGTCGGCGTTTTCTGACTCTTTGTCGAAAAGTTCGCTGAAACCAAGGGTGGTGTAATGCCAGTGCGGCGCTTCTGACTGAGACCGATAAACCGAAATCGAATCAAGTGCTGGAGATCCTGTGCCGGTCAGTTCGTTGTCTGTGAATGTCCGGTCGGGCGGGTGTCCGTAAAAACTTGTCAGCGCTTGATTTATAGCATCGAAACCAGGCGCCTGGTCCTTATTGGTCGGCATTGGTCAGCGTCGTCTCCGCTTTGTTGAACGCGGCATTTTAGCACAGCACCCTGGGGTTATGCACGTTGTCTAAAGCCGTGATATGACATATAGTAGCAATTGCTGTTGTCGATCAAAATTGACCGGCATAATCAATTTAGTTTTCGATTCGTGTGTCTTGGGTTGAGCATGTTTTCTAGAAAATTCCTTGCCATCAGCATTGGTATCGCGATCACAATCGCCGGTGCTGCTCCAGCCTGTTATGCAAAGAAAGGCACCGGTTCCAGTCATGCATCGTCCGCAAAAGCTAGCACCGAGGGTGGTGCCGACGCAAATTCTGCTGTCGATGTAACTGCGAGCACGGGCGGCGAAACCGGAGCAGACGAAGATCTCGCAGAAGTGGCGTCAGTCATAGCAAATAGCGACAAACTCGTCAGTGCTGGGAAATTTCCCGCAGCGATCGAAGTGCTTCGAGCCGGCTTGAAAGAGCACGGACAAAATCCGCATCTTCATGAGCGTCTGTCCAAAGTTTTCTACATGAATGGTTCGATTGACGATGCGATCTCGGAATTGTTGATGGCGATTTCAATCGATCCGAATGTATTCGATTACTACTCGGATGTTGCCTGGTTGTATTCGATTTCAGGCAAATATCGCGAAGCGGTAACCTATTCGAAACAGGCGCTCAGTCGAGATCCGAATAAAGCGTATCCATATGTCGTGATGGGATTTTCGCTTGGCTGTCTAGGAAAAAAACAACAAGCAACTGAAATGCTCAAGCGCGCGATCGAACTAGATCCAAACAATCCAACAGCGCATCTTTATCTCGCGGATGTGATCGCCGGTGGTGGCGATTATGAAAAAGCGCTGCCGATGTACCAGAAGAGTTTGAAACTTGATTCGTCGACTGCAAGTGCATTTGTTGGTCTCGGTGATTGTTTCCGCAAACTCGGTCATCCAAAAGAAGCAATGGCGGCTTATAAACGCGCTGTAGATCTCGCCCCGCAAGACGCAACTGCTCGAGGACACCTGGGATTCGCTTTATCGCAGTCCGGCGATTATGCCGGAGCGATGCGCCAGGGAATGACCGCGAATTCGATTCGGTTGGGTCAATACTGGGGCAAATTCATGGGAATGTTTGTCGCGGTTTGGGCAGGGATATTCCTGGTTTTCGGCACCGTCTTCGGTGCCATGTTCATGGGATCGCGATTCAATCCGGTTCCTGGAGAGTCAATCCTCAACCAGTTTGTCATGGTCTTTTATAAAGAACGGCCAGGCCGATTTGTTATCACAGACAAACGTCTCGTATTCGTTCCAGAAATTGTCTCGAGATGGTTCGGTGCGACACGCGTAAGTATTCAACGCGACCAGATCAGTTCAGTGAAAACTGAAGGCACTGCATCTGGTGGCACGGTCACCATTAGCGTCGGCAGCGAATCTGCTTCTATATTTCGCGTGCCCGGCATCGTGTATGGTCCGCTGGTTGCCGTTCTGAGCGAACAACGTTTGCTCGGCGAAGTTAGTGAACAGTATGTCACTGGCGATCATGGTAAGAAGGCTCCATGTCCGGTTCCGACCACGCGAATGCCAGAGAAAGAAGAACAATCCGACACGGCGCAATTTGAACAATACGCAGTGATCGCGGCAAGTTTCGATTTTCGCGACGGTCATTCTGAAGAACCGACACTTAAGTTGTCGGCCATTCCGGAGCCTACTGCGAGCCAGTCCAGCTCAACTGCACTTTTCAAAGGCGCGCCGAAACCTGGTGACGCCGCAGCAAAATCTTCGAAGAAAACCACGGCGCCAGTCAACAAAGATCCTAAAACTGACAAACCATCTGATACTAAGAAAGATTCTAGACCTTTGAAACCGCTGGCGAAACTCGAGCCGATTCCTTCAGCTGAGCCTAAAGAAAAATCGGACTCGACGCCGGTTGCGAATTCCGACGCGAAGCTAGGTGCTAAGGCGGATCAGAAAGCAGATGCAAAGGCAGATTCTTCAGTAGAATCTAAAGTAGACTCGAAATCCTTGACGAAAGAAAATCTCAAAGCAGATTCGAATGTTGATCCGAAGGCGACGCCGAAACCTGCACCGCCGGATTCGAAATCAGAATCGAAAACAGATTCACAATAGACGCTGAAACAATCTTGACGCAAACCGTATCCAACGTGATGACTTAATAGTCCGTTAATCAGCGGCCAATGTCGGAGAACATCACGCGCGTAACGTTTCGCTTAATGGCTTCGTGCATGGCTTTCTGGGCGTTGGCAACTACGCTTTCAATGTCTTTAGCATCTGTTGGGACACTCGCGATTCCGAAGAAGAAAGTCGGTCTGACCTGTGCGAGTTCCGGAGAAAACTTGGTCAAATTCGTTGTGATTTTGTCGACTAGTGTTGCAGCGAGTCCAGCGTTTTGATTAGGCAAGATTAAGGCATAGCCGCGGTCGCCGAAGTGCCCGAATATGTCGACGTCGTGTTTTATTTTCGTGATTGCCTGGCTTGTGAGATCGACAATTTTCGAAGCGGGAATTGTCGGTTTTTCCACTGGACGTAACTTCATGCAGAAAACCATAAGTGAAAATGTGCCCGCGAATCGAAACGATCTGGCGAACTCCCGATCCAGAAAATACTGCATAGTCTCGAACGTGTAGATGTTCGTCGCAGGATCGGTGAGCAGCGCGCTTACCCGCTTTGGTGATGTTTTATTGAATACCTGTTCTGTGGTTTCCAGGCCAATATGGACCGTGTCCAATTCCTGAATCGTCGAGGTGGCGGACATAAAGGCCTGCACCGAGGGTGATGGCAACTTGCCTTCGGTCGTACCGCCGGCGCCGGCACCAAATGCAGCGGACGGTGGTAACAACGGCGCTGGACCTGGCTGCGTCGGTGTTTGATTTCCCCAGTTTCCTTCCTGACGCGGTTGAGATCCAGCTTTGAATTGTCCACTTATCGCTTGTGGATTTGTCGGAAACTGGCCGCTTGTTGCTTGATTCTGCGGTGGGAGCGGAAACGTTCCGCTGGTCGCCTGTGGAAACCTGGTGCCGGAACTCAACGAAATCTGCGGCTGTTGTTGTGATTCTGGAAACTGATTGGTAGTTGCCTGGCGCTGCTGCTCAAGCGCCTTCTCCTGCGGGTTGGCGCTGTGTGTGCCACTAATCGCTTGGGGCGATTGAATGAGCGGTTCTGCATACGGATCCTCTAGAACGCAGCGGCCATCGGGAGTGAGAACGAGTCCCAGCTTCAACAGGTTTGTTGCAATCGCGATCCATTGACTTGGATTGAGTGAAAGCAAATTCGATATGTCTTTGAGACTGCGATTGCCGTCAAGATTCTGAAAAAATCTCTTCTGCAAATCTAATCCGAGGGGCGGACCGTCTAAAATTCTTTTCTCAAAAGCTTGTTCTGAAATCGCATTGGTAGTTCTTGTTAGAACAGCCATATCATCAATCTGATGTTCTTGTAAGAAGCCGATGTTTTCTATGAGTTGCGCGGCCAGGTAGGTAATCTGTTCGACTGACTGGTTGATTGTAGCGGTATCAGCTTTGGTGCCCTGTGTGAAGGAAATTTTTCCTTGCATCCAGGTGCACAGTTCAAGAAGCGCTTCAAGACCTGTTTGCATCGGTGTAGTCGCATGAACCGGACGACCGTGCAAAAAGATGACGACGCCTTCGCCTTCAGGGCATTCGACACCTAATCTGCCAGTCGCATCTTCTTTGGTTGCGATTAACAATATTGACGAGAGCGGGAGTATCTCTAACGTGCCGCTTATCAGCTTATTGAGCGGCGGACGATTCGCTGCTTGCTGCGCGGCGAGCGTTGCCCCAGGAGTGTTGTATTTAGTTCCAGGCGTAGAGTATTTTATGCCGCCCAAAGACTCGAGAAGTGTAGTCGTTTCCTCGGGTGGCTCATCAACATGAAGCGGCGGCGGCGCGCCCACAGCAGAGAGTATTTGCGGAAAAATAACTCCGAGATCGTTGGTTCTGTAGAACCAAATCATCCGCTGACCAGCGTCTGATGACTCATGCATCCACCATTCGATTTCCTCGTTGGCTTTCTTTTGATGCATGCTGAGCGTGTACTGGACGGCTTTGTCATCGACCCAATAGAAGCAATGTTTGACGCCTTTGATCTTCTGGGTTTGCTGGATGCACTTGACCAACTCCGCCAGGTGCGGATAAGTCTCCACTCTGTAGTGCTGTTTGGGGATATTGTGTTGATGACTGAACATTCAGTGTTTCGGTAATCCAGGTCGCCGAGGCGCGTTCGAGAAGGTGTGCGCAGGTATTTTGTCGTGAACTAGTAATGGCCTGGCTACACATATTCATTGTGCACATAAACAGGATTGTAAAACCCTGGAGGATTATAGGCGGCGAACGGATTTAGATGTAAGAGTATTTTTGATAAAGATGATTGGAAAGCTAAACCTGTCGACATGATGGATTGTTGGAATATCAACAATACAGCAAAACGACTATACGAAAATATGAAAAGACAACTGTCCTACCCTACAACAATTCAAGAAGACGACAGTTCGACCACACGACAGGTGGACAATTCAACAATATGACAGGTTCAGACTGCTTATAATCATTGATAAAAGGCGAAACGTGGACGCCTGCGAAAGTTTGTCGACTGGTCAACAATTCAACAATCCCGGCGCGAGTTCAAATTTTAAAATATTCATTCAGGAAGTTTTCATCCGTTTTGAAGTGATGTGCTACCAAAACTGCATGAACACTCATTTGCGAGCGTTGGGATTGACTCGATGGAATCCTTCACAGAGTCACGATATTTTCACAAATCGTCCCTATACTCAAAACAGCTTGGAGGAAGTCCATTTAATTGGACACTAATTGATGCCGATATCGCCCACCTCACCCACGTTTATAACCGGCGAACACGCCATTCTTCCTGAACCAAAGGCAGGATTTGGGCAGCTGGTGCAACGAATCGTGCAATCAAACTCCGGTCGTCATCGGGCTCTAGTTCCGCCTGTTCCGAGATTGGAACGCGCGGATGCCTGGAACGAATATAGAACGATGGCAGAGCGCTCCCAGCGTTCAGGCAATTTTGCCCACGCTGAAGGCATGTGGCTTAAAGCGATCGCTGAATCGCACTTGTTTCAAGATTCTGATTGGAGACGTGGCTTTTCCTTCGATAGTCTCGCCGGGCTGTGTTATGCGCAGGGGCGTTACGATGAAGCGGAAGTGTTCGCAATACGCGCGCTCGAAGCGACTAGAACCGCATATGGTGACGAGCATCTGAAAACGGCTGAGTGTGAGATGTTCGTCGGATCGATTTGTTTCAGTCTTCTCAAAATCGATGAGGCGACTGCGCACGTGAAGTGTGCGTTATTCATCTATGAATCAATTCTAGATCCGGTGCACGCCAAGATCGCCACGGCTTGTTACAACATGGCTTTGATCTACCACTCTCGTGGTGCGTTCTCGGAAGCTGAGATGTACTATCAGCGCGCTTTTAAAATTCGTGCTCACATCTTTGGCTCGTCTCACGAAAAGACAACCACTGTTTCAAAGTTGTATTCGGAAATGACCGTCGATCGACAGAGTCACAAAGAAGCAAAAGAAATTCTTGATCGGCTAATCGGTCCTGCCACTCCTATGACCGCAGAAGCGGCATAACAAGTTCGTTTCAGTCGTCAGGTTGGAAACATTCAACTCGAATGCTCATGTTCGTTCGCGTTCGCTCCGAAACTTAAAAGGTCCGAGTAAGCCAATCCAGGTTTCATGCGGACTAGTTCATTTTTGAAATTGCATCTCTTGATATGATGCCGACGTTCCTGCCGTCGAGTCCATCATTATGGTTTCCAATCTTCTCGCCGATTCCACGCGCCTGCTGCTCGCCGTCGCATCACCTGTCGAATTCAAAGCCGTGCTGCAAGGCGCCGGTGTGGTCGACGATGAAGTGCCACCACTTTGGGAAACGCGCGAATTAGACTCAATTTCCATTTTGCATACAGGCGTTGGCAAAGCCAACGCGGCAGGTGCGGTCGCTCGAGAACTGACTCGGCAGGCTTATGGCGGCGTGTTGAGCATCGGGTTGGCAGGAAGCTTTGACCAGAAGGTTAGCCTCTGCACCTCCTTCCTCGGAATAAACCACTACATGTTGGATGAGGGCGCCATCGTCAATCCGAAAGGCGCCGTTGTCAAATCTGAGACCGGCTGGATGTCGATCGAAGACGCCGGGTGGGCGACTGTAAGCGTGAAGCCGGATCATGGCGTTCTAATGAATTTCTTCCGCACGCTGGTAGACAACGTCGGTGACGTCGGAACGGTGTCCACCATATCTGGTACCAATGATTTATCGGCCGAGTATCAAAAACGTTTCAAGGTTAGAATCGAAACCATGGAGAGCGGCGCTATCGCTCAGACCTGTTCGATCCTGAAAGTTCCGTTTGCAGACATCCGAGTGATAAGCAATTTCTGCGGCGAACGAACGAAAGACAATCATGACTTTCCAGGCGCGCTTAAGAAGATGGCAGAGATCTCTGCAAAAATCTTCCAGCAGCTTTAACGAAAAGCTGTCCGCGCAGAGCGTCAAAAAATTTGGGCTGAATATTTGGGCTGAACGTTCGAAGTGATCGGTATCGTGAAAACGTCTCGGCAAGGGCGATTTTAACGGGCGAAGAGTCGGGTCTTCCCAGTCCGATAATGTATATTATGTTTCATCGCCCTCAAAAAAGGCTGGAGAGTCGGGCTGTTGACCGTTTTCGGGAGAGCGATTTTAGAGGCGTTTTAAGCGCGTTTTTCACTTCGGACCATCGCCCACATCGTGAAATTGAAATTGGAAGGTTTCACGCGGCGAATTCAGATCTTAGATGTCGTGTTCGTGGCCGGTGAGGTCGATGACCTTGCAAGCAATTTCGTTTTGTTTTGAAGTTAAGATGAATAGGATGAAGATCCTGCTTCCAATCATTCTTATTTTCGTGACCGCGCTTGGCTTCGGTTCCGTTGCGAGCGCGCGTGAATCCGAGGCTGCTCTTTTAAAGAAGGCACGCACTCTGATCGACAAGAAGAAAAACATGGATGCGCGGCTTGTGTTCGAGCAGGTCATTCAGAAAAATCCCAAAAGTGCTGAGGCGATCGCTGGACTGGCGTGGACCTTCTACACGCAGGGCGAACGAGATCGCGCGGAAGAGCTCGCGAAGAAGTCCTTGCAGATCGACAACAAAATCCCAATGGCGCACAACGTAATGGGTGCGATTTATTTTTCCAAAGGTCAAGTGGAAGAAGCGAAGAATGAGTTCAGGACTGTCTTGAGGCTGAACCCCAAACAACGGTGCGGAGGATGCTCAGACCTTCGCGGCTTGCTTGGTAATGAGATTGGAACTGCGGAGAAAGGCAAAAAGCGCAAGTGATGTTTCAATGCGCGTTTGTGTGATGATGCTTGTATAACTGCATCTCGGATACATTTCGGTGGACGACTGTGAAAAATCAAAATGCAGTCTGCCCTGATCAATAGGTGTGATGCGTTCCTCTCGCCGCGACTAGGCGCGGAACAAAGCCTCTGCAACTTCCTCAGACAGCCAACCATGCCGAACGAACACTTCCGTCAGAGTGACTTCCTGCCACTTCAATTCCATCTGGGCGATGAGAACCATGTCTAACGTAGCTAGGTTCAGCGCGATCAGTCGTTGAGCAAGCGGATCGTTTCGCTCTCCGTCAACATCGATCAAACCCTGACCCAGCAGCAATCCTTCCAGTTCTGCCCTGGACAAGAATTGTTTATTCTCTAAGACTTCACCAAGCGGCAACCCATTCTTAAGCTGCTCCTGGACGGCCTCTTCCAACTGTTGCATGGAAATAATTCCAGTCGCCACGCACATTTGACCGAGCCGCGGATGCGTTGATTCGTTAGCACTGGTGCCGGGCTGCTCTTTTCGTTTCTGAACGCTATCGCGATTTTTTAGAGCATTATATGCGTCCGTCGCAGCCTTCAAGCACCTGACAGCCTGCTCTTCAGCCGCGTCGGTTTTGAAGGAACCAGGAGCCAGCCTCTCAGTCAGAGACGCGTAAGATTTCTCGACATCGGAATCGCTGGCGCCTTCCTGGAGGTCGAGCACCAAATACGGACTGTACATCTCAACTAGCCTTTCAAAAGGTCGATCTTGAGTAGAACATAATGTTAGACAAACACATTACCACACGTAACAGCGTGAAGCTTCTATACGGATATATGACATCTGAAAAGCACTTAAAGACCTTTGACCGATCACACGCCTATGATAGTCAAGTTGCTCGAAAAGCAAATAGGCGCGGTATTTTTTGGTCTTCAACTCCCTACAGTACTTACTCTTTCTGCCGGCGGTGCTAATCCTTTTCTGGATGTGCCCCTTCAGATGGCGCGTTCCGATACTGCTCGTGGCGAGTTACATCTTCTATGCCTCCTGGCGCCCGATTTACCTCCTGCTTATCCTGGGGCTGACCGCGGTCAACTACTGGCTGGGACTGCGAATTGGAGCATCCACAGAGCACAAGAAGGCCTGGATGATCTTCGGAGTCGTTGGAAACCTGCTGACACTGGCGTTCTATAAGTATTTCTATCTGTTGGAAGAAACGGTAATCTTCGCGGCCAGTCCGCTTGTCCACATCGAAAAACTCGATATCAAAATCATTCTGCCGCTCGCCATCTCGTTTTTCGTCTTTGAATTTATTCACTATCTGGTTGACGTCTATAAAGGTAAGTCAGAACCAGTAAAGGATCCACTGTCTTTCGCGCTGTTTCCTGCGTTCTTTCCTACGCAGATTGCTGGTCCGATTAAACGAGTTCAAGATTTTCTGCCGCAACTTAAGGTGGAAAGCAAGTTTACTCGCGAGAATTTCGATCAAGGTTGCTTCCTGATTTTGAACGGACTGTTCAAGAAAGTCCTTCTGGCTGACAATCTGGCTTTGTTCGTCACTGGCGGATTCGCCAATCAGGCGCAGTTCACGTCTATTGATGTATGGATTATGGCGGCTGCGTTTTCGTTTCAGGTGTACTTCGATTTCAGTGGATACGCCGATATCGCCCGTGGTTCCGCGCAATTATTCGGATACAAGGTTCCAATCAACTTCAAGTTCCCCTATCTCTCCGGCAGCATCACTGATTTCTGGCGGCGTTGGCACATCACGCTCGGTAGTTGGCTGCGTGATTATCTTTATTTCCCGATGGGTGGATCGAAAAAAGGCCGTGGCATGGCCGCATTCAATTTGCTCGCGACCATGACTCTGTGCGGACTCTGGCATGGTGCCGGTTGGCATTTGGTGGTCTGGGGTTTTTATCACGGTGTGTTGCTTGTGTTGCATCGCGAGTTTGCGCACTTCCGTGAAAAACATCCCGGATTTTTATCGATCCTGGATACCCGCCCTGGGCATATGTTCTCGGTTGCCCTCACCTTCGCTTCTTTCTGCGTTGGTATCGTAATTTTCAGATCAGACAACATTCTTGTGGGACTGCAGATGGTGCAGAAGATGTTCTTCCTTCAAGGTGTGTTTAACGCTCAACACAGCCTGAGCAGTGTCACGGCGATCAATTATCCGCTGATCTTCTCGAGCATTTTATTGTTGTTGCCAGTGTTCTGGTTCAGTCAAGTGATACTGAGCGAAACAATCAAGAAGCTGGCAAATAGAGAAGTGCCGCGCGCTTATCGCATTGCTTACGCCACTGCACTCATATTTATGATCGTCGCTTTTGCTCCTGATTCTTCCCCACGGTTTATCTACTACCAATTCTAAAGAGCCCCATAAAGAGTGAATTTCAACAGTATCGGTAAATCCATCAAAGCCGCTT
Source organism: Candidatus Obscuribacter sp. (assembly GCA_021772095.1). Classification (GTDB taxonomy): domain Bacteria; phylum Cyanobacteriota; class Vampirovibrionia; order Obscuribacterales; family Obscuribacteraceae; genus JADYXR01. Next base: position 105,331 of record JADYXR010000133.1, on the reverse strand, counting down.
CCAAAAGCGACATTGCGATTGCGTTGCTGTGCTTTGCTCTATTGGATATCGGCGTCGGCATTGCTTATGCCGTGAATCATAAACCAATGCAATTTGGTTATGACGTGCCTTTTCGTAGTCGCAGCTGGTATGCGCTGAACGATTATTCCAAGCAACCTTCAACACCGGATCTCGTTCTGCTGGGCGCGTCAGACATGACTTGCGCGCTCTATGGTGCCGAAGCCACGTATCAGAAAAAATCGATCAGTCAGCTGACAAATCACCGCAGCACTTACTTGGAATCACAATTAGAGAAAGCAGCCGCTCCTTATAAATCCACATTCTGCCTGGCTATTCCTGGGCAGATGCCATCCGATCAATATTTCATGGCCCGCACGTTAGTCGAGAATGGTGCCAAACCAAAAGCGCTTTATTGCACGATGGTGCCAAGAAATTTCTTCGATGCGACTTTCAAATCGCCTGCCAGCAGTGACGTTTTTAAGACGACCAGTAAGCTTGGTGGCACTGGCGAATACGAAATTATCTGCCGCAAGAAAGATGTGTTTTCGATCTTCGATCACTTGCTCAGTCGCGCATCGTCTGTTTATGGGCACAAGCAGGAGCTGACCAGCTGGCAGCACCATGTGGTTCAAGGAATTGTTCGACCTGATAACGCGAATTTTGATACGGTCAAAACGTCAATTGAGCTTCGTAAGCTCGCTATGATGGACCTTCCTGAAGATTTTGCGCCGGACGAAGTCGGTCAGGCACCATTCGATCCGAAGCACAACGTCTTCGCCGACAACATGCAAGAATACCGGGTTCGCTATAGCCAGTTCAGCATGAAGATCTGGAAAGAGCAGTTCGGATTTTTCGAAAAGCTCTGCGAGTTATGCAAAGCCGAGGGCATCGATCTGGTCGTAGGCAACTCGCCATTGACAGCTGAGAACCTTGCCATGGTAACTAAAGACACTTACAAGTTATATCTTGACCAGGTATCGTCTACGGTGCGCTCAAACGGCGGAATCTTCGTCGATTTGAATTTGCCGGGTCTGTTCGAACATGACGACTTCTCGGACAGCGTCCACTTAAACGGCAAGGGCGGCGAGAAATTCCTCACATACGTCGCTGGAGCGATGTCGAAACGGTCACTCGCGCAGTCAAGCAATGTGCAGCAGAAGTAGTCGCAAGCGCCGCTTGGCGGCTGCCTAGCAAGCTATGAAACCAAATCATCGTGAACCCATAGTCGTCGGCGTCTTGCTGCTCGTCCTGGTTATTGCGGAAATTGCTGGGCAGTTTCACGGCAACTTTCCGACCAATGATGATTGGATTTATGGCTACATGGTGCGTTCGTTGCTCGCCGGCGAATATGTTTTGACCGGTTGGACGCTCAATACTTGTCCTACGCACATTTTTGTCGGCGCGTTGCCGAGCCTGTTGTTTGGCTTTTCGTTCGACGTTTTGCGATTTGTCACGCTGTTCTGGAGCCTCGTGACGCTGGTTGCGACGTGGTATCTGGTTAAGAAGATTGGCGCCTCGTTCTGGTTTCGCGTGTTTGCGGTCGTCTTTGTTGGAACTAATCCATTGTTCTATTCGCTGACACATTCATTCATGACGGACATCACATCGCTTGCACTGTCAGTGGTATCAACACTGGCGTTTGTCCAATACTGGGGCAGCGGGCAAATGATGATTTTTGTCTTGTGCGTGCTCGCCGCTGTGCTGGCTGGTTTGAGTCGACAAGCCACTCTTGTTACTCCATTGAGTTTTGCTGTCGGCTATGTGTTGTTGAATAAACGGTCAGTCAAAACATTTCTATATGCGGTCTTGCCTTTTGTTATTGCGGCGGTGATCGTCGGCATCTACAAGATGTTCACTGTGCAAGCCTTTGGTCATCTGTGGTGCGAGACCGTAGAGCACACATACTTGATGACACTGGTGGCGCAGGGACCGTTGATGATTGCCATCGTCACGCTTGGTAGTGTGGTGCGTTTGTCGCTCTATCTTGGCGGGATGTTGCTGCCACTGCTGCTTATCGTGACACCATGCATCTTGGGCTCAGTCGAAAAGAAAACGCGAGTATTCTTGATTATGTTGTTGACTGAACTGATAGTGATGATCGTCGGCGGCTTGTGGTGGAACGGGCAAACCATGCCGTTGTCCGAGAACCTTATCATCAACACTGGTCTAGGACCGATGACTTTGACGGATGCGAATCTTGCCGCCTGGACTCAGGCACCACCTGCGGTATGGAAAGCGATAACGCTTCTCTGCGGTGCTGGCAGCGCATTTTTCTGGACTTACTTTGTCCTTTTCTTTTTTCGGATTATCAAAGCGTTTAGATCGGGCAATATGGCTCAGGAAGACAAGTTTGCCTCGGTCGCATTTCTGCTGATGGTGATTTATTTTGTCACGCTGGTTGTACACAGCTTCTATGACCGTTATCTGGTTTTTTGTCTTCCGTTTCTTGCCATGGTCTTTATTCGAATGGCATTTCAATACCCGCTCCAGACCGCGATTGTGCCGCGCCTGTTTCAGTTTCTGTCCGGGCTCAGTATATTATTTTTCGCCTGGTACAGTTTTGCCGGCACTCACGATTACTTCACCTGGAACCGCGCGCGGTGGCAGGCGATTGAAGCAGCCACCGCACGCGGTGTCAAGGCAGAATCGCTGGATGGCGGGATGGAGTTTAACTTCTGGCAGGTTTATACGTCAGGCAAACCGATTCCACCGCTCAGTCAGAATCCGTACCCGTACAACAACAACGAGTGGCTTGTCAGTCCGGAACCTCTTCCGACTTATGATGTGGTGCAGACTTATCCGTTTGAACGCTGGCTGGTGCCTGGAAAAGAAACGATCTATCTGTTGAAAAAGAAACAGGCTTCTGGAGCCACCAATCAAGAAACGTCCAGCCCGGCAACAACCAGTCAGGGAACAACCAGTCAGGGAACAACCAGTCAGGGAACAACCAGTCAGGGAACAACCGGCCAGGAAACAACCAGTTCCGAAACTACCAGACCGGTCAAATAGTTACTGCAACCACGCTCTCCAAACACTATCGGGCTTCAGCGCTGGTAGCTAGCCACTGTTCTTTGTTTTGTTCGTAGATGTCGACGAGAATATCTTGAATCGTTTTCTCTACGCGCCAGCCGGGGTAGTGTTCCATAAACTTAGAGTTGTCACTGATCCACCAGATGTGATCGCCGACTCGATTTTCGTCGACGTAAGTCCAGTCGAGCTTTTCGCCGGCGATCTCCTGGCACAGATCGATTGCTTCCAGCATTGAACAATTGCTCGTGCGGCCGCCACCAATGTTGTATGCCTCGCCCATGCGCGGTGCTTTAAGAACATGGTCGAAGGCGCGCACCAGGTCTGTGCTGTGAATGTTGTCTCTGACTTGTTTGCCTTTGTATCCGTAAATTTTGTATGGGCGTCTGGTGACGACGCACTTCATCAGATACGCGAGGAAGCCGTGCAGTTCGGTTCCCGAGTGATTGGGACCGGTCAAGCAACCACCGCGGAAAGATGCTGTTTTTAAACCGAAGTAGCGGCCGTACTCCTGCGCAGCGGCATCCGCCGCCAGTTTCGAAACACCGAACAAACTATGCAAACAGTTGTCGACGGACATAGATTCAGGAATGCCGTTCTGAAACTCGTGTGTAGGAGAGATTTCCCATCGTTTGTCGAGTTCGACCAGAGGCAAGCGATTGGGAGTGTCTCCGTACACTTTGTTAGTCGACATGTTTATAAACACGGCGTCGGGACAGTGCTTTCGCATCGCTTCTAGCAGGATGAGCGTTCCGTTTGCGTTGACTGTGAAGTCTTCGATCGGATTTGTCGCTGCCCAATCATGCGATGGTTGCGCGGCTGTGTGGATAATCGCAGTGACAGAACCGCCATGCTCCTGGAATAGTTTCATTATCGCTTCAGTGTCGCGGATGTCGCAGGAGTGGTGCCGGTAAGCCGCGCCCAGCTTCTTTTCCAGCCGTCGGCGATTTCTGTCGGTCGACGCCTCGTCACCAAAAAATGATCGACGCAGGTCGTTGTCGATGCCTTCGATTTGATATCCGATTGAGGCGAAATATTCCGAAGCCTCTGAACCGATCAACCCTGCAGAGCCCGTGACTATAATGGTTCCCAACCTCGAGCCTCCATGAGTTCTTCGCAAAATTCGATACAATGTCAGTCGTTTACGACACGATCTATATTTTGCGATAGTCAGTGGTCAGATTTTTTTCTAACCAAACGTATAAACAAATGAACAGATACCGGCTGCCCATCTCGTGTATGTGCAGTTTGCTCAAACCAGTTCGTCTGTTTCTCCAGGTGATTGGAATTGTCGCCCAAGTATAACCTCTTACGATCGCTTTCAAAGGAATCTCGATAGTCAGATTGAAGTGCGCTGCAATCAGTGGTGAGCAGCCCTGAATGGCGGTGCGTCTGTAAGCTTTGAAGGCGTTGGTAAAGTCATTGTGCGGGATGCCAAACAAGACTTTTATAAACATGTTCGCCATTCTGTTCAGCAGCAATTTGTGTGCGGGGTAATCGATCACACCGCCGCCTTTGATGAAGCGGCTGCCGAACACGCAGTCGTAGCCTTCGTTGAGCTTATCCCAATAGCGGACGACATCTCTGCAATCGTCTGATTCGTCAGCCATCATGATGACCATCGCATCGCCTTCCGCCTGACTCAAACCCCAGGCAACGGCTCGCCCGAAACCGGCTGGTCCCGGATTCTGAGTCGGTTTCAACGTCGTCATGGTCTGCGCTAAATCAGTCAGAATGGTCCATGTGGAGTCAGTACTGCCATCATCGACGACGACGATTTCGTGCGGAATTTTGTTTAGTCCGAGTTCGAGATCGAGATGCTGGAGTGTGGAAACGATACAGCCCTCCTCGTTTCGAGCAGGGACGATGATAGATAGTTTGGTGCATTCTCCGGAGGTCGGTGGTTGTGATTTCATATCGCCGACACCTTCAGCCACTCTGGATGCTCTTTTGCGTGAACCGCGATCTCTTCGAGAATATCATTCAAGGAAACTTTTGGCTCAAATTTCCAGGTGTTCTTTGCCAAACCGTTATCCATGACGATCCATGGCGTGTCGAACATTCTTGTATCCGACGAGGTCGAAACGGTGTGCTCGGCGAATTTCTCCGAGCACCAGTTTGAAAGTTGTTTCAACGACATGGCACTGTTTTTGCCGCCGCCGATGTTGCATATTTGTGGTCTGCCATCATTGGCGGTGTCCATCTGTTGTTTGATCAACAAAGACAAATCAGATGGATGGAGACAATCGCGAACTTGTAAACCGGAGCCGCCGAAACCGACGTAGCGCAACGGCTGACGAGCGAGATACGAGTGAATCCAATACGAAAAAATGCCTTGATCGGGGCGACCAAATTGACCCGCACCAGCGAGCACACCGCAGCGATTGATCCAAACAGGAATGTTAGACATCGCCGCGTATTCGAGGGCTAAAACCTCGGAAGCCAGTTTTGTGCCACCATAAAGCGATATCGGCGCGGCTGTCGAGAAGCTCTCGGCGATTCCATTCGCTGATACTCCCTGTGGTGACTGTTGTTTTTCATCAAAAACGTATGACTCCGCCCCTGGTGCCAATGGAATCTTTTGAAGTTCAGCGATTGAATAAACGCGACTCGAACTTATCAGGATGAAGCCCGCTTGATGACGCTTGGCGTACTCGAGCAGATTGACGCTTCCGTATAAATTCGATTCGATAACTTGTTTCGAAGACGATATACCGTCGACTCCTGCCAGCACTGACGGGTTGGCGGCGGCGTCGATGACCCATTTCGCTTTCGGCATATTGTCGACGTCACTGGCCTGGCGCACGTCGGCATGAAACACCTTGATGCCCATCCCGTCGAGCACGGCGCGGTTGAGGTGACTGCCCGGACGGCTGAAATTATCGAAGCCGAAGATCTCCAAATCCGGCTGCGATTCTTTTAGCCAACGCGCAAGCGAGCTGCCCACAAAGCCACAGATTCCAGAGATAACAACCGACATAGTAAAACGATCCAGAGTGCCAGTTTAGCGCTCAGCACTTCGCGAACGAAATGATGTGCCCAGATCCATAATAGGCGAAAAATCGCAATTTGAGCTGATTCAAGGGACTTTTTTCCATTATCAGAAAGCCCCTGCAAGGGAGCGTCAGACGCCGAGAATTGAGACAATCTCCTGGCTCTGCAAATTGGTGCGAAGCCACTCGGTGAGGTTATCGATCATGCCGATCAATTCCGTTTTGTTTTTCGCAAAATCTTTGTCGAGTGTTTCTTCCGTCCAATTGTTGATCAGGCGGATGTCGGATTTGATATCGCTTACGCTCGATGCTTCAGCGAGCTTTTGCTTGAAGACCTCGAAGTCGGAAATGATTGTCTCCCAAGTCTCTTTGGTTATTGCAGTGAAAGCGCTGCGATTCCATTCGGACACATGCTTTTGGACGATCGGTTCCAATAATCCAAACGTTTCGTCCTCGATAAAGACCGATTCGTCAGTGAATGTTTGTCCTCTATATTTGCCTGGAAGAAACTCGAAATACACAGTCTCAGTCAGTTGAGAGCGTTGGGTCAGCAGGTTATTGTCCATGTTTTGAATTTCGTCCGTGATGTGATTATGTTTGAATGAACGATCTATTTGCCGTCGAGCGCAAACTTCAGTGCATCGTAAAAACTTTTGTGCGGCGGTGGCAGTTCGTGTGAGCATTTGACGGATTCAAAACGCGTGTCGATACCGCCCTTCTTGAGCTCTTCTGTGAGGGTTTCCTGAAGTTTGGGAGGGATGGTGACATCCTCGGATGCGGAGATTACGTAGACTCTTGTGGTCTTGGGAAACTTATCGATGTTGGTAATCGGGCTCATCGCGAGGTAGCGTTTCTTCGCTTCCGCGTTTTCGGGCTTGCCGCCGAAGCAGGCTTCCAGAGCGGATTTGACGACTGGTGTCGTGGTCTTCTCGTGGAGTTCGGCAAAGTCGCCGGCTGGATACATTGCCACCACGCCGACGATCTTTTTCTTCAAATCATCCGGTGCGTTGGCTGTATAACTCAACGCGGAGGACGCGCCCATCGAGCATCCCGCCAATACGATTTTCTCGCTGGGATATTTTTCTAAAATTGTTCTGATACCAGTTGTGATATCGTCGAATCCGTTTTGTCCGACCCATTTGCCGCTGTCGCCGTATTGCATCGACATGAATGTGATGCCTGGACGGAAGTGTGTGACTGTGTCCGCATAAGTATGTTTCCACGGAAATTGAAATGGTTGCTGCCAGTTGGCACTCAATCCATGCAGATAAACAACAAGAACGCTGTCGTCGCCGAGTCCTAAAATTCCTTTGCTTGGCGCGATGTAGCCGACTGTTAGGCTGCGGTCGCCACGCACTGCTTGAAGCTGTTCGCAGTCGGTAGTCGCTTGTTTCTTGCCGCACGAAGTCATGAAAAAAAGCGTGGACAGTAGAGTCACAAACGGTATCAGTAGCGAAACCAATTTCTTGCTAAACAGCATCAACGCAACCGCCCACAACAGTGAATAAACTTCGCGCATCGATCGTCGGAATATCGTTTAGTAATCCTGAACATATAACTGCCCGGAAATTTTGGCGTCGCGAACGATTCGAATGCAACACCGTATGAAGCTTCAATATCGGTGTTTTTGACTTACAACGCCCACACATTAACACGTACGCGGGTTGCTGACGACAGCCTAAATAGATAAAAAGTAGTTTAGAGCCACCGAACTCTTGTCTACTTCGCATAACATACACAGGTGGTTTTCTCACGCGAGAGCCGATTTGCTTTTTAACTCGGTATCCTATCTTTTATTTTTGCCAGTCGTCTTCGGATTGTATTGGCTCGTGCCCACAAAATGGCGCACGATGCTGCTTCTTGTCGCCAGTTATGTCTTCTACATGAGCTGGAAACCAATTTACGGTTTGCTGATTTTTGCGTTGACTTTACTAAATTACGGTCTGGGACTGCTTCTTCATCGCAGTACGAAACACCGCAAGCTCATTCTGGCCGGCACGGTCATCGCTAATTTAGTTGTGCTGGGCATCTTCAAGTATGCCTATTTCAGCCACGACGTTATCAATCAGGCACTGACCCCGACAGGCGCGCAATTGTCGCCTATCACGTGGCAGATCATTTTGCCTCTCGGCATTTCGTTTTTCGTGTTCGAATTTATTCACTACATAAGCGACATCTATCGTGGTGATAAGCCGATCAAATCGTTCTGGCAATTCGCGCTTTTCCCGAGTTTCTTTCCGACGCAAATCGCTGGACCCATCAAGCGTTATCAGGATTTTATTCCTCAGCTCGAAGAAGAAAAACAATTCAAACTGAAGGACATGGATGAGGGATTTAAACTCATCATTTTCGGTTTGTTCAAGAAAGTGATTTTTGCAGATAACCTGTCAGTCGTGGTGGCAAGTGCGTTTGCGCATCCTGAATTGCTGAGCGGTCCTGACTTGTGGCTTGCCGTGTATGCATTTGCTTTCCAGATCTACTTCGATTTCTCGGGTTATACGGACATCGCTAGAGGCTCCGCACAGCTATTCGGCTTCAAGGTGCCTATTAACTTTTCGCTGCCTTATCTTGCCGGCAGCATCTCAGAATTTTGGCACCGCTGGCATATTTCTCTGTCGACCTGGCTTCGCGATTACCTCTATATTCCGCTGGGCGGTAGCAAGGGCGGCAAATGGCTGACCTACCGAAACCTGTTTCTGACAATGCTTTTGGGCGGACTGTGGCATGGCGCTGCCATGCATTATTTAGTTTGGGGCGCGTATCAGGGAGTGCTGTTAATCGCGCACAAAGAATTCCGCAAATTCGTCGCTCCGATTCCGTCGATTCGAAGCGCTCTTGATAGTCAGCTTGGGAAGCTCGTTTCCATCGTTGTGACTTTTCACTTCGTTTGTATCGGCTGGGTGTTTTTCAGAGCCGATACATTCGAATCCGCATGCCAGATCATCTGGAAACTACTACTGGTACCACAAATGGTATCCTCGCCAGCCAACGCTTTCGCGCTCACACTGCCGACTATCACAGATCCTTCCATCTTCATGTTGTTGCCGCTGGTGGTGGGATTATTGTTCGCCGGACAAATCATTGCCGGTTTAACGAATAAGAAAACGATCGTAATGCCACCATTCCTGGATGTTGCGTATGTCGCTGCCATGGTGCTTTTACTGCTTGTTTTTTCACCGGATACATCACCGAAATTTATCTACTTCCAATTCTAAAATCTAAAGGAACGCGAACCCAAATTACGCTATGAGCAAAACCGACAAAAACCAATTCAAGACCGTGGTCACGAAAAGCCGTGCCCTGGCTGTAATTGGCCTTGTGCTCGCAGTCAATCTCGCGCTTTCATTGACGAACCCTTTTGCCAAAACTTCCATAGAGGAGCTGCCGAAAGATCACAGCTGGATTTCCTGGTCGGTGCATGACTATGCATCGCAAACAAAGGCTCCGGATGTCGTTTACGTAGGCTCGTCACTGCTTCTCCATCCGCTGACGATGTTGGATGCCCACCATTTGAAGAAGCCCATGGATTACGCCGACCATCATCGCAGTGTTTATACTGAAGAACGCATTGCCGCCAAGGTTGGCATACCGAGCGCCTCTTGCTTTAACTTCGCAATGCCGGGCGGAATGATTTCCGATGACTGGATGATTGTTGAGTCTGTTTTAACTGGAAAGCGAAAACCCAAAGTTATCGTTCTTGGTCTGTGCGCTCGCGACTTCATGGATAACAAAGTGCGCTGCCCGGGCGTGACTCCGACGTTCAAGTATTTGAGCAAGTTGATTAATATCGATCCGATCGTCGATCTTGCGCTTCCGAACATCATGGATAGAACCGATTATTTGATCGGAAAAGTTGCCTACCTGTGGCAAGCAAAACCAGTCGTGCAAGGACTGCTGAGCGATGTCGCCAGGCGCATTGCAGGCGGCTCTTCCGGCGCAGCCGGGGGTAACGGATTTACTCCCGAGCAGCTGGATAAGTTGTTGACCGCGGACATGGCTTCCGAATTGGAACGCGGCATGCTAGTAGAACCGCCGGACCGCGAACGTCAATTCAGCGACAATACAAAAGAGTATTCAGAACGCTATAAGTCGCGCCACGACTCGCTGTTCAAAGTCGAAAAACAGTTCTTCGACAAACTTTTGGACACTGCCAAAAAGAACGACGTGCGAGTAGTTGTGGTGAATATGCCGCTGACATCGCTCAACGTCAGAATGATGCCACCAGGTATTTACGACGAATACCTCGAGGCTGTGCGGACCTCGACGGAAAAGCGCGGGTTTGTTTTTGCCAACTTGAACGATGACACTAAGTTTCCATCCAGTCTGTTTTACGACACCGTCCATATGAACTCAGTCGGCGGGCAGCGTCTCGTAGACGCGGTTGTGGATGTGATCTATCAAGACAAGATTTGCATCGAAAAATTGCGTCAGCCGGAGGCTAATGGTTCCGGTATCGCAGATGGTGGCAGTCCTACGATGTAGTAGGTATACGAACATTCGTATTGTCGACAATTGTTTTGCGTTTTTGGTAAATTTTAGGCAAATGCAGCGCCCGTCTGAACTTTAGATCGTATTGCCAGGCAACGAGGCTGTTTTTCATCGTTACTGGGCTTGTTGAGTATTCGACAATACAACCAGTCGAATACTCGACAATAAGTACTGTGGAATGTAGAACAAGAGGAATCGTTCACAATTCTAAAATTCGGATTCTAGAAAATTCGGAATTCGAGTTGAATGAACTTCAATTACAAGACCCATTGGCTGACACCAGGAGGCACCACTTTCTAATCGCCATTACACTGTAATGCGTGAGGCGTTGAACGCTCGTGTGTATGCCCTTCTCAGTGTAAACATGGCATTCGTCACTCTGACTTAGCCGGCACCGTGTACGTGAAGACAGGCTTTGTTCCTCAAGTTAACCGAAAACCTTTTAACATAAGGCTTGTTCAAAAGAGGCTGTTAAGCCTGGCCAACAGACTATACTTCTAGCTTGTCAGGTTGATGGAGCCGTTCGATGTCTAAACGGAAACTTACTGTCGGCGCGTTGCTAATCGTCCTTGTGGCGGCATTCTTGTCGTACTTCTCCAAGTACGTTCCGGATTTGACTCCAACCGTAGACCCACGGTACGAGACGAATGCGCCTGAATTGCAGACGCAGCCCAATCCGCAATTCGCTGACAAATTGATTGCCTCAAATATCGCAATGGTGCTTATCCACTCTGACTTCTCTGATGAAAATGCGGTGGCACTCGATTCGCTTCGCACCTGGGCCAAGAGCCGATTTAGTGAAGATATCAAATATTTGCACCCTGTTTCAGTTCAGAACGATGAGCGCCAGAACACAGTGTTCTCCGCATTCTTAGTCAATTTGTTCGGACCTGAACGGGGCTTGATGGAGCGTGGTATCAAACACTTCTTAGGTTGGAGAATTGATGAATTTCACAATACTGAAGCATACGAATCATTCCGAGTCGATTACTACGAATTATTCGGCGTAGACCCTGAGGCGGCAACCCTCTTGACGCGTTACCAGGAAGAACGAGCCAAGCTCGCTACTGAAACAATTACTGGATTTTTGTTCGTGATGCTGGCTACGGTTTCTTGCGCAGTTTATTTCTTCACTTCCCGTCAATGGATCTCTAAGGCTCGTCTTACCTTGTCTTATGCCTGGTTCTCCGGGGCTGCACTTTATCTCGCTTGCGGTTGGTACTCAAATGAAGTTTCATTCGTGGTATCGGCAGTAGTATCAGCACTAATAGGACTTTATCTGCGCTATCCGATCAGAGTTTCGTTCGACGAGGCTGGCTATCTCGATGTTCGCAATATCGATCTGAGCACGAAGTTAGTTGCGGGGCTCTCATGGGTGTCGTTCACGCTCGTCGGAATACAGATGCTGACATGGGTGAAGACCGGAAGTTTGATCAATCCAGACCCAATCACCTTACTGATTTCCAGCGTGACCGGTAACTTCCTGCACGAACCAACAGTCATCAAACGCCATATACTTCACGCCATCGGCTTGGCCTGGTTGGCATCGACCCTCTCGACGATGTATGTGCTCAAACGCGGTGTTGCTGCCACTCCAGATCTCGAGGCTCAACTCGCAAATCTCGATCAGGTCAACTCACGTTAGTCGATTTAAGTTAATGCGCGATAAACCATCACTCGGGTGTTGGTCTGTCCATCAATTCGTGTTCGTCAATCAACCGTCTTGTAATCCGAACTCGCGATAGTCTGTTCTACTTTAGCGATAGTCTGTCTACTTCCGCGGTAGTTGTTTCATTGCGACTGTGAATTCGAAATTTGCTCGCGAAGTCTTGCAGACGGTATTGATTTGCTATGATTATGTTCCGCACGCCCTTGTGTCGGAACTGGTATACGAGCCGCACTTAAAATGCGGTGCCCGTAAGGGATTGAGGGTCCGACTCCCTCCAAGGGCAATCTTGACATTTTTGATAAATCCGGCGCTTCTGGTCTGTCTATTTGGACGCGCCAATTCGTTGCGCGCTAAAACGCGCTGTAGATTCATTTCGACTATCGAAATATTTAGTGGAGCCCGAGGTTGTGCAATATAGAACGCGTGATCGTTCTTGCCAGACGTCCATTCACTTTGTCATCCGCGGAAATATTGGTCGCGAAGATATACGGCTTCCCATCTTCGATTACATAGCCCACAAACCAACCCAACACGGTCTTTCCGTCCACCATATCAGTGCCGGTTTTGCCGCGCATGATGCTGGATCCATCGTCAGAGACAATCAGAATCTTCTTGACGGTTTCCATCGCCTCTTTCGAAAATGGCAAATCATTGTTATAAAGGCGCTTGAGGAAAGCGACTTGTTCGTCAGCCGATATCGCCAACGACCCGCCTAACCAAAACTTCGTGATACCGCCGCTGATGTCTTGGTTTCCGTAGCCGACCGCTTGAATGTATTTCTTCATGCGCTCTTCGCCAACGTCTTTGGCGACTTCCTGGAAGTACCAGATGGTGGATTCTTGCATTGCGGTCTCTAAAGTATGGTCACGATTCCATGAATCAACCATTCGTTTCTTGCCGTCCCATTTCTTCTTATCGTCAGGCCCTGAGATCACTTTGGAGTCGAGGCCAGCTAGCGCGTTGAAGATTTTGAAAGTCGAACAAGGTGCGAATCGTTTGGCGCATCGTGTTTTGTTATAGCGGACAAATTTGTTCGTATTTAAATCGAGCAAAACAAATGCACCGTCATATCCCTGGAAAAGCGGCTCCAAGTCTACGTCTTTTTTCAACGCCGCCGCATATGCTGCAGAACACGTGAAAACGAGTGCCACCAGGAGCGATACTATGCTCAAAACCACACGTTTGTTTGTCAAACTTAAATTCATGGATACCTCGAAACAGAAATCTTCCGGGCGGCTCAGTCAGAGAAGATGTCGACTTCACCGCGCAGGTTAAGTCGGTTGACATCGGTTTGCCGCAGTCGTTATTTAACCGCGGCGAATTGCTTTAGCCGAACTTTGTTTTCGAGTGTGCCAATGCCTGCTACTTCCATAGACACGACGTCGCCATCCTTCAGCCAGCCGAACTTCGCAGGTTCCAATTCTTTATTGGTTTCAGGATCTACCTTCGCTGAGAACTCAGCGATGCAGCCATTACCAACGGTGCCAGAACCTAACAAGTAGCCCGGCTCCACTGCGATGTTCTGTTGGCCGAGGAACGACATCAAGCGCGGGAAGCTCCATGCTGACTTGTTCTTCGTTTCAGGATTAGTGTGATAAAGCGTGTTGTAATTTGTCTTGGTGCGTTCTTCGCCATTGATGCGCAATGTCATCGCCATGTCCATCACACCGTTTTCGTCCATATTGATGCTTTTGGCAGGAACGAGTTTTGGTCCGATGCTGTTGCCGATGATGAATTTGCTGTTCGCCGGTCCCAGACCAAGCATGTCAATTTTTTGAATGTCGCGTGCGGACCAATCGTTCAAGATCGTCAAATAGCAGTTCTCTTTGAAGAATTCGAGCGCTTCTTCCTGCGTCTTCAACACTGCGTGTTTGGTGACGTAGCATCCGATTTCGAATTCGTAGTCGGGTGCTTTGACGAATTCAGGGATGCTCACTTCTTCGCCGGAGCCGAAGAGTTTTTCAGCGCTGATATCGACGATGTAATAGGCGGCGTGGTTGTACCAGCCCGGCCACACGCTGGCTAAGCGCTTGTCGCGGATCTGCTTGACGTGTGTCTCGAAGCCCAGGAAGTCGATCAGGACTCGCGGCTCAGGAACGTTGGTTCCAAAAAGGTCGACCATATTCGGTTTCGATGTGTACAGCATGTCTTCGCCTCCGCTCTCGCTGGGGTGTCAAGAGTCGCCACGCGAACTCAACACGGCTGGTATCACAGCCGCCCTGATTATCGCAGCTCAATTTGCCGATCTCTAAATTCTCAACATTGCCGTTATAAATCTACGATGACAGGAGCAGGATCAAACCCGGTTGTTATAAACTGTTCAGAACACTGAAGCACGAGCGAAGAAAATGGATCACGAAACTCTGTTGCAAGTCGGCGCGATGCTGAATGACCGCTGTCAAAGAGGCGTTCAAAATCTCCTGCCGGAAGAGCTGGACTATATTTTCCTGTGGGAACTGAACGCTGAAATCGACGATGGAACATTCGATCGATATCTGTGTAACTCGTGCGGCGACCGTGCGATTGACGTCGTTGGTGCGCTGGAAAGGCTTGGCTCGGTGCAAATGGTCGGTGTGTTAAAACGTGCGCTGTCACTGCTTCCTGGCGGTTGGTGTCTCGACCTGGATCAACGCCGAATTCGCGTTATGGCTGTACCGAACTACAGTCAACAGTTTCGCGTTTTGACAGAAGAATATTACAATGCGCTCAGTGATGAAGACGTAGTCAGTGAGCGGATGATGGTTCGCATCGCTGATGCTTACAGGCGCGCTGGAATTTTGTAGAAATTTGGTGGTTGGTCCGCGCCATCAGTCAAGTTTTGCGCAAGCCGTTCAACTTTCGCATACGCAATTTATGGCGAGCTGATATACTGCCCGCATTGGAATTGGCGCGGAGTCAGGGTAATGAAACACTCAGAAGCATTCGTGAAACTCGTCGATGAGGTCAAACCTCATATCAAAGAAACGATCCCCGAGGAAGTTTTGCCGCGATTGAAAGCGGGCGAGAAATTTTATTTCGTTGATGTTCGCGAAGACAACGAGTGGGATGCCGGTCACGCTGACGGCGCTATACACATCGGGCGCGGCGTGTTAGAGCGCGACATCGAAACAATAATTCCAAACAAATCCGAAGAAGTAATTTTGTACTGTGGTGGTGGTTTTCGCTCGGCCCTTGCCGCTTTCAACATGCAGAAAATGGGCTACACCAACGTGGTCTCCATGGATGGTGGCATTCGACGCTGGCGAGAGTTGGCGTATCCTGAGGAAAAACCACAACATGCAAACGTTTAAACCGGCAATTCTGGCGTTTTGCGCCAGTATCATATGCGGTGCTCTCACCAAAGTTTCCGCAGCGGAATTTGGGGATGCTTTCGTTCAAATTAATGATTCCACGAATAAAGATCCTGCCGGCGCGCAGTTGATGATTATTTCGATTGGCATTTTGGTCACGATGGTGCTTGCGATTTTTATAGTCACTATTGTTTATATGTCCAAAAGCAGCAAGAAAGCTCAGAAGACCAGAACGCCGGAGTGATTTCGGTTCCAAGCAAGTGGGTTGTCCGGATCGTTGAGAACGAGGACGACCTCATATGTGGTGGCAGATAGTTTTTCTCGGAAAGACTGCCACCAAATTTCGTGCAGGCGTTCTTTTTATCGTTCTGCAGCGTCGATGAAATGCAACCGAAGCGGCTGTTCATGAAGGTTTCGCTGATCGATTTTGTCGACGACCGCGTGTCGTATCACGGTCTGCCGAAAGCAGAGAGCGGCCTCGAAAAGTAGTCAAGTATTGCGAATGTTCTAGGCACCACAGATAATATCATTCGAGTGGCGAGCTAGAAGACAAAAAATTATGAACACTAATCCAAAAGTAAATATTGATCCCGTTGCGCTGTCAGGGTTCGAGGCTTTTCTCGAGACGCCGCACGTGATCGTCGAAGAGCCGGTAACAAAGCCGGAAGTCGAGCTGGAAAAGACCACCGTTTACTATGAGACAAGAACGTTGCTTGAGCTTCTTGGACAAGTGCACAAAGTGCATGAACTCCTCAACGAAACCAATCAACGCCTCACAAGTGCGTACAACCGAGTACAACACATGGAGAGAGTCGTGGAAGATCAAGAGAAAAAATTACAGATAATCCCAGAACTCGAAAAGCAAGCTCTGAGAGCGATTGAGCTCCAAGACAAGCTAGACGAAGCGATCTCTAACTTGGAAAAATTGCGCCAGCCATGGTGGCACCGTTTGTCCAACAACGGCGTTCACAAAATCTAGACTAAACGAATATTTAATTGAAAGCGGGGAGGCGACAAGGCATCCTCGCTTTTTTATCGGTCGTATTTTTGTGGTGCCAAATAAGTCAGAGAAATCCGCAATGATGAACTTGCACTAGAGCTGCGCAGAAACTTCGTCGCGGCCAACCCGGAAGAAAACTCTCAAGACAACCCCGCAGGAGAATACCGATGAAATCGCTGGACGGCGACTCTGGATGTCTAACCGGCTGACGCGCAGCTTGGTGCGTTGGCAGGCATTTCGATTTCATAGCCGGCGTTGCGCCAGGCGTTGGTACCGCCTACGGTGTTATATACATAAGCCACGCCACTATCTTTCAAAATGTATGTTGAGATGCTGGATCTATATCCGCTTGCGCAAATGATCGCTGTCGGGCCAGATTTGTCGATCTTCTCGAGGTTTCTGCTCAGCTCGGAAAGAGGAATATTGGTGGCTGTCGGCACATGCCCCGCGTCGTATTCACCCTTTCTTCTGACGTCAATGATTTGCAGATTTTCAACGTCGCCCATTTTTTCCTTTAACTGATCGATCGTGATCTGTGGTGTTTCGCCTGTGTCGTGTCCGCTTTTTGTCCAGGCGTAGATGCCACCGTCGAGGTAACCGACGACCGATTCGTGACCCGCACGAGCCAGTCTGGTGACCGCTTCTACTACGGAATCTTTATCTTCCACGATCAGAATGATTGGTGTTCCAATTGGTATCAAACTGCCCGCCCATGAAGCGAACTGTCCACCCAAGCCGATATTCATCGAGCCCGGAACATGACCGGCACCATGGAGAGTATTTGAACGCACATCGACCACGAGATGCCCTTTGTCCATCAATTCTTTGACTTTTTGTGCGCCCATGGGCTCTGGCGTAGCCAGCTCCTCGAGCGCCGTCGCACCGGATCTATTTTTTTCGACTGCAGCGCTAAAGTAAGCAGGCTGCTCCGGTAGATCCACGCACATCATTGATACGAACTCGTCTTTCGTCATTGGCTTGAGCGCGTAGTTCATCTGACGTTGTTGTCCCATTGTCGAAAAACGTTCGGTCGACATGTTTTTTCCGCAAAGAGAACCCGCACCATGAGCTGGATAAACCATCACCTCATCTTCGAGTTTCAACAATTTGTTATGAAGGCTGTCGTATAGCAAGCCTGCCATCTCTTCACTGGTGCGTCCCATAGAGCCCACCAGATCTGGTCTGCCAACGTCGCCGATGAAAAGTGTGTCGCCCGTCAAAACCATCTCAGGTTTGTCGGACTTCTCTTTGTCGGTTACGCAAATGCAGATGCTCTCTGGCGTATGACCAGGGGTGGCAAGCACTGTTAGTTTCACCTTTCCGAATTCAATGGTTTCTCCGTCGCCGACAGCGCGGTGAGGAAAGCCGGCTCCAGCCTCTTTGCTGAAGATAATCTCGGCGCCGGTGCGATCCGCGAGTTCTCTGTGTCCACCGACGAAATCGGCGTGCAGATGGGTTTCGATAATGTATTTGATCTTCAGTCCGTTTTTCTCAGCGGTTTCAAGATATTGCTCGACATCTCGCTGCGGGTCGACCACGCACGCCTCGCCGTCTGAGCCGATCATGTACGAGGCATGAGCCAGGCAAGCCAGAAAAAACTGTTTGAAAAACATATGCTTATCCCCAAAAGGTTCTGTATAGGCTATCGCGAACCCGCTCTCAAGGGGCAAAATCCAATAGTCATTTAAGGAATTCATCGATCTGCGCCCGGATGGCTCGGCGAATCCGACTGTTGACTTGCCCGCTCTGTTCCTCGCATCGCTCTTCCTGTCTCAATTGTAGGGTGTGTTAACCAGAACTCACAATCGGGCGGTTGGATAGCCTGCCAACCTTGCGACTAATGTATGATCGGCGTTCAAATTCATCAGCTTTCGCTCGGGGGAGAGAATGCTCAAACGATTTTCGGCTGGATTTTCGGCGTTGCGTGAAAAAGTTGCCACCACTGATCGGCGACATTTTAAAACGGTCACAGGCTCCACGCGTAGGGCAAAACTGCTGACTGCGATTTTGTGCTCGGTCGTCGTTTGCCAGCAAGCCGGGTTCTCAAAGGAACCAGAAGCTGCGGCTGAAAGCAAAGGCGCAGTGCGCTTGCCACGAAATGTTTTGCCGGATACATATCGAATTTTTATCGAACCAGATTTGGACAATAAACAATTCAGCGGCGAGGAAACCATCTTCCTGACCGTGAATTCGTCCACCAAAGATATCGTAGTCAATTCCGTCGATCTGGAAATTGCCGAAACCGAAATTGCGCAGGTCACTGCAGATGGGCATGGCAAGTGGATTGCGCCAGAGCAGACGTTGGACGAGAAAGACAAGCAACAAATTCGTTTTCGATTTCAACAAAGTTTGAAGCCGGGTAAGTATGAGCTAAAGCTGCGCTTTGGTGGAAAATTAAACGACAAACTTTCTGGTTTCTATCTCTCGACATTTGTGAACGCCAAAGGCGAGACAAACAAAATCGCCTGCACGCAAATGGAACCAACCGACGCGCGCAAAGTTTTTCCATGCTTTGACGAACCTGATATGAAGGCGACATTCAAGATCACGCTGTCCGTAGACGAAAAGCTGACCGCCATTTCTAACGCCGCTGTTCAATTCGATAAGAAGGAAGGACGCAGCGGAAAACGGCAATTTACATTTACGGAAACTCCAAAGATGTCCACATATCTGGTGGCACTGATCGTTGGTCCGTTCGAAAGTACTGAGCCAGTGATTTCCAACAACGTCGAGATTAGAGTTTGGGCGACGCCTGGACACGAGGAACAGTGCGAGTTTGCGCGGACTGCTGCTGAAAAAATGCTGCCCTATTACGAAAATTATTTCGGTGTCAAATACCCGGCAAGTAAATTGGATTTGATCGCCATTCCGGATTTTGCTGCAGGCGCGATGGAAAATCTTGGCGCAGTTACTTTCAGAGAGACGCGCTTACTAGTCGACGAGAAGACCGCCTCGACCGCCTCTAAGCAATCTGTCGCCTCCGTGATTGCGCACGAAATGGCGCATATGTGGTTTGGTGATATCGTCACGATGAAGTGGTGGGATGACCTGTGGCTCAACGAAGCCTTCGCCACCTGGATGTCTACCAAAGCACTCGAATCGTATAAGCCTGAATGGCATCCATGGGATATCTTCGTCAAAGATCGCGCAGCAGCACTGGCGTCCGACTCTCTGGCTTCGACGCATCCGATCTACACCGCCGTCAACGATCCTTCGGAAGCCGAAGAAATGTTCGATGAGATCACGTATGACAAAGGTGCGTCTGTTCTCCGCATGTTGGAACGTTTTCTCGGCGAAGAGACTTACATGAAGGGCATTCAGAAGTACATCAAAGATAACCAATTCGGCAACGCTGAGACGAGTCAATTGTGGGACGCACTCGCTGAAGTATCCGGCAAGCCGGTCGGCGAAATTATGCACGACTGGGTTTATAAACCCGGCTATCCGCTTGTGACGGCACAACCGATGGAAGAGGGGCGCGATCTTAGTCTGGCGCAAGATTATTTCACGGTATCACCGGCGGCATCAGGCAGCAAAAACAAAAAAGCCGGCGATAAGTCGGGCAAGTCACAACTATGGCAAGTGCCGGTCACCAGCCGGGTTGTAAGCGACACGGTCGATTCAGCGTCGAAAGATTCTACATATGTGCGTCTTTTGCTGAGTGCTAAGAAAGGCGTGTTGGCAAAAGTTCCCGAGGGTGGACCGGTCGTCGTAAACGCTCGCGCAGACGGCTATTTTCGCACTCAATACACTCCGAACGTTTTGGAATCATTGGGCAAAAAAGCACAAATCGGCATGACTCCAGCAGAACGATTTCAAATCTTGAGCGACGCCTGGGCCTTTGTAGAGGCAGGAACCATGCCGGTTGGCCAATATCTATCTTTCACAGCTCACTTCCGCGAAGAGTCCGATCCAAATGTGGTCGAGTTGTTAGCCAGTCAGGTACTGACGCTTGATTATTTCGTTAAAGACAGTTCCCGAGCCGAATTCGCCGCGTTTGTTCGTGATCGATTTGGCCCGTTGACTCGCAAAATGGGATGGGAACCCGCAGAAGACGAGTCCGAGCTCACCCAGATTCTGCGCAATCATGTTTTGACAGCCATGGGTACCGTCGGGCAAGACCAGGCTACAATCTCCGAGGCGCGGAAATACTGGGACATTTATCAAGTCAATCCGGGCGACATTAATCCGAACCTGTACGATGCGCTGACAGCCATCGTTGCGTACAACGGCGACGCTACAATCTACGACGAGATGGTGAAATTGTACGAGACCGCGGCCACCCCGGAAGCCAAACTGCGTAACCTCTCCGGGCTTGCATACTTCCGGTCACCTGATCTGCAGAAGCGCACTTTGGAGTTAGTGTTAACCGACAAAGTGAAAACACAAGACGCTCCGCATGTGGTTCGTGACTTGATTAAAACGACTGCCGGTCGGGATCTCGGCTGGTCATTCGTGAAGCAAAATTGGAAAGTTATGGAGACAAAATACCCTGTCCATCTTTTCCCGCGCATCGTCAATGGTGCCGAGTCCTTTGTCTCAGCCGAGCAGTCCGCCGACCTGGAGAAGTTCTTGGCTGAACATCCGATAAAGACCGGAAGACGGGTAAGCGCAAAAATGATTGAGCGCGTCCGCAAAAACGTCAAGCTCAACGAGCGCAACGCAGAGTCGCTGGACGGCTGGCTTAAGGAGTTTCAGTCGCGTGAAAGCGCGTCGAAGTGAAACGCGCCGAAGCAAGCATTCATTTGCAGTTTTCCAGAAATTCGGTAAAGTAAAGATGGAGCCGAAATTGCCGGGCTAGGCTCCGTTACCGATTTGATACGAGTTCTCAGCAAAATGGCTACCAGCGACAATCGGGATGAATCCCGTCCGGTCCGGGCACTTGTCCTATCCGGCGGAGGCGGTCGCGGTGCCTATGAAGCGGGCGTAGCGAAGGCTTGCGCGGAACGCGATTTCCATTTTGACTGGATTGTCGGCACAAGCATCGGTGCTCTCAACGCCGCACTGGTAGGACAAGACGACCTCGAAATGCTGGAAACGATGTGGCGAAAAATTCGCACATCTGATGTATACAAACTTCCTGATCCAGGACATCTCAGGCGCGTGATCTTTGGACAGCAACTTGGTTTGCTCAACACCGACCCGCTCGAAAAGCTGTTGCGCAGCAGCATTGATATCA
Organism: Candidatus Obscuribacter sp.; assembly: GCA_021772095.1. Taxonomy (GTDB): domain Bacteria; phylum Cyanobacteriota; class Vampirovibrionia; order Obscuribacterales; family Obscuribacteraceae; genus JADYXR01. Next base: position 83,685 of record JADYXR010000133.1, on the reverse strand, counting down.
ATAAGCTTAAGGCCGGAAAAACTAAAGTCGGTTTTGTTACAACCGATCTCTGTGGTTTGCATACGCGCGTCATCACTGGCGATGAGATCGATACTCAAGATGATTTGATCGATGTTTTGATGGCATCATCTGCGATACCACTACTTTTTCCGCCTCGACGTTTGCACGGCGAAGGCTGTTGGATGGACGGTGGACTGGTGCGCAACACGCCTATCCAGGCTGCTATCAGCCTTGGTGCCACAGAGATTTATGCAGTACTGGTTGAACCTAACTCGGTCGATACCTGTCCAACTTCTATGATGCAACTGGTTTCCCGCCTGCTCGAAATCGTTTTCGATCACTCGGCCCGTAGTGGCATCGCTCACGTCACCCAGCACAATCGAATTATCGAAGTCGGCGGTTTCAGAAATGGCAGCGGCAACTGGTGCCTCTTGGATGACGCGCAGAACGGCAACAATAATGGCGATCACACCGCGCATGGTAATGGAGCAGGAAATGCTCAGAGTCCTGGTGATGGATTTGTCGAACATGAATTTCCCGGACAAGCCAAAGGCCGAGACGCTGGCAGTGCCTTCGATTTCGTCGACCTCTCGCAACCTTTTGGAAAACGAAAGCGAGTAAGTTTATTCATGGTAAAACCGGAAAGACAGATCCTGGGTTCACTGCTCGAAATCGATCCGGTAATCTCGAACTGGTTGCTCAAGATGGGTTACGAGGACGTGCTACGAAAGTGCGAAGCCGCAGTCGTTTAACCCGGCTTCAGTTTAAAGCGAAACGGATCAACTAAATGCCGTTCAATTTAAAATCGCTGCCATACTGGTGCTGGCAGCGGTTTCCACCCTGAGCAATTACGAGAGCGTGCGGTCTGATTATTGCGTTCTAGTGGTCAATTTTTTCGAAAAATCTCCTTCGCTCAAAAATGTCCAAGTGATTTTGGTTCTAAATATGTCGCGTAGAATTTCGGATCTCTAAATCCTATTCGGTTTGAACATTAATCTTCCGCGGCAAAGACGCTTTGCTCTTTGGCAAAATCAGCTTCAGCACGCCGTTCTTAACGGTCGCTTGAATGCCGTCGCGATCGATTTCGTTGGAAAGGGCAAACACTCTTTCAAAATCTCCGACACCATATTCGGTGTATGCCAAACTGTAACCTGGGAAATTCGGAGTTTCGACTTTGCCGCGAATCGTCAGGACGTTTTGTTCCAACGTGATGTCGATGCCTTCCTGTTTTACGCCGGGCATATCGGCAAGCAGCAAGAGCTGGTCGTGCGACTCGAAGATGTCGGTTCTTGGCGAATATTGTTTGCGAGACCGAGTCTGCTCGGAACCATTTTCTGAGACGACTTCTTGCTTCTTCGCATCCATAAGTTGACTTGGCATAACAGACTTCCTCCTTGTTTTTTAATTAAACTATTCAGTGACAACGCTAATTTTTCTTGGCTTTTCGGCTTCAGCGCGAGGCAACGTGATCTCTAATACTCCGTTGCAAAAGCGCGCTTCCACACGATCTGAATTTACGTTGAACGGCAACTGCAAAGTGCGGGTGAAGTGACCGGACTCGCGTTCCTGGCGGTGGCAAGATTGCCCTTCTTTTAATACCTCTTCGCCGCGCGAGCCTCTGATTGTTAGTGTGTTATTGACCAGAGAAATGTCGACGCGTTCAGGTTCGATGCCGGGGATTTCTGAGCGAACGATCGCGCCTTCTTCAGAGGTCCAAACATTGGTGGGTGGGAACTCCAGGCTGCCACTGGAGGCACTTGCGGACAGCAGGCGATCTAGTTGATTCTGTATCCGCTGCATGTCTTTTAGCGAACTAAACAAATCGTTTTCTGCGAATCGTCTCAGCAACATTTTTATTCCTCCTTATAAGATGCAAGTCTTCTTGTGGAGAGAAAAGCGTTGATATTTTAAAAATTTGTCTCTCACAAGGCAGTCACAATGGACCGCTGACTTGAAAAGTGTGATTCACAACTCACACTATAAATTTACCCATGCATTATTCAGCTACCCACTTTTTGCATCTTTTTTTAAACATTTTCGACGATTAAACGGCACCACCAGCAGTGTCCGGTCCTTATTATTGAAACCCTAAAACAGGCGTTTTGGGAGCCAAAAATATGGCGGTCGTCAATCTGAGAACGTTTCAAGATGGTCTGTCCTGCCTTCTTCCAAGAAGCGAAGTTTAAATTTTAAGGACTCTCTTGACAGGCGAAATCTTGTTTGTTATAAAAAGTTTTTGGATGAGCACCCTTGCGGTTACTCATACCAAAAAAAATACTGATTCACTCATAAATCATTGTCATCGCCCTTGAGGAGCGGAGGTGCTTTTTATGTTTGGAACGAATTGGATTGACGACTATGTTAAGGCTGGGAGCCAGAAAACCACTAAAGAACGTTTAGCAAAATTGTCCGTCAGCGAGAACGCGAAAATTAGAATGCGTGTCGCGGAAAACAAGCGAACACCTGGAGAAATTTTGGAACGTTTAGCCGCTGACTTAGACGCGGACGTAAGATTAGCGGCCGCAACCAATGCTTCTACACCCATTGATGTCGTTTATAGCCTCGCCCTGGACGAGGACCCAACCGTCCGGCACGGTCTTGCAGAGGATCCGGCAACACCATTGGGCGTATTGAAAATTCTCGCCAAAGATGGGAATGCGTATGTTCGCTGTCGGGCGGACAAAACTCTGTCCATCATCGGAAAACGAAATCTCATGCTGGATGGTATCAACTATTGGAACTTCGGCAATTCTCAATTCGCATAGGAAAAGTGCGATACAGACGGATTCCTGCCGAGCGTCAGTGCCGAGCTAAATCGTGAAAATGCATCGGACGATTTGGATGCGCTGGGTTCGGTTGCACTGAATTATCGTTTGTTTCTGCATTCATCAAAGGCTGTCCAGGCTCTGGGCTTGCCGGCATCGGACCTGTTTCTTGTTGCGCCGAAAAATTTTGGGTTTGCTGAATGGCAAGATGTTGACCGGGAGCGAGATCCCTGGTGAAGAATCCTTCCGGCGCAGTTTGTTGGAGAGAGACAGGGGCAGTCTGAGCCATTGCTGGTGTCGCGTGTCCGAAGGCGTCGGTCGGCACGCCACCAGTACTTGGTTGACCGCCAAAATATTCACGCGTAGTTTGAACGCCATTTGCGTATTGTGGGCCTGGAAAACTGTTCGGTTGAGTGGACTGCCATTGTGGTCCCTCAGCCGCCTCTGGCGAGAGTCCTGACGCGCCGCTTTCAGGGACCGCGCTGCGTTGTAATTTCGCCTGCGATGCCTCGGCTCGCTGGGCCATTTCTGATTTGCCTTGTGAAAAGACTCGCAGACCTGCCAGAACGAAACAGACGATTGCGATCACAAAAAATGGATCGAGTTTCATCACAAGGACGATTGGCAGAATCACAACCAGGAAAATGACGGTCCAAAACGTGGTTACCGACGATCTCCGACTTTCCTCAATTTTTTGAATCCAGTAAGGATGCATAACCCTGCTCCTGTTAGCTCTGGCCTAAAGGTACTTCTAAAGAGCCTGGTTGCAAAGGGGGTTATTACGCTTTAATAATGTGAGGCTTCCCAATATCGCTGAGGTTTCGTTCTTGAAATTGTTTAAAGCTCCGACCAGTGCATCATTTCGGTCAGTGCGGTTCAGTTCAGATCTTTGTGCATTTTGATGCAAGGCATCTTGCGTCCGGATTTCAGCTGGTGCTCGTGTTGACCGGCGCTTTGATAGTCGTTTGCCGAATAAAACGGTTCAGCGGTTAGAGAGGAATCCAGCGTCAGTTTCAAAACGTTTTGTTTGCGGGCGATTGATTCGAGTTCCGCCAGCAGCGCCTGTCCAACGCCTTTTCGATTAACGGTCGGCGACACGTAGAGCGCCACAATCTCACCGCCGGCAGCGTCTAACTCACCAAAGCCGACGATTTGTCCGCCAATTTCAGCTATGAGCAAATCCCTTTTTTTCGGATTGATTCGAATTTGAACTTCCAGGTGGTCGACGCGCTCTTTTTCGGAACTCGACCAATCATCAAGAATGGCTTGTTCATAGTCTTTTGCCGCAGTCTGGTGAACCGCGTCATAGTGCACTTTGATGATAGCAGCAGCGTCAGCATCAACCGCGTTTCGAATTACGATGTCCATGTCACTCCTTGCTCATTCGACTGGTGTGTGATTTTTGAGATATCTTTTCGCACCGTCGGAAAGCAAGTCTCGATGCATTCTCCAGGGATCGTTAAAGAATTCGATTGCAATTTTTTTGTCTAGAGTATGCGTGCCGATCAGATCGATTGCATATTCTTCCTCGCTGCGACCTTCACCATATACGATGCTTTCACCTTCGTATTTTTGTTTGAGCATCTTGAGTAAATACTGCATGATGCTGTTTTCGCTTCGCGGCATGTGTGGCTGCAGTACGGCTATACGAATACGCTTCCAGTCGTCGGCCGGCATGCTATCCTTCCATAATTTTAAACGAGAATCGATTATCTCTAATTCCATCGAGATCGAATCGTAAGCATTTTCCAATACCAGAGGAGCCATAGCTCGGGTGAAACGCAAGAGTGTCTCGGCGCTTACAGTGCCGTTCTTTAACGTGTTGTCAATCAAGGTTGTGCTGGCCGAGATCACTGCCTTTTGACGCGCCAAAGATTGAGGTGACAGTTTCCATGCTTCCAGGTTGCTAATGGCTTTCTCAACAGACGCGCGAAATTCTGATAGTGACTGGGTTGTGTCCGGATCAAGTTTGGAGTCGGTCTTACCCTCCAAAATAACGAAGGTACCAAGGGCGATGTGGCTAACTGATTTAAGCAATGTATAACGAGCGGGGATTACAAGAAATTCCTCTCTTTTATTTTTGTATTGCAGAATGATTTTGTCTTCTTTGAAAATCACGATTGGTCCGAGTTCTGCTATTTTTGCCTTGCGCGCTTTGGCGTAGGATTCCCGGAACTTCAAGTTCATTTCATTCCAGGGAAGGAGCATTTTGTCTTCTTCACTTAAGGGCACCGATGGCGGTGCCGTTTGATTTGAAGATGCTTCTGAACCGTGTGAGTCTTTCGTTGCTTTGTTCGAAATAGATTCTGACTGAGTTTCTTGTTCAATGGCTTCAGCCGGGGCCGAAGGACGTTCCAGTGTGGTTGCCGGTGCTGCCGTTTGAGCATTTGCGGCTGATTGCCCAAATGCAACGGGTAGCATCGATACAACAATCGCTGATGCAATGCACAAACGTTTATTTTTCATGGTTATCCTGTTTCTTACTCGTCGATTTTGAGGCAGACTGCTGCGCGTCCGTCGGAATACGGCAGGGCGTCAATGTATTTAGGTTTGATTACCAGCTTGCCTTTTTTATTGATGTATCCGTATTTGTTGTTGAGCTTCACGCGAGCCCGACCTTCGGAGAATTTTTCTGCATCGTCGAAGCGATACTTGATTACGATTTCGCCTTTGTCATCGACGTAGCCCCAGGAGCCTTCTTTTTTGACAGGGGCGAGACCTTCTGAATATGCCGATCTCGACGCTAACTCTTCGCGAAGCTGGAAGTTGCCGTTTGAATCAGCAAAACCAAATTGTCCATCTTTGTGCACTTCGGAAACACCATCGGAATAAGATTCTGCGCTTTCAAAAACCGGTGTGACCTTGAGTGCGCCGGACTTGTCGACGAAGCCCCATTTGTCTTTGACGCGCACTGGTGCGAACCCGTCGCCAAAAGATTTTGCGTCTTCATACGTGGGCTGAACAACGAGGTTGCCGGTCTTATCAACGAAACCCCATTTGTCGTTCAGCTTGACCGGTCCCAGACCGTCGCCCCAGGCTTTAGCGTCGTCATATTCCGGTTTCACAATGGTGGCACCGGTGGCGTCGATGTATCCCCATTTCCAATTTTCAGCACGAACAGCTGCGACACCGTCCTTAAAAGACCCGACTTCGGTGTATTGTGCCGGGATAAGCATCTCTGCGGTTTTATCAATGAAGCCCCATTTTCCACCTTGCTTTACTGCGGCAAAGCCGTCGGAATAAGAGAGCGCCCGTTCGAATTTCGGTTCAATCAGAGTGCCGCCGTCCCAGTTAATGAAGCCCCAGCGCTTGCCTGCGTCCGCCGGATCCACCTCTGCGGGCTTCTCCGCGGTGCTACTGCCTGTGGTGCTGGTACTGCTGCCACCGCCGGCGGAGCAACCTGTGAGCAGGAAAATACTGATTAGGACGACTGAAGCAAGAAAAAATTGCATTGGATAATTGCGAGCGTTGAGGGGGTTTCACAGGCGAATGAGTGCCGGGTCGAGCAGCCGGGTGCCTTGACCACCTTAGGATAACTCAGTTCTGTCCAATAGTCTGTATATGTCTAAAATATCAAACAGAATTCAGTTCTTTTCTGATCTCTTCCAAGTTTTGCTTGTCATTGGTCAATTCAAGGTAATTGGCATAGGTCGAGAGCACCTGGACCTTGACTTTGCGCGGGATATCGGGCGCCGCATCCGAATGCAGAATTTTGACGGCTGACTGAAGCAGAGGACCAGCCTTGTCTTCCTTCTTGTCTTTTAAATAATTGTCTGCGAGCAAACCGAGCAAAGCGCATGATTCGGGGCTTGTCACGCCGTGGAACGTCTCGCTGAGTGACAGCGCCTGTTCCATACTGGCAGCCGCGTCTGCAAATTTATGCTCGTCGCGATAATGGAATCCGATGAGTTTTCGATCCTCGATTACGCCTCTAGTCTTACCGGTGCTCTTGTCGACCAACTCGGCCATTTTGTACAACTTCAGCGTTTCATCGGATTTGTCCGAGTCTTGATAAAGTTTGGTCAACTGTTTGAGAATGTGCAAAACCTTTTGCTCTTCACGAGCTCTCGAACGGAACATCAGAGCCAGAGCCCGTCTGTAATAACCTGTGGCAGCGGTGGCATCTACTGTAGACTCTTGCGCCTTCTGGAAGTGGATGTCGCCGAGATCGCTGAGTGCGCGGGACAGAAGTATAACTTGGCTGTCGGCCGCTTCTTTGAGCAGGTCACGAGCTTGATCGAACTCTTTGGCCGCATCGGAAAATTGATCGCTTTGGGCATTGGCTTCGCCGATCAGAATGTGGCAGCGAGCTTGTTCGATATCGTCGGATTCTTTGAGGCGATCCATCGATTCCAGCGCCGTGGTGGCAGTGCTTTCGGCTTGTCCCGGGCGTTTGAGCGCGAGGTCGATTTCGGCGAGCTGACACTTGGTCACTGCCGCTTGCGAACTGGTGGATCGAAATGCGTTGCGTGCAATCGTCAGTGCTTTCGATGCGTTGACGCGCGCGTCGCCTAGTTCTCCACGACGGCGTTGAACTTCTGATAAAGCTTCCAGGGTTTTGATCAAGCCGGTGCTTTCAAGCCCGGCTACTTCTTGCCTGTTGGCGACCGCGTCACTTAGATGTTTTTCGAGCTGCGCGTATTTTTCGTTGAGATTATCTTTTAGTTCAAGCAGTGCCAGGTTATCGATCAGACTGGCAACTACCAAACTCCTGTCGCCAAGCGCTTTCTTGGCTAACACTAAAGTTTTTTCCAACAGCTCTTTTGCTTGTTTCCACTGTTCGTTGTCGATGTATCCTTGTGACACATCGATCAACTGGAAGCAAAATTCTTCGGTTTGTTCGACGTCCTCAGAGTGTGTCAACACAGCATTCTTGAGCTTGGCGTAGTAACTGCGTTCCTTTTTCGCGATGTTCTTTACCTTCACCGCAGTCAATTCGGAAAGTCGTTCGTTGAGCGCATCTGCTTTTGGAATTTCACCTTGAATGCGGTACAAATCGATCATGTTATTCAGCGTGATAGGCAGCCATAGAGGGCGTTCTTCCTCCGCCACTCGCAAGGCTTTCAGACCTTCTTGTTCGGCGACTTCATAGTTGCCTTTGTCGAATGCATTTCTGTATTCGACAATACTGCTGCGGTATCTTTGATCGGCTGGAACGATAATTTGTTTGATCCGATCTTGAAAAAGAAACGCTCCAGCGATCACGACTGCGGCTGTTACACCGGCTGCCAGAGGGGCTGGAATGCCTTTCCCTTTTGCTGCGCGTTCGCGAATTTTATTTTGATTGTATTTGGTTACCAACTTTTTCACGCCGCTGCCGGCGTCGAATGAACCAACTTGATCGAGCGCGTCTTTCAGTTCGTTCATGGTTTGGTAACGATGGCGCGGATGTTTCGCCATCGCTTTGAGGATGATGAATTCGAACTGCGTTCCGCCTTTATACTCAGGTCTGACCTCGCCTAACGGTTTTGGACGTTCATGCGTTTGCATGTGGAACGTCTCATAAACGTTACCGCCCATCAACGGAGGTTCGCCTGTGAGCGCCTCATACATCAAACAACCGAGAGAATAAATATCGCTGCGATGATCTATTGGTTTTGCCATACACTGCTCGGGGCTCATGTAGAGCGGACTGCCAACGATCTCTCCAGTTTGAGTCAGACCTAATTGAGTATTGTCATCGGTCGGCATCAACTTGGCGATGCCGAAGTCGAGCACTTTTACGTAGTCAGCGTCATTTTCTGTTTCGACCAGAGCAATATTGCTGGGCTTCAGATCTCTGTGCACAATGCCCTGGGCATGAGCATGATCGAGTGCAGAACAGATTTCGGAAAAAACTTTTATAGCTCTTCTGATACTCAAACGTCCAGTGTCAGTGAGCACCTCGGATAAGTTTTTGCCCTCGTGATATTCCATCACCAGGCAGTGCCTTTCTTTGTCGTCCTCAAAGAAATCGTAGGTCTTGACGATGTGATCGTGGCGCAGGTTGCGGTAAGTCTTCGCTTCCTGCATAAAACGCTGAACCCGAGTGTTGTCCGAAAGCAGCTCTGCATGCAGAATCTTAAGCGCGATCGATCGTCCGGTCGACATGTCGAGCGCCTTGTAAACCGTGCTCATGCCGCCTCGACCGAGGTATGCCACCACCTGGTATCGGTTGCGAATTATCGCGCCAATTCCAATCGCTTCGCTCTTGGTAGGGCGAGGCATTTCTTTTTTTACTTCTTGATTCTCAAGCGCCATCGAAACTTACCGATGGATCCTTTCTGGTGTGGATGGAAACGGGCAGCAACAGTCTTGACCCAGATCCCCAATGATTATAAGAACCGCCAGGCCAATGTTATATATCTGCCCAGTAAAAGAAGAATCTAGCGTGGACAGCTATAACAGTTTTTTAACCAGTACTTTGTAGCCCTTCGGCGACGCCATTGATAGCCATAAGCACAGTATCGAGTATCGGATCCAATGTGGCGGATAAACCGGGAGTGGCCTCTTGTTCTTCCGGCTTCGCCTCACGTTCGATCTTGTCGCGCAATTCGCGGATGAAGCGCACTTGGAGATAGGAGAGTGGATCGACATAGGGATTGCGCAGTTCGATAGAACGCCTTAGATACTCAGTCTTCTCGAGCAAAACAGATTGACCTGTGATCTTAAGCACGTAACTCTTGGTGAGGGCGTGCTCTTTTTTGATTCTGGTCAAAACGTTGTCCAGTACTTTCTTGTCCCGCACCAGATTCTCAGCGTAATACGTGGCAATTTCCATATCCGAAATTGCAAGCGAAGTCTCGACTTTATTGACCAGACCTGCGAAGAACGGCCACTCGCGATAAAGCTTCGAGAAGAACTTCAAGCGCTCATCGCCGTGCTTCTCGCACTGCTCCTCGATTGCGGAGCCAAGACCGTACCAACCAGGGAGGTCAAAACGACTTTGAGTCCACGCGAAAACCCAGGGAATGGCGCGCAAATCGGCGATTGATGTGCTGCCTTTTGTCCGTCGCGTTGGGCGAGAACCAAGACGCAGTCTCGCGATTTCATTGATCGGAGTGGCTTCCTGGAAGAAGGTGAGGAAATCCGGCGTATTAAAAACCAGATCACGATAGGCTTTAAACGAAGCAAAGGATATTTCTTCCATGGTTTCGAGCCACTCTGGTTGGTCGATACCACGGGCGCGCTTGTCCTGTTCTGTGATGCTGGACTCAATTACCGCGCAGGCGAGCCTTTCGAAGTTGCGAACGGCGATGCCGTGCAGGGAATATTTGGAACTAATTACTTCGCCTTGTTCCGTGATCTTAATTCGACCAGACACCGTCCCTGGTGGCTGAGCGAGGATGGCGCGGTGAGTCGGACCGCCGCCTCTACCGATGGTGCCACCGCGACCATGGAACAGGCGCAACTGGACGCCCTTCGAATCGGCTAGTTCTACCAGTTTCTTTTGGGCTTTATAGAGTTCCCAGTTAGAGGTAACAATGCCGCCGTCTTTGCCACTATCGGAATAGCCGATCATGATTTCTTGCAGGTTGCCGCGCTTGGCGAGATATTTGCTGTATGCCGGAAGTGACAAGAGAAGATCTAATAACTGCGGTGCGTCGCGCAAATCGCCGATCGTTTCAAAGAGAGGGACGATGCTGATCGTTCTGGTTGGATAGTTTTCAGCGTCGAGGAAACCCGCTTCTTTAGCCATAAGCAGGATGCAGAACAAATCGCTGGCCGAACGCGTCATGCTGACGATGTATGTGTCCAGAGCTAACACACCATGTTTATCTTGAAGTTGCGCCATGGTGCGAAACGTCTCAATCGTCTCATTGGTCTGATCGCTAAACCTCAGCTCCTGCGGGAAAAGCGGGCGCAGCGATCGCATCTCGCTGGATAGCCATTCGATTTTTGCCTTCTCGCTGAGTGCGGCGTAGCCACCGTCTATGATGGCAAGCTTTTTAGTGACTTCATCCAGTGCCGCCGTGTGTCGTTCGCTGTGTTGGCGCAAGTCGAGCTTGGCGAGATGGAAGCCGAATATTTTGATCATTCGGATTAGCTGGTCTAAAGTTCTGGTTGAGAGTTTTGAACCGGCAGCGGCAAGCGAATGACGCATCAAAACAATGTCGTTGAGAAACTCGGCAGGCGTGGCGTATCCGGACTCTGCGCCGTCGACTGTGTTTTCTAATTTTTCACGGATGAAAAGTAATTTCAGACGATAAGGTTCGAATTTATAACGCGAAGCGTAGCGTGCTTCGATCTCCGGAAGCAGTTGCCCGTCATTCTCGATGGACTCGGACAAGTCTTTTCCAGCGGGAGCGACATTGCTGGAGTGCGACAACTGATTGAACAGTGTTTCCAGTTCCTTCTGGTAACGTTTTAAAATCACTTTTCTCTGGTGCGAGATTGCGTCGATGGTAACATCCGGCGTGACGAATGGGTTGCCATCGCGGTCTCCGCCGATCCAGCTGCCGAATGTGGTGTAAGTTACTGGACGCTCGATGTCGGCGTCGGCATCAGCATCAGGAGCGGCCGTCGTGCCGGTACTGCTGCCGGTATCACCAGTTTCGCGTGACTGCTGTTCCATGGATAAGCGTTTTTCGTCCAGATGGCGATGAACGCTCAAGATGGCATCGATGACAACTGTTTCGAATAGATAAAGACCGTACCGAACTTCGTCCATGACCGATGGCTTGAAATAGATTATGTGGTCCGTGAGCCAGAGTGATTCGACCACGCTTTTCAAACCTTCGTCGACTCGTTCGCTGTCCTCGTGAGTCAATGGTGGGTGGTCTTTCTCGAAAAGGTAGTGCGCCATCTCGAGCTGTTTTAGCAGGATAGTTCTTCTGGTAATTTCCGTAGGGTGTGCGGTGAAAACAACTTCGATGTCCAGGTGATTCAAGGCGTCCAACAGCGATGCGTCGTCGACGCCCTGCTCGTTAAGCTTGATGAATAGTTCGTTTAGCGAATCAGGTTGAATGGCGTCCGCTGAATTCCATTCCATCAACGCCCGGCGCCTTAGACGATGGTTTTGTTCTGCGATGTTGATCAAATCGAAATAGCATAAAAACGCTTTGATCACTTTGTTCGCTGTATCCAGGTCCAGACTGGCGATCAAAGTTGTTAATTGCGATTTGACTCGTTTGATCTCTTCGACGTCATCGGAATCTTTTAGTAAGTGCAACGCTTTGCAGATGTGTCGAAATTCTTCCACGCGGTTGAGAACTTCCTCGCCCTCGAGCCGCTTAATCGTGTCTCCAAGCAGAAATCCGAGGAGTCTAACATCGTCCCGCAGCGGTTTGTTTCTCTCTGATAAATCCTGAGTCGTGCTTTCGATTTTAGATGTCATCGCAAACCTTTTTGTTTTTGTATCTTTTCCCAGCGCCGGAGCGCTTCCACGCCCTTCTCGAAGGCCGCGGGATCGCTGTAGTAGTTATGCGCACCATCATTTCGATCGGGATTGCGAACGTAATAGAGGTAATTAGTGTTGGCGGGAGTGACGCCGGCAACCAGTGAGCTAAGTCCGGGAGAGCCCACTGGACCTGGCGGCAGACCTTTGTACATGCGACTGTTGTAAGGCGAGTCGCGATTCAAATCGCTCATGTAGACTTTGCCGTCGTCGCGCCATTTGCCGGCTAATTTCGAAGCGTAAACGATGGTCGAGTCCATGCTTAATCGCATGCCCTTTCGAACGCGATTGTAGATTACGGAAGCCACGATCGGGCGCTCTTCCGCCAGCTTTGCTTCCGTTTCAATTATAGAAGCGACGGTTACGGCATTGTGCAAAGACAGTCCGGAATTTTTGACCGGTTCTTTCAATTTTTCATTGTAGACGTCACGAAAACGTTTCACCATCTGCAGTATCACACCACTGGCGGTGCTGTCAGGTTCGACGAAATATGTGTCTGGGAACAAGTATCCTTCCAGATTTTTGGCAACTGGATCGAGGTCCTTAATCGCGGTCGCATCGTCCAGAAGCGCCATTGCTTCTGCTTCGTTTCTTAACTTCAACGATGGCACGGCGCATAATGCTTTGGCAATGTCGAATCGAGTCCATCCTTCAATCACTGTGATCTTGTCGTGAGGAGCGCCACCTTTCTCAAGTTCGGTTAAAACAGCAAGCGGTGAAATGGGCGACGGAAATCTATAATCGCCGGCTTTCATGACGGCGTGCCCGCCTTTGACCTTTAAATAAACTTTGAGTGGCAATTCATTGCTGATAATACCGTTATTTTTCAAAGTCGAGAGAATCTCTTCGGAAGAGGCTCCGCGAGCCACTGTAACCGATGACGTGGTTTTGTCATGAATGATCGGTTGATTGAGTTCGTTCCAAACCCAATATCCTGCTGCACCGGCTGCGGTGGCAACAAAAATAAGCAGAACAAATATCCAGGTTAATACGCGCATGGTCCCGTGTCAGTCGCCGAAATTACAATCGATCGCAGTATGGCACATTATAGATTTAGACGCCTCTCGGCAGGGCCAAGTGCCATTGCCCATCAATTTTTCGGAACAATAATGTGGTCGTCAGCAGGCGTTGTTTCGCGCTGCTCTCGAGTCGGTCACCCTCCTCATGCTCTTCTTGCTCCGTTGTCGGGGTGGCGGTTAGTGCTTTCTTAGTTTTAATGTTTTTCTTTTGCTTGCTTTTAGCTTTGACGTTCTTAGCAAGCGCTTCCTCAGGAGTCACTTCGGAAAGAAACGGCTCCAGTGAGACCTCTATTTCATTACTTTCCATCATCGCTTTGCGATCTGTGCGCACCGCTTTAATCTTGTCGTTTTCTTGCTCGAGCATGATGTTGTCGACCGTAAAACTATTCATCTGAATCTCTTTGCGTTTCAACAGAGCAATTTCTTTGTTCAGTACTTTCGTGAAGAAGTCCGCGCCTTCAGGGAATATACGCTGTTCTTCCTTAAGAGCGCTCGAGTACAAGGAACGAAGCTTCGTCGGATTTTTCGTTTTCAAAGCCGAGTAATAGCTGGAAACTAAACCAAGAATCTTTTCGCGATCGCTTTCGGTGAGATTGATCTTCGCGGGCAGAACAGGCGCAGGGTCAACGTTGAAGGCCAAATCTTTTACGATTTCCTTGCCACCACTTTCGTTAGGTGGCAGTGCCATTCGCACGATTTCAAGTTTCTTCGGACCTGACGTTCTCTTCTCCATGATCGTCACCAAACCTTCCGCGTTGTGACTTACGCATCGAACTTTGATTTGGTTTAGTCCACGCTTAATCATCGGAGTTACGTTGATCGGCATGGATAGCGAGATTAAGGAGCCGCCAAGAACGTTAATGCCATTAACCAAAATTTCTTTGACTGGCATTCCTTTGCCCTCGACGACGAGGAAGAAATACTCTTTCGCTTTCGTTGTCGATGAGTCGCGAAATTCTGTTGTGGTCTTGGACAAGTCGGGGGTATTTGGAAGGATGGATGGTGTGGAAGGAGCCGCGGTTACTGGGGTATCGGGAGTCGTTGGAGTAGAAGTTGAGGTTGAAGTAGAAGGAGTTGTGCTGGTTGATGACGCGTGAGGTAATAACGATCCGGCTGATGGCGCGCCAGCTGATGACGACTCAGGTGACGACGAGCTTTCGGACGTCGCTTCGTAAGCGGTGCTGACTGAGTTTTCTACTTCGTCATTCGCGTCGGGTGATTGTGCAAAGGCTGGTGCTGTTGCCGAAAACAGGACCATCAAAAGCGCCAAAAATACTTTAACCACGGACCCTCCACTTATAGGTCTAATTAACCGACACAGAAAGCTTAGCACCAGTGAAAAAATGTGCCCTTAGAGGGGACAAATGAGCTGCGTGAACAAGTGTGAGGGACAAGGCGTGAAATTCGCGTGATTTGACTCCTGCTTGAGGTCTGCATCGATTGAATGCATCTGGTTGAGTTTGGTTAAATGCATCTGTTAAAGCGCCGCCTTGGGCGCCAGGGTTGTCATTCGAATAATAATCAACTCAAGAGTACTGGATAAATGTGATCGACGGATTCGAACATATAACATGTGCAGGGGAACCCAAGTGCTCCGTCGGCGTCTCAAGGGTCGTGATGAAAAAACTGCGATCAGATTCCAATAACAAAACAATTCTGGTGGCACTCGGTCTTCTGATTGCAGTGGCGCCTCTGATGCCGCAGTTCGAGGTTCGGGCCAACACCGGCGGTTCCGCCAAAGCCACCGCTTCGGCTGCGCCGAAAACTGCGCCGGATCGCCGGTTGCGAATGCTGCGACCGGGCTCTGCAACACTCGACGATGGCAACTCCGCCAGTGGCTCCGCCGCTCCGCCGGATGCAAAGTATGGTTCGAACGACTTCTCGGCCGATCCAACGTTTACTAATGCGCAAAATCAAAACGCACAGAATCAAAACGGCCAGAGTTCACCCGCGTCGAGCGGCGCCACTACGGTTTCACTGCAAGGTGGTGTCACTCGACTTGACGGAAACGCCGCATCAGCAGGCAATCAACAACAGCAGCAACGCGCGCCGTTGACCGGCAAGATCGAGTCGTTAATCGACACTCCACTGCAAGCGCGAAAGCCGCAGTCCGAGTCGATTCCGCCGCAAACGTTTCGCGCCTGGTTGGAAAATGCGCATCCGCAGTTTGCGCTAAGCGCGTCGAGCAACCCAAATAATTCAGTTGTTGTGCTCAAGGGGCAGTGGGACAACTCAGCAAAGACGCTGGATAAGTTTCAAATTCCGCACGTGAAGATGGGTAGTGGCAAAATTGAAGGCTTCCCGCTCAACGAAACCAAAGTCGTAATCGTCGATTGCGCCGGAAACCTACCGCGCTCGTCGCATCAGAAATTGCGTGAATTCGTTCAGCGTGGTGGATATCTTCTCTCCACAGACTGGGCTCTCGATAACTTCACCGGACCAATTCTGGTCGACCGTTCGCAACACGAAATTATAAAATGGAACAAAGCCACAAACAGAAGGGACGTAGTGGATGCCACCGTATATGATACCGACCCTGTTTTGTTTAAAAACACCGTAACCAATGCGTATTGGAAACTCGATCAAGACAGTCATTTGATAAGAGTCCTGAACCGTGATGCTGTGCGGATATTGGCAACGAGCACTCAACTGGCGGCGGATGATCCGGATCGCGCCGGGATACTCGCGGTCGTTTATCCATACGGTCGCGGCTATGTGATGCACATGACCGGACACTTCGATAACAACGCCAAGATCGCTATCGGCAACTTCCTTCCCGACCCTGCTCCGGTTATTAAGATCAGCTTGAGACAGGCATTAGCCGCCAACTTCGTAGTTGCCGGTTTGACACAGACGCCAATTCCGACCAGCCATCGCCGATAGAAGGCGACCGTCGATAGACCAGTGTCGAAGAAATTAAAGTACTTAGACCGCCGAAAAAAATAAGCGACAGAGAACCGCTGAGCGGTTCGATGATGATCTCTTGCGAATCGATAAAGTTCTCTTCTGAAACTTAGTACGCTGCAAAACTTAGTGCGCTGTGAAACTACCAGCCGCCCATCATATTGCGCATTCCGTTGCCCATATACGGGTTGCCATATCCACCGCCAAACCCGCCATATCCGCCTCCCATGCCGGGAATCGGAATCATCGGAGCGGGCATGACAACACGCATGTTGCCGCCGACTGCTCGGTTCATCAGATACATACTGGCTGCAGGTGTCGCCATTCGACCAACACCACCAACGAATTTTCCGAGCATGCCGCCAGCCGCTTTGATAGCCGCGCCGCCCTTGACTCCGCCGCTCGGGTTTTCAGTAATTGATTTTTCCGGCGGAGTCGATGAATTCTCGCCTGGTGAGTCGTTCAAAAACGATCCAGCCGGCATTTGTGGCGCGCTATTGTCGGCTTGCTGAGCACCGCCGTTTTGCTGATAGCCGCCAGGAACTTGCTGTTGCGCATTTCCGTAAAAAGTTTGAGGTTGAGGCATCTGCCCGTATTGGGCGTATTGCTGCTGAAGTTGGGGCTGCCCATATTGCTGCTGATCCGCCGGTTGCTGAGCGTATTGCGGCTGACCGCCGTATTGCTGTTGTTGCATCGGCTGCCCGCCCGAATAACCTGAATTGGGCGAGGTTTGCGGGATCCCGTTGTATTGTTGATAGACCGGCGGTTGCTGGTAGCCGCCCTGCTGCTGCGCGTATTGACCCTGGTTTGGGTCATAACCTTGAGCGTTGGCAGGTTGCGTACATATGAATGCAAAACTTGCCAAGGCAATGAGCTCGTAGATACGTCGCATATAGGGAGATCTCGGATAGTAATTACGGAAGCATAGTTCTACAAATAAAAGATGTCAATAGGACTTGTGACTATCTTATGTGCTAATTTCGATACCCTGTGGAGATCAGTCGAGGACTTATTGCAAATGACGCTTAAAGCCAGTGCCCTGAAAAATCTGTCGGAATCCGAATGGACCGTCGACAAAGCGAAGCAATATCTAAAGCTCGGAAAGTTCGATGTCGTTGAAGAACTTCTTTCCCAGGCAATAAACCAACGTAAAGAGGCTCTGGAAGCCAAAGATCCAGGCGTTGCAGATCTGCTCGATCTCCTTGGTGAAGTAAAAGCTCAACTTGGAAAGTATGAAGAAGCGCATGAATGCTTCAATACCGCGCTCAAGATTTACGAGCAAGCTTTTTACGCCGGTCACTATAAACTGGGACCGGTCTACAATCACCAAGCGACCTGCTACATCCAGGAAGGAAAGTTCGAGGCTGCCCTCGAAGTTTGTTTGAAGGCACAAGATATCTTCGGCAAAACTTTATCGGGTGAGCATAGACTGGCTCTGGAAGCTGTTTATAAACTTGCCACCATTCATCGTCAATTGGGCAAACCGGACGAAGCACTCAAAGTGATCGCGAAGGCCAAGAAAAACGTGGAATCACCGCTTGGTCCATTCGAAGAATTTGCTTTTCTGGAAGCCCTGTTGCAGGATGATGAGAAGAAGCCGGAACTGGCTGAGAAAGCTTATCGTGAAGCAATCGCCGGGTTTAAACAGAGACGTTCTTTCAAACGCCTGGGTCAATGCATGCAGCGTTATTCCGAATTTCTAAAAGGTCAGAACAAAAACAGTGAATCATCGGACATGCAACGTCAAGCTGACCACTACAAGTTGATCGGCGAAAGCCAGTCGCGCTCTGACGATATCTTTGCGGCAACTCTTCTTCGGGCCTAGTCTAAATTTGCAGTCCGTTGAAGACTGCGTGCATCGTTTCGGCTGAAGGTAGGGAAACGTTTTGAACGGAAGGCGGCGGGTCTCGAATGTAGGTCCGACGTCACTCAAAAGTTGCTTGCCACCACTAGTGGTATCACGCAAAAAGTAAGTACAAGAACAAAAACGCGTTTCGGGTTTTCCGTAACGCGTTTTTGTTTGGATCAGGGATGCTTTATTGGTTTAGTCCTTCCGGAAATTCAGCACTGCCCGTGGCGACGAACGTCAGCCTGGCAGGCGGTCCTAGTCCGGGCACGCTGCCGATGAAAGGCAACATACTCATGTTCATAAACGGTCCGACATTGAAATTTGCTTCGACTTTATATTCATAGGTGTTGGTATCAGGCGTGGCGACCGCAGGCATTGGTGTGTTCTTCGGCCAACTGGTAGCGGTTCCACCGCCATAAGGGACTGAAACAACATACAAATCGATGCCACTACCGGCGGCTCCACCGACAGGAACGAGTTTTGTGAAGGCACCAAATCCGGAGGCAACGAAAGTCGCGGCTTCTTGTTGAACAACGGTGAGTGCTTCGGTATAGGTATTCTGTGTGGAAGCGCGGCTGGCGCACTGCTTAGCGCAGAGATAACCAGTTGCATATCCGGTCGTGAACATGATCAAGTTGATCAGCGGAAACAAAACGACGAGAAAAAAGATGACTAAAGCAGGCGCGAATTCAGCGGTGCTGGCGCCTGAGCCCACCTGATTGCGCTTGCGATGTTTTAATAGGAGACGTGAATGCTGCATTGCGCTTGTCGTCGATCCTTCTGCCATGGGAATTTAGTCCCTATATTCTATATACCACAGAAGTGCTCAGATCAACGGACGAAATCGCACAATTACCGCTCGAAACCCCGTCACTTAGTGCCTGACGGTAAACGCACCCAAAAAATTTTATCAGAGCCGCCTGCGCCTTCAGCGCCATTGCCTTCGGATCCAAAAAATCCTTTGTGCAATGCGACAATTTCTTTGCACAACTCCAGGCTGCGCTGCGCCAGGGCGTCTTCGATACTGGCGTCAATCATTGTGCCATCAGTGTCTGGACCGGTTTTGTATTTGACCTTGAGTTCAGCCCAGCCATTTTCCTGATGCGAACTGACCTCAACCTCGCCGCCTTTCGGGGATGCCTTGATCGCGCTGCGTAGCAGCGTCGCGATAACTTGGGGCATGCGTTCGTCGTCAGATTGAACCGGCATACTCACCGAACGATTTAACACCGTCACCGAATTTTCATCGCAATACGCAGCGACCATTTTGACCGCCTGGGCAACCAGATCGCGAAGGTCCTGTCTGCGCGGTTGAAGGCGGATGTTGCCGCTCTCCAGACTTTCGAGATCGATGATTTCATTTACCATTAAAATCAGTCGCTTACAGTTACGCTCTGCAATCGTCACCACATTGCGGACACTGTCCGACAATTTTGCCATACGTTCCGAACTCAATATTGCCAGAGATCCACTGATGGCAGTCAGTGGCGAACGCAGATCAGAGCTGACTTTCGTAATGAATTCTCGTTTCAGTTCTTCAATCAATTCCGACGTGCGCGCATCAGCAAATTGCACAACGTATTTGTCGGAGCCTTGATCTTGAAATGTGGAAATGCTGATGTCTACTGGCAGTTGACTTGAATCTTTGTGTTGAATTTTGGCGCGAATCAAATTTTTCGTCGGCGTATTGAACAGTTCTTCCATCGTTCCGAGGGAAGAATCAGCCAACGTAATCAATGACTTCAGATCCTGCGATCTGAGCTCTTCATCAGTGTAGCCGAGAAGTTTTAACGCTTGCGGATTGATCAATTCAATCTCGTTTTTGGAAGTGATGATCACTCCTAAAAACGAGTTGTCTATTAAAACGCCAGCCAATGGATCTAACTGCGAGTCAGCACTCATTTATTACTTATTTCGCCATGCCAATAACACCGCAGATATTATGCACCGCCGAGTTATAAACCAAACTGTGAACGCAAAACGGTCGTTGTTGCGCAATATGTTCTGAAGAAACGCCGCTAATGCTTGCCTCTTACGCTCGCTTCGATAGCTTCAGGAGAACACATCTTTTGTGCTTTTTGTCTGTGTTTTTGAGCTTCGGTGAAATTCTTCGTTTGTTCGTACAAATCTGCCAGTGAGCCATAATATTCAGCCAGTTGATCGGGCTTAATCTTCTTGCACTTCTCGGCCATTTTAACTGCATTTTCAAGGTTGATTTGAGCTTCGGCGAATTGACTGCGGTCGCGTTGCCACTGCCCGAGGTGCAATGCGGAACGAATGTAATTCTCGTCTTCCTCGGGCTTTTTCGCCCCTTCTTTAGCGTGAACCAATCGGATGTTTTTTATTTTGCTATACAACTCTTTGTCGCCAATTTCTTCGACGCGGTCCTGATTTAAGAGACAATCAGCCATTTGTTCGTATATGTCAGCCAGACCAATGAAGTTGTCTCCGTAGAGTCTTCGCATCAATGCTGATGCGCTAAACAGCAGTTGGTACTCGCGACCGTATGCATAGTTGGCGTCAAGTCTCCGCGCGATTTCCACGATATGGCGAACTTGTCCTGCCCAATTTAATTCTTTCTCGCCGATATGTCGTTCAAGAGAATCTCCGCTGGCGATCAGTTCTTCGACATGCTTTTGGGATTTCGCCATGTCATTGATGAGGCGAATTGCACGTTTATCATAACGTTCTCGATCGAGCTGGACGATCTTTTCAATCGTTTCGTCCTGCAGAGCTGTTTGTCCAGAAAGCAGGTAAGCCTCAGCCTGCTTCGTCAGGGTGAGCAATTCCGAATCGTAATTTTTCATCGGCTTGCCGCCGGGACCGGAAAAATTACTGACGTCGTAAACAGCGTGTTTCAAAATCGTCAGTGCAGCACCCGGATAACGGAGCTCCATCAGTTTGCCGGCGGTCCACATTTCGGTCTGCCACCACATTTTCTGCATTGGAGTGCCAGGCACTTCTTCAACAGTAAATGGGAAAAAGGCGATCAATGAAAATAGCGACATGAAGGCGATACCGAAGGTGGTGGCGAGCCCTCGCGAAGAAATTTTGACCAGATGCTTTTTCGTTTTTCTAGGCGTTTTGGTTCTTATCGAAATTGGATTAGGCGTGGTGTTTTGCACCATGTCGCCGAGCCGCATAACCACTGTTCCAGTCTGGCTTTGTTTGGGCGGAATGCCGCCGGGCACGGGCAGCGCTTCTAAAATTTCTGCGGTATTTTGATAACGTTTTTTTGGATCTTTGCGCAGGCAGCCGATCACGACGTCTTGCAATTCTCTGGGAATATTTGCATTCGGCGCGATTTCTTTGAAGTTGGGCGGATCGTCATTGACGTGCATGGACATTGTCTCCACAGCATTCTTGCCGAGAAACGGAGGCGAGCCCGTCAATGTTTCAAACATGACGCAGCCCCAGGAATAAATGTCTGAGCGCAGATCCAGCGGTTGACCGGAACACTGTTCAGGACTCATGTAAATCGGACTGCCGAAAACTTCGCCGGTCTGCGTCAGATGCTGAGACTCAGCGCCATCTTGCGGGACCATCTTGGCGATACCGAAGTCTACGATCTTGACTTGAACGGTGCCGTCCTCATCGACTGCGAGCACAAGGTTCCGCGGTTTTAAATCGCGGTGCACGACGCCTTTGCGGTGAGCGTGCGAAAGACCTTTTAAAACTTGCCGGAAAATATCCACGGCCTCATCGGGCGGCACTGCGCCTGCCCGGTCGAGCAAATCGCCCAGCGATGGACCTTCGAGATAGTCCATAACCAGGAAAGCGAGCCCGTCTTCGGTGACGCCGAAATCGAAAACCGTGATGATGTTGGCATGGCAAAGGCTGGCAGCAGCTTTCGCTTCTTGCTGAAAACGCTGGACACTGACCGGATCAGACACCAGGTGCGGATGCAACAGCTTCACCGCCACAATCCTTTCCATGTAGGTGTGCTGAGCCTTGTATACAGTGCTCATGCCGCCCTGACCGACGATGGAAAGAATTTTATAGCGATTGGCAAAAGTTTCGCCGATCAAACGGTCTTGTTTCGTGTTTATCAGATCACCACCGTCGTCCGGGCACTTACTCAAATCGGAGCTGACCGCCTTGTGACAAATAAGGCAGATCTTGCTTTCGGTTTTGCCGGAGGAGGACTGGACTTGCTCTTGCATTGGTCCTGATGCTCGAGGGAGGTGTTTCGCGACCCGCTTTCGGATCCTATAAGATATTCCCTGAGGATCGTACCTTATAGCGATGGTCAGCCCATTAACAGCAATTGAACTTTTCTCCGGCATCGGCGCTTTTGCCGAAGCCTGTCGATCAACGGGCATTAAAGTTGTCGCGGCTTACGATCAAAATGAGCATGCAAATAAAGTTTATAAGTCTAATTTTGGATTGGAACCGATTAAACGAAACCTGGAGTCGCTCGGACTCGAGGATTTCCCGCAGGCGAATATCTGGTGGATGAGCCCGCCCTGTACGCCCTTTTCTCGGCGAGGCGAACGGAAAGACGATGTCGATCCAAGGTCTCAGGCGTTAGCAAAACTGATTGAGATAATTCCGCAGCGTTTGCCCGATTTTATTTTTCTTGAGAACGTTGAAGGTTTTATCGATTCGAAAATGCACGACAGGTATTCGAAAACCCTTGCAGAATGCGGCTATCAGAACATCTCATTCAGCATTTGTTCTTCGACGTTCGGCGTGCCCATGCGACGACCCCGGTTCTTTATTGCCGCATCACGGACGGTGCCTCTCGTTGAGCCTGATATAGAGCGGTTTCGCGAGAGTAGGAACTTGCCGGAATTTCTGACGAGGAACGACGACCATCGTTTATTTCTAAGTCCTGAGACCGTGGAAAAATACAGGGCAGTGTTAAACATCGTCGATCCGCATCAAACGGACGCATATCTGATCTGCTTCACACGCGGATATTTTAAATGCAGGAAGGCGAGCGGATCTTTGATTCAATTGCCTGACGGCATTGTTCGTTTTGTCGCTCCTGATGAGATTATCGAGCTGTTTGGTTTTTCCGGCGAATTTCGTCTGCCTGAAGATATGCCGTTGTCCGTAAAATGGCGCCTGGTAGGCAACTCAGTTGATGTGCGGGCTATTCGTGCTGTGCTAAGCACCGCGCAATTGGTTTGCCGGTGAGATCTGTTGAATTGAACAGTGATCGTCAACCCTATCGGCGGTTACTATGGGCAAAACCATTGTCCTGCTGGACACCCCGACTGCTCAACCCTTCACGACAGACTACCGCGTGCCAACCCGTGTGTTTAGTTTTTGTCTAAAAAATGGAATGATCCAATGCATAACTCAGGCGATGCAAGTCCCCCTGGATTTGGAAAGATGTCTAGCGAAAACGAAAAAATTGACGATTTAAAACTCCGCCGCAAATCGGAGTGGCCACCGCTCGAGCCTTTATCGGATAGCAAGCTGACCGCGGCTCAACTCACTGCGCGTGAGCTGTATCGACCTCGAATCAGCGAACAAGTGCGCTCTGTGTTCGACTCGGCAGGTGATCTGGCGGCTTTGCTCCACGCATCGAACGCCGAGATGATTGGCTCGCACGCCGCTTTGAAAAACTTGCTCTCCGGCGCTGCAGTCGGCCTCCACGATTTTAGTCGATACGAAATTTCGCGTGGTTTCGCGGGTGGTGGCAACCACTATATGCTCGGCGCCGAATTTGCCATAGTCGCGATCATCGCCATCGCTGGAATCGCCAAGCGCAGAACCGATTTGAGCTATTCCGAGATTGGTGTTCTAAGTCCCGAAGACGCGACGAGATTGAAACCTGGACGCGGCGAAGTGATCTACCAGTCATCAAAACTGGGCGAGGGAAAAATGAACTTTTCTCATGGGCTCAACCAGGATGTTCCTGATTGGCTCGTCAGCCTGGATAGCAGTGCGGCAAAGGAAGAAGGCTATTTATTTGGCTCGGTTTTGACGAGACCGACCGTGCTTATCACGATGTCGGACACGTTTGTTTCATTAGCAGAGACGCATTTCAGAGACGCAGTTCTGGCATGGCTCATCGTTGATTTGAACAGGAAGAAAGTAACTGAAACCTGGAAAGGCACAGCCAAAGTCGTCGCCATCAGCAATGGTGAAACGATCGAATTGCCAGTGTGGGAAGACATCGTCGAGTTCTATCAAAGCAAACCGAAGAATGCTAAGCCCGACAATTTACTCACCGTCGTGTTGAAGCGAAACCTCGACCGCGAACTTATTGAAGCGGCTCTGGCTGCGGTTGTCGTTCCCAACGGCACAAATGTTGATGAGGCCGACGACGGCAAATAACGGCACTACTTTTGGTGACGAGGCACGATAAACGACGGCACCACCGGTGGAGCGCGTCATTATTTTGCGTCGTAATCGAACTCGTCTTCGATCCAGTTCCAGACTTCGGTGTCGAGTTTCGGAAGATCGTCGGGATCTACTAATCCGCGTTTGATACCTTCGAAGACAATGCGTGTTCGCGGATTGAAAATTTCCATTCCTGCCGATTCGCGAATGTGTGTTTCCTGACCTTTTACGAGTTTGGTTAGCAGCATGGATAGCCGGTTTTGAACGCCGCGCACGCTGATGTGCCGGCGTGCCGCAATCGCTCGATCGGTCATTCCGATTGCTACGTCTAACAAGGTTTCGTATTCGGTATCACTCAACGAATCGTCTTTCGACTTCAGTCGGTTTTGAACGCCTTGAACGACCGGATCGATGTAGGGGTCGCCCCTAAGCAAAATGCTTTCGATAGCAAATGCCAGTTTTTCATCGGATTCGCCTTTGAGCAGATAACCGTGAATGGCTTCGTCGGGAACGATACGGCCAAGCGATCTGACATAAGCTTCTCGGTGAAACTGTGACCAGAACAGGATTCGCGCTTGTTTGTTCGATTCCCAAATTTCCTCTGCCGCTTTTACTCCGTTGAGTTCAGGCATGGAAATATCCATTAGTGTCAAATCCGGTGCCAACGTTTTCGCGAGTTTGACTCCCTCGACGCCATTGGTTGCTTCGATGATTTCCACACCGTTTGCGAAGACCTTTTCGATAACTTGTCGGGCATGTGCACGTAATGCCGGCACATCCTCCACGATCAAAATACGCAAAGGATTACCTCCACTTAGAGTTCCAATATTTTATCACTTCGGTTTTCTAATCGTGATAATCACGCTCGTGCCCTTGTTATCTTCGCCGGGGCGCCAGTTGATGGTCGCGCCGATGATGCTGGCACGTTGTCGCATGTATTGTAATCCTCTGGATTGACTGGATCTGTTCGAAACATCCATTCCCTTGCCATCGTCCGAAATAGCAATTGTTATGTTGTCACCATCGGCGGTGATGATGCATTTCACGATTGTCGCCTGGGCATGTTTGCATATGTTGGTGACCGACTCTTGAACCAACCGATACAGCAACGTCAGCTCGGTTTGATTAAACAAATCAAAATCTCTGTGCTCAATGTTGCAGCGAAATCGCACTTTATAGTTAGCTCGTTCCGAACCGCTTCGCACACAATCTTCCAGTGCGTCGACAAAGCCAAGATGCTGGAGAACAGCCGGTGATAAGCTGTCCATCACTTCCCTGATTTGTTGCATTGAGCGATCTATTAAACCGTCAATTTCAGCAATTTCCAATTCAATTATCGCTTCCCCTGGGCTCTCTGATGCAATTTCTGATTCTATGCCTGATTTTATTTTTGGAATTTTGTTCACTCGTTCGCGAAGAAGTTTCAAATCATTTAAAACTTGATCGTGCAAATCTCCGGCGAGCACACGACGTTCTGTCTCATCGTCTTTGACTAGTTGCAGTGTCGATTTCGACAATTCTGCATCAAGTCCTTCGATCGCCGCATCTTTGGCAATCAACTGTTGCCGAGTATCTTTCATGGTCTTAATTAATGAACCATAAGCCAATCCAACAGTGCTGGCTATAAACAACGAAATCGGCATCGTAGGCGACTCGCCGGACATAGTCAAAATTCCGTGCAGCAATAAGTTTAGTGCCAGCAGTTGTGCAAAAAGCAATATGCGCAGTCGTGGACTCCAATGATACCCAGCAATCGTTCCGCATGTGACAAAACCGGAGATGATGCCGAACCGAGTCATTGACGTACTAATCGGCTGCTTCGACAACTCCGAGGAAACTGCGGCGACGCTATCCAATTTCGATTGTGCGTTGGAAAAAGTATCGAACACCGCATGCGATACCGCATGTTCCAGACCCGAGAAACACTCATTGAACAACCACGAAAGCGCGGCGATAGCGACGATGCCAGCGGAAAGCGCCAGCGTGTCCGCTGTTGCGTTTGGAGAGCCGCTTGCTGCTTGATTGGTTACTTTGTCGTCGACGATTTCGAAGTACCGGATTTCTGAGCCTTAGGTTGACCTGATTTTTGATCGGTCACCGGCGCATTGGTTTTTGCCGATGTCGCAGAAGGCGCGCCTGCCGAGGGGGTCGTGGATGTTGTTGGTTTTGATGTTACTGGTTTGGGTGTTGCCGGTCTCGTCAGCCCTCTTGCGATCCAATATTCCACGCTGTTTTGAATTCCATGTTTCAAAATCCAATCAAGATGTGGCAGTGATGATTTTTCATCACCTTTCAAACGCAGATCCAGAGCCAGAAAACAGTGTGCTTGTGTATTGTCGTAATCACTGCGTTCTGCTTCGTCCAGCAATTCTTTGGTGTTTAGCTTTCCGGCAAAAAATTGAAGAGCCGGATATGGCCACTTGAGCCGATCTGTTTTGGCTAAAGCCTCGTCGATCAAAGCTTTGGCCTGAGCTGGTTGCTTAGCTTGTCGATAACCCAGAGCTCCCAGGATAGCGGCGTGTCCGGAGTAATTACCTTTCCAATTGTCTCGCTTTAACCATTCGGAAATCTTTTGCGAAGACGAGCCTCCGCTGCCGTTAGTCAAAGAAGCACCTGCACGATTGAGGTAGGCGAAGACTTCTCGATTGTCGATTACGATTGCTCTGTCGAAGTTTTGAATCGCTGTTTCCGTGTCGCCAAGCCGCATATAGGTGACGCCGCGATTGTTGTAGCCGAGATAGCTGTTTGGATCCGCTTTGACAGCAGCGCCGAAATCGCGCAGTGCCAGGTCGTATTTCTTCAGTCCGTTGTATGCAGTGCCGCGCTCTACAAGCGCTTCTGGGTTGTTAGGAGACAACTTCAACGCGGCGCTGAATTCTTTCACAGCCATCTCAAAGTTTTGATTTACCAGAAAGCTCTTGCCAATTCCGAAGTGGCTGTCGTAAGCGGATGCTGACGCTGGCGAAGGACTGATCGAGGCGATCGTCGTCAGAAACAAAGCTGTGGAGCTGATAATAATTGCCTCGAGATTCATCTTTGCTTCCTGTTTTGCGCGTCGGAAATCCTTGCTATCGCTATTGTATTTTGTGTTTTTGCGCTTCAAAGCCCTCGTATGTAAAAAACCATTCATATCATTAGCCTTAGAAATGAGATCAATCGCGTTATTGCTCAACGTGCGGGTATATCGTACTAAGCAGAAATTGCATTTTGGTCGTGAAATATTGCCGGTAAATATTCACGATGAGCCGAAGTCTATTCATGGGCTGTTTCGACAACGCGGGAAAATCTAGATGTCTTGGGGCAATTCGTCCAACGATCCGAACACTGATGAGCGCGTTCTCAAGGACGCGCAGCGCACTATCGAGCGAATTGTCGAGGCGATGCGGAACGGTCTGGACGACGAACTGGCGGTCCAGCAGATGGAATACGACCAGCTTTTCGGCGTCAACTCCATGCAATTTGCAATGTATCAGACGCTGGTGATGACGTTCTTCCAGGATCACCAGATGCTCGCCAGTTTGAATTTGAAGCGCACCAGACCGGATTTGTCGCAAGGTGTGCCGGAACAGAAGCGCGCTTACCTCATGGAAGTGATTGCTGAGCGGGTTTCATCGGCTGGTCCTGCCAATGCTGCGCAGCAGCCTTTTATCCAAAATCAAAACATTGGAGCTGGTCTGCCAGGTCAGGACAGCGTTGTGCAGTCTTCAGCTGCCTGGGCTCAGAATTCGCAACCGCCTGCGCCTGCTCCTGCGCCGGTTCCAACTGCTAATTGGCTCGATCCTCAACCGGCGGCAGCGGCACAACCTGCGCCCGGAGATTGGCTCAATCAGTCGAGTTCGAAAGAACGACCACCTTCGACGGCATGGCCGACAGCCAACGAAGATTCTTCTGCATGGACATTGAAACCGGGTAGCGGTCAGCCTCCAGTGATTCCGACAACACCGGCGGCAGCGATAAATGGTGGCAACGGAGCTCCGTGGACGGCGGCATCGAACTCTTGGCCGACACCTGACAATGCGCAGCCTGGCGGCTCGGGCGGCTGGCCGGCGGTGCCGGAACAGCCTCAAGCACCGGCTCAGCCGGATACTCCATGGCCGGGTGCGCAGACTGGTGCGCCTGGCTGGGCGGATCAAGCGAATGCGAAACAACCTCCGGCTGCGGCGTGGCCGGCATCCAACAATGGTGCAATTCCTGCAGCCAACAACGGCATTGATTTACCGTCTGCTCCAGTCGCACCGCCAGGCGTGGCGCAACCGCAGCTTAGTTCGCCGATCGGTGAGATCGGGCAATCAGGGACCTGGACTTTGCCTCCGGGCGGAGTCGCTTTCACAAAACCTGGAAGTGGTGGTCAGCCGCCGGCTCCAGCCTGGGATGGAAACAAATCCGCCGGCGCTGCACCACCGGCCGCAGCTTGGACTGAGCCTTCCGGCACTATGCCTGCGCAACCGGACGCCAACAATAACGGAAATTATGGCAACGAAATTAGCCAGCAGGGCGGTTCTTCCGGGCAGCCTCCGGAACCGGCTTGGGCGGCTTCGGGCGCGCCTTCGCAAGAAATGGCCGCCTGGAATCAGCAAACTCCAGGTAGTCCGGCAGCTGCTGGTGCCGTTGCGCCACCGGCTCCGGCTTGGTCTGCGCCTGCGTCCGGAGCAATGCCGGTTCCCGATCTGACACCAAATCAGGGTGCTCAACCCTGGCAGGCTCCGTCGATGAGTTCGGCTGCTCAACCGTGGCAACCAGGTGCTGCTCCGCAGCAACCGGCATGGCAAGCGCCTCCAGCCAGCCTCACACAGCCGAACGCTCCGGGACCGGCTGCGCCAGCGCCTCCGGCATGGGAAGTGCCGCCGCCGAGCGTGACTCAATCGCAGATGCCGGCTCAGCCACAACAACCTCCGCAGCAACCATGGCAGCAGCCGGCCGCATCCACCGAGCAGTGGCAGCAACCTGCGCCGGCGCCTTTGCCGACGATGCCTTGGCAGCAACCAGCGCCAGCTCATGTTCCGCAACAACAAACGCAGCAACCTCAGACTCAAGCGCAACAGCAGCCATGGGAGACTCCAGGCACTGCCGGTGGTGCGCCTTCATGGGCGAATCAAGCGGGTCAGAGCGGAGGACAACAACCATTCGCTGCTCAACCAGCACCAGTCGCGCCGCAACCACCCGCGATGCCACCGATGCCTCAGATGCCTCAAATGCCACAGTTGCCGTCGGGACAGCCAACGCAATCCCAGCAGGGTTGGACTCCTCCGGACAGTCCGTGGGGAGGAGCTGAAGGAAATGGAGCGCCCGCTCCATGGTCAGCGCAGAATCCAGTGCCACCACAGGCAGGGGCAGCGCCAATGGGTGCTCAACCGGCGAACGCGCCTCTAATTGGAGCACCACCGACGTCGTACCAAAACGCTCAGGCTCAGTATCAAGGCAACAATGGACAACCTGACCAGTATCCGAATCCACAGGGGCAATATCCAACTAACGGTCAAGGCCAAATGCCGCCGCAAGGATATCAGCAACCTCCAGGTTCGACCGAAGACTTGAGCATCAACTTCGCTCAGAACAACCAGCAACCGCAGAATGTTGGTGGCACCCTTAGTGGTGTCCTTCGACAGATGCGCAACAATGATCAAAACAATCGAAAACAAGACGAAGATGAACGCAAGGAAAACTACAACCCGAACACAGCTTGGTAGTCAGTCTCCGCGATTGGGTTGACCTATCCAATCGATTGTCTGGCGCTAATCAACGCGTTCTTCAACTCTTCCATAGACGCGAAGCGATTAGATGGTTTCTTTTCCAACGATCTGAAAATAATTTGCTCGATCACTAAAGGTACGTTAACACCGGGTTTTGCAACAGCAATCGGATCAGGCACCACGTTGACGTGTTTGAAGATTGTCTTCACCACATTCTCGGCCATGATTGGTGGCTTGCCGGTAATCGCTTGATACATCACGCATCCCAGAGAGTAGACGTCCGTTCGAGCATCGAGTCTCTCGCCCATGCATTGTTCCGGACTCATATAAAGAGGACTTCCCAGGATGTCTCCAGTCTGCGTCAGATCTTGCGCTTCTGCGCCGCGCGGGTCTATGACCTTGGCGATGCCGAAGTCTACGACTTTTACGAGATCAGGTGTTTCGACCGAATTGACAATCAGGATATTGCTCGGCTTGATGTCGCGATGGATGACGCCGCGGCTGTGAGCGTGAATCAGTGCCGCGCATACCTGGTCGAAGATATAGAAGAACCGCCCTGGCGGCAAGCCTCCGAGTCTTCCGAATTCGTCTTGCAGTGTGGTGCCTTCAATTAGTTCCATCACCAGATACGGTATCTTTTTATTGGTGATACCATAATCGTGCACCACTACCAGATTGGGATGCTTGAGCGCGGCTGCGGCCTTCGCTTCCAGATCAAAGCGCTGGCGGTTGTTTCCGACGTCGGCCACATGTGCGTGTAAGATTTTTATGGCAAGAAATGCATTTGTCTTGGTGTGACGTGCTCTATAGATCGCTCCCATTCCGCCGATGCTTATTCTCCGGATCAATTCATAATGGTCGGGTAAATCGAGGCTGGCGAACGGGTCATCAGGCGTGTCTACGGTACCATCGGGGAGCAAAGCCAGCGTGTCGCCGACGTTCATTCCCATTTGCGCGAACAGCTGAGTCATCTTCGGTGGCGAGTGGTGATTGATCAAACTTTGAGAGAGGATTGCCACAGCCATGCTGGCGTATGAATTTCTCGCTTGATGCATGCGTTTAAAATTGGCGTTGGCCAGGCGGCGGCGGTCCAGAATGAAATCCCATAGTCCGCCAAGACCGGCGGTAGAGTCGCCTCGTTTCGGAAGTTTGAACTCTGATGCTTTCGGAAACCATCGCAACTTTATCCAACTATCCAGGAATACTGCAAGTGCGGCGACTGCGATCAGAATGTATGGTGTTGCGAATCCATGAGCAGTGACCATTGAGAAGAAGCTGGCCATGACTGGATTGGGCGAATTGTAATTGACCGCGGCAGTGTGATCGATCACCACGTAGATGAAACCGGCCAGAGCAATCGAGATAGCAGCTTTCCGATTGTGTATCACGGCAAGCGCCAGTCCAAGCGCTCCACCGGCGATGGCAGACCAGGCTGCGTTACCCGCAATCAGATGAGTCCAGTTAACATAATCAGCGGTGGGCAGCCACTGCAGATGGTGCACCCAGGCAGTACTGGAATGTTTGAATGCATCGAAGACGAATGCAAAGCCAGCGCCGGAGGCTGCGCCCATCAGCATCACATCCGTGACACCCAGCGTCCAGATCGTGAATTTTCTGCCGCGAGCAAAGAATACGAACAGTGGCACCAGTTTCAATACTTCTTCAAGGAATGGTGTCATAAGCGGTCTAATTGATTCCATTGCAGGCACCGCGAACGCCTGTTCGATCAACAGTGCGACGCCCATCATCACAGCGCCGGAGAAGAACATCAAGCCGATAGTTCGAGCCGGAATACTGCGAGTGAAGCCACCAATTAAAATCAAACCGATCAAAAACGAAATGTTGAGAGCAAGTGCGGTAATCGCAGTCGGACCACCGGTGCAGACAAGTGTGACGGCCAGCCAACCGGCAATGCCTATCCACATTACGATCCAGCGAACAGGAACCTTCGAAGCCCCGACAGGAACCACACCCCAGCTGTTGTCGATTTTGATGGTCTGCGCTTGTTTCATTCTGGGCGCGTTTTTCTCCTGGTATTCCGGGTGGTGCTACGTCTGGACGATGGTGGAGGAGGTGGCTCTTCGATGGTCTTCTTTGTCTCTTTTTCTACTTGTTCTTTTTTCTGAAATAAACCGCCTAAAGTCGGTCGTCCAGGCTTTTCTGTTTTGGTCGGCGGCGAAATGTTTTCTTCTGTCGCTTTTCGATTCTCTTCGGTCGTTTCGCGCCTAATCTGTTCGTTCTCTCCCGTTGGCGACTTGGCCGCCTTTCCGGCGCTGCCACCGAATGGAGCGGCACCATCAGTCAGTGAGCCGGTTCGCGTCGCGCTCAAATAGGCTTGAGTTGCCATCATCAAACCAGCCTCTTCTTCAGAGACAGTGGTGGTTTCATACTGATTCAAAATTGCTAACGCCACGTCGTATTTTATTCTTGGACCGAGCAAACCATCCACATAAGTGCGCTGCAGATTATTTATCAAATCGGCGGATGAATCTTGCTGGATGATCAGGGTTTCCGCTGCGTCTTTTTGAAAATCTCTGTCTGCATCGTCTTCACCTTCATGGGCGTCGGAGGTTTGATTCTTTCCGCCGTTTCGGTTATTTCTGCGTGCTCGTCCGCCGCGAGCTGCCTTGCCGCCGTTCTTCCCTTGTCCCTCGGCCGAATCGGTTTTGGCCTTCTTGATTTTTGCCGGAGCCGCGCCCAATTCCACAGACAGAGCCACGCCTGCTAGCAGCGCGAATCCAGCTGAGATCAGCCCGCCCATATTAACTACCTGTCCGACGTCCATGCTTTCGTTCAAGCCCTAGAAATGCATAAGAGTGAAACTCATAACACTCTCTTCCCATTTAGTACCCGTTGTTAGCCGACTTATCGATTTTGACATCAGATTTGGTTTCTTTCTCCGACTGGATCTTTCTGACTGAATGTCAAAAACGCTGTTTAGTTCGGTCAAAACCGTTGCAGTCTTATCGTTTTGTCCTCTTGAAATTTTGCCGGGCACGATTCAGTCAGTGGTCGTCAGTCTTATAAAAGTGATGTTATGATGGCGGTACTTGTGAGTGGGAAACAAATTGCACAGCCTCTTCGCAGGTTGATTCGGCGCTTGTCCCTGGACGCGCGAACAGTCTCGATGAGTACATGATGAGGGCACGCCGATGACAGAAAGAGACCCACGATTCTTGGCTCGGTCAGATATTTCTGGCTCAGCATTGTTGCACTTGCGCTTCGAAGGCCGAAGCCGCGAAATCGCGCTTGACGTGTTGGATGTTGGCGTAGCCAGCTCTGATACTGCGGTTAGAAACGCTGTTGCAGCCTTTCTCGACGTTCCTGCAGGAAAGTTGAGCGCATATGTTGTCGAACGTCATGAAAATGGCAATCTGACATTGCGTCCAGAGGCAGTGTTTGGATGAGCGGCGGTGGAGTCGACCCACTGTCGCTCATAAAACGCTTTTCGGCCGACGAGAAAAATCTCTCGTCGGAACTTTTTTTGTCGCCTTATGTTCCTGGTGGCAAAATAAACGTGAAATTGAAAGGTGCTGTTTATGAACTGAGAGTAGTCGACTCCGGTCCACTGGGCACCAGCAGTGGTTTTGGGCTTTTTCAGGTGACTCAACCTGGTCAGGCTCGATGTGTTGAACGCGCGTCGCGTTCTCAAATCGATGCGTATTTGAAACTGCTTCCGCGCGTTAACATGGTTCTGGCTGCGGAGTTTCAGCGCCTCTGGTGGGGACTGCAGTTGAATACTTCCGATACGCGTTTCACTTTTAGCGAGCCCGTGCCGATTCGATTGACCGAACGCAGCGCGTCCTTTCAGGCAATACATGCGCGTTTTGACGGTGCGTCGTTCTGGTATCACGGCGAAAATCGGCGGCGCGATCCAAACATTGCCCGCAAACTCAGAGAAGCGCTTGATAGCGATGTGGCACCGGATGCGGTGCGGGTCTCCGGGGCTACACCTCCGGAGCTACTGGCTTACAAGATTTTGTTCTTCGACAAACATCCAACGGAAATGAGAGATCAGCGCCTGAGAAATCGTTCTGACATCGATCGAATTCGTGATGCGCTTACACATTCAGGAGCGCGTTTGGACGGTCACTGGCATGACGAAGAACAGGGCTCTATCGTCGTTCGCTATGTGTTTGACGATCACACTCACACCGCCAATATTCGAGTCAACGACCTGTCGGTTGTCAGCTCCGGAATTTGTTTAAACGGTCGCGATCAAGATTTCGATCTGACCAGTTTGGTTGGTGTCATGCGTCAGTATCACGGCAGACGAAACGGTGATCCTGATGATTACGACTGAGGCAGGAGATGACGCGTTATGGCTGGAAAGCTACACCACGAAATAATTTACCGCGGCAAAGACGACATCGATAAGCTGTCGAAAGCGCGCTTGATCGTCTGTGGTGCCGGTGCCCTGGGATCTAATCTGGTCGCGCATTTAGCCAGACAAGGTTTCAAAAATATGACTGTAATCGACCGCGATCGTGTTGAAGAGCAGAACATCGGCACTCAAGTTTATTCGGTAGATGACATCGGTGGATTAAAAGCCGAGATCTTGAGAAACCTGATTTACCGAGAAGTAGGGGAGGACATTGAGGCGATCCCAAAGGAGCTGACTGCGAAAAACGCGTCGAAGTTTTTAAACGGCTTCGATGCCGTGATCGATAGTTTTGACAATTCGATTTCTCGTCGCGTCATAACGGAGCACTGCAAGGAAGCAAACATTCCTTGCCTGCACATCGGCGTCAACGGTGACTACGGCGAGCTGCGCTGGAACGAGAAATACATTATTCCATCAGATGCCGGCGACGATATCTGCGATTATCCGCTCGCTCGCAATTTGATTTACCTGGTGACAGCAGTCGCTGGCGAGTTGTTGATCCGGTTTATTCTGGACGGCAATAAAGAGAATTATTCGATCACGCTTGGCGATCTCCGCATTAACCGCGACGAGTGATTACGATTGGATTGCTGCTACCGGGCGAGCTTTAATGTGGAATAATCTAGGCATCTAAAAGCTCAGAGATTGGACTTAGTGACAACTCGATCCGATATTTGCGAAATATGCGGGCAGCCGAAGTCCTCGTCGATGACGGGCAGTTTTACGCAATGGGTTGCGGCATGCCGTTGCGAGCAAATCGAGCGCGAGAAAGGGCAGCTTCAAATTTGCGCGCTCTGCGGAAAGCAAATAGATAAGGCAAACACAGGAAGTTTTACGCAATGGGTTTTGCAATCGCAAAATTGCAGCTGCGAAAATCCCGTGCCTCTTGATTCAAACATGTCCTCGTCAGCGACACTGGCTTTGTATGGCGAGGCACCGCGCCAGGTCAAGAAAACCCTCGATGAGGAGCTCAACGAGCTTAAACCCGAGTCGTTTCCATTGGAACGTTATAAACCGATAGGTAAACTTGGAGCCGGCGGCGGCGGAGCTGTTTATCTTTGCTTCGATCAACACTTGCGAAAAAATGTGGCGGTGAAAATCTCTTACGCCCGCTTAGATGACGAGCTTGTTAACTTCCAGTCGGAAGCCCGAGTGACTGCGAAGTTTCAGCATCCCAACATTGTTTCAATCATCGATTTCGGACTGACGCCATCAGGCGCACCATTTATGGTGCTCGAATATGTGGACGGCAAGTCGCTGGACAAATATATTTCAGAACTAGGTCACGTTGAAGAGCAAGTCGCTATCCCGCTTTTCGAGCAAATCGCCTCGGCTCTGGCCCAAGGACACGAGTCCGGCATCTTCCATCGAGACATAAAGAGTTCCAACATAATCATCACGCATGAAGGAAAACATGGACACGCTTTTGCGCGTATCATCGATTTCGGGATCGCGATGATGAGCGGGCAGGAGACCACTAAGTTTCACGGAAAGAACATCATTGGCACGCCAAAATACATGTCTCCCGACCAACTGTCAGGGCGAACTTTCGACGCGCGGTCCGAGATTTACTCATTTGGCATCGTCATGTATGAGACGTTGACCGGCTCACTTCCATTTGTCGGAGATCCGCTGACGCTGCTCGACATGCACACGAAAGTGGCACCCCCAACTTTCGCAACCATCGCTCCTGATGTTTCGGTGTCACCATATATGGAGCGCCTGGTTCGCCGCTGCCTGGAGAAAGATCCGGATCGGCGTTTCAATAGCATGAAGGATCTGGTGATCGCACTTGGACACGCCGACGGCGATGACGTGATCGAGTCCTCGTCGATTCAGACTGCTCTTGATCCCGGTACATTTGCGAGCCTGAACAAAAATGGCTCGTCGTCCACAGGCGGTGATTCCGATGCCGCCGCTCGACGAATCGCGTTTGATGAAGAGTCGCGCAAGAGGGCATTAACGGATGATGGCACAGCGCGTAATGCCGGTTCGCAGTCAGATCAGTCTGGTCACGGCGAGCAGGATGTTAAAACTCAGAAGAAGTCTGAGCTGATTATTGCACTAGTTGCGGTGGCGCTGGTCGCTATCGTTGGATTTCTAGGTGTCTCAGGCTACATGCTCTTAAAGCAAGACGGTGACTCGTCATCCAATGTCGATTCAGGCGTATTAAACGGAAAATCGAATGCCAAGTCAAGCACCGCGGATAGTGCCGAGGATTGGAGCAGCCTCAATGAAGTCAGCGTTATCGAAGAGAAAGCTGCCCATCTTGATGGCTCACATCAGTACAAAGAAGCAGAGGCTGGCTATTCAAGAGCAATTGCCTTGCTGGGTAACTCGGACCGGCTGCACAGGCTTCGCGGGTTGGCAAGAAAGCATCAGGGTAAATACACGGAAGCTCTCAGCGATTTTAATGAAGCCAATCGAATTCATGATATCGATCCTGACAACATAAGAGTGAGAGCCGAACACTATCTCGACTGTGCGCAGTACGACAAAGCATTAAAGGAGATCAACTACGGAGTCGACCTGCATCCGGGCAACCTGTCTATTCTGCTTCTGAAAGCGCGGATCATGATCTCGATGAATACCAATCCGGTTGACGTTGAGAAAGTGTTGAACAAGGCAGTGGAAGTCTCACCGGAATCGGGTCTGGCTCACGCACTTCGTTCGCAAATATATTCGCAAGAAAAGCGCACCGTGGAGGCTGAACGAGAACTTGATAAGGCGGTTGAATTCACTGGAGATGATCCTTTCGTTTATTACTACCGTTCGGCGTTTAGCAGAAAAAAGAATGACCTCGATCACGCCATGACGTACATGAACAAGGCAATCAAATTGGCGCCCTACATGTGGCAGGCATACACCGGCAGATCGTCAATCCATAACGCTAAGGGCGATGACGATAAAGCGAGCGAAGATTTCGAAATGGCAATGACCGTTAATCCACAGAACCCGGACATTTGTGCGGCGGCAGCATCACACTACATCTACACCGAACAGGCGAAAGAAGCCCGTCGTGCTCTCGACAAAGCAATCGAATTGAATCCGCATCCGCGGTATTACGAAATGCGAGCGGAAACGAATCTGCATATGGGCAAGCACGCTGAAGCTGCCAGAGACTGTGAAAACGCCATCCGGCTGGGCAGTCGAGGCGCGCGTGTTTATAGATTTCATGGCGCGGCGCTGTCGTCACTGGGGCGATACAAAGAAGCTGAAGCGGCATTCTCGAAATCTTTGGCCGACACGCCGAAGTACATAAATGCGCTTGCACAGCGCGCTCAGGTGTACGAGAAGCTGGGCCAAGATCAGAAAGCGCTGGTAGATTACACGGCCGCTTTAAAACTTGCACCGAATGATATTCGCTGTCGCCAACGCAGAGCAGATCTCTACGATCGGCTTGGTAAGCCGGATTTAGCAAAGAAAGATCGCTCGGGTTTGCCAAAGGACTACGGAAATTTGTTTAACAGCTATCACGATAAAGGCGAATAGCGCTCAAGTTGTTCTACTAGCGTCCGCCACCTGTCTGTTCCAATGGGCGTCAGCCGTCTGTCTATTCCGGTGTGCGCCCGCCGTCTGTCGGGATTGAGAAACAAAAGGTCGCGCCTTTTCCTTCTTCACTCTCGACCCAAATTTTTCCTTTGTGCCTCTCTACGATCGCTTTGCAAATAGCCAGTCCCAGACCGACTCCGCGTCGTTTGGTTTCTTTCGGCTGGTCCAATTGTTTGTAGCGTTCAAAAATTGCCTGGTGAAGATGTTCTGGAATCCCCGGTCCCTGGTCTTTGATTTTAAAAACGACTTGAGTGCCTTCGATGCCGGCACGAACTGTGATTACGCTTTCTTTTGGAGAAAACTTCACCGCGTTGCCGATCAGATTGACGATCACTCTGGTGACTCGATCTTCATCGGCGTTGAGTGAGTCGTTAACAACGTCCTTCTCGATTTTTACACCGACCGCGTTGGCGCCGCTTTGCGTGGAGTTGATTGCTTTGTCCACGATGGAATTCGTCGTCGTTGGTTGGATATCGAGGTTGAAGTCGCCAGAGTCGAGCTGTTCGGAATCAAGCAAATCATTGACCAGTGAAACCATGAGGTCGAGGCTGGATTCGGCGCGCACGATGCTCCTTTCGAAGTTGCTGGAGATTTCGCAATAGGTGCCTCTGCTGATCATCTGGAGAAACAATTGCACCGAAGATAGTGGCGTGCGTAAATCGTGGCTGACCATGGCCAGGAAATCTTGCCGCAAACGCTCGAGGCGATGCCGTTCTGTGATGTCTTGCAAATGAGCGAAGATCAGATCATCGTTCCATTCGTTCATGTATATCTCGACAGGAAATATTTCGCCTGTCTTTTTTCTAGCCATTGTTCTGACTGGGTCGGAGCTGAACTGCAGCATCTCCACCTCTGGAAAAATGACTTTGACGTTTTGTCCTTTCAATTCACGTGGTTCGTAATGCAAGAGCTGTTGCGCCAACGTGTTGATCAATTCGATAGATTGACGTTTGTTGAAAACGACCAGCCCAAGCGGAATCGAATGCAAAATATTGCGCATGCGATTGCCCTGATCTGCCAGTGCCGCAGCTTGCTTTCTGACTATCGATTTGAGATCTTCCTCACCGGTGGGCTGTGATTTGCCACCACCCGGAGTTGCACCTGTTTCAGGCATTATTTTTAATTCGCTCTTTTTTCAGCTTCCTGAGCATGTCTTCGATTGCGCGCCCGTTTTTAATATGTTCGATCACATAACCTCTAGCACGTAAAACATTCAGCACCGTCAGCGGTGGCATGTTCATAATGCGTGCTAAGCGGTTCAATCTCGCTTCATCGAATTTTCTGCTCCCCCTGGTGTCGCTCCAACCGTTGACAGCCTCGACAGGCTGACCATCAATGATACTTAACGGGAGCTGAGAGTCAAGCCCAATGTGACGCGCGCGATAGTCGATGATACCGTCGGCACTAGCAATGAATTGAACCTCGACTTTGGTCTCTCCAGCCGTAGTGGGAGGACAATTGCTGACTGTCAGTTCTGCCAGCGACGCAATCACTGGAACGTTGTCAGAGCCCTGTACCACGTGCATATTGACTGTCGGGTCAGGCGATTCGCATTTGCGATACGCAGTGATCGGAATCGGTGTGCCGCGTGCGATTACTTGTTTCAGCTCTCCGCCTTCATCGACAAAAACCGGTTCATTCATGATGTCCCAAACCACAAAATCGCGGACGCTATTGTTGATTAAAGCGGCTTGCAGCGCCGCTCCGAAAACAGGATAGGTAGCCGGACTACAAGGGTTGATGGTGGCAGCAGGCAGGCGTTCAAAAAAATGATTCCAGAACGGCAGAAGCGCGCGCGCATCGCCGGAAACCAAAACCTGATCGATTTGATTTGCATTTATTCCTGCATTCTCGAGAACCTGGTCTACCAGCTGAAACGATTCCATCACCACGGGCTCTATCAGGCTTTTGTACTCCTTGAACTTGATATTGGTCATCAAATAAGCGTGCGTTTTTGAAGTGCTGGTGCTGCCATCTTTTGATTCGATATCGAGATTTGTCACTTTGATATTGGCTTGACCAGCTGTGTGCAGATCGCTTATCGCCTGTTCTGCCGCGGCCATCATGCGAAGAATTGTGTTTGGACTTTTGAAAAGTTTGTATCCCGAGTCGTGATTGAACTGATCGATCATCCAGGAAACCAGCCGACCAGTAAATGAATTGCTGCACAGTCTGTCGTTGCCGATTGTCGATTTGACTTCCAACAATCCTGAGTGATACTCCATCACTGAAACAGCGAACGTGCCTGCGCCTTGATGGTAAACCAGCAATTTGCCCTCGAACTCTCGGTTTTGATAGCAATGATAAAACGCAACTGCGGTAGGCTCGTTAATCAGTTGCAGCACTTCAACTTCAGCTGCCAATCCGGCCGCCTTGAGCAACTTGCGCTGCGCACTTGTGAAAGTGGCAGGCACCGTTATCACCGCTTTTGAAATTGGTCGGTCGAGATTACCAGCCGCAATCCGTGCAAGCCGCTTGATCAGAAGTTCTGTCAGCATGTCGGCGCTGTAAAAGCCGCACTCCGCTTCGATGTACCAATCCGTGCCGACCAGATTTCGAAAATCTTGAATAATAGTGACAGTGTCGCTTGTCGGTTGCATACCGACTGTGAGATTGCCCGATTGCAGCCGGCAAACAAGCGATGGAATGGGGGCGTCGGTAAGCAACTTCAAGTGTTGCTGTTCGTAGGTGGCAATCCGCGAAAATCTCGTCCCGATATCCAGCCCGACAACGGCGTGCCCGGTCTGCCCTGTGGCTACCAGGTAAGGCGGCGGCGCCTCCGAGCCCGGACCGCCCGCACTTAACTTGGGTTTGGTCGTATAGCGCGGATTCTCGATTTGCTCTTCGGTTTCAAAACAGATTATGGTCTGCTTTTGCTTCAAAAAAACCTCTGATTGATGTTAATCAAGCGCGTGCTGAGAAGAGACGACTTAACTAGTATGACAGAGGATTAGCTGGATGGCTGATTAAAGTCGCAAGACCGTTTGTTGCACGGTTACCGCCGATTCGGCAGGTCTTATGCCGAAGGATTGATTCAAAGCACGAGTGGATGTTTTTTCAATTACTCAAAATGTATTTTTGAATTTACAGCGCCAGGCGATTTGTTCTACCCACTTTTTCGAGTGCTTTTTTGCACAACGGCATCTTTGCTTTTCGTAGCCGCAGAACTTTTAGCACTGGTAGTGACAGAACCAGTTTCCGCTGAAAAATCTATTAGAGTGCCACCATTAGGCGCGTCCTTGACGGAGACATTTGAAACGGACAAGTTCTTCCACGCGGGCGCTTCCTTCTCGATCAGGTCGATTTCGCCCTCATGGTGCAGTGGTATATCCACTTTCTTCAGACGCCCCATGATAGATTTTTTCTCAGCCATTTTCAAAATGCCGCCCGCTACTTCGCTCCAGTCAAGCTTTACATCATCGGTGTCCGGTACTCTCAACTCCATCGAGACATCATATTGCAACAGTTCGTCGTCGTTTCCTTTTTTCTTCGAGAACTTGTATTTGATGGTGCCCTCGCCCTGCACGTGCCCAGATATGTTCCAGGGCTTGGTTTCCCATTCATCCTTATTGAAAATCAAACCTGTTTTATCAATTGTGCCGTTTAAAAATACGTCACCACTGGCGGTGAACGATAAGGTATTCGGCCCCTTTGATTGCATGCCACCAACTTCGAGGTTTGTGACTTTAACGTCCTTGGCGACAGCGTTTCGATATCTCCAGGTTTTGTCTTCTTTGATTGTTTTGTTTAACTTAAACGATAGCGATTTTGGCAGTCGTTTTGCGATTGCATCTTTAAGTGGTTGATCAGGCACGAGAATGGAGCACTTCTTGAGGATAACTTTGCTCTTGCCGTCGATGACTGACAAATCAAGCCCTTTGGCGATAACCTTGGCATTGTAGCCATCAAGAATAGTCAAATTTTGAAGTCCAAAATTCAGATCGCTCCGTAACTGGATTTCCTGACCGACATCTATCAGAATTTTTCCATCTAGATTGGCCAGCTCTATAACATTTTTGTCTGTGTGCAGCGTGGCTGTGCCGAGTTTTAACTGCAGCGGCAAATTCAGTTTAGTGCTGGTCGATGGAGTTGATTTTTCAAGAAGCATTTCTGCAGGCAGTGTCAGAGTAGATCCCGAACCGCACTTGAGACTAAACTTGTGGCCTTTGGCTTGCCAGTCCAGCTGCCGAATGTTGGCGACTCCGCCGGCAAGAGAAAATTTGAGGGAACCTTCTTTTTCATAGGACGAAGGTCCTACGTTAACGTTTTCGAGAGTGAGAACAACCTTGGTAGTTTTCTTCTCGATTATGATCTGTCCGGTCTTCGCCTGCGCGTCTCCGGTGGTTTCGAAAAATGTTTCTCGTCCATCTTTTTTGATGTTTGCGACCAATTTACCAGGCACGCGATTGGGAAAATATCCAATTGTCTGGTGAATATCAGTCTTCAAATGCAGGTTAGTGCCGGTCATATCCATCGTCGAAACCAGGTGCAGAGTAGGGTGCTCCTCGCCCTTGACCAACTGCCAGCTGAATTCTTTGACGACGCCGACGCAAGTTTGAGCGATAGCAGATGAACGTTTATTTTTTCCAAATCTAAAAGTGCAATTATTCAAAGTGACCGGGCGATTATCTTTGGGATCGACATTTTCAGGAAGCTCTAGAACCAGCCTGTCGTGGAACTTTTCAGCGTGAAACTGGGAGTCGATTTTGCCGCCCTCGAAAAGACAATCGACTTTATCGCCGAGCCACTTGCAATCTTTTGCGAAGTTGATGTTTAGTTTGCAAGTCCCGATATAATTCAGGTGGTTATCGAAGACCGCGTCAACGAGCTCTACTTTGGAGTTAGGACCGATGTGCAATGACTTTTGACCTAGATGAATAGTGGAGTCCGGTTTCAAATTAAGCACGAGCTTTTCGATTTTGATCGTGTTGACCATGTCCTTCAAATCATCGCTTACAGAGCCGACTTGAATAAGGTTAAAGAAATACGCTCCAATGCTGCGAGCAAGATCGACATCACCACTGACGGTGCCTTTGTTTAAATCAATAGTTTTTGGAACAGGGATGGTATTGAAACTAATTTGATTGTTTGTTGTTAGAGTGCCGCTTGCTTCGGCGGTCGAGATCACATTCGGATCGTCTATATCCAACTTTAAATTGAGTTGAAACGTCGTATCAGGCGGAATGCTGACGACCGAATTTTTGACGAAGTAAGTTCCGGCTGCAAAATTTCCGGACGCGACAACTTGGGCGTTCGAAGTGATATTCGTAAATCGCTTGATGTTTGGGTCTTCGACTTTAACTTGCACTTTAGCGTCGATCTTTGGATGGTCGCTTGCCGCTTTGGGAGGCGAGCATCCGCTTACCAAAATAGCGCAGAATAAGAATACAGCCATGCTGTGATGCAGAAGAAGACGCCCTAAACCGGCGTGTGCGGAAATTCGGGTCATGCCAAGTAGTTAGCTCCGTTCACTACCTATGTATATAGCAAACTCAAGCCGTGCGAAGTCAAAAAATTGCGCGAGCGGTTGGAATAATCTCCGGCGTTTGGCTGCTAATGGAACAGCAACAAGGTGACACAGGTGATGTCGGTGTTGGTTTTGAGGCGACAGGGCTCTGATTCTGACTGTGTCTTTAACAAACAATATTAACTGCCGTAACTGAACTGGCTTAAGTAAGGGGGCTCCCTTCAGGGCGCGGTTCTCAAACCGAATCTCTTGTTCAGTGTGACAGGTATCTCGAAGGGGAGGACGCTGCTAAAGTAGTGAAATCCTGTACCCCAACAGTTAGAACATACAAACTTCCAAACAGAAATTGAAACCGTTCTAACGACTCGTACAGCACACGGAGGTAGAGTGATGGCAAAACGTAAGGCAAATCGTGCAGTTGCCGCTCCAGGCGAAGAGGCGAACTTCGAAGCTTTGCTTGCGCGCGTTCGAGACGGCATGGCTGAACAAGACTATAGATTGAACATCATGAACGTAATGCTTCGTACTCCGCACAGAGACGTTGCTCCCTACATTCCTCTTTTCGCGGATGTTCATGAGCGCGATCCGCTTTTCTTCATTCGTCTGGCGGCATGGTACTTCGAAAACGGTACCGTTCACGATGTGAAGCAGCTATTCATCGCCTTCCTGGCAGTATCGAAATTCTCTGAAGATTTCAGAGAAGCGGGCCTGGCGTTGCTTGAAAAGTTGCCACCATATCAGGTGGAACGTGTAACGCGGATGATCAAAGGTCACGGCGAAGGTGAAAATTACACCGCCGGTCTTGGCTCTGTGCCTCGTTCTTACAAGACCGCGGTTGAAAGCTATTTGAGACAGCGTGAAGCTGATCCGAAGGCATTCGACACAGCTGTTTTGCACGCACGTAAGCCGTTGAAAACTCTATACGCGTCGCTTAGGATCAAGCCTGGTCCATACGCGCAGCGTGTGTTGTTCGACAACGATCCGCCTGAAGACAGCAGACTTTTTGTGTTGAAGCTATTGGCTAAAACTGAAGATCCTGCCGAGCAGGCTCGCCTGATCGTGGAAAACAAGCTGCCATACCGTACCGCGGTTTCGACAAT
Source organism: Candidatus Obscuribacter sp. (assembly GCA_021772095.1). Classification (GTDB taxonomy): domain Bacteria; phylum Cyanobacteriota; class Vampirovibrionia; order Obscuribacterales; family Obscuribacteraceae; genus JADYXR01. The sequence continues at coordinate 39,282 of JADYXR010000133.1, read as the reverse complement.
CAAGACGATGACACCATCTGTGCTTGTTGCGCTTATAGACGCGATGACACCACAGGAGGTGATCAACAACCTTGCCAGTTTGAAAACACGAGGCGCAATGGACAACGACGATCTTCGTAAAATGATCGAGTACAAACTCGAAAAGGCGAAGACCGACACCCGCGTCTCTGCTCTTAAGACTAGAGAAGCAATCAAGGTCGCCGGTCTCGACGACGAGATGAGCCAGAAAGTTACTGACGTTGGTGACGCGCAGATCAAGTCAAAGCGAAAAATTTCGCGTTCGACTGCTTTGTTCGTCGACAAGAGTTCTTCAATGACCGAAGCAATCGAGCTTGGTAAGATGATTGCCAGCATGCTGGCTCCGATTTGCGAAAAGGATCTCTTCGTTTATGCCTTCGACTCGATGGCTTACGAAATCAAAGCCAAGGGTAATGAACTGTCTGACTGGGAAAAAGCATTCAAAGGCATCAATGCCGGCGGTGCCACTTCATGCGGTGTCAGCCTCGATATGATGATGCGAGCGAATCAGTACGTAGAACAAATCATCATCGTCACCGACCAGGAAGAAAACACTCCACCGCTCTTGCTTCCAACGTTGAGAAGCTACGAAAGCAAGAATGGTGTCATTCCCGATGTCATCTTCGTCGGCGTCGGTGCATCATATGCGCCAGTGCTCTACAACAGATTGAACAGCGAAGGTCTAATGGCTGAAAATTATGTTTTCACCGGTGACTATTACAGCTTGCCAAGCCTGATTCCGATGATCTCTGGCGGCACTCGACTGGACCTTCTTTCAGAAATCATGAGCTTTCCTGTGCCTGAAAGAACCACTCGTGTTTTGCAAAAGACACGATGACAGTCGAACAAAAAATGTCTGAGTGCGGAGTGATCCTTGATCTCGATATCGAGGGCTCCGCGTCCGGCATCCTCAAAAGCAAAACCTTCGTCGTCAAAGATTTTTTTGATGTCGAAGGTTTTGTTACTGGTTGCGGAAACCCAGATTGGCAAAAAACACACGAGCCGGCAGTCTCGAACGCATCATGCGTGTTGAAACTTTTAGATGCCGGAGCAAGATTGAAGGGCAAATCGTGTACTGACGAATTAGCATTTAGTCTTGATGGTATCAATCCATATTATGGAACGCCTTTGAACCACCACCTACCGGACCGCATCCCGGGCGGTTCTTCGAGCGGGTCGGCCAGCGCGGTGAGCTGCCGGTTTGTCGATTTCGGAATTGGAACTGACACGGCAGGATCGATCAGAGTACCTGCAAGTTATAGTGGTCTTTATGGTTTTCGCCCCACCCATGGTGCCGTGGATATTTCCGGCGCGGTTCCATTAGGGCAGTCTTTCGACACGGTTGGCTGGCTCTCCAGGGATGCCGAGACGCTTTTAATGGTTGGAGAAGTTCTGTTAGACGGCGGTTCTGCTGCCCGGAGTTCTTCCACTGGAAACGAACTCGATGCCAGTAAAATCGCAAGCGCTGCAATAGCACGCAGTATGTTTGAAATGATCCCGGTCGAAATCAGTCAACATCTTCTGGTCGCGGCCGATTCTTTGTTTGATCATGCAAACCGAGCACCAGATGCAGAGATCACCGGCTACACCCTTGATACGTGTGCCTCCGTCTTCGGTATCATCAGATCCTGCGAAGCCTGGAAAAATTTCGGCGGTTGGGTCGAGGACTTTCAGCCGCAGGTGTCACCGATGGTGATGGCGCGCTTAGTCGAAGGCATAACGATATCGCCTGAAGAAGAGCGCATGGCCAGACGACTAAAGCAGGAACTGTGCGATTACTTCGACGATCTAATCGCGCGCTGCGGCGCAATCGTTTTACCAACCACCTGGGCAATGCCACCACTACGCAACGCAACGGCCGATGCGCTTCTCGATAATCGCAAGAAAAATCTCAGACTCACTGCTCTCAGTGTAGCCGCCGGATTGCCGCAGGTTTCCATTCCGGTGGAAGTCTCAACAGGAGTGCGACTTGGGCTTTCGATAATTGCTGGACGCAATCAAGATCTAGCGTTGCTCGAGTTCGCTAAAAAGATTTTGGTTTGAATTTTGAGCATCTTGCCAATCGCTCTCGATTGAATGATTTCGATTGAACGACTAAGGTTTGTTCAAGATTTGAGTGATCGAATTTGTGAAATCACGAGGTGACTGGTAACCCTCGATGCGCCCTTTCTCTTTGCCACCTGGCTCCAGTATTAGAGTGCATGGATAACCATCAACTCCGTACTTCGACTTCACGTTGATGCCATCACCTTTCTCCGCATCTACTTTTAGACAAACGAATGACTTGTTGAGAAATTTAGCCACCGCCGGCTGTGCATACACGTCTGAATCGAGCCGTTTGCACCAGTGGCACCAATCGGTGTACACATCGACGAGGATCCATTTGCGGTTGGTTCTGGCGAGCTGAAAGGTTTTGTTTAAACTGTTCTGCCACGGAATCGTCTTCGCCGTTGCCGGGCCTGCGGCAATTAGAACGCCTTTCGTTTCGGTGGGCAATGAGTTGACGGTCAAAGTTTTGCTCGTATCCTGCCGGGTCGCCGCGACGTCTACAGAAATTTCGGCTTGATTCGCCGGGCTTGAAACAGCGCGCGAATCCGTAGACTGAGCGTTCGCTGATGAAGCTGCAACAGTCATGGTCAGAGCCAGTGCGGTCAGGAAGCCTTGTGCTGTTTTGCTTTGAGCCGAATGAATGTTTAGTCCTGAGATCATAATTTTTTGCACCTTGATAGCAAACTAGTACCTTGTCTGTTATTCAATGTACCCAGTTTGTTTTTGGATTGCTAAACGATAGAAAACTACGACTCGGAGGACACTGCGCAGTTCGAAATTAGATCGTGCAAGCTTCGTTTGTCCCTGCCAAAAATCGGCAGGTAGCCAATGAACAAAATCGCAGAAGAAAGGAACTTGGCAAAATGTCGAAACGATGCCGACGCAAAACCAATCGGACCGCCATTTCTGGCGTTGACGACGGCAAGATCCATCGCTAACTTTCCGGGTGTTCCGCGCGTATTAGAACTCTCGAACTCGGCATGGTAAAGCCAGTTCACCACCATGATGCAGAGAAAAAACGCGTTGGCCAGGTTGAGAGTTTTCTCAGGGAATGCTCCGGCAAGATTCAGGTAGACCATTGCTATCGGCGCGGCTATGCCGGACAAACCATCTAAAAGGAATAGCGGAATTGTGTAGAGCAATTGCGCCCAGTGTTCGGGGCGAGCATCTAGAAGTCCGCTTGCCATGCCGATTACCCAGAATGCATACATCAGAGCGCTGTCGATGATAGCAATCAATATGCAGTCGATCAGTCCGGCGATCGTTCGGAACAGGATCGATGAGACCGGCTTGGAGTCAGATTTTGCTGCAGAAGTTTCGAGACTGCTCAATATCAAAATTTCCTGTGCGGGTTGTACGAATGCAAACGCAGTGTGGGTACTAAATGTTCACGTTCTGGAAGCTAAATTGGTTTTACCCCAATTCCTTGTCCGAAAAGCTATCCAGGAGTCTACCATGGTATTCGATTTTGCCAGTCAGAGCGGTGACTGTGCCAATAGTGAACAGCAGCGCCCCCCTGTGTTCAGTAATAGCACGAGCGATTCCCTGCGCGTCAATACCACCCTCGGTGATACCACATCAAACCCGGCCGTCACCAATCTGCCGACAGTAGAGCTTGGCGGAGGTCCGCTTCAGCAGCCAGTCTTCCGAACCATTGCTAAAGACGCGGCGCCGCCGGTTCCGCAACCGCATTTTCCGTCGGTGGCGCCGGGGCAATTTGTGCCACAAGGAGGCGGGCAGTTTCCGCCAGTCGCTAATCCTTTTAGACCGGGTCAACAGAACGTCGAGCCGGCGCCATATTATCTTCCGGAACCATCCGCGGTGATTAATCCAAACGCGATTCCTCAGGTAGGTCCACAGTTTGTACCTGAGCCAGGAGAGTTTCCACAACCAGGACCAAAGCCATTCCAGCCACCCAAGCCCGGTCCCGACTCCGCAGACTTTCGCGATAAACCAATTGCACCAGGCCCATTTGCTCCAGCACCCGTGTCAGCAAGCGGATTTTCAGCCGATCAAGTGCGTTCGATTCTTGCCGATCGCGATCGTGCCATTCAATTGAACCGAGGCCTGAAGCCAACCGACAATCCAGGTTCAGGACCATTGGTACCAGCGCCGGATGGACGAAATCCGTTTCGACCAGATGCGGTCCCGGACAAATCGCGTCCGAGCCAAACTGATTTTCCGGAAGGACAGATCGATGCTGCACGCAAGGCTGCGATAGAAAGCGGACGACCGCTGGTTCTTAGCTTCACCAGACCAGGTTGCGGATACTGCACCAAAATTGACAATGAAGCGTGGCCGTCGCAAAAGGGCACCGTTGACAGCAGTGCAATTCGCACCAAAGTGAACGGAGCGGACCAGAGAGATCTCGCTCAACAATACGGAGTGACGGGCTATCCGACAACCATTGTCGTCAACCCCAACGACATGAAACCGGTCGCCAAAAAAGTTGGTTTCGTCGAATCAGACGAGCTAGGTACATTCTTGCAAAACGCATTTCAAAAAATGAAAGGTGGCGGTTAGGACTTTTGCTCAACAAGATCCTTGATGGTGTTGAGTCTCCGCTTCACGTCTTTCTTCGCGCCGATTGCCGTGATTTGTTTTGCAAACGGCACTCGAATCTGTGATTCGATATGCGATGAGAGTTTCAAAAGCGTTGCTCGGCCTTCTTGAACTGGCTCCAGCTCCCAGGCTCCGTCGAACGCTCTGAACTTATCCGAAGTCAAAATTTGATATTCGATTCGTCGGATTCCGTATTCAATTTCTTTGTACTTGCAATTCACATCGCCAAGGACAGGAACACCCTTGAAGGTTTCCTCCAGCACCGCTGATTTTTCATCTGTGGCGAGAACCTTGCGGTAAGCGGGTTGGCTGTATCTCGATTTTTTGATTGCGTCAAAAACGACATCAGGACAGGCGTTTATCACTACCGTCCAGGAAACCGCATCGGTGTGCGGTTGAAAACTCTCCGCTGCAATTGCCTTCGATGGAAGGGAAATTGCCAGAACGGAGAAAAGCATCAGACCAAAATTAATACGCGAGGACATCACTTTCCCAAAAACTCCAAATCTTTTAAACCAACACCACAGGCCGGCAAAACAAGTCACTGTCTTATTTGTGCCCTTGCCATGAGAATCCTACACGCAAGCTTTAAATATATTTCTCGTCTTGACAATAGAATCATGTGAGTGTCACAGTAGTTTATAGAGCGGCCCGAACCGGTTCCTGTGCCGGTTACATTGTTCTTGCTCCTGGCGCTGGCGGGAGAACTCCTGGTATGGTCAAACACTTGCTATTGCTCCTCGGCTTGCCCGAGGACTCGACAATCACTGAAATTAAAAAGCGTTATGCGCGTCTACTGGAACGGCTCAGTCAGCGCGACTCGGCTGCGCCTGAAGTTGTTGATGAGCTGCAACCGGCACGGCAACGACTGAGCGAAAGTTTCGAACATTGGAAAAAAGTTGGAGCGCTCGATCAATGCTCGTACACGGCGATCTTGACGGCGACACCAAAGCTTGGACAAGTGCTGGTGGCATCGGATCGGCTGACGATCAATGAACTCGTTACTGTTTTAAAGTTGCAACGAAGCGCACGGGGACAGCGTTTTGGTGAGTTGTTGGTTTCAAATGGATACATATCGAGTGTCGAATTGGATCACTTTTTGCAACTGCAAAGAATTATCGAGTTGCCTCTCGACCATCCCGAGCGCTGGGGTCAGCGACTGGTCGATCTTGGCTTGCTGTGCAACGATCAGCTAAACGTCGCGCTCATCGATCATCGCCGCACCGGTAATTCTTTGCGTGCTGCAATCATCGATCGCGGTTGGCTGACGTCGGCAATTCTCGATCGGATTTTTTAGCCAGCACCGCCAGCGATGCTTTTGATCAAGGTTTCGTTTTTAAGCCGAGTGGCTTAGAAAAATTTGCATATCGGCATCCATGTTTGCAATGGAGGTGCCCATGGTATGAAGATAGGTGCCATTAGCTAACACGAGAACTGATTGTGACTAATAGTCTTAATAAGCGAAACGCGTTTGATCATTTGTTGACAGCCGGTCTTTTGACCATTTCATTCGCGGCACCCGCAGCCTTGGCTCAAAAGACACCGTCCACGCCCGTCCCTCCGCCGCCGGTAAGTGCGCCGAAACCGACGCCGGAGACGCCAAGCGGCACGCCGGCTGACAGCGCTCTCAATCAAGCTCCAAAGACCCCGTCCACACCGACTGCCGCGCCATCAGCTGCTCCGGCTACTTCAGCACCTGTTCCAATCGCAGTTCCAGCGCCCCCCGCTACTCCTGCTGCCGACACGAAAGCTGATCCTGCTGGCTCTGATACCGAAACTGCTCCGGCAGCCGCTCCTGCGGGTACTGAAGCCAAGCCTGTTGATCCCAATTCCACTGAGGTTCCGCAAGGTCCCCCCGGCACACCTCTGCGAACAAAAGCGGACATGCCGATCGAACCAAATCCAATGGTCGATGGCCTCTTCAATATATTCAACTATGTTTCGATAGCCGCCTTAGGAGGCGCCGCCATATTCGGCACGCTCTGGTATTTCAAGCATAAGAAACGAGTTGAACTCGGTCTTGATGACGATGACGAAGACGACGAGGAAGATGATGATGACATCGTGACGGCCAAAGTCGTGGTCAACGATCCTAAGATGATTGAATCAAAAAACGAGTTGCCTGACAAGGAAACTGAAATCGTTGAAGTGGTTGATACCACTGTCTCAACAGATGGCACTATGGAAAAAGCAACAGTTCCAAGCGACCCTTTGGCGATAATTGACACTACCGGCGATGCGCTGGCAGAGTCAATCGAAGCTAAGAGACTGGCGGCCACGGGCGGTGCTCAAGTAGCACCACTGGATCCGGCAACTGTGTTGAGTGGCAATTTCAATTCGATAAACTCATCAACACTGGAAAAAGAGAGCACTGATAAGGGCTCCATCAGCGGTGGTGACCAAACCTCCGGCGGCAACAAAGGCGGCGTTGGCACATCTGGTGGCAAGAAGAAATCTCGCAAGAAGAACTAGAGTTTCCAAATCATTCGGGAGCACTAGATGTCGACCTCTATCTTTCAATTTGTAGTTGTTTGCCTGACCGCCTGTTCTATGGCGGGTTGCACGTTGAATGAAATGAAGATTCCCACAAAGGATAAGGCTTCGGATGCAGCCCTGTCTCCTCAGTGGACAAAACAAACAGAATGGTTGGAGTTTCAGCAAGACGGTGAATTTCTCCTCTCTGTTCAACGTTTCGATAAAGCGGAACAGGCGTTTTTAACGGCGGTTAAAAAAGCGGAGTCGTTTGGTGCGCGTGACGCTCGGGTAGCACGCAGCAAAACCGGCTTGGCTAGAGCGTACATGGGAAGGCGTGACTGGAACAAAGCCGTTCATTTCTATGGCGATGCTTTGGCTATAAAGAAAAAAAGTTACGGAGATAATCACACCGACGTTGGTGACATCTCGTCGGAACTTGCCAGGGCCTATTTGTCCGCCGGGCACCCTGCCGAGGCGAAGAAGATGGTTGCTGATGCCAAAGCGATTTGGAAACAATTGAAACTGGAGGCACCGGCAGAGCTAGTTCTGACTGATGCGATTCTGGCCTCAGAAGATGGCAACAATGTCATAGCTGAGCAGCAGTTCAAGAAGGCGTCTGATGTCCTTCTTTCTCAAATTGATTTGCACAAGTTTCCCCAGCCGGTGACGGCAATGGGCACCGCCCGTGAGTCGGTGGACAGATATTCGACCTGGTTGGATACGCATGGCAAGCCGCAACTTGCAAAAGAATACAAGGCGAAAATTCAGCCCATTAACGAGTGGCTTATGATTCTCGGTGAGTCGGGTGTGTAGCTTCGAGACTTAACAAAGTATTTCGAGCCCATCAGCGTAATTCGAAGTGCAGTGTTTTGGAACTGCGCGGAGTTTTCTAAACTTGGTTGCAATTTTCCAACTAACTCTTCAGTGAAACAGCGACCATCTCGCCGTGCTGACCGGGTATAGACGTGATGCGCATTTCGACAGGTTCGCCGAAGTTTCGGGTGACGAACTTTTTGTCTTGCGGTCTGTCACTGATAGCTGTGTCGAGTCCGGCCATAGTTTTAAGGCAGAGTATAAGCATCCCTTGAATTTGAGCAGGCAGAATCGTCTCGTCGAGCACTTCGCCTTCGGACATGAATCGTAGAGCGAGTCCATCGGCTAGCGGTTCGAAGTGAACATCGGAACAAGGAGAGTTAACTGCCTGAGTCAGAATTTGTGTTGCCAGATTTAAAATGGATGGATCTAATTGGTCGAGGCCTTTAGCCTGGGTGAGCTGTCTGTCCGCTTCCACAGCGGCGAGTGACGAAGCCCTGGTTTCGTCTGTTGACGATGCCGCCGGTTGTTGTGCTGTCGCTGGTGTTTGTGCCGCTGGCTGCTGTGCAGCTGCTATTTGTGCCGCCGCAGGTTGCTGTGCTACAGGTTGCACCGCAGCTGGTCGTTCCGCAGCTGGTGGCTCCGGCACCGCAGACGGTGCAGCTTTTTGCGAATCCTGTTCCCAGTTCTCGTCTGCGGCAAGTTCCGATTCAACGATTTTTTCCAAGAAACTGATCTCGGTTCTATTGCCGGACAGATTGGCCAGGTCTACGTTGTCCATCATCTCGAAGGCCACACTTGCGAGTACTTCTTCGAGCGCATCCGGCAACTCAGCAGCCGTCGCCGGCAGTGGTGGCATATCTGAAGCGTCCTTCGGTTCATCAGCGAATCGCGGCGGGTTCGTAGCCGAGATAATTGGAACTTCGGCCGAATTTTCGGGAAGAAAAGTAGGAGCCGTCAAATGTTGCGTCGGCGCTAACGACTGAGTCTCCATGTGCGGTATCGGTGATTCATCCGAGTCGGCAGGCTCATCGAAGGTGGCAGCTGCAGGAACCGGCTGAATGGTTTCAACAGCGCCTGCTCCATCTTCCATCGTGTTAGCTTTGTTAGATATTACGATAGGCGGCAGATCCGTAGTGGATGAACCATATTGATCGTCCAGAATTTCGTGGTCCATCAAGACTGGTTCGAAATCCGCTCTGCCTGCGGTGAGAAGTTCGCGAAGAGATTCTGATTCATCCTCTTCGGATGTTTCTTGAACTGGTTCGGGCGCCGATTCCGGCGCGGATTGAGCTGCAGGCGCCGCACCAGCTGCGGTATCAGGCTCAGGTTTGGATGGTTTGCCTGACAGACTTTCAAAGTCATCATCGTCGCTCAGATCAGAGATCAAGGCGCGTAACCGCTTAGACTTAGGTGCCGCTACTGTTGGTGCTGCGGCCGGCGCGACCTCAGGTTCTTGCTGTGCGGTCGTCTCTTCGGCTTGGCTTGTCAGCTCTAATGCTTCGCTAATTACCGAGTCAATATTTTGTTCTGTTTCTGCAGGTTGTTCTGCGCCAGCTTGCTCTGGTTCGACCCGTTGCGCGTGCTCTCGTTTATCGAGTTCCGGCGTCGCTGAGGCGTCCTCGAGCTTCGAGAACATCGCAGGCGCTTCTTCCGCTTCCAGCTCGGCGATTATCTTGTCCGCGGAAAAACGATCTTCCGGTGCTGTCTCAGGTTTCGCTGCAGGCTCTGCCTGAAATGGTTCGTCAGGGAGTTGTTCATCCAGTGCAGCCAGTAAAGCCGACACAGCCAGCTCAGCATCTTTCTTGACGGGCTCAGGTACGGACGCTTCGGTATCTGCCGACGCACCGGCAAGCGGCTCTTGAATCGACTCGACACCGGTATCTGTATCATCAAAGCGCGAGAGCAGGTCGCGCAACTGAGGCGCGCCCTCTGGTATCGGATGTGATGCGCTGGCAAACAAACTGTCTTCGTCCATCTCATCATCGAACGTGGAGTAGGCCGCAGGGACGGCTTCGAATTCGGGTTTACCTTCCACATCACCAGCTGGTGATGACTCGATTTCGGCTGCTGCGCTCGGTTCGGCGGCCTCGTCCGTTTGTTCCGATTTTGAGGACGGAACATCGTGCAATTGCTCTGCAGCTTCTATCTCAACATTTTCGGATGTTGCGTCTTTAGAATCTTCGGTGGCACCAAATATTTCATCGTCGTCTTCGTCATTGAACAATGACTGGAATGGTTTATCAATGGCGCTGAGCAGTGACTCCGCCGATTCGAATTCGTCCGTAAGTTCTGCAGTTTCTTCGGCATCGTCTTTGGATTGCTCGACGATTTCTTCCACCGCCTGTGGTGCCTGGAGCAATGACAGAGAGTCGCCCATCAAGCTGTCGCTCAGCGCAGGTTCGTTGCCAAAAAGATCATCTTCCTCGACTTCGTCATCGAACAGCGAGCGGAATTGCTTCGTCTGGATCGATCTCGTTGAATCAGATTTAGGCGCGCGAGCCGTTTCAGCTGGTTCCGCCGGTGGCTCCTCGGCTTCCTCGGTACTTCTGGATTGCGGCTCGGCATCAACTTCCGGCTCACTTTCAATTTCGGGTGCTTGTTCTAATTCTCGAGCCTGTTCGACTTCCGAATCGTCTTTCGAAACATCCTCTAGCGGAGGATAACCCCCGACTTCAGGTTCGGCATCTTCTTCATCTCGATCGATATTTCGTGCCGCAGCCTGGAGTAAATCGTTTTGAACTTCAGGTTGATCTTCAAAGCGAGCTGACGAGTCATCGTCATCAGAATCGCCACCCATGCCAAGATCGTCATCGTCGTCATCAAAGAGCGAACGGAAAGATTTGTTTTTACTGATTGTGCTGGCCGGATTTCCGCCACCACTACCGGAAGATTTGCCGTTAGTCTCAATCTCGTCCGAGAGCAGCGAAGAAATTGTTTCTTTCACAACAGGCTCGGAATCGGAGTCGGCAGGCTCGTCTTCGTGCCATTGCGTGGGAGCTTCCTGTCCCGGCGCTGCGTCGTCATCGCTTTTAGCAGCAGGACTTTCGTCGCCGAAATTCATGTCGTCATCATCGTCGTCGCCGAACAATGATGCCATTGATTTTTTATTTTTGCCCTTTTTTGTAGGCTTCGGACTGGTGTCCGCTTCGTCTAAGATGTGCTCCAGAAGCTGATTTTGAGGAGCTGACTGGTCCGCTGGCGCCGAAGATTTCTTGGAAGTTTTTTTCAACTTGGCGACCGGATTCATTTCGAGATCCATATCGACGTCCGCGGTTTCAGGCTCGGCGGCGGCGACTGTTGTTTCAGCATCAGCCTCAAAGACAACGGATGCTTCAGGCTCAGCATCAGCGTTTTTATCACCAAACACATCGTCTTCATCATCTTCGTCGAATAGCGCACTAAATGATTTTGCTTTTTTCTTAGGAGATTTCTTCGCGGATTTTTCCTGTGCTGCCGGAGGATCTCCGAAGCCTTGTTCCTCTTGAACTATGACCTGGTTTAATTCCACATTATTTGAACCAGAATCCGCAGCCGGATTAGCTTCCGCGACGGCATCAAGATTGTCGGCACTTTCGCCGCCGAACATATCGTCGAGATCGTCATCACTGTCTGATCCAAAAAGATTTCGCATATGCGATTTCAATTTTGTCTGCGAAGTCTCAGGCGATTTTGATTTCGGTTGTTTAACTTTCGTCGCGCTTTTACCGACCAGTTCGACTTTCGCTTCAGGTTCGGCATCTGGCTCAGACCCTTGCGCTTGCGCTTCGGCAGGTTTGCCGTACACGACCTTCATCAAATGCTCGAAATCATCGGCCGTGCAAACAAGTTTTTTGAAATTGTTTGTGCCCAGATGCAATCTGATCATGTCGGCTGCGTTGAGATCATCGGGATCGACCATCGCCACAGTGTGTTGAGTGCCTTGTTTTGCAATCGGCACAAACCGAAATTTACGTTCGATATCTTCCGGTATCAGCCGCACAAAAGTTTCATCAGGATCGGACCCGCTCAAGTTGACGAAATTGACGCCGAACTGCAATTCAAGCGCGTCTTTAAGTTGCCGCTCGGAGACCAGACCCATCTCGGCGAGGACGACAGTCAGTCTGTGTCCGGAGATTTGCTGGATGCTAACTGCGTCAACAAGCTGTTGGGAAGTTATTAGACCAAGGTCTATTAGCATTTCACCAAGTTCATTACTGCTAACTGACATTGTCACTTCACTATTTCTCGACGTGTTTCCAGATTCCTGAAAGCTCCAATAGGGTGCTCTCATTTCTAGTTAATCCCAGATTTTATTGCTTATATTGATTTCTAGATAAGTTGTTTCGTTTTTTACAGATCTAGAACCAGTTATAAGACACTTGTATGCGATTCGCGGGCGGAAGAAGGTGCATCCCGACGCAGTATCGTCAGGAAATTAGTAAATTTCGAACCCATCAAACTGTATTTTAGCGCGGTCGCAAAAGTATTGTTGGTGCCGGGCTCAGCAAATCCGTCGCCACCTCGCCCACAGTGTAGTGTTCTTGCGATATGTACGATTTATTTTTGACCAGAGTTTTATCAGCTTTAAACCCGGTCAACAAGCGTGTCCCGGTTGCTCCATCGAATCCGCGGATCAAACAAGCGGCATACAATTTGCCTGCTGGGCTGCCGTTCTCAAGAATAAACTGCAAATCGTCCTTGAGCTTCGGACCAGCTTTAGTGGCTGCTATAAAGGCTTCCGTCAGTTCGTTCGAGCCGCCTTTGGCGTTGTTGAATACAAAAGGCGCCTGCACCAGCTTCTTTAGCGGCTCTGCCAGCTTGGCCTCGCGTTCCACATACTCGTCGGATCTGGCTTCCGGAGCCGCCGGCTGCGTGACCTCGGACTTCTCTTCAATACTGGTGTCGATAAATTGAGGCTTGAGCTGCTTCACCTCTTTAGGCGCTGCAGGCTTCTTGACGGGCTGTTCAGATTTTCCACCCTTTGGTGCCGGCGTTAAATCGTCTGCTTCGGCGTCCTGGTCGGGCGTCTCCTGCGCCATCGCAGACTGGCTAACCGTCTGCCCTTGCGTCAATCGATAATGGTTTAGTCCTGAGCTCAAATCGAGGTCAAAACCAACAGATAAAAGCATTGAAATTGCGATCGCAGATGATCCTGCAAAACGTTGAGCCTGGCGATTCAAGAGTTTCTCCATTCCTTTATTATCGCGAAAAAAACGAATGCGAACGTCCTCCACAAGAAAACGAGGGCGATGTTTCTGAAAACAATCGCCCTTCGAATTTCTAGAGATTGGTTGGACCAAAACCCACTTACTGAACGCCGAGCAATTCGACTTCGAATACCAGGGTTGCGCCTGGAGGAATCAAGCCGCCAGCGCCGCGAGCGCCATAGCCGAGTTCTGCAGGGATGGTCAATTTGCGTTTGCCGCCGATCTTCATGGTGGCAACGCCCTCGTCCCAGCCCTTGATTACATTTCCTGTGCCGATTACGAAATCGAACGGACGACCGCGGTCTACTGAGCTGTCGAACTTGGTGCCATCAGTGAGCCAGCCGGTGTAGTGCACGGTGACTTTTTGTCCACGTTGTGGGCTGGCGCCATTTCCAACCGTTAATTCTTCGTACTGCAAACCGGTAGGTGTTGTGACTGCGCTCATTTTTTTCTCCGTTTGGTTGGTGGTGCCGAGTTTGTTGAACAATGCGTTTCGCTGTGGTTGACCGCTGGAATGTGCCTGCGGATTGGCTTGTCCAGCCGGTTGATCGTTGGGTGGTCCAGCGGTTTCTACAGGTTGTTGTCCTGTGGTTGTTTGTGTCGTTTGCTGCGTGACGTCGACTGTGGTCTGTTGACCGTTGACCGCCGCGCCCGTGCCCTGTCCCGTGGTCGAAGGCGTGCTCTGCTGCGAACAACCTGGCAAGGATATCATTACCGCCATAAATGTGCCAGACAACAGTGCGAGCTTCGACCGGCTGCCGTTTTTCGAGTTTATACATTTCAAAATTAAACTGAATTGCTTCGGAAATTTCATTTGTTCATATCCATGTTTAACCAGCCAGACAAGTCTAGCAAAACTACCAGCCGGGCGCTTTTGAACATTACGGTTGGTATCTAGCAAGCTCAGGCACGAGCAAGCAAGCTCAAGTCGCTACGTGAGTGTGACACACATCTTCATTTTTCAGCACTGTTTGGCTTAACCAAGCGCGTCTTTGATTGAAACTTTGGCGGCCAGGTGTTTGCGCGCTGAATCGAGCACCAGATATTCTTCTTTGAGTCGATCTTCGGTGCCGCACATCTCGAGCAGCTCTTGCTGATCGTCAGGCGATCCATAAAAATTAGACGCCACCCAAAACGACAGCTTGACCGGATCTTGCGGAATCGAGCCCTGAATCTCAAAATCTCGATCGACCAATTTGGATGACAAACGCAAAATTTCTTTCAGCACCGCCGTGATGTCTTTCACCAGGCTTGTCGCTTTCTCTTCCTCGGTTTTGTCATCAATCTGATCGTCCAAATATTCAATCGTGGCAATGATGTAGGGCTGCTCTTGAATGACATCAACGATCCGGAAGCGCTTGGCGCCTAGTGTCGTCAGATTCATGCGCCCGTCGTCGAGCTTGTTGACCGTCTGAATCTGGGCTGTACAGCCAGTCTCCGCCACACCGCCCGATTCACCGTCCCAGAACACCACGCCGAAATCGATTTTATCTTCCAGAATCTTGCCGATCATGAGCTTGTAGCGCTCTTCAAAAATGTGAAGAGGCAGTTCCGCCCCCGGGAAAAGGACCACGGGCAGGGGGAAAAGCGGCAACGTCGTTCCGTTTGTACTCATTAACCTTCAATCGCTCCTCGATCGATCATTTGTATCTTCCCTGATTTAGACTGACTGTGTCGAGGGCGCCTTAGGCGCCGGCACCGTAAATGGTAAGTCTTCGCCGAATATCGCCAGGTGCTCGGAGCGCTTCGCTTCCCATTTTTCCAGCTCTTCGAAATATTTTTCCTGGGCCTGAACGCTTGGATTGTTTTGCGCGCGCTTTTCGATTTCGAGAATTTGTTCGTTTTCACGTTGCATAGCAAGATGTTGTGGCGCTCTTGCCGATCTGGGCGTGGGATATGAAGGGTCGATTACCCGCATGTAGGGCGGCTCGCCCGTGTCGAACTCTTCCTGAACGAACGTTTGGGGCAGCGTCATGGCGTGCAGGAGCTCGTCGGCGGTCAGTCCGTTCAAATGCATGTCGGCGTTCATGCCCCAGCGCGACTCGAGAAAGTAAGTGTCCTCGATTTGCAAAACCGTGACAGCATGCAGGTCGAAGCCTTTACTATTGTCGGCAGCGCCCGGCAAAAGCCCGGCAAAGACAATGAGGACCGGTGGACGCGCGCTTGCGGAATGGAAGCCGCTGATTGCCTTTGAGAGTTGCTCTGCGTCTGTGATTGATGGTTCGTTTAAATCACTGACGATGGTGCTGTGCACTATCAGCCCGTTTTGGGTCCGATTAAACATTCTAGATATTTCGAAAGCGTCTTTGATTGTCAGTTTCGCGCCTTCGTAGGTGACTTCGATTCTACTGTTTGTTTTCGTATCGACCTTGATTAGCCGTTCTCCGGTTGTGCCGGTGCGCGGTTTTGCTTCCTGCGTGTAGATGTAGCGCAATCGATCGTCGGATCGTAAGTCCCAAAACGCTTGTGTGACGGTTAGATCGAAGATCTGACCGACCGGATCGCGCAGTCCCTGATTAGCGGCCGATTCATCGGTTGCCCAGCGCGATTCCAGATCCAGAGCTAAACTTTTGCTGTCGACCGTGACCAGCCCGGTGCTTTTAAGCTGACCCACTTCCGCTCTGCCGGTCGTCACTATCGATGCCACCAGTTCCACTACTGCGGCTGGATCGGTCTCCAGCTCTTGTCTCATGATGCATTCGGTGATGCTGGTGTTGTGAAAGCCCTGATTGACGAAACGCGATGGCTCCGCCGTTTTGCGCGCCATAGACTCAGCAATCTTCCGCAGATGGCGGCGATCGTAGATTTTAGCGCCGTTTACCCAGCCATCACTGCCCAAGACCTGCTCGATTGCTAGCGATATGCGTTGAACTTGAGTGTCCGCGTCTGGGCGCAACGATCAAATACCTAGGGCTGGCGCTTATGCCGTCTTAGTGTCTGGTTTCTGGCGAGTGAGCCGATCGAGAGTGGTCATCAGTCTGTCGGCAACATCGGAATCTCGCGAAAGGGCGCTCGCCACGCGGGCGATGGCATCTTGCGTCTCTCTGGTTCCGTTATAAGTGTCGGATGGATCGTCGCTGTCGCCCAGCTCTTGCGCATTAGCTTTGGCCTTGGCAGCAAGATTGTCGCCTGAACCTTCAGCCAGTTGGGTAGGCGGATCCGAAATGATCAGCTCCAGACCGCCAAACTCTTTCATCATCGAGGAGATGTTGGTCAGGTCATATTTCTCGAAACTGGTTTTGTAATTGGCAATTTCAAAACCATCACCGCGTGTATCGGTGGGTGTTCCAGTCGCTTTCTCAGCGGATTGGCTGTAAATTCCCTGTCTCAAATTATCGTCGCTGCTGAGCTGTTCTGTTTCTGGGGCGGCTAAAGTGGAATCCGAACCAGTGTTCAGATCCGCAAGCGAAAGCTTGTCGGGACCCTTTGGGGCTCCACCTGAGATATGGTAATTCGTTTCCGCGCCGTCAGATGCCATGCTTGACCGATTGTGACAGGAACAAGTGTTTCAATTAAGTTAACCGATAATATTTATGTGCCCAATGATTCAGGCAATCGATCGCTTTTTTTCGGTTTTGCTTTAATTAAAAGAACTAGCCCCACCAGCCCGAGAAGAACGGTCGCCGGCCAGTAGGAAACGAAAGTCTCTTCCAGGTGGTACTTGCCCATCAAGATGGCGGCGGAATTGTTGAGGATGTGAACCAGCATCGATGGGTAGATCGAGCCGGTCCAAACTGTCAGCGCTGTCAGCACTACGCCGAGCACTCCGGTGGGAGCCACTCGGAAAACGCTCATGTGAAACAGTCCGAACAGCACGCCGACAAAGATGCATTGCTGCAGCGGTGTCAGTTTTGGTCTGACTAAACCGAGAATGGCCCCTCGGAAAAGTAATTCTTCGCAAATGCCTGGCGCGACGGCAATGCCGAGGAGGCAGAGCCAGAGCGGTTTGTCGTTATCCATAATCAGCCGAGTGAACATGGTGGTGAATGCTTCAGGGGCTGGAACGATTTGACTCTGCAGGTTGTAGACGCCAATCGATAACAAAATACAAAGTGGTGTCACTAGTAGTGCGCCCAAAAATGACAGCGGATGCGGTGCCTTCAAACTCATCGTTTTTACCAGAGGCAAATTCAAATGCTTGAGCAAAGCGACGGCGGGCAGCAGAATGACGAGCACTTGAGTGAACAAGCTGCCGACAATAATGTCCCAGCCCTGCAACGTTTGTCCGACGTAGAACATGAGGAAAAATGTGGTGAAACACAAGAGCATGATTTCCAGACCATAGTCGCCTGAAAGTCGGCGTCGGGCGCGCGAATCCGTGACTCCGTACAAGAGGCGTTCGCTGTCGAGAATTGTCGATGCCAGGTAAGTGACATAAACGGCAAAAATCATGGTCACCAGAGCTGAGATCGAAAGCCACAGCACATCGATGTGTCCGGCCAGCACTTCCTTCAATGACAGCGCTGTGTTGACCACAGGAATGAATGCAACACCGCTCGAGAGTTGCAGCTCGGGTAGCGAGCAAACGGAAGACGCGCCCATCGCCATGAACAGAAAGGGGACGAAGTAGCCTTGCCCTTGTTGGAAGGTTTTGCACCAGGAAGCAAGCAGGATCGAAAGCGAACTGAGTGTCACCACCAGTGGTATCGAAATCAACATGCACATAAGCAATGCGTCGAGTGGAAATTTCATCACCAGCAAATCATCGGCTCGTTGACCGGCCAGCTGGATGAAAATGTAGATGCTGGAAAGCCCGATCATCAGCGCCGAGAAGCCGATTAGAAAAACGACCAGACATTTCCCGTACATGATGTTGTGCCGTTTTGTCGCCGACATCAATAGCAGTGGCAATGTGTTTCGTTCGCGCTCGCCTGTAATCACGTCGAGAGCCGGATAAATTATTGAAACAGCCAGCATGGTGAAGAGCATGAAGGGCAGGAGGTTTCGAACGGGTTCGCTGGCTAGCGATTTTTTGTTTTCGACTTTTAATTCTGAAAATGTCAGTTCGTATTTTTGCGGCGTTTTGATGCCGAGTGCGTCAAGGCGCTGCTGCACGATCTTACCGCGCAACTGACTGAGCACCAGTCTCACCTCGGCAAGGGCAAGGAGATTTTGATCGCGCCTGGCATCGTAGTAGATGTTGACCCTGGGCGACTGCTTCGGAATGGTTTGCAGTTGCGCCGTGAATTCCTGAGGAAAGGTGACGACGATATCGGCGACGTGAGCGGCGAGCAATTTGTCAGGATTGCCGTCCTCGAGAACCTTAGTCAAGGTCAGCACTTTCGCCTTCCGGAAAAATTCGATTGCCGGGCTGGAGTCGCCGATCAGGCAGATGTTATAACGCTTGTTCTTATAGTCGTGTTTGACATGCTGAGCGATGTTGGAGGGCAAAACCAGGAGCGCAGGATAGATGATGACCGGCATGATGATCATGACGATAAGCGTTCTGTAGTCGCGCAAAACCTCGATCAGGTCTTTTGCAAAGACGACTTTGATTTCTTCGAAGTCATCTGACGTCACTGACAGTCTCCTTAACGACGTTGAGGAAAATGTCTTCCAGGTAGTGCATTCCGCTTTCGGCTCGAAGCTCTTCCAGTGTGCCTGAAGCTAAGACTTGACCGTTGTGAATGATTGCCATGCGGTCGCATAATTTTTCCGCTTCGCTCATGATGTGCGATGAGAAAACAACGCACTTGCCGGCTTCTTTGCACTGGATGACGAAACGATGGAGAACCTGGCTGGTAAGCACATCAAGTCCAGTAGTCGGTTCGTCCATGATGATCACGGGCGGGTCGTGAACGATCGCTCTGGCGATTGAAACTTTTTGACGCATGCCAGTGGATAATTTTTCGCATCGGCTGTCGAGAAACGACTCCATCTGCAGCATGTTGCCGATTTCCACGATGCGCGGCTGTAGTTTTTCCTTCGGATATTTGCTCAGCTTTCCAAAATAAGTTAGTATCTCCCGTGGTGTCAGCCGATCGTAGAGACCGGTGTCAGCGGAGACGAAACCGAGCTGCTTCCGCACCTGACGCGGATCTTTGACGACGTCAAAACCATTGACCAGTGCGGTGCCTTCGGTGGGTTTGAGAATCGTCGTAATCATGCGCAGCGTGGTAGTTTTTCCAGCTCCGTTAGGTCCGAGTAAACCAAAAATTTCGCCTTTGGAACACTCAAACGAAACTGATTGCACCGCGTTGAACTCTCCTCGTTTTGAATCGAAGAAGCGCTTGGTCAGACCGATTGCTTGAAGGCTCATTGTTTCTTTACCCGCTAATGCTCGTTGGTGCTAATTGTTCGGCAGAGCTGCTGGCAGGGTCTTTGCCCCAGAAAATGATCTGGCTCATGTAGAGCAGAACTGCGGCGATTAGCAGGTTTTCCAGGCATGCTAAGCAAAAGATCAATGGATTGACTGAATCGGTGACGACGGACTTTGCCGCCAGCACCATATTCAGTATCGGAATGAATGCTGTCTTCATGTCCAGCGCCCATCCCGGAAACAGTGCTACCATCGGCAAGATCGTCACTACCATGAGGATTAGCGATGAGATGTTTTGTGCTTCTTTGAAGCTTTTCGCTGATGCTGCAATCAGTGAATAAATTGCTGCAACGAGCAGCGTTGATAACAGAAAAACAATCAGCAAAAGGACGACCGTTTCCAAGTTGTATTGCTTGAGAGCTAGAGCCAGCGCTCGTTTTAACCATTCCATCTTCCATGTGAAATAAACGGCAACCAGACCCATGCTGAGAAAATTGACGGCACCGGATAGTAACGTCAGCATTGTTACCGCCAAAAATTTGCCTATGGTGATAGTCGATCGATCGATCGGCAGCATGTAAGTGGTCGATTTGGTCTTCTTCTCGGCTTCTTCAGTAAACGCCGCTAGCGCCGGGTAAATTGCGCCGACCGTGATAATCAACATCGTGTAGCCGTAAAACGCGACAAGAATGAGAGTGGTTGAAAATGCGGTCACTTCCATGTCGCGAAGACCGGCTTTGTGACCGCCGACCGTGCCGACACTGGTGGTGGCAATCTGAAACACTTTGTTGACTGGAGTGTTGGAACCAGCGGCATCGACGGCTTTCTTCATCGCTTGGGCGCGAGCGTCGAACGAGTGCGTCAAGATCGACATCTTCGATTCGAGGAAACGATCCGACGCAGGGTTGAGCTTTACCTCGATCTTTTCCGGTGCTCTGGTGCCATCGATCACGGCTTCAAGTTTGCCTTCTTCGAGTTCGCGCATTGGATCGACGGACTCGGTCACAGCCACTTTCTTGGTTGCTTTCAAAACATCAATCAGCTCAGGAACGTTTTCTTTGCCATTTGCCATGAAAGCGACACGAACAGGACGAGTCTCAGCCAGACCTTCGCGCCAGAGCGTGTATTCGGAAAGACTGACAAGACCGGCAGGGTAGAGCACAAGCGGCACAAAGACGGTGTAAATCAGAACGTGTGAATCGCGAAAGCTGTGCCTCAGTTCCTTACCGGCGACGGTTGCGATATCCTGTAAACGTTCTATGATTCCGTGCAGCAAAATTTGATCTTCATGAGTCTGATTCGGCGATACTGAAGTTCAGCCCATTACCTAGTCGGACAAAACCTATCTGGAGTCACATGTGTATATGACTTTTGGCCTGAGCAGAGCGAGCCTGGCTGCGCTTGCAACTTTTACTATATCGACACTTGCTTGCAACTCAGTCTTATCAGCCGAACAAATTTCGATTGAGAAGCCCATTGTTGAGAAAACGACTGTTGAGAAATCGTCGGTAGAAACTCGGTCGAATGGAACTTCGGCGACTGGAACTTCAGCGGTCGGAACTCCTGATAACGGAACTTCATCGCCTGGAACGCCCTCGCTCGAAAGAAGTTCGACGGTAGGACCGCTCGGTGAGATCATTCCGGTTGATGGAAACGCCGGTGAAAAACCGCTTGAGAAAAACGTTGTAGACAAGCCGTCCGAGCCAGAACGCGTGCCGCGCGAAGAAGTTCGCGAGATCAGACCGCTACCGGGCGGACTGGACTCGATACCGGTTTTTAACAGCAATAGTCCCGAGATCGTCATGGCCGACGGAGTTCTACTGTCGACCTTCCCAAGCTCAGAGGGACCAGCCCATCTCAATTTTTCATTCGATGGACGCTTTGACATATTCGCTCACCATGTCGCAGATGGTAAAAAAAGTGGACACACCGAAGAACTATATTTCGGTTTCTTAGTCGGCAACACAGGCGAGAAGCCAGTCAAAGTCCAGATCTTGAACGGCGCCAGTTACGTCAGTCAGCCCGATGCTCCGTTTGTTGCACTGGCACCATATCTCGATAACGACGAGGGCCAGATCTTCGCCGGTCCCGGAGATCGTGTCACTGACGAACTTTTGCGCGACGAAAAGACGCCGGAATGGAAATCAAAAATCGTAGTTCCTCCGGGCAAAACCGTTTTGCTAAAGAGCCTGCCTCTACGTGTGATGTTTGCGACGCCGCATTCCAACGGGCGATCCGTGATTGCGCGTCTCAAGTCAAATGGTCCTGTGCATCTTGCTCTGGTTTCCAAATACGCGATTCCCACTTCCGAAGCTGTTTTCCGCGAGCCCACTGAAGAAGAGTATTTGTCCGTTCTGGACAAAGGCGAGTTGGTGCATCCACGCGATGTGGCGCCTACTCGACCAGAAGAAAAAGGCGCGCTTAAATATGGACGAGTTTCAGGCGTCGCGTCCGGGTCTACCTGGAAAGCGCGCGTCACTGATCGACGCTCGCGGGTACTGGCACTTCCAACACCGGAGAAGCCTATAGGCTATCCGATTGCCGCGTTAAAGCAAGGAACGTTCGGAACCGGGCAAGTTCAGAGTGCACCGCTAGTGGTGCGCTACGAAGACACGGCATACCAGGCTCATGGAAATTATGGCGTCAAATACGATCTGACGTTTCCGCTCAAGAACACAAGCGACCGCGATCTAAAATTCAAACTCGTGTTTGAGACGCCGATCAAATCGGACGCCAAAAAAGACCAGGTTACGTTTTACGAACCGTACTACAACAACGTTTTCTTCCGCGGAACAATCAAGGTCAGCACCGGGTCTGGTAAAAAAGCGGCGCACTACAAACACCTGGTAGAGCATCGTGGTGAGAGCGTTACGCCACTTCTGACAGAAGTGCTATCCAGAGGTGAGACTCGGATTGTTCGCGTTGAACTCCTTTATCCGCCGGACTGCACACCACCCCAACTGTTGACACTTTCCACATCAACTGACGTAGAATAAAAAAAAGGCACCACGTAAGACTGAATGAGCGATAGGAAAAAACCTCTAATAATTTTCGATCTCGATGAGACTCTAATTCACTCGAGACAAGAACCGCTCGGTCGCGACGCCGACTACGTACTGGAACGACTGCATGTTTACTTCCGACCAAATGCGGTCGAATTGATTCTGGCTGCGTCGAAGAATCATGAGATCGCCGTCTGGTCTGCCGGTTCGCCGTTGTATGTCGACAGCATCGTCAGCCAGATTTTCCCGGCGCATCTCGAACCGCTATTCATCTGGAACCGCGAGCATTGCAGCGCCAAGTTCGAAATTTCGTACCTCCAAACTATGTTTTCTAAAGACTTGCACAAGATGCGAGACTTCGGCTACGACTTGAAAAACACGCTAATCATCGAAGATGACCCGCTAAAGATTAGAGATTTCGGAGCCAATGCAATTATCGTCAGCCAATATTTCGGCGAAGAAGGCGATGATGAACTGTCAGGTCTGGTTCAATTCATCGAAGGTTTAAACGGCCACGGAGAAGATGTTCGTGACATCGGTTTAAACTGGAAGACCAAGATTTTGCCTCGCACCGCGAGCTAGTGGCGAATCAACCTTGATTTTTTGTTATCGTCGGCAGATACACGCCTTTGTATTTCCGTTTCCACCACTTGCCAGTCGCCATCAATGTTCCGATGTCTTCCAGATGGTAGTCATAAACGTTGGCTCGAATAAACTTTGGCTTCTGTCCTTTGAATGGATCTGATGCCAACAAGGCCAGAACATCGGGCGACCCGTCCAGAAGTTTCTCAGCGAAACTCACCAACCATTGATTGTCGAAAACCGAACCCAGAGCCGCAAACCACATCTGCCAATCCAGTCGCGGTTGATGCGGTGCAACTACAGGCGGTGCCCGATCAAGCGGTCCCGGTTTGTACTTGAAGATATATTCCTTCCAGGTTTTCCCATCCATGCTGCCTTCGATAGCGATCTCCGGTCGGCTGGTCGTCATGACCGCGAACAGTCCATAACTGCTGACCAGATGCCACTGCTGGCTGCTCTCCAAAACTGCTGAGACCAGTGGCGGTAATGAACGCGCACCACCCATGGTGAGCAACGGCCTGCAAGTCGAGAGAAACACGATCAATATTACGACCGGCACAACCACCAAATTTCTCAACTGGTTTACTTTCGGCACTTCAACATTCTCAACGCGCGATCGCAAGTCACCCTTGATGAATAAGACCAGGAGCTGTTTGTCGTCGACCAGCAATAACGACAACGCGATAGTCAAAAGATTGAAAAAACAATAATTGCCAGTCAGCAGAATTAGAATTTGCAATGAAATCGTCCCAATTGCCACAATAGATCGGGCTCGGCGACCAAAGAAAATCGCGAATGGAAGCAACCCCTCCAGAAGAAAAACGCAACCGGTGGAAAAAAGCTGCATCGGATCGGGCAGCTGATGCGCGAACCAACCGATCGGCGTCGGCAGCGGTTGCGTTTCATAGTGATATGTCATGGCTGAAAAATTACGCCAATTCTCATCGCCGCTATCAAGTTTGCACATCCCTGATTGAAACATCAGGCGAAACAAAAGCCACCGGCAGAGCCAAATTAATGCAATCGGTGGTTCTGTTCTATCAACCATCCATTCAGGAATTTTCGCTGCAAAACCCGATGTTGCAATCAATGAATATAAAAAATCGAAAGGCCGCCATGACCCCAGAAAGATGCATAGAAACCCGGTCTCGAGAAGCAGAATGTCCCATTGAAACGACATGAATTCCTGTCCGACCGTAACGATCGACAGATACAGCAACCAGCTAATCAGAATGCACGGTCCGCCGAGAATGCCGAGCAGCGCCAGAAGCGAGAAGAATGCCCCGACCAGCGGGAGCAAAACTAAAAATGAATCCGAATAATCAAACCAGAAAAGCGACGGATAGTTGAGTAGATGTCCCAGTCCCGGATGACCTTGTGCTACGCCTAGCATCTGGCCGATAGGCGATATACCCTGGCTTCCATACAATCCGCGCATCTGGCTGGCGGCAGACAAAAATGCCAGAAGAAAAATTCCGCCGATGCATCGGATAAAAACCGCGCGCGTGAATCTCATTGTTCGGTCGTTAACTTGCCCTGGCTTTTTCGAAGTCGAAATTGTTTAATCGCTCCCGACACCTGCCTGTAAAAGCACACGATCGTAACGGCGGCGATTCCACATGCCAGACCCATATCTGCAAACGCCAGAAACACGGTAAAGATTTGGTCGTAAACGCTGACGATTATTTTTGGAAGAGTTTTTAGATACCCGAGACCGAGGACGGAGAAATAAACCCCGCCCACGCAAAATGGAATCAAGAAAGCCAGCAAAATGGTTTTGTCGACTTTATATCTATTCTGCTCCGATTCCAGTTCCTGAGTCATAGAGTCCCTGTTTCAGCATCTCATTACTTTAATACCACTCTTTTCAGCATGTCCTCGAAAACCCGGAGAAAGTGGATTTAGTGTCCAATAAGATTAGAGGAGGTTTGAGCCGGGCATAGAAATCCTGTCATCTGTCAGACTGATGGCGATTTGTCGCAAAGGGAAAGGAGAGCGACAGCGGCCATCTGGTAGTGATGAGCTATAAATGAGGTTTAGTTTTGAGCAAAGTAATGACCTTGGAAGAGGAGACCTGCCGATGAACGTTCCGATTCAAATTGTCTTCAGAAACATGGATCGATCCGACCATATCGAGGCTCTGATTCTTGAGAAAGCCGGAAGACTGGACAAAATTTACGACCGAATAACCAGTTGCAGAATTACTGTTGAAATTCCGCACAAGAGTCACAGTAAGGGCAACGAGCACGAAGTGACGATCGACATTGCCGTTCCTGAAAAGAAAATCGTGGTTAACCGTACAGCCAGCGGGCCCGAAAGGAGTTCTGACATAGCGATGATCGCTTTTAATGACACTCTGGAAGCGGCAAAACGACAGCTGGAAGATTACGCGCGCAAACGACGCGGTCATGTGAAAATCCACGAAGAACCCCAACCAGCCGCCAGGATTACCCAACTGTTCGCCGATGAGGGCTACGGTTTCCTTGAAACTTACGATGGGCGAGAGATTTATTTCCACTCGAATAGCGTCGTCAACGACAAATTCGATAAGTTGCAAGTGGGTACCGAAGTGACTTATGTGGAGCAATCCGGAGAGGACGGACCCCAAGCAAGTACAGTGAAGGTAAAGGCTAAGGTTGCCGCTACTGAATAGAAGTCAGGAACTCTTTTTCTGACTAAACAAATTGCATTATCAACGCACATCTCACCCCGATCGATTAACCACGGTCGGGGTGACTTTTTGTACGCCTGTTAAACTACTGTTCGATGAAACATCTATTGATTCAAAACAGCGGCTCGTCGAGCCTGAAATTTTCCATCTTCGGCCTGGCAGGGGACGGTCTTCGAGCTCTGGTGTCAGGCAACCTCAGCGGTATTGGAACTCAGAGCGGTCATTTTAGTATCAAAGGCAACAATGATTTTGAGAATGTTGATGAGCCGGTAAATCTGCCCGACCATCATTTCGCTGTCGCTCGACTGATGGAATGGCTGCGCAGCAATTCGCACACTACTATCGACGCTGTAGGTCATCGCGTTGTGCATGGCGGGCGCGAGTTTGTCACGCCGCAGCAGATCGATGATCGATTAGTTGAAGAACTTCGACAGCTTTCGCGCTTTGCGCCGCTGCACTTGCCGCCGGCGATCGCCACCATGGAGAGTTCTCGCAAAGAATTTTCCGATGTTCCGCATGTGGCATGTTTTGATACCAGTTTTCACCGCACCATGCCGGAACGCGCTCGCATGCTGCCATTGACTAAAGAATTGTTCTTCGAAGACGGCGTCGAGAAGTTTGGTTTTCACGGGATTTCATATGAGTCGATTATGGATCAACTGAGCGCCAAAACTGATTTGCAGATCAACGAACGCAAAGTGATAATCGCTCACCTCGGCAATGGCTGCAGTATGGCTGCGGTTCAAAACGGACAGAGCATCGACACCACGATGGGTTTCTCGCCTACCGGCGGGCTTGTGATGGGCACCAGAAGTGGTGACATCGATCCGGGGCTGATTGCATATTTTGTTCGCGAGAAAAATATGTCCGCGATTCAATTTGTAGAGTTTGTTAATCGCGAGTCGGGATTGCTTGGCCTGTCGGGCATCAGTTCCGACATGGAAGAATTGCTGTTGCAGGAAGACAATTCCGAGGATGCGCGTCGTGCTCTGGAGATTTACTGCTATCACGCGCGCAAGCACATCGGCGCATTGGCTGCGGCTTTAGGTGGACTGGATCTGCTCGTGTTCACTGGAGGTATAGGCGAACACGCAGCCATTATCCGCGAGCGGATTTGTGCTGATTTGGAATTTATCGGAGTATCAGTAGATAAAGGTTTGAACGAGAAACAAGATTTTGTTATCTCGTCAGCCGAATCAAGAGTTCAGATTTTGGTTGTCAAAACGAATGAAGAGCTGATGATCGCTCGCCACTGTATAACGCTTTTGAATTTGAAAGACAGCGATGCAGTACCCGCGCGCGGATAAAATTCACTCCGGATACTTCGTGATATCACCACTATAGACGGAGCATTAGATCGAATTTTATGTTCGGTATTCGAGAAGCTGTTCGCTAAGTTATAGTTGGAGCGGAAGTTTTTACTTATGTAAACGTTGATGAGTAGCCCGTCTTCGTTACGCGTAAACTTGCTCGTATCAAAGTATTGTCTGAATCCTTAAGCAAACATTCTTTTTATCGATTTTTGGTATTGGCGCTTATACTAGAGTTCTCCCACCGCACCTGCGGTTCGCTGGCGAAACGAAGACCAATGTGTCTGTCAGTTTCAGTCCTAAAGAGTCAGACTTCAGAAGAAGTGGAACGACTTCTTCCATCGACTTCAATCCGAAACAAGACCTGGCGCAATCCGAAAAACGATCGACTTTGTCTGTTGTTGTTTTCTTTTTCAAAACAAATAACTAATCAGGAGTGTGCATGCGGTTATTCATTCTAGCGATTGTTGCCGGTATCGGAGTCCTTGTCGGAGTTGCACTTTATGTCGGTCAGGATATTGTCAATCCGGGCTCGCGTGACATAAAAGTGACTGCAAAACTTGATGATGATGATGCAAAAGACAAGTCCGAGTCGACCGACGTTGACTTAACCGACGCGACTGATTCGTTGAATCGTCGTGACAGTGATGGATACAAATCTCAGTTGCGCGAAGCCTCATATCCCGCCGGCACAACTTCGTTCGACACAGTTTCATTGCGCAAACAACTGCCTGACATTTTTCAATTTCCTGATCAACCGACAGCAGCCGCTCCCGAGATCGCCGCGCTTCCAGAGTCAGCAAATAATTCAATCGCGGCAAACAACAATAATGCATCGCAAAAGAATTCTGCATTCCCGCCGCCTCCAGCAGATGGAATCGACGGCGCAGCTTCGATGGTGCCAGACGCCCCGGGGTCAGGTTCTGGTAGTGATCTCAGACCCGACACACCGATGCTCAAAAATTTGACTGCACCGGAACATCGTCCTTCAGTGTCAACTGCTACGAATCCGAATGTTCAAGTTGAAGTCGCACCGGCATCGGACGGTCGAGCTGCAAGAACCAAAATGATCGTTAGTCGATAAGTTCGGTATTGGATAACTTCGGTATTCGACCATAAGGTGGGAACGCTGAAGTTCAAATTAACTGCATAAGGAACGGCAGCATTCGCATTTGAATGCTGCCGATTTTTTATTTTGCCGATGTGATTTAAAGTAGGCTGCGTGCAGCCGAAATTAGTACGGCCACTTCCATTCGCTAACTTCAGGCATATCGATCCCATGTTTTTCGATGTATTGTTTGTGATCGATCAGTTTGCCGCGCACTAGCTGTCGTGCCCTGGCGGCGCGGGTTTGCAATTTCGGAACGCGATCGATCACGTCTTGAGCGAGATGGTATCGATCGAGATCGTTCATTACGACCATATCGAATGGAGTAGTCGTGGTGCCTTCTTCTTTGTAGCCACGAACGTGCAGATTCTCGTGGTTATTTCTTCGATACGTCAGTCTGTGGATCAGCCATGGATAGCCATGATAGGCGAAGATGATTGGTTTATCCGTTGTGAATATCGCATCAAATTCGTGATCGGTCAGACCGTGTGGATGTTCTGATTTCGGTTGCAGTGTCATCAAATCGACAACGTTGATCACGCGAATTTTTAGATCCGGAACATTCTGCCGCAATATGTCCACGGCCGCGAGCGTCTCCAGTGTCGGTACGTCACCGCAGCATGCCATTACAACATCAGGATCACCATCATGATCCGTGCTCGCCCAATCCCAAATTCCGATCCCTTCGGCACAGTGTTTAATTGCGGCATCCATGCTCAACCATTGTGGAGCCGGTTGTTTACCGGCAACGATGATGTTGATCTGGTTACGGCTTCTGAGGCAAAGATCGGAGACGCATAACAATGTGTTTGCATCTGGTGGCAGATACACCCGAATAATCTCAGCTTTTTTATTGACGGCATGGTCGATGAAACCAGGGTCCTGGTGACTGAAACCGTTGTGGTCTTGCCGCCAAACGTGCGAACTCAATAGGTAGTTTAACGACGCAATTGGGCGGCGCCATGGAATTTCACGCGTGACCTTCAGCCACTTCGCATGTTGATTGAACATCGAATCGATGATGTGGATAAACGCTTCGTAGCATGAGAAGAAGCCATGTCGCCCGGTAAGCAAATAGCCTTCCAGCCAGCCCTGGCAGAGGTGTTCGCTGAGAATTTCCATCACCCGGCCGGTTGGTGCTTGTCCATCATCAGTGGGCAAAATTTCGCCCATGAACACTCGATCAGTGACTTCTAAAACTGGGCCAAGTCGATTTGATTTTGTTTCGTCCGGACCGACAACGCGGAAGTTGTGCGGGTTTGCGGTGACGACTTCGCGCAGAAATTCACCGAGGACTTTGGTCGTTTCTACATCGGTTGCACCAGGGGTAGTGACATCGACGGCATAATTTTTGAAATCAGGCAGTCGCAGAT
The DNA here is from genome assembly GCA_021772095.1 of Candidatus Obscuribacter sp. Classification (GTDB taxonomy): domain Bacteria; phylum Cyanobacteriota; class Vampirovibrionia; order Obscuribacterales; family Obscuribacteraceae; genus JADYXR01. The sequence continues at coordinate 9,871 of JADYXR010000133.1, read as the reverse complement.
CGCGCAGTACGAGTCCACCATTGGTGTGAGGATTAGAGCCCATGCGGCGATTGCCTTCGGGCGCCAATTCGGCGTATTGTTTTTTCAGCTTGCCGTTTTCATCAAAGAGTTCTTCCGGTTTGTAACTCTTCATCCATTGTTCTAATTGTTTGACGTGTTCAGGATTCTCAGCCAGACCAGACAGAGGCACCTGGTGAGCCCGATAAGTGCCTTCAATTTTGATGCCGTCAACCACTTTCGGCCCGGTCCATCCCTTGGGCGATTCCAGAATAATCATCGGATAAAGTGGACGCTCGAATTTTTCGGACTCGGCATTCTTTTGAATTTTCTGAATTTCTGCGAGCACCATATCTAGTGTCGAAGCCATTAGTTGGTGCATTTGTTCTGGGTCGTCGCCAACTACGAAGTATGGCTCGTATCCATAACCACGGAACAAATTCACCTGCTCCTCTCTGCTGATTCTCGCGAGGACGGTTGGATTTGCGATTTTGTATCCGTTCAAATGCAGAATCGGAAGAACTATTCCGTCCACTTTTGGATTGACGAATTTATTCGAGTGCCAGCTCGCTGCAAGTGGACCGGTTTCTGCTTCACCATCACCGACGATGCAGGCAGCAATCAAATCCTTGTTATCGAGAACGGCTCCATAAGCGTGTGCAAGTGAGTATCCCAGTTCGCCACCTTCGTGCATCGAACCAGGCACTTCTGCTGCAACGTGACTGGGAATTCCTCCAGGAAATGAAAACTGCTTGAACAGTTGTTGCATTCCCTCTTCATCTTGTCTGACTGAATGATAGGTGTCAGTCCAACTGCCCTCGAGGTAAGTATTGGCTACAAGAGCTGGACCACCGTGACCCGGACCTGTGATGAACAGCATGTTCAGATCATGTTTTTTGATCATTCTGTTCAAGTGCACATAGATGAAGTTAAGTCCTGGGGTGGTTCCCCAGTGACCGAGCAGTCTGGGTTTGATGTGCTCGAGCGTTAGCGGTTCCTTCAGCAGCGGATTGTCCATCAAATAGATCTGACCGACAGCCAGATAGTTAGCCGCTCTCCAGTAAGCGTCCATTTTCTGCAACTCTTCTTTTGAAAGTGGCTGCTTGTCCTGGCCTTCTTTGAGATGCTTGCTTCTTACGGCGGTTGTCATATGAACTTCCTCACTGATCTAAGCGCTAGATAAAGATAGCCACTAAAAGCAGCGGCGATTCAATAATCTAAGGTTATCGTTACACCTGTGTAATATAGACCAGATGGCTTTCGCAGGGATGTCGTCTACGGGTTAGAACAAACAGCTGCACACACCATAAAGGCGAATATTGGTAGTTCGCTTTACCGTGATCTCACCGAGGAAGCCATCATATCCGGTGCCTCGTCTCCATTCGATGGTGCCATCGGCGTCGGTGAATGAAAAAACGCCGGTGCCTGCAGGTTGAGTCAGTGAGCCACATTCCAATGTCCACGATTGAACGGTGTTGGGATAAGTATATGGCGGCCAGAATTCGTCGAAGTCTTCCGCGTCACTGTCGGGCGATGCATTTTGCTTGCCGCTGATCCACGGAGCAACGTTTTCCACATTGCTTGCGCTGACACAGAGCAGCGTGGTTCCGGTTGGATCGGGAACGATATAAAATGTGTCGCCCATATTCAAAGTTGCAGTGTTCAAGATCGCAGCTAATTTCACATCATTGAATGTGGGATCGATTTCTCGGCCGCGTTGTACGAGAGCATTCTTGACGCCGACCCACGAAGGCTGTGGAACTGCTGTGGCGATGGGAAAAAGACAGTTGAATACAGTGTTGGGAATGTATTCATTAGCAAGCGATACGGTTGCTTGCCCGGCGCCACAAGCAGGAACGTAAAAATTCTTGAATTGAGTTTCCGACGATGGACCGTAATCGTAGTTTGTTGTGTAGTACGCAAATGGTGGCACCGGATAATTGAGATACCATTTCGCCGTGTTCTTAGGAAACTTCAAACGGATGTAAGCATGCGGGAGGCGCATCTTGAAGGTCTTCATTGGGTTTGCTTTGACTACTGCGGTTGCTTTTTGATCCGCAGGTGAACCCGCTTGCGTATGCGACTCGACCGAGAAAGTATTAGGAACTGGTTTTGCCCAGCCGGACAGGGCTTGCGCGACTACTGTATTGGCTTCGAAGTGATTACGTGATTCAAGACGTGGACGTTCGTTGTATTTATAAGGGACAAACCAGTAATCGCGGCCATACATGTTAATGCCTTTGTATCCGGGCATACACTTGTTGCCGCCTTTGTCAGTTACGGTTTGCAGCTGACTCAAATTGACATTACTCGGTAATTGGCTGTTCTCAATTACAACGTTGCTTTCCTGTCCACGTTCAAGCAAAGAGGTTTTCCAACCCGCTCCTTCAAGAGCCTTATCCTTAGCGCTTTTACCAAGCATGCGAACGTTATTGACTTGAGCTACTTCATTGAACAATGGATAAAGATTGGCAGGATCGTTCAGTTTATCTGCAAGACGATCGCTGATATTTTCTGCGGCTTGAAACATTGCAGATGCATGTGAGCTTGTGGAGCCTGTTTCCTTGCCTGCTTCTTTTATATCCTGCGCATTGATAGCCGTCCAAAGTGCTTTGCCCCACACCCGGTCGATATTCGTTAATCCAAATTCGCCGTTGGCATCCGCGACATCCTTGTACTGGTCCTCATCGCCGCCTTGCGACTTGACCGTTACTGTCAAACTTTTCTTGCCTACATTGAGGGCACCAGCATCGGTGGCATTGCGAGTTTCACGTGATCCGCCGAAGTAGAGTGAGATCATAAAAAATCCCACCGCTAATATAAGAAGTGCGAAAGTTAGAGCTGCAGCCAATCCAAGAGCTACGCCTTTTTTGTTTCGAATTGATTTTTTCATTTATTAACTTCAGACCTATCGCAAAAAACGTTGTTGTGTTGAAAAGTTTTACGGGTGGTGCCAACAAATTAGGATCACCCGACATTCAATCCAATCGATTATTTAACTTGGTTCACAATCTCGAAACCAACGATTGTCAAATAGTTTAGACCAATTGATTCAAGCTCCTAATTTTAAACCATCGAAAAAATTCCGATACGCGAACTTCGAATTGAATTGAAGAATCCGATTGATAACGAGCGTGCCAAAACAAACGATTGTCGTGACGTGGGCAAAACAGCGCAGAATCTAAACAGCGCAGAATAAAGACATCAGAAAAAAAACGGTCCGAAGCCGGACCGTTTCTAGGAGTTTCGAAGCTATCGGAGCCAGAAATTAGAAAGGCGACAGGGTTTGGTCCGGCGCGGCTGAAACGCCAACTACTGGTTCTGTCGCACGAGCTCTGAAATCCATTGTGCTGGGCATAGCAGGGAAAACAACCGGGATGCGAACAGTGATGATGGTTTCGACAGTCACTTCTTCTTTGGCATCGTAGGTCATTTTCGATTGGTCGAGTACAACTTTTTCGACCAGTGGTGAAGCTGGAAATTCGTTGATCACTTGCATGGCCGCCTGTTTGGCTTTGTCTGCGCTCTGCTCGTTAGCTGCTGCTCTTGCGCAATTCTTCGCCAGTGAATCGTTGGCGGAATTGCCGAGGACTAGAACCATCATGTCGAGCGCGGCGAGGGCGATTGGAATCAGGATGAACATGCCGCAAAGTACTTCGATGAATACTTGACCTTTTTGATTTCTCTTGCCAGCCTTACGCATTTTCTAACTCCGTTGTTTCACTGGAAACCGACTCGCTCGGTAGTGATTGTATAACGAGATGCGTGAACAAATTAGGGGAAGTCAACAGGATTAATCTGAACTTATTATGGATAGATTTCTTTTAGCCGTTCGGCAGCCAGAATCGATCCGCGGAAAAGGGCTACCGATCAGGCGCCCGGCTGTCCGTCATCAGGATTTTCGATAACCGCTTGATTGTCAAAAATGAAAACAGCTTCTGAAGTCAGTCCAGGGATTCCCGCAATAAATGGCATATTGGGAAGCAATGGTTTGGGCTTAACCGTAGTTATGACCCGAACGATCATGTCTTTTCTGCCTTCACTATCAGTCAAACCCTCTTTGTACGAAACTTCAGTCGACGGGTCCTGAGACAAATTAGCGAATTGACCAAAACCTGCTGCCTTCCATCGCTCCGGAATGAGCTTCTTGACGTTGCCCGTCGCGCTCTCCACTTCCGAGCGCTTACTGACTACAGCTTCTCGCACTTGCAGATTGTTGAGTGTGTATGCGGCACCATAATTGACTGCCACGGCGATCAGCAGGACCAGTGGAATGAATGCCGATAAAAAAAGCAATGCCAGACCGGGACCGAATTCCGCTAATTGGTTGCCGTCCTGCATGCGCCTGGTGGCATGCTTCAAAGTGAGCTTGGTTTGGCGTTTCGTGCGGGCCATGGTCTTTAAACTCCATCGACGGTTTGCAGTACACATGAATATGATACGCCTCGTGCGGTCAAATTAGGAGCCATCCTCCGCTATAATGTGCGACAAAGAGAACACCTGGAGACGATCATGACGTCATGGGAACAGCACATATTGGAAGCGCAGCGAGCTGCAGATTCAGCTGAACTGGATACAGCTGAAACGCATTTGCATCAAGCCATGACCATGGCCGATGAGCTCGAACCCAATGACAAGCGCCGCTTTCTTGCTCGTGAAATGCTGGCTGATTTACGCCAGAGGCAGGGACGCGTGAATGACGCCGAGCCGCTGCTGCAACAAGCACTCGATGTTCGCAAATTACGATACGGCGCTTTTCATCAGCGTTACGCAGAAGGACTCCAAAATCTCGCATCCTATTATTTTGAGAATGAACGATTTGCAGACGCCGAACAGTTGAGTCGGATGGTGTTGAAAATTCTAGAAAAATTGTCGGGCGCAGAAAGCGAAGAAGCCGGTCACGTAGCCGGTCAGCTTGCTGACACCTTGCATGAACTCGGAAATTTTCAAGACGCCGAAGCTTTATATGTACGCGCGATCAGGATAAGAAAAAACGTCGCCGGACCAGCTGATCCGGAAGGAGTTTATCTTATCCAACGTTATGCCGCGCTGCTGGAGGAGATCGGACGAGACGATGAAGCCGCGCACATGCGTGCGTCAGCGCAGGGGAAAATCTCGGGCATCATTAAAGCGCTCAAGCCAATCGTCGAATAATTTCGTCATAGGCGATACGGCACTTCTTATGAGTAGCTAAGACGCCACGTAGCTCATCGTTCCGGACATTCCAACTACAGCGTCGTCTCTTTTCTCTTGCACAGTCACGCACATCTCACTTGCGTTTTGCGATTGAAAATGTCCTTCGCCAAAGTGCCTTAATTGCTGAGACTCGTAATAGGTCAGCATCTCTTGTGCCTCTTGCTGTCTATCTTCTGTGAGATAGAACATGGCAAGTTGAACAGCGACTTGCGCCGCTTTCACTTCGAGGTTTATGCTTTTGAAAATGCGAATTGACTCCAGAAAATAAAATTCGGTGTCAACGACATTCTTGAATTGGAAGTTGCAGCGACCAAGGATTTCCGCTACAGCAGCGGCTTTGGTTCGGTCGCGTGTGGATGGGCTGAAACGTTTGACCTCGAAATATTTCGACAAGCGATCCGCTGCCAACTTTTTTTCGAAGTCTGTTTCTGGGCGATTATAGTATCGGTAGTGCTCGTATAGATCTGATGTAGGCATTGCTGCAGGTTCCTCTACGGCAAAGAGTGAGCCGCTTTGCAAACAGTGCCGGGCACAATCAGCAAAGCAGAACAAACACAACATAAATGGCGTGATGCCATATATGGTGCGCTAGAACCGAGCTCTCCGCTTACGCGGAAATATGATTAGTAAGATTTGATCTGATAAAGGGTCGGGGGGTTTTTAGCTCGGTAGTCGTTTTTGACAATAAATATCTGAACGACCGAACCAAACTGTACGCCCATTCAGCCTGCTTGTCAAGTGAAAATCGTCAGCCTGTGCATTCACACAGTTTTTGATCATCAGGTATATTTGGACTGGAGCGATTGGGGTCTAAGTTTAGAAAAGCGTCTCCAAAGGGGAGATTTTGTCGAGCAACTCGAGACGAATTATTTCTGTCGCCGTCATTTTTACCGCCATTTGTTTGCCCGTCGGTGAGCCCAGTTTGGCCGCGTCGGAACAACAATTCGTCGAGAGCACGCGCGCCGGTCTCGCCGCTCTGGACAACAATAATTTTGCCGAAGCCGAGAAACAATTGAAAGCAGCGATGGAAACCGCAAAGCTCTCGAAGTCACCAAAATACGGTGAGTACACCAAGAGTTTGATCAATCTTGGATTGCTTTACGAGAAGAAAAAGGAATCAAGCCAGGCGGAAGGGTACTTTCTCGAAGCGGAGAAAAATTACAAAGAGGCGTTCGGCGAAAAGAGTCTCGAAGCCGCCGTCGGCAATCAATACCTCGGTAATCTTTATCGCAAGACCGGACGATATGCAACCGCGATCAAGCACTACGAAAAAACCAAAGAAGTCCGCGAGGTTGCTGCCCCGAATCATCCGGACCTCGCTGACACGCTGGCTGGTCTGGCGGAATGCAAAGCTAAAACGAGCGCCAGGGACGAGTCCATTCCTCTTATGCAAAAGGTGATTTCAATTCGTGAAACAGCCTTTGGCAAAAACAGTGGCAGAGTTATCAAAAGCAGATTGATGCTGGCCAGCCTCTACGAACAGCTCGGCAAGCCGAAATTGGCCGCGCCTGCGTACCAAACCGTAATCGATCTGGGCGGACCGACAGAAGCGAAAAGTGGAGTCGCGTTCGAGCGCCTTGCCGCAATACATGACAGCGCAGGGCGCGTGGATAAAGCAGATCAGTGTTATAAACTAGCACTGAAAGCGCGCGAGCTGCATCCTGGAAGTGGTGGCGCTGATCTAAATAATTGCGTGAAACTATATTCGACGTTTCTCAAAGGCACCAACAAGGCTGATGCGGCCAAGCAGCTTGAAGCTCGTTTTGCGAAGAAGCCGGTTAAATAGGGCGAAGGCCTAATGACCGCGGAAAACAAAAAATGCGCCTGCTGCAAGAATCACAACAACTATAATCATCGCGAAATTCATGACCGCTCGTGACTCGATTTCCTTAGAGTCAGTTACCATGCGCTTCATCGAAGACAAATTTGTTTTGCTGACGGTCGGATGCTGAGCTTTTTGCATCTCCAAAGTTTCTCGAACTCTAGTGCGTTCTGCTTCTAGTTTTGCATCCGCTTCGGCTTGTGCAGCTTCCTTAGACATTATGCGCGTGATCACATCAGGCAGCTGGTCATTCCATGTTTTGGAATCCAGAAAATCTACCGCACCCATTTGCATGGACGTTTTAACGAGCGCACCATTCAATTCATCGTTGCTTACAAGGTAGTAAACGCTTGGGAATTGAGTCTTCAGCACGCTCAAAAGTTTGATCACCTGTTCCGGATTTGGAGTCAATTCAATCCAGACAAGCTTGGGTTCCGTTTCGCGAATCTTTTCGATACTGTCTTGGGTAGATGTAGTACCTAACAACGACATCGACTGATTGGCGCCGACCAGCGCTTCAATCTGAGCTTGTTTTTCTTTGCCCGCGTCACAAACGACAAGTGTTGATAGTGCCAACGCTCTAGTCTCCAGGAAGTCGATTTATCATATATCATTTTTCAGCCAGTTTTCATCCGCCAAGTGGGTTGTCTTTTGCCTTGGCTTTCGTTTCAACTCCTGACATTCTGATAACATACCCCGGTAGAGTCTGTCCGGTGTGGATAGTCTTCAGCGTCGGGGTCGTAGTGAGCGCTTCCTGCGGGTACAATTCAATCGAGATAGTCCGGGGATGACCTTTGTCCGGCGAGAAGTCATTAATCACCAAGGAATTCATCGATGAAGCCATCGATGTGTTACGCGAGGGGAGAAAGCTCAGGCGCAAGGTGCCGCCCCGCGGACAGATTCTCATTGAACAGCAGTTGCCGTATATCTGTGTTTATCGTCAGCGAACGCAATGGGACGATTGGGGAACCGACAAGCTAGTCGCCGGGAGCTCCTCGTTTCTGCTGGCGACCGCCAAGAAAAACGAATATGACGGCTTGTCCACGCTTCTCCAGAAGGTTGCCGGCGAATTGACCGCCTGCTTCGGAACGTTTCTGATTGTGGAAATCTGGAGCGGTCCTGATGTTGCCATCGACGATAACAATCCGCTCGGTCGGCCTGCGTTTCGTATCCATCATTTAAAATCGCAGTCTGTTCAATCTTACATGCAGATTCTCGCCAAGCAGCTCAGTCTCTTGAAAGTTTCGGATCGTGAAAGTGTCGTGACCATGAATGCTGTCGACAAAGTGGCACCGCCCGGATTGCGATCGATTATTCCAAGTGAGATAGCGACCGCAAATAACATTCATTTGATCGGTATCGAAGTGGCTCCGATTTATCGAGATGCCGCGAAGAAGAGCCATTTCCCGGCTATCTTGAAGGAACTCGACACGCGCGTCACCACTGTTCTTGAAAAAGTATTTTTTGAATTTCTGAAAAAAGAAACGACTATCTGCCCACCAAACTACATGTCACTCGGTCGTCGCAGCATCGTACATTCGGTGTGGCAAATCGACCGAATCATCGCTGAGGTAGGCAACATCGTTGACTTCCTCCTGTTGGTGACGCCGACAAATACTGGCGAAGCGTTTGAGGAATTTAAAAAGAAACGATTTCAAAAAATGCCGGAATTCGCATATCATTCCATTCCGTTCGATCCGGTGACGTTGAAGAGACAGCTGTACAAAGCGCCTGTAGAGCGGATCGAAGATCCAACGTTGTCGCAACTTTTTCGCGATCAGCAGCAAGACATCGACAGCCGGATCACGATGGTGGCAGAACGCGGATCGCGAAGATTTCTTTATTCGAGTTTGCAACTTTACGATGGACCGGATGCAGAGCTGGTCGCGCTAGCTGAAGAGATTCTTGTGAAGTTTCCGGAGCGAAGTAAAGGCGAATCGATCAAACATCTTCTCACGGCCGAAGAATTCGCCGCGCGCGCAGAAACAGAACTTTCTTATTATCGAACGCAATGTCCTGATCTAAGCAGCCGAGTCGAGGTGCGTGATGATGTGCCCGGGGTGCTGGTTTCGCAAGGTAATTTGTTAATCGGCAAAGGCAGAAAAATTTTCGAAGGGCGCGCCGAAGCGCTGCTCAGTCACGAAGTTGGCACGCATATTCTGACCAACTACAACGGTAATTTGCAGCCGTTTAAACAATTGAGCGCCGGCTTGCCGGGCTACGATCAGCTCCAGGAGTCGCTTGCTGTGCTTGCTGAATTTTTCGTCGGCGGATTGAGTAATCGTCGGATGCGCACACTCGCGGCGCGAGTTCTTGCCGTGAGCTGGCTTATCGATGGCGCGGATTTTGTCGAAGTTTTTAATCGGCTCGTGAATAAGTACGAATTTCACCACGACCTTGCTTTCACTGTCACCATGCGGGTTTATCGTTCCGGTGGCTTCACTAAAGATGTTGTTTATCTCAGAGGTCTTGTGCAACTACTGAAGGAATTGCAGAACGGTTTGCAATTGGATTTGCTCTTCATGGGCAAATTTGGAATCGATCATTTGCCGATTGTTCGTGAGTTGATGTGGAGAAAAATTCTTGTGCCAGCCAAGATGCGGCCTTATTATCTGCAAATTCCGGCAGCGCAAAAGCGATTAGAGAGAGTTAGAAAAGGCATGACCGTAATGGACCTTGTTAGCAAACAATGAACGAAGACACGATCCGAGAAGGCAATCGCAATTTTTCGTTCGCGATGATTGCGCTCGAAAACGGCGACTTTGCAAAGTCGGAGCGCCTGCTTCGAGAGACAGTCGCCATGATGGGAAGCACGCATCCGGTCGCGATGTTGGCGATGAAAACTTTGGGCGGTAT